>DASVGG010000069.1:0-63094 GCA_036379655.1 Pyrinomonadaceae bacterium
CTCCTGACCCCGACTCCATTTCTAGCAACGGCGGCGCGCGCACGGGGCCACTCGTCCCGGCGGGATGCGTCCCACACCAACTGAGCGAGTTCTCAAACAGGGAGAATGCGAAATGTTTAGACCGGGAAGAAATCCGAAGGACACGCAAACCGCAGACGACACGGCCGACCACACGCCGCAGCCGCCTCCTTCCGCCGGCTCCGCCTACGGCTCCGGGCAGGGCGGCGCCAAGCCGGCCGCGACGGCGACCGAGGACTACCAGCAGTCGGTCTACACGCAGACCACCTCGCGCGCCGTCACCGAGAGCGAGTCGCTCGCGCGCGACATCAAGGAGGGGACGCTCACGGGCTTCGTCGGCAACGGCACGACGCTCACGGGCGAGGCCAACTTCAAGGGCATGCTCCGCGTGGACGGCGGGCTCTCGGGCCGCGTCTCCTCGCAGGACGGCACGCTCATCGTCTCGACCAACGGCCGCGTGGACGCCAACGTCGAGGTCGCGGTCGCGCAAATCTTCGGCACGGTCAACGGCGACATCACCGCCACCAAGCGCATCGAGATGGGGCGCGTCGCCAAGGTGACGGGCAACATCCAGACGCCCGCCCTCGTCATCGAGAACGGCGCCGTCTTCGAAGGCTCCTGCCGCATGGTGCAGATCAAGGAGGACGCCGAGAAGAGTTCCACCGCCACCGCCTCCACTTCGTCATCGACGACCCCGGGCGCTTCGTCATCATCTTCATCCTCTTCGTCCAAGACCGGCACCGGCTCCTCCCGCACCTCCTCCACCGGCTCCGACGCCTCCGCCACCGACGTGACGGACGCGACCGGCGCGACGACCTAAAGCATTTAACACGGAGACACGGAGACGCGGCCGGTTGAGTTAACTCTCAACCGGCCGCGTCTCCGTGTCTCCGTGGTTAATGAACGCTTCAGGGCGCGGGCGTGAAGCCCGTGAGCGGGTTGCCGTAGAAGGCGTCGGTCTTCCACGCGGCCTTGTCCCAGATGCCGTCCTGGTCGCCGATGATTGTGACGGGGACGATGAGGCGGTCGGTGCCGAGCTTGTTCGAGGCGGCAAGGCTGGTGTCGAGCTTGCCGTCGGCCGGAACGTTGAACTTGACCGAGCGCGCCAGCTTGTTGTTCCACAGCACCTTCAACTCGTACTCGCCGGGGTTCTTGTCCATCTGGTAGAGCGGCCCGAACATGCCCGGCTCCTCGCCCGACCTGTCCCACGCGCGGACGTTGTTGAAGGAGCAGACGACGCGCGCCCACTTCGCCTTCTGCGGCGCGTCCTTCTCGTCCACGAAATGCGTGGTGTTGTTATCCACGTCCGACTCGCAACTGGCCTTGCCGACCTGCTGGCCGTCGTACATGATGCGGCCCACCTCCGCGCCCTTGTAGAAGAGGTGCGGGTCTAAGTTATAGGCTTCGCCGCGCACCCAGAAGGCGACGTTGAGGATGGGCCTCTTCCAGCCTTGTAGGTCATCGGCCGTGTAGTAGACGTAGCCGATGGGCAGGTTCCAGTCGTGGTCTACGTAGTAGACGAAGTGGTTGGCGAACTTGCCGGTCTTGATCTCGTTGGAGTGCACCTTGGCGACCTTGGCCTTGCCGGTGAAGAGCGTCGTGTCGTTGCCCGCCAACTCGTTGCGCATCTTGATGGCGAAGTTGAAGGGGCCGGTGTAGGTCGTCCCCTTCTCCTCGGGGACGCCGTCGCGGCCGCCGCACTCGGTCTTCCACCAGCGGTCGGCCGGCGTCTCCTCGGTGCGGCAATCGAACTTGATGGCCGGCGAGCCCGGCACCGTGTATTCGACGTAGAGCTGGCCGCCGCTCGGGATGGGGCCGTTGACGCGGTAGGTAATGAGCGGCGCCCAACTGAAGGTGTCGTAGTTGCCCTTGTAAGAGCTAAAGGTGAAGGCCCTCAACTGCACGGAGTCTTTGGCGATGGTCGGCTGGTTCTGCGCGGCCACCGGGGACGCGAGAATCAGGCAGGCTAAGAAGAACAGGGATAGAACCACCTTGTAACCCTTCATGCTTCGGTCTCTCCTTTCAGGTCTGCGCGTGTCGGAGGGCTTCGGCCGAAGCCCCCGGGCCTCGGGCGTCGGGCGTTTGAACTATGTCGGCGAATGTTTCGGGGCGGCGGCAGTATCGTGCGGCCGTCGCGCGGCTGTCAACGTCCGGCGCGCGCGGGCACGGTATTTGTTGTGTGACCCGTGGAAGGCGCGGGCGGCGCTTCGCGGGCTCAGTCGCGGGGATTTTCACCCGACGCCGCGAGATTTTACGCGCGGGCGGGGTCGCTTGAGTTTGCCGCGCGCGGGTGTGTAGAATGAATCGAACGTTAGACCGCCTCGGGACTTCCCCCGTCACGGACATTCTAAAACCTGATGAAGTCACTTCCGGCAAGCTCCATCCCAACCCATCCCACTGACAAAGGACTACAGGTAAAGTATGAGCGCCATCATCGAGAACCCGCCCGCCGAAGTGCGCGAGCATGACGTTGAAGAGGTCGAGACCGTGACCATCCGCTTCGCCGGAGACTCCGGCGACGGCATGCAGCTCACGGGCACGCAGTTCACCAACACCTCGGCCATCGTCGGGAACGACATCTCGACCCTGCCCGACTTCCCCGCCGAGATTCGCGCCCCGGCCGGCTCTCTCCCCGGCGTCTCCGGTTTTCAGCTCAACTTCTCCAGCCGCGACATCCGCACGCCCGGCGACCAGCCGAACGTGCTCGTCGCGATGAACCCGGCGGCGCTCAAGGTCAACCTCGACGACCTCGAAGACGGCGGCACGCTCCTCATCAACACCGACGAGTTCAACAAGGAGAACTTGAAGAAGGCCGACTACAAGTCGAACCCGCTCGAAGACGACACGCTCAAGGGCTACCGCGTCCACAAGCTGCCCATCACCACGGTCAACATCCGCGCCTTGCAAGAGGCCGACGTGAAGCTCTCGCGCAAGGAGATGGACCGCTGCAAGAACTTCTTCGCGCTCGGCATCCTCTACTGGCTCTATGACCGCCCGATGGAGCCGACGCTCGAATGGATTCGCTCCAAGTTCAAAAAGAACGAGGAGGTCATGCGCGCCAACGAAGTCGCCCTCAAGACCGGCTACAACTTCGCCGACACGACCGAGGTCTTCACCACGCACTACAAGGTGAAGAAGGCCGTCATCGCGCCCGGCAAGTACCGCAAAATCACCGGCAACGAGGCGACCGCCATCGGCTTCATCACCGCCGCCGAACTGGCGGGGCGCCCGCTCTTCTACGGCTCGTACCCCATCACGCCCGCCTCCGACATCCTGCACGAGCTCGCGCGCCACAAGAACTTCGGCGTGAAGACGTTTCAAGCTGAAGACGAGATTGCCGCCGTCTGCGCCGCCATCGGCGCGAGCTTCACCGGCCACGTCGGTTTGACGGGAACGAGCGGCCCCGGCGTCGCGCTCAAGCAGGAGGCCATCGGCCTCGCCATCATGACGGAGCTGCCGCTCGTCATCATCAACGTCCAGCGCGGCGGCCCCTCGACGGGTCTGCCGACGAAGACCGAGCAGGCGGACCTCTTCCAGGCCGTCTGGGGACGCAACGGCGAGTGCCCCGCCATCGTCATCGCGCCCGCCACGCCCGCCGAATGCTTCTCGATGGCGATTGAGGCCGTGCGGTTGGCTTATCGTTACATGACGCCGGTCTTCTACCTCTCGGACGGCTACCTCGCCAACGGCGCCGAGCCGTGGCTCGTCCCCGAGATCGAAGACCTGCCGAAAATCGAAGTCGAGTTCGCCACCGACCCGGCCAACTTCATGCCCTACGCGCGCGACGAGGAGACGCTCGCGCGCCCCTACGCGCTGCCGGGCACGCCCGGGCTCGAACACCGCATCGGCGGCATCGAGAAGCAGCACCTGACGGGTAACGTCAACTACGACCCCGAGAACCACCACTTCATGGTGCTCATGCGTCAGGCCAAGGTTGACCGCGCCGCGCAGGACATCCCCGAGGTCGAGGTCTACGGCGACCCCACGGGCAAGGTGCTCGTCCTCGGCTGGGGCTCGACCTACGGCTCCATCACCTCGGCGGTGGAGAAGCTGCGTGCGGAAGGGAAGTCGGTCTCGTCGGCGCACCTGCGCCACCTCAACCCCTTCCCCTCGAACCTCGGCGACGTGCTCCGCAGCTTCGAGCGCGTCATCGTCCCCGAGATGAACCTCGGCCAGCTCTGCACCATGATTCGCGCCAAGTATCTGGTTGACGCCGTCCCCTTCTCCAAGGTCAAAGGACGCCCCTTCCAGATTCGCGAGATCATCAAGAAGGTCGAAGAGTACCTGTAACGCGCGAGGTATAGATGAAGACCGGCGCCGCCACGCCCGAGCAGACGCCCGTCCGCGAACTCTACGCGGAGGGCCTGCGGTATCTGATGGGCGAGGGGCAACTCAACAACGCGCTGGCGCGGCTCTGCGAAGACCTTGAGCGGCACCGCATCGACTACATGGTTATCGGCGCGGTCGCGCTGATGGCGCACGGCTATCCGCGCTTCACGGAGGACATCGACCTCGTGCTGACGCGCGAAGGGCTCGAAGCCTTCCACCGCGAGTTAGTCGGCCTCGGCTACCTGCCCGCGTTCGAGGGCGCGCGCAAGCGCCTTCGCGCGACACGGGGCGGCGTGCCCGTCGAAGTCATCCTCGCGGGCGAGTACCCCGGCGACGGCCGGCCGAAGCCGGTCGTCTTCCCGGAGCCTTCGACCAACTCGGTCGAGCTGGACGGCGTGCGCGTCGTCACGCTCGAAAAACTGGTCGAGCTAAAACTGGCTTCGGGGATGACGGCGCCCGACCGACTCAAAGACCTGGCCGACGTGCAGGAGTTGATTAAGGCGCGCGGCCTCGGTTCCGAGTTCGCCGAAAGACTCGACCCTTACGTGCGCGAACAGTACCTGCGCCTTTGGGAGGGCGTCGAGCAGAGCCGCCGGCATGACGTTGGAGAGTAACCGGCCCGATTCACATTCAAGGCAATCATTCGAGAGGAATCAGACATGAGCACGAACGGAAACGGCAACAACGGCGGCGGCGAGGAGCTTCTGAAGAAGGGCGTGAACGAGACGAGCGTGGCGGGCGTCGGCGGCAACGTGAGCGGCGCGGGGCCGTCGCCCGAGAGCGAGCCGGGCTCGGTGACGGCGGGCAAGGCCGCGCCGCCGCCGGGCAAACTCACCAAGGCGGATTTCTCTTCGGACCAGGAGGTGCGCTGGTGCCCGGGCTGCGGCGACTACGCCATCCTCAACAGCATCCAGAAGGTGATGCCCGACCTCGGCATCCCGCGCGAGAAGATTGTTTTTGTATCGGGCATCGGCTGCTCGTCGCGCTTCCCCTACTACATGAACACCTACGGCTTCCACTCGATCCACGGGCGCGCGCCGGCCGTCGCCACGGGCATCAAGGCGTCGAATCCGGAGTTGAGCGTGTGGGTCGTGACGGGCGACGGCGACGGCCTCTCCATCGGCGGCAACCACTTCATGCACGCGCTGCGGCGCAACCTCGACCTCAACATCATCCTCTTCAACAACCGCATCTACGGGTTGACCAAGGGGCAGTACTCGCCGACCAGCGAGTTCGGCAAGAAGACGAAGTCCACCCCGATGGGCGTCATCGACTACCCCGTGACGCCGCTCTCTTTGGCGATTGCGTCCGAGGCGACCTTCGTCGCGCGCGCCATCGACATCGACGTGAAGCATCTCTCGTCGATGGTCGAGTCGGCCGCCAAGCACAAGGGTGTCAGCTTCGTCGAGGTCTACCAGAACTGCAACATCTTCAACGACGGCGCCTTCGAAAGTTTCACCGAGCGGTCGGTCAGGCCCGAGCGCGTGCTCTATCTTGAGCACGGCAAGCCGATGGTCTTCGGCAAGAACCGCGACCGCGGCATCCGCATGAACGGCACGCGCCCCGAGGTCATCCAGTTGGGTTCTGAAACCGGGCTTAACGAGAATGACTGCCTCGTCCACGACGTGAACATCGAAGACCCCTCGGTCGCCTTCATGCTCGCGCGCATGGAGCAGCCCGAGTTCCCGCAGCCGGTCGGCATCTTCCGCGACGTGCGGCGCGAGACCTACGAAGACCTCCTCGCCCACCAGATCGAGGAGTCAATCGCGCGCTCCGGGCGCGGCCAGCTCCACAAGCTCATCCACAGCGGAGACATGTGGGTCGTGGAATAGGTGTAACCGTTCGCCGCCACGGAACGTCCAACAGTTGAGAACAAGGCCGCGCGCCCCTCCGAGGCCCCGGGGGCGCGCGTGGTAATGGCTCTCCCACCCACTGAAAGGAAGAGCGTCATGAGTAGGAAGTTTTACGCCCGCCCCCTGGCGGCGCTGGCTTTCGTGTTACTCCTCGCGACCGCGCGCGCGGCCGAGGCGCAGACGCCCGCGCGGCCACCGCAGCCCTTCAGCTTCCGCCAGGGCCAGTCGGTCTACATCGTCGCCTTCACGCGCTCGCTCATCACGGTCGGCGCCGACTCCGAGGGCAACGGCGGCCAGCCCAAGGACTACTTCGACTTCCAGCTCGACGTGGAGAAGAAGGTCCGCACCGAGATCGAGAAGTGGAAGTTCTTCCGCGTCGCCGACAAGCCGAGCGACGCCGACTTCGTCCTCCTCGTCAGCTATCACTACAGCACGATGGAGGCGCTCGCCATCTCCTTCGACACCTACAACCAGCACTTCAAGGAGAAGTTCGACCTCGACGAGCTGCGCGACGCGGCCTACGGGCGCGCCATCTCCGGCCCGCTCAAGCTCCCGACGCTCGGCCGCCTCTCCAGCCGCCTCGTCAAAGACTTCCGCGAGAAGTACAGGGCCAACGTCGCCTCGGGCGCGCGTTAAGCCGGAAGCAGTAGGCGGATGGCGGTAGGCAGTTAGCACAAAGATAAAGCGGCCAAAATGAATCGGAGTCAACGAACCGCAAAGCTCGCCGTCTCCGATTGTCGCTGACCGTACTCTAACTGCCTACCGCCTACTGTTATTTTCCGCTTGTGCTTTTGACAAAGCCCTCTCACGAGTTTTAGTTTGAATGTATAAGTCCTCAAACTTTTATGTAAGGAGATTCGGTTCGGCAGTAACATGGCAAAATCCGGTCATAAGGGGATCAGCCGCATCGACAGCGAGCAGAAGAAGATGCACGGCTGGTACGTTCGCGTGAGGTTCAACAACGAGACGCGGTCGAAGTTCGTCACCGACCGTCAGCACGGAAGCAAAGACGCCGCGCTCAAAGCGGCCGTCGAATGTCGCGACGAGCTGGAGCGTGAGCTGGGCAAGCCGCGCACCGACTGGGTCGTCGTCGGCAGTAACCCGCGTAACAGCGTCGGCGTCGCCGGCGTGCGTCGCGCGGTCAAGAAGTACAAGGGGAAGGACGGCAAGGTCTACGAGAACGAGGTCTACGAGGTCTCGTGGAACGCCGGCCGCGAGAAGAAGGGGCGCACGAGCGTCTCGATCCGCAAGTACGGCGAGGCGCGCGCCTTCCGCATGGCCTGCGCCATCCGCCGCGAGAAGGAGCGGCAGATGTACGGCGAGCCCGTCGCGGCCAAGTGGGCCAGCGCGCTCTCGAAGGTCTGCGCCGCCTGACAAACCTTTGCCGCGCGACGGCGTGCGTCAACACCTACGCAACTTTTCACGCGCCCCGCCGGCCCCGACCGCGCGGGGCGCCTCTTTTTCAACTGCCGAATGCCCGAGGGATGTATCATGCCCTGGTTCAAGGCGTCGGGCCCGAAGCCCGTGGAGGGCGAGCGGGTCTTGATTCACGACGGCGAAAATAACAGGATGGAGGCGGGGCGTTACGTCGGCGGCCGCTGGTACGTGGAAGACTCGAACGACGGCCGTCTGGTCGAGGCGTTCGGCGTCACGCACTGGGCGCCGATGCTCGACGCGGAGGAGTACGACCCCGCCGACGACTGATGACAATGGCGCAAAAGAACGGCGACTGCTACATAGACGTTTGGCGCGACGCGGACTTCCGTGGCGAGAAGACGCGCATCTACGGCCCGGCCGAATACCGCTCGCTCGAACTCGCCGAGGGCAACTGGTGCGATGACATCGGCAGCCTCCGCGTCGGCCCCAACGCCTTCGTCATGGCCTACCACCGCCGCGACTTTCAGGACGAGCTCGTCACCTTCGGCCCCAACGACGAGGTCGCAGACCTCAGCCAGTTCAAGTTCGACGACGACATTGAGTCGATGAAGGTCATCGACTCGCTCAAAATCTTCGACAGCCTCGCCTACAACTCCGCCCTCGCCCCCGACGCTCCCGACGCGGCCGAACCGAGCCCCGGCAAGGGCAGGCGCGGGAAGGGCAGAAAACGTTAAAGGACTCGGGCGGGTATGGGATTTCAACGCATGAGAGAAAGCTTTCGCGAGGGCGCCATCGGGGCGCTGATGGACGAGTACGAGCGCGCGGCGTGGGAGCTGCGGCGTCTGGTCGAGCATCTGTCCGAGGAGGACGCGGCGCGCGTCGTCGATGCGGAGACCGAGGACGAGGACTGCCGTTCGGTGCGGACCATCATGTCGCACGTGGTCAACGCCGGGTACGGTTACGCCGACCTCCTGCGAAAGACGTTCTCCGTCCCTTCGACCCGGCCGCCGAGGGCGCTGCTCGCGCACCGCGAGTCTTTGGAGCAACTGGACGCCGCGCTCGCGTACACCGTCGAGACGCTTGAGGGTCGCTGGCTGATGACGCACGAAGAGATCACGGGCGCGTCCATCAACGCGAGGTGGGGCGTGACGTACGACCCGGAGCAACTGCTTGAGCACGCCGTCGTGCACGTCCTGCGGCACAGGCGGCAGATCGAGAAGTTCATGTCGCGCGGACTCGTCCCCGCGCCCCCGGCGCCCGTGGAGAACTGAGCATGGATGTCATCTGGGAGGAGCTTCTGTCGGGACTGCCGGACGCGCGGCGGCTGACGCACGTGTTGATACGGCTGGTGGCGGCGACGATCCTCGGCGCGGTCATCGGCGCGCAGCGCGAGCGGGCGGGGAAGCCCGCCGGGCTGCGGACGCACATGCTGGTCACGACGGGGACGGCCGTCTTCGTGCTCGCCTGCTCGGGCGTCGGGATGGGGCAGGATGCTCTGTCGCGCGTGATACAGGGCATCGTCACCGGCATCGGCTTTCTCGGCGCGGGCTCCATCCTCAAGCTCGACCGCGAGCGCAACATACAGGGTTTGACGACCGCCGCCGGGGTCTGGATGACGGCGGCCGTCGGCGTCGCCGTCGGGCTCGGGAGCCTCGGCGTGGCGTTGCTGAGCACAATCTTCACGCTCGTCATCCTCTCGCTCGCGAAACGCTTCGAGTCGCCCCCGGGCCAGGCGCACGCGCCGCGCGACGAAGGCGCCGACGACTGACGAGACGAGGGTTTCCGCGCCCGCCGCCGTCCGCGTATAATCCGCGCCGCCCGACCGCCCTCGCCCAACACCTGCGGCCGCCGAGGCCGCGCAAAGGAGAACCCGAATGTTGAGACGGAAGTCCCTCGCCCTGCGCCTCGTTCTGCTCTGCTGTCCGATGTTGTTCGTCTCCTCTGCCAGCGCCCAATACAAAATCGAGCTGCAAACGTGTGAAGACCTGAAGATCACCAGGAAGCAGTACGGGGCGCTGACGGTGGAGACCGCCGCCTGCGCCAATCCCACCAAGACCTTCCGGCCTAAAGGCACCATGCGGAACGTACACCTCCTCTCGACCTTCCCGGCCGTGCCCACGGGCGCGAAGATAACCTTCCTGGTGACGGAGACGGACGCCGACGGCGAGGACGTACAGTACGTGGACTACTGGGCCTCGCCGCACCACACGACAGCCTATGCCCAACTGACCATCAACAAGCCCGGCAAATACTTCGTGCGCATGGTGAACACCCTGGACAGGTCGCAGGTGTGGGCGACGGCCGACTTCACCGTTGGCGAGGACACGGTCGGGCCGCGAGCGGCCGGCGACACAGCCGCCGGCCAGGGGAAGGTCAGCGTGTGCAAGGAGATTGACGACAACTGGAAGTGCGTCGGCCAGTCTAACCAGTGGGTGGCGAACACGCCCTTCAACGTCCTGTTCGAGAACCCGTCGCCGGTCGGGGTGGATTTTATCGGCATCGTCTTTCACAGGCGCGGTCCCGACGGCAAGGACGTGGAGTTCGTCAACGAGTACCAGCAGAACATAGGCATGGACAGCCGGAGGTACGCAACCGTCGGCGACGAACTGCGGTTGCCGGCCGGCACCTACAGCGTCTACGTCATCGCCTGGGGGAAGCGCGAGGTCACGGAACACCACGGCAACTTGACGGAGTATTTCGCGAAGACAGTGTTGACGGTGAAGTGAGCGCCGGGCGCGCGGAGGGACGGCGCCTTCTACGGCCACCCGCTCGCGGGCTTCACGGCCGTCCACGTTTTCGTACTCATCTCCTAAACTTTACGCCCCTCGCGACCGTAAGAGATGGGCACCGCCCGGCTGCACACCGGCACTATCTTTCAAGCACACAGGCAGGAGACAAGAAACATGCACGTCTGGAGACGTTCCCTCAACCTCGCGCTGTCGGCCGCGATGTTGTTCTCGACCGCGTCGTTGCTCGCGCCGCGCGCGTCGGCGCAGGAGGCCGCGAAGGCGCAGGCCGCCGCGCCCGCCGACCTCGACGCGAAACTCGCCGCCATCGAGAAGGCGGTCGAGGAGAAGCGGCAGGCGCTCGGCATCCCCGGCGTTTCGCTCGTCATCGTCAAGGACGACCGCGTCATCTACATGAAGGGGTTCGGGTATAAAGACTTCGAGCAGAAGGTGCCGGTGACGGCCGACACGCGCTTCGCCATCGGCTCGTCGTCGAAGGCGTTCACGGCGATGCTCGTCGCGATGGCCGCCGACGAGGGCAAGCTCTCGCTCGAAGACTCGCCGAAGAAGTTCCTGCCCTACTTCAAACTGCAAGACCCCGAGGCCGACGCGAAGATCACGCTGCGCGACCTGCTCTCGCACAGCTCGGGGCTCAACCGCACGGACCTCGCGTGGGTCTCGGGCGTGCTCAACCGCGAGGAGACCATCCGCGTCGCGGCGCAGGCGAAGCCCACGGCGAAGCTGCGCGAGAAGTTCCAGTACCAGAACATCATGTACGCCGCGGCGGGCGAGATCGTCGGCCGCGCCGAGAACTCGACGTGGGAGAAGCTCATCGATGAGCGCATCTTCAAGCCGCTCGGGATGAAGGGCTCGGACACGTCCGTCCCGGAGATGTTGAAGGCGCGCGACTACTCTTACGGCTACGTCTACGAGGAGGCGATGAAGGAGACGCGGCGCGTGCCGATGCGCGACCTGCCCGCCATCGCGCCGGCCGGCGCCATCAACTCCAGCGCGCGCGACATGGCGCAGTGGCTCCGCCTGATGCTCGGCGGCGGCGTGTTCGAGGGCAAGCGGCTCGTCTCCGAGAAGAGCTTCGCTGAACTCATCAAGCCGCAGATGAAGATCGGAGGGACGGGCAGCTACGGTCTGGGCTGGTTCCTGCGCGAGTGGAAGGGGCACAAGGTCGCGGAGCACGGCGGCAACATCGACGGCTTCAACGCGCAGGTCGCTTTGATGCCCGACCAGCGACTCGGCTTCGTCATGCTGACTAACGTCTCGGCCTCCGCGCTCCCGTTCACGACGATGAACGTGGTCTGGTCGAACCTCGTCGGCGACCCCGACGCGCCCGCGCAACCGGCGGCGGCCGTCGCGGCGTCAGACCCGGCCGTGAAGATCGAGAACGAGGTCGGCGACTACCTGCTCGAAGTCGCGAACATGAAGTTCACGGTCGCGGTCAAGGAGGGCAAGCTCAGCGTCGCCACGCCGGGCCAGCCGACCTACGCGCTCGAACCCGTCGGCGGGCGCCGCTACAAGCTCGCGGGGCTCGAAGGCTTCCACATGACCTTCCGCCCGGCGAAGGAGAACCCGCAGGAGACGGAGATTTACCTGGAGCAGCCGCAGGGCAACTACACGCTGAAGAAGGTGAAGGCGGCCGACGCCTCGACGGCGGGCGCGTCGGCCGAGTACGCGGGGCTGCTCAAGGAGGTCGTCGGCTCCTACGAGCGCGCGAAGCCGGGCGGGCCGGACGTGGATGTCGCCGTGAAGGACGGCAAGGTCGTCTTGGTCGTGCCGGGGCAGCCCCCTTACCCGCTCGTCGGGCGGTCGAAGGACGTGCTCGGCTTGACCGACTGGCCCGACACCTTCAGCATCATCGTCCGCCGCGACGAGGCGGGGCGCGTCGCGGGCATCACCTTAAAGCAGCCCGGCAACGAGAGCGTCTTCAACCGCGCCGCCGAGTTCAAGGCGACGATGACCGCCGACGAGTTGATGGCGAAGGTGGTCGGGGCGATGGGCGGCGAGGCGGCGATTCGCAAACACAAGACGCTGCGCATGGTGGCCGACGCGGACCTCCTGCACCAGGGCGTCAGCGGCGAGGCCGTCATCTACGCGCGCGCGCCGAACTCGTACGCGCAGGAGGTGCAACTCACTGCTCTGGGTAAGAAGATCGGCTTCTTCCGCGAGTACTTCGACGGCACGGATGCCGCCGACGAGGGCAGCTTCGTCCCCTACAACCCGAAGACGGGCAAGGAGCTGGACGAGGTGCGCATCGCGTCCGACTTCTACACGCCGCTCAACTGGAAGACGATTTTCAAGACGGCCGAGATCAAGAAGATGGCGAAGGTGGACGGCGAGGACGCGTACGTCGTCGTCTTCACGCCCGAGAAGGGGAGCCCGGTCACGCAGTACATCTCCGCGAAGACCTTCCTCCTGCTGCGGCAGGACTCGCTGGCGACGAGCGACACCATCTCGATGCCGGTGACGGAGCGGTACTTTGACTACCGCGACGTGGACGGCGTGATGTTCTCGTTCCGGCGCGTGTCGAACTCGCAGGCGACGGGCGACACGGTGATGAAGATTCGCGAGGTTAAGTTCGACGTGCCCGTCCCCGACGAGGTTTTCAAGAGAAAAATCGACGGGAAATAAAAAAAACGGCCTGTCTCGAACTCGTCACGCGAGCGCAACGTGTTTGCAACCAAAGGGCGCGCGCCCGGGCGTACTATGTACTCACCTAACGGGCGTTCCTTCTGAGAACGAGTGAAACTTTGGGGCAGGCCACGCGAGTGGCCACGGGGTCGGGCTTGGGGGAGTCCGACCCCATCTTTTTTGTTCGTCGGGAGCGCGAGAGCGCGAATGTGAAGAAGCGCCACCACTCAACAACCTTGAGTGGTGGCGCTTGACTGTGAAGCGTGCTGGCGCACGCTTTGGCGGGCAGGGATGCCCGCGCTCCCGGCGTGGGGGCGCCGTGTTTAAATGGTCGCGGCGCCCGAGTGGGTGCAGTTCGAGTTCACCCACTTCTCGCAGTCGCGTTTGCTGGCGGGGCCGTAGACCTGCCTGTAGATGGCGGGGTAAACGTCCCCGTACGGGATCACCTTGCAGCCCTCGTACTTCTTGGGCTCGCCCTCTAAAGTCGTCGAGATGACGACGTAGCCTCTCTCCCTTTGCTCTTCGGACTTGTCGGACTTGTCGGACTTGTCGATCATGAGGTTCCTCCTTCCGATGTTTGAGCGTTGGTCTGGTTTCCTCCCGGGCTCGTTCGGAAATTTACTTCCGGCCTTTGCGCGCGGACTTCTGCCGCGCCTTGAACTCGGCCTCGCCGCCCGACTCGCCCTGCTTGACGCCCGTCGGGACGGCGGCCGGGACGGAGGGCGAGATGGAGCGCGGTGACTTGCCGCTCGTGCCCTTGCGCTGGGCGGAGTCGTCCGCGTGAAACTTGCTGGCGGCATTGCGTTGTCCGCCGAGCGCGGGCATCCGCTGTTGCGCCTCGTCCGTCTTGGAAGGCTTGCTGCGCTCGTCGCCCATCTGCTGGCCGCGCCGCTTCTCGGCCACGCCCGCCTTCGCCTGCGTCTTCCTGCTCGTCGCCATCCTTTTCGGTCCCTCTCGTTTTAAGTGAAAGCCGTTCAGCGTTCCCGCGCGCGGACGGGCTCCGGTTCGGGCTGCTTGGGCTGTTGCTGCTGCGCGTTCGCGCGCGACTCTTCCGCCTGCGGGTCGGCGGGTGGCGGCGGCTGCGCCACCAGTTTTTCGAGCGTCTGGTCGAGCGCCTCGCCGATGCGCGAGACGTAGACTATCTCAAGCTCCTTGCGCACGTCTTCGGGGATGTCTTCGGTGTCGGGCTCGTTGCGCGCGGGGAGCACGACGCGGCGCAGGCCCGCGCGGTGCGCCGCGAGCACCTTCTCCTTGATGCCGCCGACGGGGAAGACCAGACCCGAGAGTGTGATCTCGCCCGTCATCGCCGTGTCGTTGCGCACGCGCCGCCCCGTCATCAGCGACGCGAAGGCCGAGGTGATGGCGACGCCGGCCGAGGGGCCGTCCTTCGGGATGGCGCCCGCCGGGACGTGGACGTGCACGCCGTAGTTCTTGAACATCTGCGGCTCGATGCCGAACTCCGAGCCGTGCGCCCACAGGTACGAGCGGGCCGCGCGCGCAGACTCCTGCATTACCTCGCCGAGTTGACCCGTCAGTTGCAGACCCGAACTGCCGGGCAGCAGCGTCGCCTCGATGAAGAGCAACTGCCCGCCCGTCTCCGTCCACGCCATGCCCGTCGAGACGCCGGTCGGCAACTCCTTGCGCGCCTCTTCGGGGTAGAAGCGCGGCGCGCCGAGCATCTCCTTCAGGTCGCCGGCATCGACGACGATTCTTTCCGTCTGACCCTCGGCGATGCGGAGCGCGGCCTTGCGCGCGACGCGGCCGACGGTGCGCTCAAGTTGTCGCACGCCCGCCTCGCGCGTGTAGCGCGAGGCGATGAGCGCGAGCGCCGCGTCGTTGATTTCAAGCTGCCCTTCGGTCAGTCCGTTCTCGCGCGTCTGGCGCGGGATGAGGTACTGCCGCGCGATGTGCATCTTCTCCTGGTCGCTGTAACCCCCGAGCCCGACGATCTCCATGCGGTCGCGCAAAGGGCCGGGGATGGGCGCGAGCTGGTTCGCCGTCGCGATGAAGAAGACCTTCGAGAGGTCGAACGGCAAGTCCAAATAATGGTCTCGGAACGTGTGGTTCTGCTGCGGGTCGAGAATCTCCAACAGCGCCGACGCGGGGTCGCCGCGAAAGTCGTTGCCGAGCTTGTCAATCTCGTCGAGCATCATCACGGGGTTGTTGACGCCCGAGCGGCGCAACGCCTGGATGATGCGCCCCGGCATCGCGCCGATGTACGTGCGGCGGTGGCCGCGCAACTCGGCCTCGTCGCGCACGCCGCCTAAAGATAGACGCTCGAACTGACGCCCGAGCGCGCGCGCGATGGACATGCCTAAAGAAGTCTTGCCGACGCCCGGCGGGCCGACGAAGCAGAGGATCGGACTCTTCGAGTCGCGGCGGAGTTTGACGACGGCGAGGAATTCGAGGATGCGTTCCTTGATGTCTTCGAGACCGTAATGGTCTTCGTCGAGGATGCGCCGCGCCTCCGTCAAGTCGAGTTTGTCTTCCGACGACTTGTTCCACGGCAGCTCGATGATGAACTCAAGCCACGTGCGGATGACGTGGTAGTCGGGCGCGGCCTGCGGGAGTCTTTCCAGGCGACGAAGCTCGCGCTCGGCCTCCTTGCGCACCTCTTCGGGCAGGTCGGCCGCGCCGAGTCGCTCGCGCAGCATCTCGGCCTCGGCCTCTTCGCCGTTCTCGTCCTCGCCCAACTCCTTCTGGATGGCCTTCATCTGCTGGCGCAGGAAGTAGTCGCGCTGCGCCTTCGTCATCTCGCCCTGCGCCTCGGCCGCGATCTTGGTGCGCAGCTCCATGATCTCGATCTCGTGCGCGAGCCGGCCGTAGGCGATTTGCAGGAGGTCGTCCACGGTGTCCGCTTCGAGCATCTGCTGCTCCTGCTCGACGCCGAGGTTGAGGATGGAGCCGAGGAAGTAGGAGAGCTGCACGGGGTCGCCCGCCGCGAGCACGGCGTTGCGCACCTCGGGCGGAATCTCGGGCAGCATCGCGAGCGCGCGTTGGACGAGCGACTGCACGTTGCGCGTCAGCGCCTCGACGGCGTCGGCGTCGCGCACCGTGGGCGCGGGGATGATGCGGACGCGCGCGCGGATGTGCGGGTCGGTCTGCGTCCACTTGACGACGCGGACGCGCTCGGTGCCGTGGACGATGAGCTGGAGGCCGTCGGTCGTGCGCATCATGCGCTTGACCATGACGAGCGTGCCCACGTCGTAGAGGTCTGCGGGCGGCGCGGCCTCGGTCTCGGACGAGGTGCGCCCGTCGCGCACGGTGATGCAGGCGAGCAGCTTCTCTTCGGTGGCGAGCGCGGCCTCGACCGCCGCGACCGAGCGCGGCCGTCCCGCCGCGAGCGGGATGACGGTGCCCGGGAACATCGTCGTCTGCTGAAGGGGCAGGACGGAAATCTCGAAGACCTGCGCGGCCGTCGCCTCGCCCTCGGCGCCGCCGGGCGCGGTGTACGCGCCGCCCGTGCCGGCCTCCTTCGACTCGTCGAGCGCCTGCTGTGGCGTCGTCTCCGGCGCGACGGGGGCGCCCGTGGGCTTCGTCTGCTCCTGTTCGCCTCTCGGGGTATTTTCAGCCATGACGGATGATTATCCTCTCGAAATATGAAAGGGAGAGTGCAAGCGTCTAACGTTTCAGTCGCACTCGGCGGGGCTGCGTATGTACAGGATGAGGAGGCCGTCGCGGTAGCGGCGCTCGATGATTGCGCCCTCGACGGGGCAGGGGAAGCGTATGGTCTTCTCAAAGCGGCTGTAGGTGATTTCGAGCTGGTGATACGAGACCGACTCGGTCGTCGTCTCGTCGCGGCGCGTGCCGGCCACGCGCAGCGTGTCGCCCGAAATCTCGACCTCCAACTCGTCGGGCGCCACGCCCGCCAACTCGACCTTGACGACCCACCCCTCGCCCGTCCTGTATACGTCGGCGGCCGGATACCAGAAGTTCTCCGAACACCGCAGGCCGCTCGTCTTCGGCATCATCCGCAGGTAACGCTCGATTGACTTCGCCATAAGAGTCAGCGGTGAGCAGTGAGCGGTGAGCGGTAAGGACAGTTTTCAACTGCTTACCGCTCACCGCTCATTGCTCACTAACTAAAGATTCTGTTCCAGAACGACGAGCCGCTCGAAATCTCTTCGAGGGCTTCGCCGAGTTCGCGGTCGGCCTCTGTCTCAAGTGCGATGTCGGCCATCGAGATGATGCCGCGCAGGTTCCCTTCGCGGTCAACGACGGGGAGACGGCGCACCTGCTTATCGCCCATCTTGCGGATCGCCTCGATGACGCGGTCGTTGGGGCGGACGGTGTGCAGGTCGGTCGTCATCGCGCTCTCGGCCGTCACCGCGCGCGCGTCCTGCCCTTCGGCCAGCGCGCGGATGACGATGTCGCGGTCGGTGATGAGTCCGACGAGGCGGCCGTTGGCCTGCGTGCGCGCGGGCACGCGCTGGACTTCGGTCGTGGAGTCGGAAGTGGTCTCGCCCGGCTCGACGACGGGGATGACGCCCGTGTCCTCGTCGCGCATCATGCGCGCGACCTCTTCGAGCGTGGTCGAGCGAGAGGCGACCGTCACGTCCCGCGTCATGATGTCGCGGCAGCGCAGGTGCGAGCGCGTGGCGCCGCGCCGCCGCCCGCGTCCGTACTCTTCGCGCGGAGGCGGCGGCGGAGGCGTGCGGCCGTACTCACGCTCGCCTCGGCCCGCGTCGCGCGGGGCGTCGTAGTAGTCGTCGCGGTAGAAGTCGCCGCGCCCGTAGGCGCGTTCGTCGTACTCGCCGCGCACGCCCCAAGGGCGCCCGCCGCGCGGCACATCGCGTTCGTCGTATTCGTACCTGGGCCGGGGCGGGCCGCCGCCGAAGTCCGGCCCCCCGCGCTCGCGGCGCGGGCGCGGCTCGCCCTCGTAGAAGTCGTCGTCCCAGTCTCCGCGGTGTCTCGACATCGAACCCTCCCCGAAACCCCCGACGGCCGAGCGCGCCCGAGACCGCACACGTCTGCGCGGGCCGGGGCACGTCGTATCTACGTCGAGGGGAACTTGAGGCCGATTATACTCGCTTCGTTCGAGATTGCCAGCAAGTGAAACGCTGAAGTAGGAACGCGGAACGATGAACTGTAAGGCACCTTGTCTTACAGTTCATCGTTCCGCGTTCCTACTTCAGCGTTCCGAACTCTCGACCTCCGCGATCAACTGCACCTGCGCGCGGATTTCGAGGGAGCCGGGTTCGACGGGCGTGGGGACGGCGGACTGGCGTGTCATGGCGACGTTGCCCTCCGCGCGGTCGTAGATGAGGACGGGCGGGCGGAAGGCGCCGGCCTCCTGCACCTCGACGATGCGGACGACGGTGCCGCCGAGCGTCGTGGCGACCGTGCGCGCCTTCGCCAGCGCCTCGCGCGTGGCTTCGGCGAGCGCGCGCTGGCGCGCCTGCGCGTCGTTACGCAACTGGAACGAGAGACCCTCGACGTTGTTGGCGCCCGCGCGCGAGCCCGCGTCGATGACGGCGCCGGTCTGCTTCACGTCGCCGAGCGTCACGTTGACGGCGTTGCGCACGATGTAGCTCGTGATGGTGGGCGGCGCGCCCTCCTTGTATGCGTACTGCGGCTGAAGGCTGTAGCCGCTCGTGCCGACCTCTTTGACGCCCGCCACGGCGCGGACGGCGCGCAAGACAGCGTCGGTGCGCGAGGCGTTCTCGGCCTGCGCCTCCGACGCGCTCGCGTTCTGCGTGATGACGGCCAGCGTGACGACGACCGTGTCGGGCTGCGCCTGCACGACCGACTCGCCCGTGACGGCGACGCGCACGTACGCGCGCCCGCCCGTGCCCGCGACGGCCTGCCCGCCCGTGTCCTGTGAGACGTTGACCTGCGCGGCCCCGCTCTGCGAACTGCTGCGTGCGCGCATCGTGCGCGCCTGGAACGGGACGCCCTCCATGTGGATCGACATCACGTCGTCGCGCACGCGTCCCGTCGCCTCGACCGAAGTGCCCTCGCGGAACCACGGCTGGCGTCGGAACTGGTTCGCGTTCGTCAGGAGGTACTTCCCATAGTCCGCGACGACGAGCCACCCGCCCGCCTCCGTAGTCGGCGTGAGCCTCCCCATCACCGTCAACTCCTTCGACTCCTGCGCCGCGCGCGCGCCCTGCGCCGCGAACAGAAGCACGAACGCCAACGCCGCCCCGCGCCCGACCAACAGACTCCTGCGCATGATTGCTCTGCCCCTTTCTGTTATGGAGAGTTTTGTTCCAGGAGAAGATTCTATAGCCATTTATACCCGAGCGCGACCTGTGTAACCTGGGGGCGTGCGAACCGGCGGGGCGTTTTGTTACGATGCGGGGCAGTTATGCAGCCGCCGGGAAGAAGATTCGCCAACCCCAAAGTACCACCGCGCGAGGGGAAACTCGTCACGGTCGGGCGCGTCGAGGACGTGCCCGAGGGGCGCGGCGCCACGGTCGAGCTGCACGGCGGCAAGGAACTCGCCCTCTACCACATCGACGGACGCTTCCACGCCATCGAGAACTTCTGCCCGCACAAGGGCGCCCCGCTCGCCGACGGCAACCTCGCCGGCCACACGGTCGAATGCGACTGGCACGGCTGGCGCTTCGACGTGCGCTCCGGCGCCTGCCTCAACCGCCCCTCCGAACCCGTCGAGACCTACGAGGTCGTCATCGAAGACGGTTGGATCAAGATAAGAGTCTAACGATGAAGTAGGAACGCGGAACGATGAACTGAAAGACATGAGGCCGGGTTCTCTTTCGAGAAGCCCGGCCCCTTTTCTTGGTTCATCGTTCCGTGCCTTACAGGCCGAAGCGGCTCTGGTACTCGATGGACTGAATGAAGCCCTTGACCATCTCGGCTTCGATGTAGTTGCCGTTGAACTCGTTCAGTTTCCCGAGCCAGAAGTTGTAGCCGACGAAGTTCGGGTCGGGCTGACCGTCGAAGCCCACGTCGTCGGGGTTGCGGCGCAGGTAGCCGAAGTACTGCGCGAGGACGAAGGCCCGGCGGAACTCGCTCTGCGCGAAGTCCGCGTCCTCGGCCACCGCCCGCAGGACTTGCGCGCGCGTCTTCGTCCCGGCCGTCAGCTCGGAGACGAGTTGATCGCGCTCGGCGGTCGAGAGCGCGCCGCCCGTGTTCGCGTTGAGCGCGTCCACGAACTGCGCCGCCGTCAGCGAAGTCGGGTACGCGGTGGTGAACCGCGTGGTGGCGACGAACTCGTCGAAGAAGGCCACCTTGTTCGCTTCGAGCACCAACTCCCAACCCGCCTGACCGACGACCACGTTCTCTCCAATCCGCCGCGCGCCGGCCAGGAACTCCCTGAAGGTCAGCGGCACGGGCTTGCCCGCGATATTCCCGAACGCGGCCTTGTAGGCGCGATGGGTGAGATAGCCGCTCTGCTGGAACTCGATGGAGATGAAGAACGCGGCCGAGACGTTGACGCGGCAGACGAGCAGGTCGGGGTTGCCGCAGTTCGTCGTCTGGCCGATCCAGTGTGTGAGCCCCGCCGGGTCGGGGACGCGGTTGAGGAAGTCGGCGTAGTGCTGCCGGACGAAGAACTCGTTGTCGATGGAGCCGTCCTTGACCGGGCTCGGGCCGTTCGCCGCGTCGTTGTCCGTGATGTTCACCGCCGCGCTGGTCTGCGACCCAAGGATCGCGCCCGTGGGGCTGCTCAGGGTGACGTTGAAGGACTCGCCGTCGTCGTCGAAGCGGTCGTCGGTGATGAGCACGTCGAAGGTCTTGCTCGTCTCGCCCGCCGCGAAGCGCAGGCGGCCGACCGCCGTCGTGTAGTCCCTGCGCTCGCTGGCCGTGCCGTCCGTGGTGGCGTAGTCCACGGTCGCCGCGTCCGTCGTCGGGCCGGTGCGCGTGACCGTCACGGTCACGGCGTGGCCGCCCTCGGCGGCGGCGAAGCTCGCGGCGGAGAACTGGAGCGTCGCGGCGGGCGGCGCCGGCCCCGACAAACTCAGCGTGTAGGCGCCCGCCCCCGACGGGTCGAGCGCGTTGGCGAGGATGTGATACGTCCCCGTCACCGGCAGCGTAAAGAAGCCGCTGCCCGCCGGGATGCGCGCGTTGGTGCCGCCGCCGCCGTCGTCGTCGGCGGCGAAAATCTGCCCGTCGGGACCGGTGAGATAAAGGAAAGCGTCGAAGGCGGCCGTCATCGAGATCGACACCTGCTGCCCGGCCGTGCCGCTGAAGGTGTAGAGGTCGAAGAGCGTCTCGTCGGGCAGCCTGCAATCGCCCGCAGCCAGCGCGCCGTTGCTGATCGTCTGACCGACGGTGATGGGCGTGCTCGGGCACGTGCCGCCGTCCGTCAGCGTCAGCGTGTAGTTGCCGGTCGCCGGCGCGGAGTTCGGGTTGGCCGGCGGAATCTCGCCCGCGATGACGATGTAAACCCCCGTGTAGGGCAGCGTGACGAAGCCGCTCGTCGCCGGAAGGCGCGCGTTGTTGCCGCCGCCGCCGTCGTCGTTCGCGCCGAGCACGTTCATGCTGTCGTCGAGCAGGAAGACGAAGGCGTCGAAGCTCGCGGACGAGAGCGAGAGCGAAACCTGCTGCCCGGCCGTGCCGGCGAACGCGAACGCGTCGTAGAAGCTGTCGTCAACGAAGCGGCAGTCGCTCACGGCGAGCGCGCCGTTGGTCACGCCGAAGTTGAGCGCGGTCGGCGAGGCCGGGCACGTGCCGCTGCCGGTCGCCAGCGTCAGCGTGTAGTTGCCGAGGGTGTCGGCCGGGTCGAGCGCATTGGCGAGGAGGAAGTAAGTGTCCGTGTAGGGCAGCGTGGCGAAGCCGCTCCCCGAAGGGATGCGCGCGTTGCTGCCGCCGCCGCCGTCGTCGTCCTCGCCCACGACTACGAGGCCCTGCCCGTCGAAGTAGGCAAGGAAGAGGTAGGCGTCAACGTCGGTCGAGGTCATCGTGAAGGAGACCTGCTGACCGGCCGCGCCGCTGAAACTGTAAACGTCGTAACGCGTGCCGTCGCCCAGGTCGCAGTCGTCCGCGGTCAACACGGAGTTGATGGTCGCGGGGATGCTGGTCGGTGTCTCGACGCACGCACGGAGGGCCTTCTGCCGGTCGGCGATGAGTCCCGCCTTGGAGGGCGATTTGTCGGCGCGGCGCGCGATGCCCCGCGCGGCGCGAGACTTGAAGTCGGGCGTGCCGAGTTGCGTGCCCCGCGCGACGCCGGATTTTCGCGGCGCCGTCTGCGCGCGCGCCGCCGTGCGGTGACTCGCGAGGGCAAAGACTGAGATGGCAAGTAAAAGGACGAGTACGCCCGTGTGCGACAGGCTCGGGGAACGTTTCATGGCGAGGCTCCTTGCTCTTTTAAGGGCCGCCCGGGCCGGAGCTTTGGGCGACGGAAATTGAGGTCTCATGGTGTCAGGCTCTGTAAGAGGCTGGCGTCCGTCTCGCGCGGGGAGCGGCGGCGTCGGGCGTGCGCACATCTTCCCGCAGTTCGCGGATTGTTGCAACGGCCGGGCGCGACTCCGGCCGACGATTTCGCGCGGGGGGCGGCGCCAGATTTGTAGAGGGTTGCGCGGCGAAGGTTCAGCCGTCGTTGCCGATGGCCTCGACGGGGCAGGCCATGAGCGCCTCTTCGCAGAGGGCGCGCTCGGCGTCCGATTGCGGCTGTCTGAAGACGAAGGAGTAGCCGCCCGCGTCGGCGCGCGTGAAGTTCTCGGGTGAGGTGTCGCGGCACACGTCGCAGTCGATGCAGTTCGTGTCCACGTAATAAGTGCCCGGCACGTTCTCGGGCACGCGGTCGTTCGGGTCGGCCATAGTTTGGTGAATAGTGAATGGTGAATAGTAAATGGACTGAATCAGTCACCATTTACTATTCACCATTGACCATTTACTTGATTGCGAGCATCCGGTCGAGGGCGACGCGCGCCCAGCGGGCAGTCTCCTCGGGGACGGTGATCTGGTTGACGACGATGCCTCGGACGAGCGAGTCGAGCGCCCAGGCGAGGTTCTGCGGCGCGATGCGGTACATCGTGGCGCACATGCAGAGGTCGGGCGCAAGCAGGCGGATGTCCTTGTCCGGGTGCTGCTTCGCCAGGCGCTGGACGAGATTGACCTCGGTGCCGATGGCCCAGGCCGAGCCGGCGGGCGCCTCCTCGATGGCCTTGATGATGAACTCGGTCGAGCCGTTGAGGTCCGACTTCTCGACGACCTCGCGCTCGCACTCGGGGTGGACGAGCACCTTGATGCCCGGCACCTCCTTGCGGATCGTCTCGACGTGCCACGGGCGGAAGCGGCCGTGCACGGAGCAGTGACCCTTCCAGAGGATGAGCCGCGCCTTGCGCAACTGCTCCGGCGTGTTGCCGCCGAGTTCCTTGTTCGGGTCCCACAGCGCCATCTCGTCGAGCGGGATGCCGAACTTGACGCCGGTGTTGCGGCCGAGGTGCTGGTCGGGGAAGAAGAAGAGCTTGTCGGCCTCCTTCAGATACTTGTCGAAGAGCGGGACGGCGTTGGACGAAGTGCAGACGACGCCGTCGTGCTCGCCGCAGAAAGCCTTGATGGCCGCCGAAGAGTTCATGTAGGTGACGGGCGCGACCTTGAACTCGTCGAGAATCCCAATCGACTGCAACTGCTCCCACGCGTCCTCGACCTGCTCGGCCGTCGCCATGTCGGCCATCGAGCAGCCCGCGCCGAGGTCGGGCAGGATGACTTTCTGGTCGCCGGGCTTGAGGATGTCCGCCGACTCGGCCATGAAGTGGACGCCGCAGAAGACGATGTAGTCGGCCTCTGGACGCTCGGCCGCGAGCTTGGCGAGCTTGAAGGAGTCGCCGGTGATGTCCGCGTGGCAGACCACGTCGTCGCGCTGGTAGTGGTGGCCGAGGATGAGGAGGCGCGGGCCGAGCGCCCGACGCGCCGCCTCGATGCGCTCGTACAACTCAACCTCCGACTGCCCGAAGTAGTCTTCGAGCGCGGGCGCCTTCGCCAGGTCCTTCACCGCAAGAGTCTCAACGGCAGTGGTCATCTTCCTTGAACCCTCCGAGCTATCCCTTGTCGCGCGGGCGGCTTTAGCACCGCCAACGCGAAACGCGAAATATAAGCCTTCGACGGGCGACCCGCAAGCGCCGCCGCGAGCCATCTAACGCCGGAAATTAGATGCGAACGACACCCCACACGTTCTAAAAAAGGGTAAAGGGGAAGAGGGAAGCGATATTGCGTGCCGGACCCTTCCCCTTTACCCTTCGCCTACGGATGCGTCATCTCTTCGGGCTTGACGTACTCGTCGAACTGCTCGGCGGTCAGGAGTCCCAGCTCGACGGCGGACTCGCGCAGGTTGATGCCCTTCTTGTGCGCGTGCTTGGCGATCTTCGCGGCGTTGTCGTAGCCGATGTGCGGATTGAGCGCCGTGACGAGCATAAGCGACTGGCGCAGGTTCTCGTCGATGCGCGCGCGGTTCAGCTCCAAGCCTTCGATGCAGAAGTCCACGAAGCCTCGGCACGCGTCCTTCAGCAGCCGGATGGAGTGGAGCAGGTTGTGGACCATGACGGGGTTGAAGACGTTCAGCTCGAAGTTGCCCTGCGAGCCCGCGAACCCGATGGCCGCGTCGTTGCCCATCACCTGCACGGCGACCATCGTCATCGCCTCCGACTGCGTCGGGTTGACCTTCCCCGGCATGATGGACGACCCCGGCTCGTTCTCGGGCAGCACCAACTCGCCGATGCCCGCGCGCGGCCCCGACCCGAGCCAACGCACGTCGTTCGCGATCTTCATCAAAGACGCCGCCAACGTCTTCAAGGCACCGCTCGCAAAGACCATCTCGTCGTGCGCCGAGAGCGCCGCGAACTTGTTCGGGTGCGGCTTGAAGGGCAGCCCCGTCAACTCCGCGATCTTCGCTGCCGCCCTTTCGGCGAACTCCGGATGCGAGTTCAACCCCGTCCCCACGGCCGTCCCCCCGATGGCGAGGTCGAAGAGTCCAGGCATCACCGCTTCTAATCTTTCAACGTCCCTTTCCAGCAGCGAGGCCCACCCGCCGAACTCCTGACCCACGGTGAGGGGCGTCGCGTCCTGCAAGTGCGTGCGGCCGATCTTCACCACGTCCGCGAACTCCCGCGCCTTCGCGTCGATCCGGTCGCGCAGGCGTTGCACTTCGGGGATGAGCTTCCGCATCTGCTCGGCCGCCGCGATGTGCATCGCCGTCGGGAAGGTGTCGTTTGAAGACTGCGACATGTTCACGTCGTCGTTCGGGTGGACGGGCTTCTTGCTCCCCATCTCGCCGCCGGCCATCTCGATGGCGCGGTTCGAGATGACCTCGTTCGTGTTCATGTTCGTCTGTGTGCCGCTGCCCGTCTGCCACACGCGCAGGGGGAAGTGCTCGTCCAACTTCCCCTCGATGACTTCGTCCGCCGCCCGCTCAATCAAACGCGCCTTGTCCGACGCGAGCTTTCCCAACTCCTCGTTCACCAGCGCCGCTGCTTTTTTAAGCAGCCCCAGCGCCCGCACCATCTCTCGCGGCATCACGTCGAAACCGATGTTGAAGTGGTGCAAAGACCTCTCCGTCTGCGCCCCCCAATACCTGTCCGCGCGCACCTCGATCTCACCCATCGAGTCCGACTCGGCCCGCGTCTCCGCCGCCCTCTGCCCCGTCGCTTCTTTACTCATAAGAGGGTTCATCCTTCAAGAAAGTAAGAGAGCTTTACGCCTCCGATTCTACACCCGCTGTCCGCCGCAGGCACACGAAGGGGGCGCCACCCGCGCCCCCTCGCCGTGTGCCTCGCGTCGAAGGTCGCCACGTGTTACGGGATGAAGGCATCGACCGGGATGGTCCAGCCGGGCAGGGCCGGCTCCGCCTCCGCCGTCTCGCCTTTGCGGTAGACGGTCGGGTTGTCAGGGTCGGCGGCGCGGTAGACCCGCACGACCTTCTCCCTCAACACGTCAACGTCCCAGACCACCAACGTCCCGCACGCGAAATAGTCGGCCCGCTTCTGTGCTATCGCAAGCTCCGCCTTCACCCCGTAGTCGTTCTTGCTCCGCACCTCGACGGCGAGGACCGGGGCGCCTTCGAGAAACTCCCCGCCCTTCAACTCGCCTGTATAGAACGCCGCGTCCGGGCTGAACGACTTGCGGTGAGGCAGATCGACGGCGAACCCGACGTTGTCGGGGAAGGCGTAGCCCGACTGCGTCCTCTGCTCGTAACCGTCCAGGCTCAGGTAGATTTTCCCGCCCGCGCGACCGGACACACCGCCAGTAGGTGGCATCTCGACAATCTCTCCGTTCACCAACTCCGCCTTGCCATTCTCCGGCACGCTATATAAATCCCGAATCGTCGCTTCGGTTCTGGTGCTCATAACGTGACCCCTCTCGCCGGGCTGCTCGATTCCACGTCCATAATTTTACACCCGCCGCGCGCCGCGCGTCAGCGCGAAAGTGGGACGTACGAGTCTAATCCGAGCGCGAGGCCGAAGTGCTGTCGAAACTCTGACGCCCGACACGGACACAGAGGCCGCGCGCGTACCCCACGCGCGCGGCCTCCCGGCACGGCCCGCGTGAGGCGCGGACGTGCGCGGGGGGTGCGTTCCCCTTACGCGCCCCCGTTACTGACTGCCGACTAAAATGCTCATGTGAGACTCCTGTGGTATATTCCCGCCGGTCTTTGATAAGGCAACGGGTCGGATGCGAAGCGTAGCTCACCCTCAGAAGAGATGAGCATCGCCGTTGAGCATGAGAGGTCTCTACTCACGGCGAATCAATCACGCGAAGACATATTAGCTGCAATTGCAGCCAAAGGCAAGCCGCGCCCGTCGGGAGGTATCTCCTGATGGGCAGACGACCGCGCCGCCAGCAGAAGCGGCTGGCCGAAAAGCTGCTACAGATTCGCCTCGCCCTCAACCTATCTCAGAACGAGATTCTGAGGGTTATCGGGGCCGAAGAAGACCTCTACCGCACTAACATTTCCAACTATGAATTAGGTGAGCGTGAGCCGCCGCTGTACGTCCTTTTGGGATACGCGCGGCTCGCGGGAGTGTGTCTTGACGTGCTCGTTGATGATGAGTTGGACTTGCCCGCCAAACTACCGGCCAAACCCAGACACAGGACCTAATACCGACTTGCAAAAATAAGGCGACCGCGCGCCGGGAGCGCGGGCATCCCTGCCCGCGCTCCCGGCGTGTGAGGGCCTTATGGTATAAGCGCCGCCGCGCGCGGCGCGGTGCGGACATAAGAGGGACGGGGCAGGGGGTTGAGTTCACCCCCTGCCCCGTGCTTCGTTTAGACGCGCGGCCGCGTGCCGCCTACGCGCCCGAGCCACCCGAACCCGACCCGCGACGCGGCGACTTGCGCTCCGAAGACTTCTTCATCTTGAGCGCCTGCACCTCGTTCGAGTCCCTCCCGAACTGCGCCTTCACCTGGTCCTTCGCCCCGAGCATGAGGTTATGAAAATCCCACTCGGCCTCGACCGAATTGTCGCGGGCCGTCGCCTGCGCCGCATCGGCCTGCGTCTCCGTCGTCCACGCGCTCTGCATACGCGCGCGGGCCGCCGCAATCGCCTCCACCGTGTACGCCTGATTAACCGGCGCGTACCCCGCAATCGCCTGCAACGCCGCGAAACCCTCCTCGTCGTCACCAAGCGACTCGGGCTTCACGCGCCTCGTCTGGTTAGCCATACTGTGACTCCTTTCGTGAGAAAGAGAATTGATAAGGTGAGGTTCGCCCGCATCATACTCACCAACGCCCCCGCCTTCAACAAAAATTTTCACCCAAACCCCTCGCCACCCACGCGCACATTTCCATCCATTAATCGCGTTTATGCGCATGGCGTGCGCATAAACGCGACCATCATGCGCACGCCTGCGCCTACCATGCGCATTTATGAGAACGCCATGCGCATAAACGCGACCATCATGCGCAGGCATGCGCACGTCATTCTCACGGCTGCGCACGCCATGCGCACACGCGCGCACGCCGTTCTCATGCGTGCGCATGGCGTGCGCACGCATGAGAACGGCGTTCCCACCCCCCGAACTTCATCTCCGCCCGATGGAACAGCCCGCCGACTTCAAGAAACCTTACCCTCCACCCTCGCCAAACTCCGCCGCGCAATCTCCGCCTCCGGCGAGCCAAGTCTCTCAAAGATACTCAGAGCCTCACGGAACAAACGCGCCGCCCCCTCCTTATCACCCGCGTCCGCTGCGAGCACGCCCAATTGGTGGAGGGTGCTCGCGACGCCGCTCTGGTCGCCGAGCCGTCTTGCAATCTCCAAACTCTCACCGTAGAGGCGCCGCGCCTCTTTAATGTCGCCCTGAATCTGCGCGAGCCTGCCCAACTGGTGGAGGCTGTCGGCAACGCCGCGCTGGTTGCCGATCCGCTTTTCAATATCTAAGCTCTCACCGTAGAGGCGGCGCGCCTCTTCTAGCTCACCTGCACTCTGCGCGAGCACGCCCAACTGATGTAAGTCAACCGCAATACCTTGTTGCTCGCCAAGTTTACGCCTTATCACCAAACTTTCTTCATGCTTGGCTTTGGCCTCTTCAAATTCTCCGAGAAGGTAATGAATGATTCCAAGCTGACTGGTGATGCTGGCGACGCCGTTCCGATTGCCGAGCCGCTTCTCAATCTTCAGGCTCTCGCCGTAGAGATGGCGCGCCTTGGCAATCTCTCCACGATTTTGGTACATCACGGCTACGTTGTGAGAGAGACCTGAAACATTGGCTTTATCCTTTGCGGAGTGGGCCGCATGCAGTGCCTGCTCGCCGAGTCTCACGGCCTCGTCCCAGTAGCCGCGCACGCTCAGCATACCTTTCACTGGATGCGCCAGGGCGTATGCCATTCGCATGACGCTATACCACTCGCCGGAGGTGTATGCCGTCTCCACGGCACCCAGCAGGTTCTCCCTCTCCGCTTCCAGCGCGTCGTAGTTTTCGGGCGTCGGCGCCTTGCGCTCCACGGCGTAGCGGAGGAAGTAGGCGACGAAGCGGCGGCGGAAGTCGTCGGCGCGCGGGTCTTTCGAGAGGCGTGCGGCGGCCATGCTGCGCGTTAAGCCTTCGACGGCGAGGCGGCGGTTGCCGTCCACGCCCTTGATTAACCAGAGCCGGCGGAGGTTCTTGATTGCCTCGCGCACGCGCGCCTCGTCGTCGAATCCGGCCACGGCCGCGAGGGCGTCGGGCGTGGCGCTCGGCGAGAAGAGCGAGAGGGCGAGGATCGTGTCGCGCCCGTCGTCGCCGAGCAGCGGCAGGTCGAAGGAGCGGTCGAAGACGCGGTGCGCGGCGTCGCCCTCGCCGTGCCGCAACTCTTCGAGTACCGCGCCCGGCTCCTGCGCCAGGTCTATCTGGCCGACGACCCATTGCATGACGAAAGGGTTGGCTTCGGCCGTCTCGTAGACGCGCTCCCGTACTTCGTGGGTGAAGAGCCGCCGGTCTTGCGTCTGCTTGGTCAGCTTCTCCAGGAACTCCGCCGCCTCTTCGCGCGACATCGCGGAGATGGGGATGAAGACGGTGTCGGCGACTCTCGGGCGCGAGGTGAAGAGGGCGGAGCAATGCGTCCGCTTGAACCACGCCTCGATGCGTCTCTGTTCGGCCTCCGCGACCGTCTCGTAGTTGTCGAGCACGACCAGCGCGTCGGCGGCGAGCGCGCGCACCTGCTCCTCCTTCTCGGCGGGAGCGAGCGTGCGCAGGTCCGCGCGTTTGAGTTGCGTGGCGATGTCGTCGAGCAGGGAGAGGAACGTGAAGTCGGGCCGGCCGTCGGCGCTGCTCCAGGTGACGCGGCCTCCGTAGGCGTCCTGTAACCCGCGCGCGGCTTCGGCCGCGAGAGTGGTTTTGCCGAGGCCGCCCGCTCCCGACAGCACCACCAGTTGATTACGTTCCGGCGCAAGCTCTTCCTTCAGGCGTTCGACGATGTCGCGTCCCTGCTCGTCGCGGCGTGAGACGAAGCCGACCACGGGCGGGCGTGGAATCAGTGAAGGAGTCTCGTGCGGAGTAACGTCTTCATGCTCGGATGATGTGTCAGGCGGCGTGGACGCCGTCGTCAACGTCAACGTCCCGGGCTCCGTGCTCGCCGTTTGTAGAGCGGGCTTCTCGGTCGAAGGGGGAGGCCAAACGCGGTTGAGGAGCTTCTGTGTCAGCTTGAGCGTCCCGACCAGGCACTTGCCGACGAGCTTCCAGAACCCCGTGAAGATGGAGAGGACAAGGCCGCCGCCGACGGTCGTGATGAGCCCGATAATTATCGCTTCACGCGCGGCCGGTGTGAGGCTGTTCCACCAGTTCCAGAATGTGTCCATGGGGAGGCACTTATCGGCGGACGCTGGTTCCCACCTGAAGGCGTTGCTCTACCTGGGCGGCGCCTTCTTGTTGATGAAGTCGGAGAGGAGTTCGGCGTAGGCGTCGGACCTGAGCCCTTTGAGTTTGGCGAGGTGCGCGAGGGCGGCGTCGCGTTGGCCCAGGGCGGCGCGTGCGCGGCCGGCGAAGTAGTGCGCGGCCGGGGCGTCGGGGGCGAGTTTGAGGGCGCGTTCGGCGGCGGCGGCGGCCTCTTCATACTTGTTGAGGCCGTGGAGGGCTTCGGCCAGTTCTTCGTAGGCGTAGGGGTTGTCGGGTTGGCGCGCGGCGGCGCGGCGGATGAACTGGACGGCCTCCTCGAAGCGGCGCGCGTCGTTGCAGACGAGGCCGAGGCGCAGGAGCGCGGGCACGTACTCGGGGTCGATCTGAAGCATGCCGCGATAGGACTCTTCGGCCTCCTTCAGACGCCCGGCCTTGAAGTGCTCGTCGCCCGCCGTGTAGTAGGCGCGCAGCGCCGCCCGCAAGGCCGCGTCGGCCTCGCGCTCGCGCCCGAGCTTGAGGTGCGTGAGCGCGAGGTTGAAGTGCGCCTGCCCGTAGTTCGGCTCAAGCTCGACGGCGCGTCGGAAAGAGGCGGCGGCCTCCTCGAAGCGCGCGGCGGCGAAGTGCGCGCTCCCGAGGTTGTTATGCGCGGCGGCGAGCGAGGGGTAGACGCGGACGGCCTCGTTGTACTCCTTGACGGCCTGCTCAACCTTGCCCTTCGAGAAGAGGTCGAGCCCGCGCTCGTTGTGCGCGAGCGCCTTGCGCTCCTCGGGCGAGACGGCGCGCACGACGCCCGCGCGGGCCGCGGCCTTGTTGGCGTCGGAGGGGAAGCTCGTGTCGGACTTGCCCTCCTCGAAGCGGCGGCGCTGCGTCTCCTCGACCGCGCGGTGCGACATCTCCATCCGGTGATCCATCAGCTTACGCATGGACTGTGAAGAGTCGCCGGGCTGCGCGCTCGCGGACGCGCACGACAGCAGGGCGAGCGCGGCGAGCGCCAGGAGCGAGCGGCGGCGGGCGTGGTTCTCTCGCGTCATGTCTGTCTCCTTCCTTACTTTAAGACTCGCCTTCGACGGGCGCGCCGGCTTCGTTCCAGGCCCGCCAGCCGCCGGCCAACGAGTAGACGTTGGTGTAGCCCATGCGTTGGAGGTTGTCGGCCGCCAGCGCCGAGCGGTAGCCGCCGCCGCAGTAGAGGATGAGTTCCGCGTCGTGGTCGGGGACCTTCGTCTCGATGTCGCGCTCGATGACGCCGCGCCCCATGTGCTCGGCGCCGGCGGCGTGTCCCTTCTGCCACTCGTTGTCCTCGCGTACGTCGATGAGGAGCGCGCCATGCTTCATCCTGTCCGAAGCCTCCGCGACGCTCACCTCGCGGACGCGCGAGCGTGCGTCGTCCGTCAGTTTCAGAAATCCTTCGGTGTGCTTCATCTCGTGCGGCGCGCCTCCCCGGTTTGACTTTCGTTTCGGCGGTTTGCTACATCATAACGCTTCCCCAGTCACCTGTGGAGTGTCTTATGCGTAGAAGCTTGGCGCCAACTCTGACGGCGCTCGCGTGCGGCCTCGCGCTCGCGGGCTGCCACTGGTCTTACACGAGCACCAACTCCGGCGGCATCGGCGCCGGGGCGGGCGGCGGCGGCTTCGGGAGCGGCGCGGAGGACGCGGGCGCGCTCGTCAAGGCGCTCAACTCTTTCACCGAGGAGTTGCTGTCGAAGGTGGACTCGGCGTCCGACCGGAAGGCGGGCGCGGCCGACGCGCAGGCGCTGGTCTATTCGCGCAAGGACGAGTTGGGCCAGCGCATCGCCGCGTTCAAGCGGGGCGCCCAGGACGCCGGCTCGAAGGCGCGCTGGCTCGAAGCCGAGGTGGACAACACGGACCGGGTTCACCGGCTCCAGCTCAAGTACGCGGACGAGGCGGCGCGAGACCCCGTGCTCAAGTTGCGTCTCGAACAACTCATCGCCGACTACGACGCGCTCTTCCGCTGACCCGAGACCCCTTTGGAGTAAACGGGCGCGCGCGTCTATAATGCCGTTTGCAAAATTTTCCAACAGATACGTGAATCGTGAACCGTAAACCGTAAACCGTGACAAGATGAGGCCGGGTTTTATCTTGTCACGGTTTACGATTCACGGTTCACGCCTTGAGGAGAAACAGACTTGTCTACGGAACAGTTCGACGTGACGGTGATCGGGTCGGGGCCGGGCGGGTACGTGGCCGCGATACGCGGGGCGCAGTTGGGGCTGAAGGTGGCGCTCGTCGAGAAGGACAAGCGGCTCGGCGGGACGTGCACGCTGCGCGGCTGCATCCCGACCAAGCAGCTCCTGATGTCCGCGCACCACTACGAGCTGGCGCACAAGGGGCTCGCCGACTTCGGCGTGCAGGTCTCCGAAGTGCGGCTCGCCTTCGACGACGTGCAGAAGCGCAAGCAGAAGGTCGTCATGAAGAACTCGAAGGGCATCGAGTTTTTGATGAAGAAGAACTCGATCACGGTCTTCAAGGGCACGGGTAAGCTCGCGCTCCCCAACAAGGTCGAGGTGACGGGCGAGGACGGCAAGACGCAGGTCATCAACTCGAAGAACATCATCATCGCCACCGGCTCCGTCGTCCGCCCCATCCCCGGTTTCGAGACCGACGGCGAGCGCGTCGTCAACTCCGACCACATCCTCGAACTCGAAAAGGTTCCCGCATCGCTCATCGTCATGGGCTCCGGCGCGGTCGGCACCGAGTTCGCCTCGGTCTACTCGCGCTTCGGCGCGGAGACGACGCTCGTCGAGCTGCTCCCGCGCATCATGCCGCTCGAAGACGAGGAGATTTCCAAGACGCTTGAGCAGTCGTTCCGCAAGCGCGGCATCAAGTGCCTGGCGGGGACGAAGTTGGAGAAGGTCGAGAAGACCGACGCGGGCGTGCGCGTCACCGGCAAGGATGCGAAGGGCGGCGACGTGACGCTCGAAGCGGAGATGCTTCTGGTCGCCGTCGGCCGCATGCCTTACCTGGAAGGGCTCGGGCTCGAAGGCACCAAGATTAAAGTCGAGCGCGGGGCGATACAGGTTGACGAGTTCTGCCGCACGGGCGAGCCCGGCGTTTTCGCCATTGGCGACGTGATCCCGACGCCGTGGCTCGCGCACCTCGCGTCGAAGGAGGGCATCCTCGCCGTCGAGCAGATCGCCGGTCACAAGGTGCAGCCCATCAACCTGCGCCACGTGCCGTCCTGCACCTACTGCGACCCGGAGGTCGCGTCCGTCGGCCTGACCGAGGCGAAGGCGAAGGAACTCGGCTACAACGTGAACACGGCCAAGTTCCCCTTCAGCGCCTCCGGCAAGGCGCGCATCCTCGGCGAGGAGGAGGGCTTCGTCAAGGTCGTCAGCGAGACGAAGTACGACGAGCTGTTGGGCGTCCACATCGTCGGCCCGCACGCGACCGAGATCATCCACGAGGCCATCGTCGCGCTCCACCTCGAATCGACGGCCGACGAACTGGGCCGCGTCATCCACGCGCACCCGACCGTCTCCGAAGCCGTCATGGAGGCCGCCGAAGGCATCCACGGCCTGACCATCCATTTCTAACCCGCTCTATGAAAAACATCCCCACGACTAAGGCCGCCTCACGCGGCGGCAAGGGCAAGTCGAAACCGGCGCAGGGCTCCGACGGCAACAACGTCGCCGCCGAGCCCTTCGTCTTCCTCCCGCCCCCGAGCGCGGAGGCAGTGTCGTTCGCGGACCCCTTGAACGAACAGGGCGAGCTGGTCTGCACGAGCGAGACTACTTTAACGAACGAGCAGTTGCTCGAACTCTACCGCTGGCTCCAACTCACGCGACTGGTCGAGGAGCGTTTAGTTAACCTCTACCGGCAGACGAAGGTCGTCGGCGGCGTCTTCCGCTCGCTGGGTCAGGAGGCGACCGCCGTTGGCACGGCCTACGCGCTCGGAAAGCAGGACTTCATCGCGCCGCTCATCCGCGACCTCGGCGCGGTGCTGGTCAAAGGCATCCGCCCGCGCGACATCTTCGCGCAGTACATGGCGAAAGCCTGGGGGCCTTCCGAAGGGCGCGACTTAAACATACACTTCGGCGACATCAAGAAGGGCTTCATCGGCCCCATCTCGCACCTCGGCGACATGATTCCCGTGATGACCGGCATCGTGCTCGGCGCGCGGATGCAAAAGCTCGACACGGTCGCGGTCGCCTACATCGGCGACGGCGGGATGAGCACCGGCGCCTTCCACGAGGGCTTGAACTTCGCCGCCGTCCAGCGCCTCCCCTTAATCATCGTCGCCGAGCACAACCAGTACGCCTACTCGACGCCCACGTCCAAACAGACGGCCGTCGCCAACCTCGCCGACAAGGCCGCGGGCTACGGCCTCCCCGGCTACGTCGTGGACGGCAACGACGTGGTCGCGTGTTATGAAGTGATGAAGCGCGCCGCCGACTTCGCGCGCGGCGGGGGCGGCGCCGTCGTCGTCGAGGCCAAGACCTACCGCCGCAAGGGGCACGCCGAGCACGACGACCAACGCTACATCCCCACGGGCGAGATCGAGCACTGGGAGAAGCGCGACCCCCTCGACCGCTTCCACCGCCACTTAATTTCAAAAGGCGTCGCCGCGCGGGAGCAACTCGACGAGATAGTCGCCGACGTGCGCCGCGAGATCGAAGAGGACTCGGCCTGGGCCGAATCCTCCCCCATGCCCGACGCCGAGAAGGCCGCCTACAACGTCTTCGACAACTCGGTCGTCCCCCCGGCGTTCCGCCCGAAGGTGTTGGAGAACTAAAAGCAGATGTCAACGGCAACGAAGAAAGAGCACAAGTCGAACCGGCCGGAGCGCGGCGGGGTGGTGACGTTCGTGGAGGCCATCCGGCAGGGGTTGTGGGAGGAGATGGAGCGCGACCCCGACGTGTTTCTCATTGGCGAGGACGTGGGCGCGTACGGCGGCGCGTTCAAGGTGACGGACGGGCTGCTGGACGAGTTCGGCGAGGGGCGCGTCATCGACACGCCCATCTCGGAGGCGGCCATCGTCGGCGCGGCGTGCGGCGCGGCGTTGATGGGGATGCGGCCGGTGGCCGAGTTCCAGTTCATCGACTTCATCTCGCCCGCCTTCGACATGCTGACGAACTACGCCGCGAAGTGCCGCTACCGCTGGGGCGCGGGGCTGCCGACCGTCTTCCGTGGTCCCTGCGGCGCGGGCGTCCACTCCGGCCCGTTCCACAGCCTGAACGCCGAGGCGTTCTTCCTCAACACAGCGGGATTGAAGATGGTCGAGCCCTCGACGGCCTACGACGCGAAGGGGCTCATCAAGGCCGCCATCCGCGACCCGGACCCCGTCCTCTACTTCGAGCACAAGAAGCTCTACCGCCTGCCGCGCCTGCGCGAGGAGATTCCCGAGGAGGACTACACGGTCGAGATCGGCAAGGCGCGCGTCAGGCGCGAGGGGCGCGACCTCTCCGTCATCACCTTCGGCGCTCAGGTCCTGACGGCGCTCGACGCGGCGGAGGAGTTGGAGAAGGAGGGTCTGGACGTTGAGGTCATAGACCTGCGCACGCTCGCGCCGATGGACCGCGAGGCGATACTCGCGACGGCGAAGAAGACGAGCAAGGTCTTGATCCTGCACGAGGCTTCGCGCACGGGCGGCATCGGCGGCGAGATTGCCGCGACCATCTGCGAGGAGGCGTTCGAGTGGCTCGACGCGCCGGTCGTGCGCCTCGCCGCGACCGACACGCCCGTCCCCTACTCGCCGCCGCTCGAAGAGTATCACCTGCCGCAGGTCAAAGACGTGCTGGCGGCCGCGCGCAAGTTGGCGGCTTATTAAGGAAGTAAACTTAAGAGACGAGGAGCGAGTCATGCCGAAGTTTCTCATCGAACGCGAAATCCCCGGCGCGGGCGACCTGAAGCCGGAGGAGTTGCAGGCCATCTCGCAGAAGTCGTGCGGCGTGCTGCGCGACATGGGGCCGCAGATTCAATGGGTCGAGAGCTACGTCACCGGCGACAAGGTCTACTGCGTCTACATCGCCCCGGACGAGGCGGCCGTCAGGGAGCACGCCACGCGCGGCGGCTTCCCCGCCAACCGCGTCTCCGAGATCAAGGGGATGATCGACCCGACGACGGCGGAGTGAGTTTTCAGTTTTTAGTTTTCAGTTTTCAGCCGCGCGATGCCGAAGGAGGAGTCTGTCTCCTGCTGAACTCGGAAAACTAAAAACTGAAAACTGAAAACTGAAAACTGGAGAGAATATGGCAACGGAAGTGGTGATGCCGCAGATGGGCGAGTCCATCGCGGAGGGGACGATTACGCGCTGGCTGAAGAAGGTCGGCGAAACGGTCGAGCGCGACGAGCCTCTGTTCGAGATTTCGACCGACAAGGTTGACGCGGAGATTCCCAGCCCAGCGGCCGGGACGCTCACGGAGGTCCTCTTCAAGGAGGGCGACACGGTCGAGGTCAACAAGGTCGTCGCCTACATCGGCGAGGCTGGCGAGGCCACGGCCGAAGCGCCGCCGGCGGAGGCGCCCAAGCAGGAGGCCGCCGCCGCCTCTGCCGCGCCCGCGAGTCAGGCCGCCGTCTCGGCCCCGCCACCGCCGCAGCCCGCCGCGCCCGCGCCGCCGCAGACGCCCGCGCCGCCCGCGCCGCAGCAGCGCGCCACGGCCCCACAGCCCGTGGCGCCGGTCGAGCCGCCGAGCCCCGCGTCCGCAGGCTCGTCCGCGCAGCCTTCGGGCGGCGACGACGACGACGACGAGCGCCCGAACGCCGAGCGCACGGCCGAAGAGTTGCGCCGCACGCGCTCCAGCCCGCTCGTGCGCAAGATCGCCGCCGAGCACAACATAGACATCTCTCGACTCGAAGGCACGGGCGCTTCGGGGCGCGTGACGAAGAACGACATCCTCAGTTACATCGAGTCGGGCGCGGCCCTCTCGCCGCAGCAGGCGGCCGTCCCCGCGCAGCCGCAGCCGCCGGCCGAGGCGCGCGCCCCGCAGCCCGCGCCGCAGCCCGCGCCGCCCGCGCCGCAGCCGGCGCCCCCAGCCGCGCAGCCCGGCGAGGGCGACCGCGTCGAGACGATGTCGGTCATGCGCAAGAAGATCGCCGAGCACATGACGATGTCGCAGCGCACGAGCGCGCACGTCGCCACCGTCTACGAGATCGACATGACGCGTGTCCACCGCCTGCGCGAACAGAAGAAGGCCGAGTTCCAACAGAAGGCCGGGACGAAGCTCTCCTACATGCCCTTCATCTTCCAGGCCGTGACGCAGGCCATCCGGAAGTTCCCCGTCTTCAACTCGCAGGTCTCCGGCGACCAGGTTATTTATAAGCGCGACATCAATCTCGGGATGGCCGTCGCGCTCGACTGGGGGCTCATCGTCCCCGTCATCAAGCGCGCCGACGACCTCTCCATCGCGGGACTCGCGAAGGCCGCCAACGACCTCGCCGAACGCGCGCGCGCCAAGCAGCTCAAGCCCGACGAGGTGGCCGGCGGCACCTTCACCATCACCAACCCGGGCGTCTTCGGCGGGCTCTTCGGCACGCCCATCATCAACCAGCCGCAGGTCGCCATCCTCGGCGTCGGCACCATCGAGAAGCGCGCCAAGGTCATCACGACCCCGGAGGGCGACGACTTCATCGCCGTCCGCCACATGGCCTACTTCGCGCTCTCCTTCGACCACCGCATCATCGACGGCGCCGACGCCGAGCGCTTCCTCTCCTACGTCAAGGAGATTCTCGAAGCCGGCCAGTTCACCGTCTGAGCGTGAACGGTAGACAGTAGCGGACAGGTAAAAGCGGGGCGGGTTTCATCTAACGATGAAACCCGCCCCGCCTGCTTTTCTACTGATACCAACTTGCAAATCAAAATAAGGCCGCGCTCCCGGCGCGGAGGTCGCCTTATTTCAGCTCGCAAGTCGGTATGACTACTGTTTAATTGGCCGGCGTTTTTTCGGCTTCCGCGCTGCGGGGGCCATGTCGTCGGGCGAGACCTCGGAGGGGATTCTGGTGCGGTCGTCCACGTTCGGGTCGCGCGGGCGTCGCGAAGGCGGGATGTCGGCGGGGTCGATCTCCATTCGGTTCGGCCCGTCGAGGATGGGGCCGTCGGCCGGGACGGCTGGTTGGTTCGTCTTCGGCATACTCTTCCTCTTCGCCGCGCGGCGCGGTCGGCGTTGTGCCGCGCGCCGCGCGCGCCTCTGGGACTGAGCGGGGGCAGCGGTCAGGGGGGACGGCGCGTCGCCCGCGTGCGGCGCGGGCACGACGGGAGCGGCGACGCAGGTAATCAGGGCGGCACAAATCAGTAGTCTCATCTACGCCTCTTCACGCGGCTGACAATCGCCGTTCGGGAGTCACGCGCGCGTCACAAGTCGCGAGACGCGCTCGTCCGCGAAAAGCTTATGCCGTCGGAGGCCACGGCGCAACACGCGGCGCGACCGGCACGGCCTCCGCTTCCGCGTCCGAGGCAGGTGGCCGCGTCGCTTCCAGCTTGACTTCACGCAGGCAACCAAAGTACTGTGCGCCTACTTTTCGAGCCCCGGTGTTCAGCACTTATCGGGGTAGGCTTCCCAATATAGTTCCGGCGACCAGCTTCCGTCTCAGGGATTCTCGTCCGTAGGTGTCGATCTCTCTGACGGCCGGCCGATTCGCCTTCATGTACTACCGGCAATAGTTTGTGCGAGCGAGAACGCCTCGCCACGCTCAGCCGGACACGTCGCCGCACCCTCGCGCGGCCACGCGCCCGCTTCCGTGTCCTCGTTCCCGAAGGAGAACAGTTCGATGAAGAGTTTCAGGAGATGGGCCTTCGTGCTGTCTACCGTCGCGGCGCTCTGCATGGTGGTGTGGAACGGCCCCCGTCCCGCATCTGGCCAGGGGGGCGCCGTCAACAAGAAATCCGAGATCAACGACGCGCGCTCGCGGATCGAAAAGGGCGCCAAGAAGATGCTCGACGAGAGCACCAGGGGCGGCAAGGCAGAGGACTCCATCCTCGAATCGGAGCCGCAGGAAGAGGTGGAGGACGGCGAAGACCCGGACCTCCCGCCCTGGATGGCCGGCAGAATCGACAAGGCGACCTACCTGCGCCTGCGCGCCGACTACGTTGACATGCGGCGCGGCCGCCCGCACAACCTGCGCTTCAACCCGCGCGAGCGCGCGCTGGAGAAGATGAAGAAGCAGGAGAACGAGAAGAAGGCGCGGCGCCTGCTCGACGCCCGCCTCGGCGTGGCGGCGTTGTCGTCGTCGCTCGCCGACCCGGAGTGGAGGTCGCTCGGGCCGAAGCCCATCCCGAACGGGCAGACCAGCGCCGGCTCCGTCCCCGTCAGCGGCCGCACCATCTCCATCGCCGTCCACCCGACCGACCCCGACACCGTCTACGTCGGCACGGCGCAGGGCGGTCTCTACAAGTCCACCAACGGCGGCACCAACTGGACGGCGCTCTTCGACTTCGACCTCGAAACGCTCGCCATCGGCGCCATCACCATCGACCCGGTTGACAGCAGCATCGTCTACGTCGGCACGGGCGAGCCGAACCAGTCGGCCGACAGCTTCGCCGGTCGCGGCCTCTACATCATCCGCAACGCCAACTCGGCGACGCCCGTGCTGACGGGGCCGTTCCGCCTCAACGGCGCGGGGCAGGACGTGTTCACCGGCCGCTCCACGGGCCGCATCATGGTCAACCCGTCCGACAACAACGTCCTCTTCGTCACGACCGTCACGGGCACGGGCGGCAACCCGAACACCTCGCCCTTCGGACCCCCGAACCGTGGCCTCTACCGCTCGACCAACGCCCAGTCGGCCAACCCGACCTTCGAGCAGGTGCAGGTGACGGGCATCTCCAGCCCGAACGACCGCAGCATGATCGACATCCAACTCGACCCGGTGAACCCGAACCTGCTGCTCGTCACGGTCATCGGCGTCTCGGGCGACGGCGGCATCTATCGCACGGCCAACGCGCTCGCCGCCGCGCCGACCTTCACGCGCACGCTCACGCTCCCGAACGGCACGGGCTTCCGCGCGGAGCTGACCGCGACCAACAACCCCACCGCCGGCACGACCTTCTACGCCGCGACGGGCGAACTGAACCCGGCCGTCTGCACGGGCGCCAACGCCACGCGCGGCGGCGCCTTGCGCCGCTCGACCGACGGCGGGCTCACTTGGTCGGCCACGCTCAGCGGCTCGGCCGGCTTCTGCGGCGGGCAGTGCTTCTACGACATCGCCGTCGGGGTGACGCCCGACAATCAGACCATCCACCTCGCCGGCGCGGCGCGCAGCGGCACGGCCGGGCTCTGCAACATCGACGTGATGAAGCGCTCGACCAACGGCGGCGCGAGCTTCGTGCGCAACGACAACACGCTGCACGCCGACTCGCACGCGATTGCCATCGCCCCCTCGAACCCGAACGTCGTCTACACCGGCAACGACGGCGGCATCTGGCGCTCCGTCAACAACGGCACGAACTGGACGAGCCTCAACAACTCCGAGTTCAGCGCGACGCAGTTCCAGAGTCTCGCGCTCCATCCGTTCGACAAGTTCTTCTCCATCGGCGGCACGCAGGACAACGGCACCAACTGCCTCGCCCCCGACGGCGTGACGTGGGTCAACTGTCGCGGCGGCGACGGCGGCTACGCGCAGATAGACCAGAACGCGTTCGACACGACGAACGTGCGGATGTACCACACCTTCTTCAACCAGACGAACTCGCAGATCGGCTTCGAGCGCGCCGAGACGACCGCCTTCGGCTGGGTGTTCCGTGGCTGCTCGGGCACCACCACGAACAACGGCATCGGCTGCGGCAACGCCGTCCTCTTCTACGCGCCGATGGAGATGGGACCCGGCAATCCGCAGACGCTCTACTTCGGCACCGACCGCCTCTACCGCTCGACCAATCGCGGCGACACGATGACGCTCGCCAGCCAGGGGCCGCTCGTCCCCATCAACGCCACGCAGGGCGTCGTGCTGACGGCCATCGGCATCTCGCCGCAGGACGACAACGTCCGCATCGTCGGCCTGCGCAACGGCCAGGTCTTCGCCACCACCACGGGTGCGGCGACGCTGACGGACGTGACGGGAGCGAACTTCCCCGCGCCTAACCCGGCCGACCCGGCACGCAAGTCCATCGGCCGCGCCGTCATCGACCCGAACAACAAGTTCACGGCCTACGTCACCTTCACCAGCTTCGGCGTGCCCGACGGCCAGCACATCTTCAAGACGACGAACCTCAACGACCCCGCGCCCGTCTGGACGCCGGCCGGCAACGGCATCCCCGACGTGCCCGTCAGCGCGCTCGTCATCGACCCGCAGGACTCGAACTCGCTCTACGCCGGCACCGACATCGGCGTCTACCATTCTTCGGACGGCGGCGCGAACTGGGAGCCCTTCGGGACGGGACTGCCGCGCGTGGCCGTCTTCGACGCCGAGATCAGCAACGTGCAGCGCATCCTCCGCATCGCCACGCACGGGCGCGGCCTGTACGACGCCGACATCCCCGGCCAGAAGTTGCCCATCCTCCGCGACGGCGGCGCGACGCTCACGGGCGAGGGTTGCGCGCCGGGCAACGGCGTCATCGACGCGGGCGAGGACGTGACGGTCAGCTACGGCGTCACCAACATCGGCGCCGGCCCGACCTCGAACCTGACGGTCACGCTGCTGCCGACCGGCGGCGTCATGAACCCGACCGGCCCGGTCAACTACGGCGCGGTCGAGGCGGGCACGACCGCCTTCCGCGACTTTCGCTTCACGGCCGCGGCGAGCTGCGGCGGCCAGATCACGCTGACCTTCCACCTACAGGACGGCGACGTTGACTACGGCAACTTCACCGCCACCTTCACGCTCGGCGTACTCACGACGGGCGCGCCCGTCTTCACGGAGAGCTTCGACGCCGTGGGCGCGCCGTCGCTCCCACCGGGCTGGACGACGGCCAACACGGGCGCCGCGCCCGCGTGGGTGACGAACACGACGAACTCTTCGCCCCCGAACTCGGCCTTCGGCGGCGGCGCGGCGACCGCGAGCAATAACAGTCTCACGTCGCCGACCATCGCGATTCCGGCGGCGCCCGTCGTTGGCGGCAACCCGGGCGTCCGGCTCACGTTCCGCAACAGCTACAACACCGAGCAGGGCTTCGACGGCGGCGTGCTTGAGATCAGCGTCAACGGCGGGCCTTTCCAGGACGTTGTCGCCGCTGGCGGCTCGTTCCTCGAAGGCGGCTACAACGGCGTCATCGACGCCACGACCGACAGCGTCATCGCGGGGCGCGCGGCATGGACGGGCAACTCCGGCGGGTTCATCACGACGACCGTCGTGCTCCCGCCCGCCGCCTACGGCCAGAACGCGCAGTTGCGCTGGCGGACGGCCTACGACACCGGCACGCACCCGGCCGGCGGCGGCCTGCGCATCGACACGCTCTCGCTCTACACGGCGACCTACATCTGCTGTGAAGGCGCGTGCGCGTTGATGTGCCCGTCCGACATCGAGGTGAACAACGACCCCGGCACGTGCGGGGCCGTCGTCAGCTACCCGATGCCGACCTACACGGGCAACTGCGGGACGGTGACGACCAGCCACGCCTCCGGCTCGACCTTCCCCGTCGGCACGACCACCGTCACGGTGACGGGGACGAGGCTCGACGGCACGACCGACTCGTGCACCTTCGACATCACGGTCAAGGACGCCGCGCCGCCGACGTTGAGCGCGGTCACGGTGGACAAGCCTTCCCTGTGGCCGCCGAATCACCAGATGGTTGACGTGACGGTCAACTACACCTCCGCCGACAACTGCGGCGCGGGCTGCACGCTGAGCGTCACCAGCAACGAGCCGACCAACGGCCTCGGCGACGGTGACACCCCGAACGACTGGGAGGTCATCGACGCGCACCACGTCCGTCTGCGCGCCGAGCGCTCGGGCAAGGGCTCGGGCCGCGTCTACACCATCACCGTCACCTGCACGGACGCCGCCGGCAATGCCGTCGTCCGCGCCGTGACGGTTACGGTGCCAAAGAACCAGGGGGGGAAGTAACCCCTGATTTGGAACTGTCTGGTCGAAGCGGGCCAGTTCACCGTCTAAGTAACTAACCACGGGGACGCGGCTTGAAGACTTATATCTTCAAGCCGCGTCTCCGTGTCTCCGTGGTTAATTCCCATCGGATATTCACTCAAGCGAAGTTTGATAAACCGCCGCCCGCACGTTAAACTCCGGGGGCCTTGTAGCTTTTCCCGAGGTCTTAGACTCACTTTAGTCACACGTCCTAATCTCCCCAAAACACATCAGCCGTCCGCCCCTGTTAAGGATCAAGAGATGCCCCACGCACAAACCTCGCGTCGCAACAGCCCCCGTCTGTCCCGCATCGTCCTTGCGCTCGCCGCCGTCCTGCTCGTCGCCTCGGCGACGGCGCGCGCGGCCGTTGACTGCGCGTCGCCCGTCTTCTCTCTGCCGCAGACGTACGGCGTCGGCGCGGGGCCGGCGGCGGTCGCCACGGGCGACTTCAACGGCGACGGCCGTCAAGACCTCGCCGTGCCGAACAACGTCTCGAACAACGTCTCCATCCTGCTCGGCGACGGCGCGGGCGGCTTCGGCCCGCCGTCGAACTTCGCCGTGGCGCAACTCCCCTGGAGCGTCGCCGTCGCCGACTTCAACAAGGACGGCAAGGCCGACCTCGCCGTCGGCCACTCGTTCGGCGGCGGCCCCGTCTCCGTCCTCTTCGGCGACGGGACGGGCCGCTTCTCGACGCCGGTCGTCTTCAGCACGGGCGGCCCGACCAACGTCGCCGTCGGCGACTTCAACGGCGACACGAACCCGGACATCGCGGTCGGGGTCATCAACGGCTCGCCGCGCGTGCTCCTCGGCGACGGCGCGGGCGGCTTCAACGCGAAGCCGTTCTCGGTCGGCAGCGACTCGCGCTTCGTCGTCGCGGGCGACTTCAACGGCGACCAGTTCAAAGACCTCGCCTACAGCGTTGACAACGTGCTTGACGAGGTCGTCATCGTGCTCGGCAACGCCTCGGGCAACTTCGTCGGTGGGACGCGCGTCGCGCTCGACCAGTCGCCGCGCGCGATGATTGCGCGCGACCTCAACGGCGACAGCCGCGACGACCTCGCCATCACCGTCCAGCACTCCGAGCCGAAGCTCGAAGTGCTCATCAACGACGGGACGGGCAACTTCGGCGCGCCGTCGAACGCGCAGATCGCGTCGGAGCCCAACGGGCTCACGGCCGCCGACTTCAACAACGACGGCAAGGTTGACATAGCCGTCGGCAACGGCGGCGGCGACATCACCTTCGGCAACGGCAGCGCGCAAATTTTCTTCGGCAACGGCGCGGGCGCCTTCTCGACGAACACGGAGCGTTACCTGACGGGCGGCGCGGTGCTGCTCGCGGGCGACTTCGACAACGACGGCAAGGCCGACCTCGTCTCGCCGCGCCCCGAAGTGGGCGTCACGCCGGGCGTCGTCGCGGTCGTCAAGGGCAGGGGCGACGGCACGTTCGAGGTCTCGCGCTCGCGCAGCCTCGGCAACTTCAACACGTTCCCCTCCGCGTTCGCCGTCACGGACCTCAACGGCGACGGCGTCAGCGACGTGGCGAGCACGTTCTCCTTCTCGACCTCGGTCAACTTAATTTTGGGCGACGGCGCGGGCGGGTTGGGACAGCCCGTCTTCCTCAACACGCCGAGCAACGGCGGCGCGGTCGCCGCGGGCGACTTCGACGGCGACGGCAAACGGGACGTGGCCGTGGTCAACGTCGGCGCGGGCTTCGGCACCACCACCGTCTTCTACGGCGACGGCGCGGGCTCGGCCGCGCGCACGGTTGATGTCAGCGCGGCCGTGTTCCTGCTCGCGGCGGGCAACTTCGACGGCAACAACCGCACGGACCTCGTCGCGCTCGACGGCGTCGGCAAGGTCTACATCTTCCTGAGCACAGGCCCGAGCGGCTTCGCCGCCGCGCCGGGCTCGCCCTTCACATCGACGGCGCCCGTCGTCGTCGGCGACTTCAACGGCGACGGGCGCGACGACCTCGCGAACGGCGACCCGACGCAGAACCGCGTCTCCATCTTCCTCAACGACGGCGCGGGGCGCATGACGCTCACGTCAACCGCGACGATTCCCATCGGGACGAACTTCCACGAGTTGCACCTCGCGGTCGGCGACTTCAACCGCGACGGCCGCGCCGACCTCGTCTCCGCGAACGGCGACGCGCGCAACGTCACGCTCTTCCTCGGCGACGGCGCGGGCGGGCTCGGCTCGGGGACGAACTTCGCCTCGACCACGCGCGGCTCGCTCACGACCACCACGACCTTCCTCGAAGTCGCGGACTTCGACGGCGACACGAACCCGGACCTCGCCGTCCTGCACCGCAGCAGCACGTTCGGCGGCGACCTCTCCGTCCTCTTCGGCGACGGCGCGGGCGGCTTCTCCGCGCCGCTCATGCACTCGGCCGGCAACCCGTACGCGTTCGCCGTCGGGAACTTCAACGCTGACACGAAGCCCGACCTCGCGGTCCTCGGAATGGCCGCGAACTCCGTCACCGTCTTGCAGAACATCCACGAGCCGCTGCCGTGTCTTTCGGTCGGCGACGCGACGTTGACGGAGGGCGACTCGGGCTCGCGGAACGCCGACTTCACCGTCACGCTCTCGGAGGCGAGCGCGCGGACGGTGCGCGTCAACTACTCGCTCAAGGGTCTGACCGCGACCGAGGTCGCTGACTACGCCGTCACCTCGGGCCGGCTCGTCTTCGCGCCGGGCGAGACCTCGAAGACCGTCTCGGTCCCCGTCGCGGGCGACGCGCTCGACGAAGCGGACGAGACCTTCGAGCTAAGGCTCACGAGCCCCACGCACGCAGGCATCTCCGACGGGGTCGGCCTTGGCACAATCAACGACAACGACCCGACGCCCACGCTCTCGGCCGACGACATCAGCGTGATCGAGGGCACGCCCGGCGGCTTCGGCTTCGGCACCACGGCCACGTTCAAGATTCAGCTCTCCGCGCCGAGCGGGCGCGACGTGACCGTGCACTACGCGACCGCGCCGGGCACCGCGACGCAGAGCACCGTGTCAGTCACGCACGACTATCAGGGCGCCGAGTTCACGGCGACCATCCCGGCGGGGCAGACCTCCGTCAACGTCTCGGTCTTCGTCAGCCGCGACAACATGCACGAGGCCGACGAGACCTTCTTCCTCGACCTGAGCGAGCCCGTCAACGCCACCATCGCCGACGCGCGCGCGCAGTGCACCATCGTCAACGACGACCCCGTCCCGACCCTTCTCACCAACCCGGCCTTCTGGGGCGAGGGCGACGCGGGCCAGTCGGCGCTGACCTTCACGCTCAACCTCTCGCACGCCTCTTACCAGCCGGTGAGCGTTAACTTCTCGACCGCCGACGGGACGGCCGTCGCGCCCGGCGACTACGCGCCGACGACCGGCACCGTGACCTTCGCGCCGGAGGAGACGACCAAGACCTTCACCGTCATGGTCAACGGCGACACCGTCGATGAGCTTGACGAGTCGTTCAACGTCAACTTCAGCAACCCCGTGAACATGACGCTCCCCGCCCTCGCGAAGACGAACGGCATCATCATCGACGACGACGGCCCGGCCATCTCCATCGACGACGTGACCGTCGTCGAAGGCTTCGACGGCACGACCAACGCCGTCTTCACCGTGACGCTCTCGGCGCCGAGCGTGCAGCCCGTCGAGGTCAGCTTCTCGACCGCCGACGGCACGGCCGTCTTCGGCGAGGACTACCAGCGGCGCTCGTTCAACTTCATCGAGTTCGCCCCGGGCACGACCTCCGCGACCATCACGGTGCGCGTCTTCCCCGACACGAAAATCGAGCCCGACGAGACCTTCACCGTCAACCTCTTCGAGCCCTTCGGCGCGACCATCGCCGACGCGCAGGGCACCTGCACCATCCTCGACGACGACGAGCCGCACTTGCAGGTCTCGGCGCAGAGCTACGCGGCCGGCGAGGGCGACGGCAAGGTGCTCGTCACCGTCACGCGCACGGGCACGGCGAACGCGCTCACGGTTGACTACGCGACCGCGCCGGGCACGGCGTCCGACCGGAGCGACTACACGACGGCGCTCGGGACGCTTCACTTCGGCAACGGCGAGACGCAGAAGACCGTGGCCGTCCTCCTGACCGACGACGCGCTGGCCGAAGGGCCGGAGGCGTTGAGCTTCACGCTCAGCAACCCTTCGCTCGGCAAGCTCCGCGCGCCGTCGAGCGCCGTGCTGACGATCAACGACAACGACGCGGCCAGTGGCCCGAGCCCCGTCCGCGACGACGCCTTCAACACCGAGTTCTTCGTCCGCCAGCACTACGCGGACTTCCTCAACCGCGAGCCCGACGCGTCGGGGTTGGAGTTCTGGAAGAATGAGATTGAAGAGTGCGGGCAGAACGCGCAGTGCCGCGAGGTGAAGAAGGTCAACGTGTCGGCCGCGTTCTTCCTGTCGATTGAGTTCCAGCAGACGGGCTACTACGTCTACCGCCTGCACCAGGCGTCGTTCGCGACGGGCGAGCGTCTGCCCTTCAACGCCTTCCTGCGCGACGCGCAGGAGGTGGGCCGCGACGTGGTCGTCGGCGCCGAAGGGTGGGAGCTGAAGCTTGAGGCGAACCGGCAGGCGTTCGCCGACGCCTTCGCCGCGCGCGCCGCGTTCGCCGCGCGGTACCCGGCGTCGCTCACGCCCGAGCAGTTCGTTGACGCGCTCAACGTGAACACCGGCGGCGCGCTCACGCAAGTAGAGCGCGACCAACTCGTCGCCGACCTCAAGTCGGGCGCGAAGACGCGCGCGCAGGTCCTGCGCGCCGTGGCCGACAACACCGAGTTCCAACGGCGGCAGTCGAGCAGGGCGTTCGTGCTGATGCAATACTTCGGCTACCTCCGCCGCGCGCCCGACTCGCCGCCCGACGCGGACTTCGTGGGCTACAACTTCTGGCTCGGCAAGCTCAACGAGTTCAACGGCAACTTCATCGAGGCCGAGATGGTCAAAGCCTTCGTTACCTCCATCGAATACAAGCAACGCTTCGGCCAGCCTTGAGGCTGATACCGACTTGCGAATCAACATAAGGCCGCGCTCCCGGCGCGGAGGTCGCCGTATTTCATCTCGCAAGTCGGGATGACTAATAACATTCAATAAATGTTATTGAATAAGAAAGTGGCATCCATAAACGTCAAGTTCGGGCGGGGCGTGCTCGGACGAATGATGTCTTAACCTCACGACCGTTCACGACTTACGTGTTGAGGGCGCGCGGCGGCATGTCCGTTGCCCGTGGCGACGTGCGGCCGTGTTCTCCCCGAACCGAGGCGGCGCCGCGATGTTTGAGCCTGACCTCGCGGCGCCGGGGTGCCCCGAATGTTTGGCGACACGGCGTGCGACGGCCGCACACGTCGGCGTCGAACCCAACGCGTAAGGAGTCGATATGGCAAGGATAAAATTCAAAGTCTTGTTGCTGGCCGCGCTGCTCGTCGCATTGAGCGCGACGGCCTTCGCGCAGACGGAGACCGGGCAGATCACGGGGCGCGTCACCGACCCGAACGGCGCGGTCGTGCCCGGCGCGGCCGTCACCGTCAAGTCGGTCGAGAACGGCGCCGCGCGCAACGCCACGGCCGACCAGGAGGGCGTCTACTCCGTCACGAACCTCCTGCCCGGCCTCTACGACGTGACCGTCGAGGCGCAGAGCTTCGCCAGGTCAACGCAGCGCGTGCAGGTCACCGTCGGCGCGCGCGCGTCGCTCGACACGCAGCTCTCCGTGACGGCCATCACGGGCGAGACCGTAGACGTGGTCGCGGGCGCGGGCGTCGAGGTCAACACGCAGACGCAGGAGTTATCAAACGTCGTCTCGGGCGAGCAGATTCGCGAGCTGCCGACGGTGACGCGCAACCCCTACAACCTCGTCCAACTCTCGGGCAACGCGCAGACCGACGACCCCTCAACGTCGCAGAACGACACTTCGGGGACCGCGACCTATCGCGGCGCGGGCGCGTCGCTGAACGGACAGCGCGCAGCCTCCACGAACATCCTGCTCGACGGCGCCGACAACAACAACTCTTACACGGCGACCGTCGGCCAACTCATCCCGCTCGACTCGGTGCAGGAGTTCCGCGTCGTCACCTCGAACTTCTCGGCCGAGTACGGGCGCGCGTCGGGCGGCGTCGTCAACGTGGCGACGCGCGCCGGGTCGAACTCCTTCCACGGCACGGCCTACGCCTTCAACCGCATCTCGAAGCTCGCGTCGAACGGCTTCAACAACAACGCGTCGGGTCACTTCCCCGACGGCACGCCCGTCGCGCCGCGCGGCGTCTTCGCGCGCAACCAGTTCGGCTACTCGGCCGGCGGTCGCATCCTGCGCGACAAGCTCTTCTTCTTCAACTCGTCGGAGTGGATACGCGTGCGCAGCAACGGCACCGCCACCGTCTACGTGCCGACCTCGGAGTTGATCGCGGCGTCGGCGGCGAACACGCGCGCCTTCTTCGCCAACTACCCGCTGGCGGCCACGCCCACGGGGCGCGTGAGCACGCTCGGCGACCTCGGCATCACGGTCCCCGGTCTGGCGGCCTCGACGCCCGCGTACCGCGAAGTCGCCTACACGCTCCCGACCGACCTCGGCGGCGGCTTCCCGCAGAACGACCTCCAGACCGTGACGCGCATCGACTGGAACCTGAGCGACAAGACGCAGGTCTACGGCCGCTACGCGCTGCAAGACCTCTCGCTCTTCGAGGGCACCAACGCCAACAGTCCCTTCCAGGGCTTCAACACGGGGACGTTCGCCTTCAACCAGAACGCGCTGCTCTCGGCGACGCACACCTTCTCGGATAAGCTCGTCTCGCAGTCGAAGTTCGCCTTCAACCGCGTCAACACCGGCTCGCCCCTGGGCGAACAGCCCGTCGGGCCGACGCTCTACCTCGCGCAGCGGCGGCAGAACGTCAACGGCGTCCTGATCGGCCTGCCCGGCTACCTCCCATTCAACCCCGGCAGCGCCATCCCGGCGCAGGGGCCGACCAACACGTGGCAGCTCTATCAGGACTTGAACTACCAGGCGGGCAACCACCAGTTCCGCTTCGGCGGCTCCTACTTCTACATCCAGCAGAACCGGAGCTTCGGCGCTTACCAGAACTCGGTGCAGACGCTCGGCACCAACCTCGCGACGGGGACCGTTAACCTCGTCGCCGGCCAACTTCTCAACTTCGCCGCGGCCGTGGACCCGCAGGGGCGCTTTCCGGGGCAGACCGTGACGACCCCGCTCGCCGAGCCGAGCTTCGTCCGCTACAACCGCTACCACGAGTGGGCGACCTACTTTAACGACTCGTGGCGCATCCGCCCCGGTTTCACGCTCAACCTCGGACTGCGTTACGAGTACTTCGGCGTGCAGCACAACAAGTTCCCGGAGCTTGACTCGAACTTCTACTTCGGTTCGGGCTCGACGCTTCAGGAGCGCATCCGCAACGGCAGCGTGCAGGTCGCGAGTCAGAGTCCCGTCGGCGGCCTGTGGGCGCCGGACAAGAACAACTTCGCGCCGCGCGTCGGGTTCGCGTGGGACTTGACGGGCGACGGCCGCACCTCTCTGCGCGGCGGCTACGGCGTCTCCTACGAGCGCAACTTCGGCAACGTCACTTTCAACGTCATCCAGAACCCGCCGAGCCAGGCGGTCATCTCGGTCACGGCCGGCTCGGCCGGCTTCGCGACCATCCCGCTCTCGCTCAACAACCTCGGCCCCGTCTCGGGCAGCGGCCAGACCATCGTCGTCCCCGAGACATCCTTGCGCCACGTCCGCGAGGACGTGCGCAACGCCTACGCGCACTTCTGGAGCGCGGCCTTCGAGCGCGAGGCCGGGCGCGGCACCGTGGCCTCGGTCGAATATTCGGGCTCGGCCGGACGCTCGCTCTACTCGCTTGAGAACATCAACCGGCAGGGCTACGGGCCGGTCTACCTCGGCGGCAACGCGGCGACGCCGACCGGCGGCAGCTCCTCGCGCCTCAACGGGCAGTACGGCGACATCAACACGCGCGGCAACAACGGCTTCTCCGACTACCACGCGCTCATCCTCGGGATGGAGAGCAACAACTTCCGCAACCGAGGGCTCCAGTTCACGGCCCGCTACACCTTCTCGTCGGCAAAGGACAATCTGAGTTCGACCTTCTCCGACGCCAACTACAACTACAACCTCGGCCTGCTCGACCCGTTCGACCCGTCGCTCGACTACGGCTACGCGGATTTTGACGCGCGCCACCGCTTCACGTCGAGCTTCACTTACGAGGTGCCCTTCTTCAACGGGATCGACAACCGCGCGGCTCGCCACCTGCTCGGCGGGTGGACGCTGACCGGCATCTTCAATGCGCGCACCGGCAACCCGTTCACGGTCTTCGACTGCACGAGCGGCGTGCTCAACAACTGCCACCGGTTCATCCCCGGCGGCGCGCTGAGCCTGTCGGGCAGCGGCAACCCGCCGACCTCCGTGGACAACGACGGCAACCCGGTGGCGAACTCGTTCGACTACATTCGGCTGCCGACCTCGGTCGTCTTCACGAACCCGACGGCGGGCAACGGCGCGGTCGGCCCGTTCCCGGCCGAGATGACGGCGCGCAACGCCTTCCGTGGCCCCGGCTACTGGAACATGGACGCGGGGCTCTACAAGCGCATCAGGTTCAACGAGAAGTACAGCCTGCAACTGCGCTTCGAAGCCTTCAACGTCTTCAACCACGCGAACCTCTTCATCGACCCGAACAACCTCGACGCCAGCGGCACCAACGCGGTCACGACGCTGCGCGGCGTCTTCCCGAGCGGCAACCTTGAGCGGCGCAACGTGCAGCTCGCGGCCAAGTTCGTCTTCTAACCTCCCGCCGCCCGAGCGTGGGTTTTGACCACGGAGACACAGAGGCACGGCTTTAAGTTCTGAGCTGTGTCTCTGTGTCTCCGTGGTTAATTGCCTTGACGCATGATGAAGAGGGAAGAGATGAACAGCAGCACTCTCATCCGTCACTTACTCGCGGCGCTGCTCGCCGGCTTAGTCTTCTCCGTCGCGGCGTCGGCGCAGAACGAGGGCGGCGTCGAGTCGGGCGACGTGGGGACGGGCGGGCGCCACACGATACAGGGCCGGCTCTACCTGCCCTCGGGCCGCAAGCTCGACCGGCGCCTGCGCGTGCGCCTGTCGGGCGTGCGCGGCGGCGAGAACTCGACGCTCACCGACGACAACGGCGCCTTCACCTTCCGCCGCCTGACGGCCGGCACATACACGTTGACGGTCGAGGGCGGGCGCGAGTTCGAGACGGCGTCCGAGACCGTCGATGTCTTCGACGGCCCGCGCCGCACCGACCAGCCGGGACAGGTCTACACCGTCCAGATTCGGCTCGCGGAGAAGCGCGCCGCGCCCGACCCCGCGCGCCCCGGCGTCGTCAGCGCCACGCCCGAACCCGTGCCCGCCGAGGCCCGCGCGCGCTACGACAAGGCGCTCGCCGCGTCCGCGTCGGGAGATCATAAGAAGGCCGTGAAGGAGTTGAAGGCCGCGCTCGAAATCCACCCGCGCTTCCCGCTCGCACTCAACGAACTGGGCGCGCAGCACATGAGGCTCGGGCAACTGGACGACGCGGCCGGCGCGTTCGACGCGGCCGTCAAACTCGCGCCCGACGAGCCCGTGCTCCGCATCAACTACGGCATCCTGCTCATCCGCCAGAAGAAGTACGCCGTGGCCGAAGAGCAACTCGCGCGCGCGGTCGCGCTCGACGCGGCGAACGCCGCCGCGCGCGTCCACCACGGCCACGCGCTCATCCGCCTCGGCCGTGGCGCGGAGGCCGAAACCGAACTGCTGCACGCGGTCAAACTCGGCGGCCCCTCGACCCCGCTCGCGCACCGCTACCTCGGCGCCCTCTACTTCGAGCGCGGCGACGACGCCCGCGCCGCCGCCGCGCTCGAAGAGTACCTCCGCCTTGCCCCCGACGCTCCCGACGCCGCGCAAGTCCGCGCCATCCTCGCGGGACTCAAGCCGTCGAAGAGATAGTCCGCAGTCTACTGTCCTTGCTTTAAAGATTCGACGAGGCGCTTGTACTCGGCGTCGCCGCGCAGCGGTTCGAGGGCGGGTTCGTTCTCAAGCGCGGCCGTGTCTTTGAAGCCGAGGTCGAACGCCTTGCGGAGCGCGGCGAGCGCCCTCTTCCGGTCGGAGTTCAAGGCGTGCGCGACGGCCAGCTCGTAGAAGAGCTGCGGACTGTTGGGCGCCACTTCGGAGGCGACCTCAAGCGCCGCGACGACCTCCGGCGCGCGCCCGCGCTGCCTGCGCAGGTCGGCGGCCGACTCGTAGAAGTGCGCCGTCACCTGATTGAGGACGCGGCGCGCGACCCGTCTAACGCCCGAGTCAGCCTCGGCCTTCGCCTTCGCGCGCAAGCCCTCGACTATGCCGCGAAAGTCACCGGCCGCCTGCGTCCTCTCCTCGAACTCGGCGCGGCGCTTCTCGGCCAACTCGAAGAGTTGCGCGACGAGTCTCTGCTGCCGGCTCAACTGCTCGGCCTCGTCCTTCAGCGCGGCCTTCACCTCCTTCAACGCGCCGAGCGCGGCGAGCCTCCTCTCCGCTTCAGCAACGTCACGCAAACCTCGAAAGTCCGCGGCCAGCGATTCGTAAGCCCTGAAGGCCGCGTAAGACTTCGACGCCTCTTCGAGCCCGCGCGCTTCTGAGAGCCTGCGCTCCCACGCGCCGCCCACGAAAGGTTCGTCCTTCTGACGGCGCCCCGTCTTGATGGCCTGAAGCTCCATCCATTCGACGGCCGCGACGGCGAGTTCCGTCGTCGGCCACGCGTGGCCGCCGTCGAAGCTCTCGAAGCGGTGCGCCGCGCCGAGCCGCGCGAGAGTCGCGTCGAGCGTCTTCATCTCGGGGAAGTTGAAGTCGTCCACGCCCGCGACGCCGAAGAGCGCGAAGGTGACGGGCGCCTCGGGTTTGTAGTTGGGCGGGTAGCCGGCGCCCACGGCGATGACGCCCGCGAGGCAGTGTCGGCAGAGTTGGTCTATAAGAATCGACTGCCGCGCGCCGCCCGAGAAGCCGGCCGTGTAAGTCCGCGCGCCATCGACGGAGAGACGCGCCTGCACGTCCTCGATCATCGCGCCGGCCGCGTCGAGCGAAGCCTTGAGCGGGCCGTTGCGCGAGTTGTTCGACCCCGCCACGACCCAGCCGAAACGCTCGGCCGCCTCACTGAACAACTTGACCGGAACGGCCCCGCGCGCACGCGGGTCGAAGCAGTAGAGGACGGGCCAGCGGCGCGCGTGCGTGTAGCTCGAAGGCAGGTAGAGCGCGTAGGTCTGCGCGGGGGCTTTCAGTGTTGCGACCAGTTCGACGACGCGGCCGCGTGGGAGTTCCTCCGCCGGTGAGTGTGGACGACCGGCCGTCGGCGGAGGAGTCAGGGCGGTGGCCGGCGCCTGTGGGGTGACTAAAGCGGAGCCGCCGGGCGCGACGCGGCAGACAATCAAGCATGCGACGAGCGCCAGGCCCCGCGTTAACAATCTCGACAAGTTCGGCCTCACCCCGGCCACGGCTTCATACACGATTCGCGCTAGTGGCGAACCCCCTCACGGCCTTCAAAAGCTCGATGCCCGTCTCCCACGTCAAGCCCCCTTCGGCGAGCGTGACGTGCGGCAGCGACGACAATCCAGCGGGCAGTTCGGCCGGACCTTCGAGCAGCAGCAGGACGCGCCGCTCGTAGAGCACGGAGGCGGCGCCGATCTCGACGAGCGCCGCCTGCGAGACGGACGGCGCGCCCGACTCGTCCGCGCAACAGTCTTCCGCCGAGAGCATCACGAGCGCCGCGTCGCAGCGACGCATCACCTCGGCCGCCTCGTCCGCGACGAGCACCGCCGCGTCGCCCGAAGGCGCGCGCTCGGAGGCGTGACTCCTGATGCCCGCCAACTCAAAGACCGTCCGAATCTGCGCGACGACGTGCGCCGGCTGACCGCCGTAAGAGATGAAAAGTCGCGTGCCCGCCGTCGAGACTTCGCGCTCCTCGTCCGAGCCCGAAGTCTCGTCCCTATCACCTTCATGCTCACGCACCGGGGCGCGGCCCGCGTCACGACCCTCGACGTATTCATCCAGCCCTTCGCGCTCGACGCGCATGCGCGCGGGCTGGCCGCGCTTGCCGATGGTCAGCGTGCCCAACTCGGCGGCCTGGCAGAGGTGGAAGAAGCAGACGACGCCCTCCTCCGCGCCCTTCGCGCCGGCCGCCGCGAGCAGCGGCCCGAACTCCTCTTTGAGATACGCGGCCACGTCGTTGTAGGTGACGAGGTCGAGACACTGCCTGTGTATCCACGCGAGCGCGGCGCGGTAGAGCGGGTTCGCGTCGAGCAGCGCGCGGTAGGCGCGCGTCTCGGGTTCGAGCGTGCGCGCGAACTCGCGCCCGCGCCGCGTCAGCAGCAGCCGCTCGCCGCGTCGCGCGACGACGCCCCACGCCTCGTAGGCCGCGACCTTGCGCGGCTCGAACACGCGCCGCTTGGCGTCGGCCAGAGCCTCGACGATGGAGACGCCCGTCGGCTTCCTCTTCAAATACTGGACGGCCTCGCGCAGGTCGCCGGGCGTCGCCAGCACCGGCAGCGTCGGCTCTCTCAACTCGTCCTGCGGCGGCGTGAGCAGACGCAGCGGCGGCGGTTGTTTCGCGTCGGCCACGCGGCGGAGCCCCGCGCGGGACCGCACCCTCTGGCTCGATGGCATTGACAGGCTCGGCATCTGTTCCCCTTCGCGGCCGTCCGCCGGTTGGTGAGACTCGAAGACGGCCGCCCCTTACACGTTAGTCTGCGCACTTTGATGCGAGTTATGTGGACGCGAAAAAATTTGTGATGAACGGGACGGCCCGAGTGATGAACTGGATTCGTTGAGGTGTGTCGGCCGCGTCTTACTGAACAGCGTCCCGCTCCGGTCACATGCAAATTTTTTTCGACGCGTGATAGTTCGCCGCCGCGTTTGAGGGAAGTGAGTTAACCACGGAGAGACGGCTCGTTGAGTTCATAACTCAACGAGCCGTCTCTCCGTGGTTAAGTTTGGTCGTTAGGGTTTTCCTTTACCCTTACCGCCGCCGTGGCCCTGACCTTTACCGCCGCCGCCGCCGGAGTGCGGGCCGCCTGCGGGAGCCTGCTGCTGCTTACGTGCCTGTCCCGGCGGGCCTTGCGCGGCCGGGCGTTGCTGTTGTTGCTGCTGCGGCGGGCGCTCGGCGCGGCGTTGCTGTTGCTGCGCCTGACGCTGCTGCTGTTGAGCCTGACGCGCGCGCATCATCTCCTGCTGTTGCTGCGCCCTCTGCGCGCGCTGCTGCTCTTGCTGCTGCTGCGCGGCCTGACGCTGCGCGTGCGCCTGCGCCCCGGCCTGACGCCGTGCCTCAAGGCGTTGCTGCTGTTCGGCCGCGCGCTGCTGGCGCTCGTTGGCGGCCTGCGCCTGACGCTGCTGCGCGTCGCGCTCGCCGCGTGCGCGCTCCTCGGCGCGGGCCGAGACCCTTTCGCCTTGCGCCTGCTCGGGGCGCGCGGGCTGCATCTGCGTGTCGCGGCCGCGTGCGGCGCGCTCCTGCTCCTTCTGCTCGCGGCGGAGTTCGTTAGAACGGCCGCGAACCTGTTCGAAGCTGCGCGCGGGAGCCGCCGCGCGCGTGGGCGGTTGCTGCCGCTCGTCCGTGAACTTCATCTTCTCGCGCTTCTGCTTCTCGGGCACCGACTCGACGCGGAACCTGCGCGCGATGTCGTCGCGGAACCTCTGCGGCGGCGCGCTCGCGTAGACCTGCGTCGAGTCGAGCTTCTTGGCAAGGCCCGGCGGCAGCACGAAGCCACGACGCTCGTTGGCGTGCGCGTGCTTCAGCGAAGCCTGCCGCAGCATCGCGTTGGAGAAAGGTTCGAGCACCGGGCGCGTCCCCTCGAAAGTCCTCTGGTCGAAGCGCGCGAGCCTGCGCCCGTCGATGGGTCGGCCGAAGTCGTCAACCGAGACGACCGTCAGGCCGCCCGGCACGTTCATGTTGACGACGCGCTCGGGCGCGTTGTAGTTGTCGCCGTAGTAGTGCGGCTGCCAGTTGGCGTCATAGTAGGCCGGCGCGTACGGGTCGCCGGGCGCGAGCGGCACCCAACCGATCTGGTTCGCGTCGGTCACGGGCAGGAAGGCCACGAGCGCGGGCGCGTACGACGGCTGCGTGTTGGTTCCATCGGGCACCCAGTACCAGCGGTCGCCCGCGCTCACCCAGCGGCCGTAGTGATAAGGCGCGTAGCCCCACGGCTCGTTCGAGACCCACGTTAAGCCATACGGGTCGTCCATCGTCCAGTAGCCGTCGCGGTACGGCGCCCAACCCTGTTCGACGCGCGGGCTCCAAGCGTAGCCGTAGCCGTTCAGGTTCTGCCAGTCGCCGTAGTTGTCGAGCTCATACGCGCCCGGCACCGTCGCCGGCACGTAGCGGTAGCTCTGGTAACTGTTATAAGGGTCGTAGTAATCAGGGTCGTTCAAATACGCGTTGTAGTCCGCGTAGCGACCGTCGTAGTTGTCCGGGTAACGATAGCCGTAGTAGTCGTCCAACACCCCGCCCGCGTAGTCCGGGCTCAAGCGCGAGAGCGCGACCTGCGCGGCCGTCTGGCCGAGCAGCGTCAACATCTCGCCCTTGCTGATCTGGCCGCTGCCGGCGAGACCCACCACCTGCGCCAGGCCGCTCAGCACCGAGACGAAGGCCGAGCCGTCGTCGTTGTAGCCGACCTGATAGAGACCCGGCTCGCGGAAGTCAACGGCGCCGTAGGGCGTCGCGACCTCGTACAACTCGCCGGGCGCGAGCGCGCCGATGTCGAAGATGGCCGAGCCACGGCGCAGCGCCAACTGCGTGCGCCGGTCGGAGAGCGAGACCACGTCGAGCGCGGAGTCCGGATAGACGGTGGCGTAGTTGCGCCCCGTGAAGGCGAGCGAGGCGTGCGAGTCGTCGCGCGCGTAGATGCGGTCGCCCGTCGTGAGCGGCGTGTTCGGCGTCAGCCCGGCCCAGTCGGACTCGTCGTCGGTGCTGGCGTCGAGGTCGCGGCTCAGGCCCACGGCGCCCTCCACGCGCTCGACGCGCGCGGCGTGCGGCAGCGCGAGCGCCTCCGACTTCGGCACGTCCTTCATCCAGAGCGCGGCGGCGCCGGCCCCGACCGCCGCGAAGGCCATAAAGATTAACGTCAGGTGAGGCCAGAGCTTGATGCTGTTTGGACGAGCGTTCATGTTTATTACATCTCCGTTGCACTAATAGTTATACCCACTTTATCTTCGCAATGACCGTGCCGCCGGGCAGCGTCAAAGGCTCTTAACTTCTTAAGGTTCTGAGGAGGTGAGTTAAACGAAACGGCCCCGACGCACGCGCGCCGTCGCGTGTAACGAATGCGGCTCATGCGGCACGATATCGTGTCCGGTTGCTGACCAAACGGTCGGGCGCGTGAGTGTGAGTGTTGCGTGTGTGTTGCGTTCGTTGGTGTGCTCGGAGCGTTCGAAATTGTTGCGGAGTCGTAGCGATTGGATGATAAATCGCTCGGGCGCAACCAATTTCGCCCTTGACTTAGTCAAACCGCTTGACTTGCTTTATGTGGTTCGCTCAGAATCCGGGCCAAAGATTCAGAGAAGAACCTCGCAAGGCAGACGGACTCGGAGGGACATACCCAGGCGCTCCGGCCGCCCAAGAGTTTGGGCGCTGACCCGAAAGGTCAGAGTGGGCGCGGGCGTTCGCCGGAAGGGTGGGCGGCGGCCGCGGGGCGCGCGAAGTTTCCCGACGGACTTTCGCACGAACGGAGAATGATAAAGATGAGCAACGTTTCGAAGAGGGTCAGATTCATCGCACTTACTTTCGCGCTGGCGCTCGCGGCGGCGCCCGCCGCGTTCGCGCAGGGCGGCATGTCGAGCGGCGACAACACGCGCACGGTCGCCTCGGGCCAGAAGATGAAGATCAAGGGCGTCGTCACGCGCCGCGACCCCGACTCCTTCGTCGTCCAGGACGCCAACGGCGTCTCGACGACCGTCACGCTGACGAACGCGACCAGCATCAAGACCACGGGCGGCTTCCTGCGCGGCGGCAGCAACTACGGCGTGACCGCCATCCTGCGCGGCCTCAACCTCGAAGTCGAGGGGCGCGGCGACGGCACCAACCTCGTCGCCGAGAAGATTCGCTTCAAGGAGGGCGACCTCCGCACGGCGCGCACGGTCGAGGCCAACGTGACGCCGGTCGAGAACCGCGTCGGCGCGGCCGAGGGGCGCATCGGTCAGGTCGAGCAGAACGCGCAGCGTCTGTCGGGCCAGTTGGACGAGTTGGCGGCGGTCTCGAACGCGGCGCGCGGCGGCGCCAAGGCCGCGCAGGAGACGGCCGACATGGCCGTGGCCGGCGTCAACGCCACCAACGAGCGCATCTCGGCGCTCGACGACTACCAGGTGCAGAACAACACGAGCATCCTCTTCCGCGTCGGGAGCGCGGTGCTCTCGGCCGACAGCAAGTCGAAGCTCGACCAGATCGCGCAGCAGGCTTTGCAGGCCAAGGGCTACGTGCTTGAGGTCTCGGGCTTCGCCAGCGCCGACGGCTCGACGGAGGCCAACCGCCGTCTGTCGCAGAAGCGCGCCGACGCCGTCATCCGCTACCTGGTGGAGAGCCACAACATCCCGCTGCGGCGCATCGTGACGCCGTTCGGCTACGGCGAGGCGCAGCCCGTCGCGGACAACCAGACGCGCGAGGGGCGCGAGCAGAACCGCCGCGTCGAGGTCAAGGTGCTCGTCAACCGCGGCCTCATCCAGGGCAGCCCGAACATGGCCCGCCCGACCGAGAACCCGGGCGGCAACTAAGAACGCCTTCGGCGGGTTAAAGGGGAAGGGGTAAGGGTGAAGGGACTTCGGTAACCCTTTCCCCTTGACCCCTTCCCCTTTACCCTTATTCAAGGAGGAGGCAGACAGTGTTCCGGTTACCCGACACGGCGAGTAGATTCCTGTTGGTATTGATGCTGGGGGCGTTCGCGCTCGCGTGCATCGCGACGGCGGGCGGGGCGCAGACGCGCCGGCCACGGACGACCGCGCGGCCCACGCCGACGCCGGTCCGCGTCCCGCGCCTGCCGCAGGGCGCGACGCCGACGCCGACGCCCGCCATCATCCACGTCCCCATGACAGGGGACGACGCGCCACCGCCACCGCCACCGCCCACGCCGACCCCGAAGCCGAAGCCGACGCCCACGCCGAAGCCGGTCGAGGAGACGATTGATGAGTCGGAGGTGGTGCGCGTCACGTCGAACCTCGTCGTCGTGCCGGTCGCCGTCACCGACGCGGGCGGCAACGCCGTGCAGGGTTTGAAGAAGGAGGACTTTCGGCTCGAAGAGGAGGGGCGCGCGCAGGAGCTTCAGAACGTCGGCACCGCCGACGAGGTGCCGCTCGACATCGCGGTCCTCATCGACGTGTCGAGCAGCGTCCGCGAGCGCTTCGACTTCGAGAAGCGCGCCGCCGCCAACTTCCTGAAGGCCGTGCTCAAGCCCGGCGACAAGGCCGCCGTCTTCGCCATCGAGGACAAGCCCCGGCTCGTGCAGACCTTAGCTACGGCCGACGCGGCGGCCGCGAGCCTGCTCGGCATCCCGCCGCCGCCCGAGAAGCGTTTCACGGCCTTCTTCGACACGGTGCGGCAGGCCGCCGACTACCTCAACAAGAACGCGCCCGGCAACCACCGGCGCGTCATCGTCGCGCTCACGGACGGCGACGACACGGCGCGCATCGTGGGCGCCTCGCTCGTGGACAGCAGGGAGAAGCAGCTCGACCTGATCCGCAAGTCGCAGCAGGAGGTCTTGCGCGAGGTGCAGCGCGCCGACGCGGTCTTCTACTCGATCAACCCGAGCGGCAACACCATGCACCTCAACGTGCGCACCGCGCGCGCGCAGGAGGGGATGGAACTGCTCGCCGGCTCGACCGGCGGCAGCGCGTTCGTGCCCGAGGTCGAGGAGCGGCTTGAAGCAATCTTCCGCCAGGTCGCCGCCGAACTGCGCGCGCAATACCTGCTCCAATACCTTTCTAACAACCAGGCGACGGCCGGCAAGTTCCTTCGCATCAAGGTCTCCACCCCCGCCCGCCCCGACACGCGCGTCCGCGCGCGGCAGGGCTATTTCAAGAAGGGCTAGTAGGCGGTAGGCAGATGGCGGTAGGCAGTTAGCCGGAAGGCAAAGCGGCCTGAAAGAAACGGAGGCGGCGAGGTGAAAACTGCCGCTTCCGTTTCTTTCAGGCCGCCTTCGTCAGGAGGCTTTATGTCTTAACTGCCATCTGCCTACTGCCTACTGCATCTCCAACAACACGTCGGTCAGCTTGTTGGCGACTTCGAGGAGGAGGCGGCCGGCGGCGTCGAAGCGGTTGGCGTTGGCCTGCTGTGCGGCCTGCTCGGCGCTGGCCGAGACGCCTTGCAGCGTCTGGTACTGCGTCCGCAGACCCTCTTCGAAGCGGAAGCGTCCCTCCAACTGGTCGAGGCGGTCGCGCATGTCGCCGATGCTGCGGATGAGACCGGCCTTCGCCTGGTTCGCCGCGTCGGCCGAGCCCGTCTGCGCGGCCGTCAACTCCAAATCCTTCGACAGCCTCCCGTAGAGATAGAGGAAGCGCGTCAGGTCTTTCGAGAGCCCCGCCAGTTCGAGCCGCTGCGCGTTGAAGCGCGTCTGGTCGAGCCGCGAGGCTGCGGTGGCGGGCGTGCGCCGCCGCTGCGGCGTGGAGCGGCGCGTGCGCGTCTGCGCGGGCGCCGACGCCGCGACGCTGGTGATGATGAGCAGGCACACGACCACTTTGACGATGAGCGGTTTCACGGTTGCTTCCTCCGTAAGTTTTGGGTTCGACACAAAGTCTACGGGCGCGGCCCAAGCTTCGCGCGTCCGCGCGGCGTGCGTCAAGGCGGCGCGCGCGGTCTGCTACAATGTGGCCGAAGGGGAAGAGTAACAGTAACGCACACTGCGATGCACGCGAGACGACTGAGAGTTCGCCGACTGGGGCGCATGGAGTACGGCGAGGCGTACCGCGTCCAGAAGGAGACCGAGGCGGCGGTGCGCGAACGGCGCGAGCCCGACACGCTGCTCCTCGTCGAGCACCCGCACGTCCTGACGGTCGGCCGCCGCGCCACGCCCTCGCTGATCCTCGCCGCGCCCGACGTGCTCGCCGCGCGCGGCGTCGAGGTCTTCGAGACGAATCGCGGCGGCAAGATGACCTACCACGGGCTTGGCCAACTCGTCGGTTATCCGATTGTAAATTTGAGCCCCGACCGCGAGGACGTGCATAAGTACGTGCGAGATTTGGAAGCGGTCCTGATCCGCGTGATGTCGGATTACGACATCGAAGCCTTTCGCATCGAGGGGCTGACGGGCGTCCACACGGCGCGCGGCAAGGTCGCCGCCATCGGCGTCCACATCGCGCGCTGGGTCACGACGCACGGCTTTGCCCTCAACGTCAACACGGACCTCTCCTACTTCAACCTCATCGTCGCCTGCGAGGGCGAGCCCGTCACCTCGATGAAAGAACTGCTCGGCCGCGAGATAGCTCTTCAAGAAGTCGAAGACCGCATCGTCGCGCGTTTCGCAGAGGTGTTTGAGTCCACGCTTGAAGAAGAAGGAACCGCGGCAACTTCCGTATGCTGACACTCGACTTCATCCGCGAGGCCGCCGAGCGCGTGCGGCCGTTCGTGCACCGCACGCCCGTCATGACTTCGCACACGTTCGACGAGGCGGCTGGCCGCCGCGTCTTCTTCAAGTGCGAGAACTTCCAGCGCGGCGGGGCCTTCAAGATGCGCGGCGCGACGAACAAGATACAGTCGCTCTCCGCGGAGGAGCGCGCGCGCGGCGTCGTCGCCTTCTCTTCGGGGAACCACGCGCAGGCCGTGGCGCTCGCCTCGCGCGACGCGTCCTTGCGCGCCGTCATCGTCATGCCCTCGGACGCGCCGCGCACCAAGCTCGCCGCCACGCGCGGCTACGGCGCGGAGGTCGTCACCTACGACCGCGAGCGCGAAGACCGCGAGGAGGTCGCGCGCCGCGTGTCGGAGCGCGAAGGGCTGGCGGTCGTCCCGCCCTACGACGACTACTACGTCG
>DASVGG010000070.1:0-79044 GCA_036379655.1 Pyrinomonadaceae bacterium
TTCAAGACCAATTCGTGTTTCTCATTCACTTGGAAGCAGTCTTTACAGAGCCCTTCGGCAACTCGACCGCGCGCAGGCCCGTGCCCGAAGGGTCGCCGCCGACGAGCCAGCCTCCACCGCCGAGCGCGGGCGTGACGACGAGCGAGCGCGTGCGCCCGCCGACGTTCTGCGTGCTCTTCCCGCTCTCCTCGACGCGCATCACGAGCGACCCGTCGCGCCCCGAGAAACCGAGCGCGAACGTGCTGCCCGCGCCGGGCACGATCACGTCGAGCACGTTGTCGCCGTTCACGTCCGCGAAGGCCGCCGCCGAGGCCGACTCGCCGCCCTCCGCGAACCAGCGGACGGTGCCGTCGTCCGTGCTCACCAACGCCACGCGACCCTTCTTCGTGACCATCACGATCTCGGTGCTGCCATCGCCGTCCACGTCCGCCGACGCGAGCGAGCCGCGCACCGAGTCGTCCTCCGCGCGGATGGCGCCGAGCACCTTCAGGTCGGGCACGCTCAAGGCCCACAGCGCGCTGTTGCCGCCCACGGCCATGAAGGTCATCTCGCCGCGACGCGTCAGGAGCGGCGCCGTCGTCACGTCCTCATCAAGCTTCGCCTCCGCGACGACCTGACCGTCCGCGCCGCGCAACTCGACGCGCCCGCTCTTCATCCCGAGCAGCACGCCGCGCCTGCCGCCCGCGTCGAACGGGTACGGCGGCCCCGCCGTCTCGCCCGAGAGCTTCTGGCTCGCCTGCACGCGCCCCGACAGCGGGTTGATGACGTAGAGCATCTCCGGCCCTTCGGTGACGACGACAAGCTCCTGCTTGTTATCGCCGTCAAGGTCGGCCGCGACGCCCGACACGGCAGTCCCTTCGAGGCTCGCGCGCCAGGTCTCGCGCCCCGTGTCGCCGAGCAGCGCGCGGACTCCGCCCTGCGTCGCCACGACGACGTAGGTGCCGCGCAGAGGGTCGCCGACGACGAGCGGCTCGAAGCTGACGGCCTTCGGGCTCGGACCCTGCCCCCCGGCCGAGGTGTTATAACGCGAAGTCCAGAGCGAGATGCCGCTCGCGCCGTCCACCGCGAAGACGCGGCCGTCCGCGCCCAGGCCCACGAAGTCAACGACGCCGCCCGGCCGCAGGCTGGCCGGCGCAACCTTCGCGACCTCGCCCGTCGCCACGCGCCAGCCCGTAGCGTCGGCGGGCAGCACGACGCTCGCTACTTCAACCTTCTGCTCGCTGCCGAGCGTGACGCGCTCGGGCTTCGAGTAAGTGATGCTCGTCTCGGCGGCGGCCGGCGCGACGCGCCAGAAGTAGTTGCCGGGCGGGAGGTCTTTGACGACGTACTGACGACCCTCGACCGCCTGGTCGAAGACCACGTCCTCGAACTTCTCGTCGGTCGCGAGTTGAAGACGATAACGATTGACGCCGGGCTTGCCCTGCCAGCGGACGAGTATCGACGGCGGCACCTGCGTCGCCACGGGTTTCTTCGCCTGATTCGGGTCGGGCGTCGGTGTGGGCAGGAGCTTGGCGCCGGGCTTGACCTTGCCGCCCGACTTCTTCTGCGCGTGGATGTCGGAGCCGCCGTGCATTGCGAAGAGGAAGGAGGTGAGCGCGAGCGCGCCGAGCGCAAGGCGGCGGGGCTTGTGGGTTCGGTGGATCATGGGGCCTCGTTCAGTTTATAGCCGACGCCCCGGACGGTCAGGACGTACTGCGGGTTCTTGGGGTCGGGCTCTATCTTGCGGCGCAGGCGGTTGATGTGCGGGTCCACGTTGCGCTGGTAGCCCTCGTACTCGGTGCTCCACACCTCGTCGAGCAGGTCGTTGCGCGACCACGCGCGGCCGGGCTCGCTCGCCAGCCGTTCGAGGATGTGGAACTCAAGCGGCGTCAGTTCGACGCGGCTGCCGCCGACCGTGACCTCGTGGCGGCGCTTGTCGATGACGAGTTCGCCGACCTCGATGCGGTCCTTGCGCTCGTCGTCGGACTTGGCCGACCACTTGCCCGCGCGTCTCAAGAGCGCCTCGACCCTCACCTCAAGCTCGCGCGGGCTGAAGGGTTTCGCGAGGTAGTCGTCCGCGCCGGCCTGAAAACCGGCGACCTTGTCGTCCACGGCGTCGTGCGCGGTCAGGAACATCGCGGGCGTCTCGACGCCACGGTCGCGCACGCGCCGGAGGAGTTCGAGCCCGCTCATGCCGGGCATCGACACGTCAAAGATGAAGCAGTCGAAGCGGCCCGAGACCGCGTGTTCGAGCGCCTCCTCGGCGCTCTCCTTCTCTTCGACCTCGAAGCCGAGCCGGCGAAAATACTCGGCGAGCAGCATCCGCATGCTGAGGTCGTCGTCCACAATGAGAATCCGAAGGCTCACACGTCCCACCTGTCGATTTGTCGTGGTAGAGCTTGGCGCAGCCAGTTCCCGCGTGCCGGGATTATAACGCATGAACCGCGAAATGGCGCCACCCACGCCCGTTCGTATTCCTTGACGCCCCGCGCCCCGCGTCCGTATAGTTTGGTTTTACCGAGAGGCGGCACGAATCTTCCCCTCCAACTTAGCAGACGACACGCGGGCGACTGTTTCATGCGCGACCTACGGCGACTCTTATTCTACCTCAAGCCGCACTGGGGCAAGTTCGCGCTCGCGACGGTCGCGATGCTCTTCGTCGGCCTCTTGCAGAGCGCCATCGGCGCGCTCATCGTCCCCATCTTCGACCAGGCGTTGCGCCAGAGCGGCGAGGAGGGGCAACGCACGCCGACCCTCTTCGGCCTCCAGAACGTCATCCCCGACTCGGGCTTCGAGGCGTGGCGCACCATCGCCGTCCTGCTCGTCGCCTTCACGGTCGCCAAGGGCGTCGCAGAATACTTTTCGACATATCTGATGGCGCGCGTCGGGCAGGAGTCGGTCTTAAAACTTCGCGCCGACATGTACGCGCACCTGCACGCGCAGTCGGCCGACTTCTTCGAGCGCCACCGGACGAACTATCTCGTCTCGCGACTGGTCGGCTCGGCCGCCGCCATCGAGTCGGCCGTCTCGAACACGTTGCGCGACATGCTGCGCGAGGGCTTTACGCTCGCCTGCTTCCTGACGGCGTCGTTCTATTATTCGTGGCGCCTGACGCTCGGCTCGCTCGCCATCGCGCCGCTCGTCGGCTTCCTGACCGCGCGCTTCGGCCGCTCCCTGCGCAACCTCGCGAAAGAGTCTTACGAGGGCGGGCAGCAGTTGGTCGATACGGCGCAGGAGGCTTTAGCCAACCAGACGATTGTCAAAGCCTACGTCGCGGAGGGGCGCGAGCGCGGACGCTTCGAGCGCGTCGCGCGCCAGATCATGCGCGCCAACCTGCGGACGGCGAAGATTCAGGGCATCGCGCCGAACATCATCGAGATGATCGGCATCCTCGCCGTCGCCGCGCTCCTCTTCTTTGCGCAGCGCGAGATTCTTTCCGGTCGGATGAACGCGACGCTCTTCATCACGTTCCTCTTCTTCCTCTTCTCCAGCTACGACCCGATGCGCAAGCTCTCGCGGCTGCACAACGGGATGGAGCAGGCGCTCGCGGCCGTCCGCCACATCTGGGAGGTGATGGACGAGCGCGCGGAGATGCCCGAGAAGCCGAACGCCGTCAAGCTCCTGCCGCTGCGCGAAGAGATCGAGTTCCGTGAACTCTTCTTCCGCTACGGCAACGAGGAGCGGCTCGTGCTGCGCGACATCTCCTTGCGCATCCCCGCCGGCCGCATGGTCGCGCTCGTCGGCGAGTCGGGCGGCGGCAAGTCAACGCTGACGAAACTCGTCCCGCGCTTCCACGACCCGACGGAGGGCGCCGTGCTCTGGGACGGGACCGACCTGCGCGACGCCTCGGTCGCCTCGCTGCGCACGAACACGGCGCTCGTCACGCAGGAGACCGTGCTCTTCAACGACACGGTGCGCTACAACATCGCTTACAGCCGCCCCGACGCCACCGACGAAGAGATAGAGGCGGCGGCGCGCGCCGCGCACGCGCACGAGTTCATCAAGGAGTTGCCGCGCGGCTACGACACGGTCGTCGGCGAACGCGGCATCTTCCTTTCCGGCGGCCAGCGCCAGCGCCTCGCCATCGCGCGCGCGGTGCTCGCGGACGCCTCCGTGCTCGTGCTCGACGAGGCGACCTCCGCGCTCGACGCGGAGTCGGAGCGTCTTGTCCAAAAGGCTCTCGCCAACCTCACGCAGGGGCGCACGACCATCGTCATCGCGCACCGACTCTCGACCGTCCGCCGCGCCGACCTCATCGTCGTCATCGAGCGCGGACGCATCGTCGAGACCGGTCGCCACGCCGAACTGCTGGCACACGGCGGCGCATACCGCAGGCTCTACGAACTGCAATTCGCGGACGAGGAGGAGGAAGCATTAGTGAATGGCCAATAGTAAATAGTGAATGGAAAGAACTGTATTAACCATTCATCATTTACCATTCACCATTCACCATTTACCACCTATGAAATCCATGACCGGGTTCGGGCGGGGCACGGCGCAGGGCGAAGGGTACAGCGTCGCCGTTGACCTGAAGACCGTTAACAATCGTTTCCTCGACGTGCACATCCGCGCGAGCGCGGAGCTGTCGCAGTTGGAGACAGTCGTGCGCAGGCGCGTGGGCGAGCGTCTGTCGCGCGGGCGCGTGGACGTGAACATCTCGGTCGAGCGGACGAGCGAGATCAGCTACGAGCTGAACCGCCCGCTCATCGCCGGCTTCATCCAGGCCATGCGCGAGATGCAGAAGGAGTTCAGCCTCTCGGGCGAGCCGGACATCAACGTCCTCGCGCGCCTCCCCGGCGCGATGCAGACGGCGCGCACGAGCGTCTCCGAAGAGGCTTTGAAGGGAGTCGAGCAGGCGTTATCGCAGGCGCTCGACGAACTCGAAGCGATGCGCGAGCGCGAGGGCGCGGCGCTCGCCACGGAGATGTCCGCGCGCCTCGACGAGATAGAGCGTCACCTCCCCATCATCGAGTCGCTCTCGGGCGAGCAGGTCGAGAACTACCGCGCGCGCGTCTACAAGCGCATCTCGGAACTCCTCGCGCGTGACGGCCTTGAGATTGTCGAACTCGACCAGGGGCGTCTGTCGCAGGAGGTCGCCTATCTCGCCGACCGCAGCGACATCACCGAAGAGACGGCGCGCCTGCGCAGCCACGTCTCGCAGTTCCGCGCGGCGCTCTCGGAGACGGCCGACACGGGCAAGCGGCTCGACTTCCTCTTGCAGGAGTTCAACCGCGAGGCCAACACGGTACTTTCTAAATCGACCGACCTCGCCATCAAGGACTCGGCGCTCGCCATCAAGGCCGCCGTCGAAAAACTACGCGAGCAGGTGCAGAACGTTGAGTGAAGTCAGTGGGGACTCCGCCGCCGTGCCCGCCGGGGCCGACGGCTACCGTGGCATCCTCCTCGTCATCAGCTCGCCCTCGGGCGGCGGCAAGGGCACGCTCATCAAGCGGCTGCGCGAGACGGTGCCCGGCGTCGGCTACTCCGTCTCCTGGACGACGCGCGCGCCTCGGCCCGGCGAGGTGGACGGCGTCAACTACCGCTTCGTCACCGAGGAAGAGTTCGCACGCAAGCGGCAGTCGAACGGCTTCCTCGAATGGGCGGTCGTCCACGGTCACCTCTACGGCACGGTGCGGGCCGCCGTCAGGCAGGAGATGGCGAGAGGCCGCGACATCATTCTGGAGATCGACGTACAGGGCGCGCGCGCCGTCCGCAAGGCGATGAGGTCGGTCGTGTCGGTCTTTATCCTCCCGCCCTCCTTCGAAGTCCTGCGCAAGCGGCTGACGGCGCGAATGACCGAGCGCCCAGAGGAACTCGAACTGCGGCTGGCGAACGCGCGGGAGGAGGTCGCGCAGTACAGGTATTTCGACTACCTCATCCTGAATGACGAGGTGGAGCGCGCCGCCGCGCAGCTCGCCTCAGTCGTGTGGGCGGAGAGGGCGCGACGAAAGCGCCAGGAGTGGCTCGCGCGCCGCGTGCTCGACACGTTCGGCGCCTCGCCGCGCGTTGAATAAATGGCGCGGAAAAGTTATAAAAGAGTGTTCATCTAAACGCTTGAATTTATGAGAGAGCCGGCGGATGTAACGCCGGCCGGGGAGTGACATGGCGAAACCCGCGGATGCGACTATGACGACGACCGAAGAGCAGAACGAACAGGAGCATGAGAACCCGACCCTCGACTCGAAGTACCGCCTCATCCTGGTCGCGGCCCAGCGCAGCAAGCAGTTGCAGAAGGGCGCCCGGCCCCGCGTCGAGATGGACGCGCAAAGGCACAAGCCGACCCGCATCGCCCTCGAAGAGGTCCAGCGCGGCGTCGTCAACTTCTCCATCGTCGAGAAGAGCTAACGCGCACGCACGCGCTTAGCATCCCACATCAAAGCAGCGGCCTGTCCCACGCGGGCGTCCGCGACGCGTAGTCGTCTTCGGCCTCGCGCGCTTCGCGCTCCTCTTCAATCGCCATGTAGGCCGCCAGCCGCCCCGCCGCGTCCCACCGCCCGCCCTCGCGCAACGCCCGCCAGTAGCCGCGCAGGTACTTGAACAGGAAGCGCACGAAGCCGCTCTCCGCGTACTGTATGACGTGCGCCGCCTCGTGCACGACGAGCCATCCCGGCAGCGTCACGCGCCCGCGCGCGTCCCTCCGCAACAGCCCCGGCCTGACGAAGACGTGGCGCCCCAACGTCATCGCCCCCATCCCCGCCGACAACATCAACACGCGCGCGACGCGCCCCCCGTGTATCCGCATGCGCGGCAGCACCAACCCCGCGTCGCCCCTGTGCACGCGGAAGAACTGCTCGACGTGTGAGTGCGATTCGTCCGACAGTCGCATCTCTGAGGGTGAAGGATGAACGAGGAACGCTGAACGATGAACTGTTAGACAAAGGGTTTCAGTTCATCGTTCAGCGTTCCTCGTTCATCGTTCAACTACATGCCCTTGTATTCCGGGCCGCCGCCGCCCTCGGGCGTGACCCAGTTGATGATCTGGTAAGGGTCCATGATGTCGCACGTCTTGCAGTGGACGCAGTTGGAGAAGTTGATCTGTAGTTTGCGCTTGCCGCCGCCGTCCTCGACCATCTCGTAGACGGCCGCCGGGCAGAAACGCTGGCAGGGGTTGCCGTACTCCTCCGCGCAGCGCGTCGAGCAGATGTTCGTGTCGAGCACGTGCAGGTGCGCGGGCTGGTCCTCGTCGTGCGAGACGGCCGCGTGGTACACGTCGGTCACCTTGTTGAAGGTGAGCTTGCCGTCGTACTTGACCTTGCCGTAGCGTTGCGTGATGTCGTCGCCGTGGTAGCCATAGTCCTTCAACTGCTTCATCGCCTCGTGCCCCGGCTCCGAACTCGCGCGGTCGAAGAGACCCCACGCCCGCCCGCCCGTGATGAACTGAAGGCCCGCGTTCGCCAAGCCCAACCAGCGGCCGTGCTTGAACGCCGCGTGGAAGTTGCGCACGCGCCTCAGCTCCTGCGTGATCCAGCTCTCGCGTATGAGTTGACGATAACGCTTGAGCTGCTGCTTCGAATAGTCTTCCTTGAGCAGCGCCTCGAAGATGGACTGCGCGGCGAGCATGCCGCTCTTGATGGCCGTGTGGATGCCCTTCAAACGCTGCGCGTTGAGGAAGCCGGCCGAGTCGCCGACGAGTAGGAAGCCGTCGCCGTGGAACTGCGGGATGGCGTAGAACCCGCCGGCCGCGATGGTCTTGGCGCCGTAGCGAATCATCCGCCCGCCTTCGAGCAGCTTCGCGAGGAACGGGTGCTCCTTGAAGCGTTGGAACTCGGCGTGCGGGTCGAGCAGAGGGTCTTGATAGTCGAGCCCGGTCACGTAGCCGATGTTGACGATGCGGTTCTGCATCCCGTAAATCCACCCGCCGCCGTACGTGTTCGCGTCCGACGGATACCCGAGCGTGTGCGTCACGCGCCCCGCCGGGTAGCGGTCGTCGGGCAACTCCCAGAGCTCCTTGACGCCGATGCTGTAGACCTGCGGCTCGCGCCCGTCGTTGAGGCCGAGGCGCTGCGTCAACTGCTTCGTCAGAGAGCCGCGCGGCCCCTCGCCGAGCACCGTCACCTTCGCGAGGATGTCCACGCCCGGCTCGAAGTTGGCCTTGCGCTTCCCCTCCTTGTCGATGCCCTTGTCGCCCGTGCGGACGCCTACGACCCTGTCACTTTCGTCATAGAGCATCTCCGCGCCGGGGAACTCCGGGAAGATGTTGACGCCTGCCTCCTCGCACTTCTCGCCGAGCCACGCCGTCAGCTTGTTGAGCGAGACGATGTAGTACCCGTGGTTCTTCAACGGCGGCGGCGTGACGGGCGACTTGATGGCGCGCGTCTTCGTCATGTAGAGGAAGTAGTCCTCTTTGACCGGCGATTCGACCGGCGCGCCCTGCTCGATGAAGTCGGGGATGAGTTCCTTCAGCGCCTTCGGGTCCATCACCGCGCCCGAGAGGATGTGCGAGCCGACCGTTGCGCCCTTCTCGATGACCGCGATCTGAATCTCGCCGAGCGGCTTCCCCTTCCGCGTCCCCTTCTCCACCGCCTCGTTGTGCTCGCTCACCAGCCTTGAGAGGTGCAGCGCCCCGCTCAGAGACGCCGGCCCCGCCCCGACGAACAGCACGTCCATCTCGATGCTTTCACGTTCCATCACACGCGCTCCCAAAGTCCTGCTAAAGAAAAAATGAATCGCCATTCAGTTTATCGGCCCCGCGTGAAAATAGCAAAACTCCCCCGGGAGCGCGGGCAGGGATGCCCGCGCTCCCGGCGTTTAGTTGCCGATTCCAACGGCAGGGCACATAATTCCCGGCGGTAACACCAACGACAATTCAGACAAGGGGACCGAGCCCGATGGCCGAGCACAAGCACACGAACCGCCTCGCGGAAGAGTCCAGTCCGTATCTCTTGCAGCACGCGCACAACCCCGTGGACTGGCACCCGTGGGGCGACGAGGCTTTGGAGAAGTCGAAGCGCGAGGACAAGCCGATCCTGCTGAGCATCGGCTATTCGGCCTGCCACTGGTGTCACGTGATGGAGCGCGAGTCGTTCGAGAATGAAGAGATCGCGCGCCAGATGAACGAGCAGTTCGTCAACATCAAGGTTGACCGCGAGGAGCGCCCCGACCTCGACCAGATTTACATGAGCGCCGTCCAGATGATGACGCGCCACGGCGGCTGGCCGCTCACGGTCTTCCTCACGCCCGACCTCGTCCCCTTCTACGGCGGCACATACTTCCCGCCCGAAGACCGCCACCAGATGCCGGGCTTCCCGCGCATACTTGCCGCCGTCTCGGAGGCTTATCGCACGCGCCCCGAAGAGGTGCGGCAGTCGGCGTGGGAGATTCTTTCGGAGTTGCGCCGCATGAGCGTCGCTCAGGAATCGTCCGAAGTCATCAACGCACAACTCCTCGACAACGCTCAACGCGGTCTCGCGCGCTCCTACGACCCGCGCTTCGGCGGCTTCGGCGGCGCGCCGAAGTTCCCTTCGTCGATGAACCTCGACTTCCTTTTAAGAACTTATAAGCGCACGGGCGACGCGAAGGCTCTGGAGATGGTGACGCACAGTTGCCGCATGATGGCCGAGGGCGGGATGTACGACCAACTCGGCGGCGGTTTTCATCGCTACTCGACCGACGCGCGATGGCTCGTCCCGCACTTCGAGAAGATGCTCTACGACAACGCACTCCTCACGCGGCTCTACCTGCACGCGTATCAGGCGACGGGCGAAGGCTTCTTCCGGCGCATCGCGGAGGAGACGCTCGGGTACGTCAAACGCGAGATGCTTGACGAGTCGGGCGCGTTCTATTCGACGCAGGACGCGGACTCCGAAGGTGTCGAGGGCAAGTTCTTCGTGTGGGACAAGGAGGAGGTCGAGAGCCTGCTCGGGCCGGAGGACGCGCGCCTCTTCAGCGCCTTCTACGACGTGACCGTGGACGGCAACTTCGAGGAGCGCAACATCCTCAACGTCACGCGCGCGGCCGAAGAGGTCGCGCGCGAACAGAACGTCACGGTCGAACGCCTGTCCGAAGCAATCGAGCGCGGGCGCGGCATCCTCTTCACCGAAAGAGAGCGACGCATCAAACCGGGGCGCGACGAGAAAGTTATCACGGCGTGGAACGGTCTGATGCTCGAAGCCTTCGCGGAGGCGTCGGCCGTGCTTGAGCGCGACGACTATCGCGATGTGGCAGAGCGCAACGCGCGGTTCATCCTCGACACTCTCGTTAAGGACGGGCTGCTCCTGCACGTCTACAAGGACGGGCGCGCGAAGCACGTCGGGTTCCTCGACGACTACGCGTTCGTCGTCTCCGGTCTCGTCACGCTCTACGAGACGACGGGGCGGCTGCGTTGGCTGGAAGCGGCGTTGACGCTGACCGATAAGATGATCGATGAGTTTTGGGACGAAGAGGACGGCGGCTTCTTCTACAACGGACGGAGCGGCGAGAAGCTGATTGTGCGTAACAAGGACTACTTCGACAACGCGACGCCCTCCGGCAACTCCGTCGCCGCCGAGGCGCTGCTGCGGCTCTCCGTGCTGACCGGCAACGAGGACTACCGGCGCAAGGCCGTCAACGTCCTCCGCCTCGTCCGCGACGCCGTCGAGCGTTACCCCTCGGCCTTCGGCTACGCCCTCGGCGCGATTGATTTCCACCTCTCAACGCCCAAAGAGATCGTCGTCGTCGGTGAAGAGACGCAAGCGCACACGCTGCTGCGCGAGGTCTGGGGACGCTACCTCCCGAACAAGGTCGTCGTCGTGTCGTCCGATGTTGACAATGATGCGGCCCGACTCGTCCCTCTTCTTCAAGACAGGACGGCGCAGGGCGGGCGCGCGACCGCATACGTCTGCGAGAGCTACACGTGTCTGCAACCGGTGAGTACGCCGGAGGAGCTTGCCGCTCAACTGGAAGGCAACGCGGGACGCGCGGCGGAAGGGTGAGGACGTTTTTATGGAGAGACCGATTCGCATCCTGTTGCAGACAACCATCCCGGCCACGGAGGACGACTGGCACGTCGGCCGTTTCTCGCTGCTCGCCGAACACCTGCGCGGGCTGCGCGATGAGGAAGGGCGCCCGCTCTGCGATGTGACGGCGCGCGACCGCGTGACGAACGCGGACGGCGATGAAGAGGTCTTGAGCCGTCTCGACGCTACTGACTTCGACGAGTTGTGGCTCTTCGCCGTGGACGCGGGCGACGGGCTGAGCGTGGCCGACTGTCAGGGCATCACGCGCTTCCGGCAGCGCGGCGGCGGCATCCTCTCCACGCGCGACCATCAGGACCTCGGCTCCTCGCTCTGCACGCTCGGCGGCATCGGCCGCGCGCACTTCTTTCACAGCAAGCACCAGGACCCGGACGAGTCGCGCCGCACGCGCGACGACCGCGAGACGGCGGGCATCGACTGGCCCAACTACCATTCGGGCAGCAACGGCGACTATCAGCGCGTCATCACGAGTGAGCCACTGCACCAACTCCTGCGCAACCCGTCTTCAACTTCGGGCCGCGTCGAATACTTCCCCGCGCACCCGCACGAGGGCGGCGTGGGCGTGCCGGATGGCGAAAGTCACGCGCGCGTCATCGCCACCAGCGTGAGCGGCGTGACGAATCGCCCCTTCAACCTCGTCGTTGCCTTCGAGTCCGTGCGCGACAGTCACGGCAACACGCTCGGGCGGGCCGTCGCCGAGTCGAGCTTTCATCATTTCGTGGATTATAACTGGGACACTTCGACGGGATGCCCGAGTTTCCTTGAGGAGCCGCCCGGCGAGCAGATTCTGAGAGAGCCGGAGAAACTCGAAGACGTGAAGACCTACGTGCGCAACCTCGCGCTGTGGCTCGCTCCTCCGGCACTTAGTTCATAAGCTAACCGCACGACTCGCGCAGCGCGCGGAGCAACTCGTCGCCGAACTTCTTAATCTTTGACTCGCCGAGGCCGTAGATGTCCGCGAGGGCTTCGAGCGTCTCGGGGCGGGCGCGCGCGAGGTGTTCGAGCGTGCGGTCGGGGCAGATCATGTAGGCCGGCACGCGCCGCGTGTTCGCGAGCCCGAGCCGCCAACTCTTCAAAGCCTTGACGATGTGCTTCTCCTCGGGCGTAAGGATGAGTTCCGGCACGGCCAACTTCCGCTTCTTTCGTGGCTCCGCGCCCGGCTCCTTCGGCTCCGAAGGCATGATTTCAGACGCGCGCAGCGCAAGCTCAAGCCTTCCCTCCTCCGTAAGCATCCGGCTCAACTCGCCGTAGACCAGCAGCGCCATCCGCGCGTCGAGCGCCGCGTACTCGATCTGCGCGCGCGTGAGCGGACGGCGGCGCCAGTTCGACTTCTGCAAGGTCTTGTCGATGGGCAGCCCGAACAGGTGCTCGCACAGAGCGGCGAGGCTGTGCGAGCCAAGCGTGAGCGCCATGCGCGACATGCGGAGCGTGTCGATGAGCCCTTCGGCGCGGACGCCCGCGCCGCGCAGCACGCCCTCGTCGAAACGCGCGTTGTGCGCGATCATCTTTACGTCGGGCGACTCCAACAGCGGCCTGAGCGGCTCGACGCCCGTGGCCAAAACGTCCGCCACCAAAACGTCGCCCACGGGCGGCGCCAACTGCACGAGCGCCAACTGCTGGCCGTTGCTCTTCACGTCCCAACACGTCTCCGTGTCCAGCCCGATGAGCCGCTCGCCGCCCAGCGCCTCGGCCGCCTCGCGGAGCTGTTCCGCCGTATCGACGTAGCGCCACGTTATCCGGCCCGTCTGCTCGATCCAGCTCAAATTCCCTCCCCACACACCGCCACGGAAGTCGCGCTCATTCAACAAGATAAGTCTAAACGACCGGCCAAGTTTTAGCTTGACTAAAGTCTCTCGAAAAGGATACTTTAGTTGCGGCCAACAATGTTGGCCGTCGTGCCGAATCACTCTCGCCGGGTCTTCCAAACTCCCGCTCTTATCTCTTCAAATCGCCCGAAAATGCCGCTGACTAAAAAGTTCTCCGCCGCAACGCTGCTCTGCCTCTTCGTCGCGGCCGGGCTGTTCGTGTCGTTGCTCGGACTGCTGCTGGCCGCCCCGGACGGCCTCCGCGCGCGCGAGGCGGCGGTGCTCGTCGCGGGCTCGCTCGCGCTAATACTCTTACTGTATCTGCCCTTCCGCCACAAGAGAGCCATCAACGAAATTCGACGCGAGACGGAAGGGCGACGGAGTCTCGCGGAGTCCGCGGCCGAGTTGAACCTGCGCGCCGTCGAGTCGCTTGCCATCGCCATCGACGCCAAGGCGCAGACAACGCACGGGCACGTGCGGCGCACGCAGGTCTACGCGCTCGGCCTCGGCCGGCTCCTGAACGTGAGCGCGGCGGAGTTGGAGGCGTTGAAGGCCGGCGCGCTCCTGCACGACGTGGGGAACCTCGCGGTGCCCGAGCACATCCTTAATAAACCCGGGCGGCTGTCGCCGGCCGAGTTCGAGAAGATGAAGGTGCACGCGACCGTCGGCGGCGACATCGTCAGCCGCGTCGGCTTCCCCTACCCCGTCGAGGACGTGGTCCGGCATCACCACGAGCGCTGGGACGGCACGGGCTACCCGCGCGGCCTGAAGGGCGAGCGCATCCCGCTCGTGGCGCGCATCATCGCGGCCGTTGACTTCTACGACTCGACGCGCTGCGACCGACCCTACCGCACAGGGATGGCGCGCGAGCATTCGCTCGCACTGCTCCAGAGCAAGGCCGGCAAGTCCTTCGACCCCGTCGTCGTCGAGATGTTCGTCAAGCACGTTGACGAGTTCGACGCCCTTCTCTCCCCAACCGACTTGAACGAGCAGGTCCGCGCCGTGACGTTGGAGGTCGCGGAGGCGACTCTTCCGACCGCGAAGGACGGGCACATCTCCGGCGAATGGTCCGAGGGCTTCCGCTCCATCGCGCGCGCGCAGAAGGAGGTCGCGGCCCTGCACGAGTTGACGCAGGTCATCGGCGCCTCGCTCAACCTGCAAGACACCGCTGCCCTCGTCGCCGTGCGCCTGCGCGAGATCGTCCCGTTCGACGCGTGCGTCATCTACGCCTTGGACGACAAGTCCGGCCGCGCCGAGCCTCTCTTCGCGATGGGCGAGTGGACCGAGTTCCTTTCGGCGCGCGGCGTCGCGGCCGGCGAAGGCATCACGGGCTGGGTCGTCGCCAACGCGCGCGGGATGTGCCGCACGCCGCCCGAGCTTGAGCTTGCGGGCGCGCCCTCGGAGGTCTCCGCGCAGGTGCGCGACTGCGTCTCGGCGCCGCTCGTGCGCGAGGACGGAGCCTTCGGCGCGGTCACGCTCTTCTCGAAGATTTCAGACGCGTACACGGCCGAGCACTTGAGACTGCTCGACTCGGTCTGCCTGCACACGTCGGGCGCGCTCAACAACGCACTCGCGCACGAACGCACGCGCGAGAGTGCTTTGACAGACCAGTTGACGGGGCTCCCCAACGCGCGCGCGCTCCACCTCATGCTCGAACACCGCTTGGCCGAGTGCCGTCGTTATGAGGGCGAGGTCGTCTCCGTCCTCAGCATCGACGTGGACGACTTCCACGTCATCAACGAGCAGTTCGGCCACGGCATCGGCGACCGCCTGCTCGCGTCGGTCTCCGGCGTCGTCAAGAGCCAGTTGCGCCAGATGGACATGCTCGCGCGTTTCGCGGGCGACGAATTCCTCGCCGTCATGCCCGGCGCCAACACGCAGGTCTCCGCGATGGTCGCCGAGCGCGTCCGCAACGCCGTCGAGTCGCAGGTCTTCAACGTCAAGACGGGGCGCAACGTACAGGTCCGCGTCAGCGCCGGCACAGGCTCCTACCCCGCCGACGGCGAGACCGCCGACGAACTCCTCGCCGCCGCCACCCGCGACATGCGCCGCGACAAGCAGGCGCGCAAGCACGGCCACGCCTCCCCCGCCCCCGTCGTCTCCATCGACGCATACCGTTAAGAGCAGTAGGCAGTTAGCTCCGCGTGTCGGACGTTAAGGGTTTAACCCAAGCGTTTCGACGGCGGGGCTTTCAACTGCCTACCGCCATCCGCCTACTGTTTACTTCTTTCAGTTAAGCGTTTTTGCCGCGCGGGTCAAAGTCGCGTATAATCCGTTTCCGTCACAACTGAACACGGCCAGTCGCGGTAGTAGAGCGGCGCAGAGGCACCCTCGGGTGCGTCTCTGTGTCGGCGGCAGCGCCCGCACGCGCGCGCGAGAATTTCACACTATGAGTGAGCTTAAAGTGACACCGATGAGACCCAGGACACAGTCGGAAGGCGCCTCGGCCGGGGCGGGCGTCGCGGAGGAGCGCGACGAGCGCGACCGCATCGACCCCGCCGAGCTGCAAGAGGAGCACGAGCAGCGCCACCAGGAGCAGCTCAAGCAGATCGACGAAGTGGACCGCGAGACGCTTCTGAAGATGCTCTACCAGATGGTTCTCATCCGGCGCTTCGAGGAGAAGTCGGCCGAGTCGTACACACTCGGCAAGATCGGCGGTTTCTGTCACCTCTACATCGGGCAGGAGGCCGTCGCCGTCGGCGCGCTCTCTGCGCTGCGGCCCGACGACTACGTGCTGACGAGCTACCGCGACCACGGCCACGCGCTCGTGATGGGCACTTCGCCGGACGAGGTGATGGCCGAGTTGTACGGCAAGATCGGCGGCTGCTCGAAGGGCAAGGGCGGCTCGATGCACCTCTTCGACGCCGACAAGCACTTCCTCGGCGGCCACGGCATCGTCGGCGCGCAGATACCCCTGGCCACCGGCGTCGCCTTCGCCACGAAGTACAAGGGGACCGACCAGGCGACGCTCGTCTTCTTCGGCGAGGCGGCGGTCAACCAGGGCGCCTTCCACGAGTCGCTCAACATGGCACAGCTCTGGAAGCTGCCCTGCATCTACATCTGCGAGAACAACCAGTACGGCATGGGCACGTCGCTCAGCCGCGCGATGTCGATCAGCGACGTGTCGAAGAAGGCCGTCGGGTTCGGGATGGAGTCGGAGTTCGTGGACGGCATGGACGTGCTCGCCGTGCGCGCCGCCGTGCGACGCGCGGTCGAGCGCGCGCGCAAAGAGTACCTGCCGTCGCTGCTTGAGATTCGCACCTATCGCTTCATGGGCCACTCGATGTCCGACCCCGGCCACTACCGCACGCGCGCCGAGATCGAGAAGTATCAGGAGCGCGACCCCATCAAGGTCTTCGGCGACAACCTCCGCGAGAAGGGCCTGCTCGACGACGCTGGCCTCAAGGAGATCGAAGACCGCGTCCGCGCGGAGGTCGAGCACTCCGTCAAGTTCGGCGACGAGAGCCCCGAGCCTCCGCCCGAGGAGCTGTTCACGGACATCTACGCGACAGAGATAAAGAAACGATGAAGTAGGAACGCTGAACGATGAACTGTAAGACAGTCGTCTTGTATTCAGTTCAGCGTTCAGCGTTCAGCGTTTCTTATAAACCGGAGGTTTCACTGTGGCAGTTATAACGATACGCGAGGCGCTCAACCAGGCGATGCGCGAGGAGATGCGCCGCGACGAGGGCGTCTTCCTGATGGGCGAGGAGGTCGCGGCCTACCAGGGCGCGTACAAGGTCTCGAAGGGTCTGCTCGAAGAGTTCGGCGACAAGCGCGTGGTCGATTCGCCCATTACGGAGCTTGGCTTCGCGGGGCTCGGCGTCGGCGCGGCGATGGTGGGACTCAGGCCCATCATCGAGTTTATGACCTTCAACTTCTCCATCCTCGCCACCGACCAGATCATCAACTCGGCGGCGAAGATGCGTTACATGTCGGGCGGCCAGTTCAAAGTGCCCATCGTCTTTCGCGGCCCGAACGGCTCGGCCTTCCAGGTCTCTTCGCAGCACTCGCAGGCGCTCGAATCGTGGTTCGCGCACTTCCCCGGCATCAAGGTCGTCATGCCCTCGACGGCGGCCGACGCGAAGGGACTCTTGAAGAGCGCCATCCGCGACGACGACCCCGTCATCTTCCTCGAACAGGAGCGCATGTACGGCAACAAGGGCGAGGTGCCCGACGGCGAAGACTTCCTCGTCCCGCTCGGCGTCGCCGACGTGAAGCGCGAGGGGAAGGACTGCACGGTCGTCGCGCGCTCGATGACGGTGCCGCTCGCGCTGAAGGCCGCCGAGGAGTTGGAGAAGCAGGGCGTCTCGGTCGAGGTCATCGACCCGCGCACCATCCGGCCACTCGACATCGAGACCATCGTCAACTCCGTCAAGAAGACGAACCGCCTCGTCGTCGCGGAGGAGTCGCACGCCTTCTGCGGCGTCGGCGCCGAGATCAGCGCGCAGGTCATGGAGCAAGCCTTCGACTACCTCGACGCGCCCGTCAAGCGCCTCTCCGGTGTTGACGCCCCCATGCCCTACGCCAAGAACCTCGAACGGCTCGCGCTCCCCGACGTTGAGCGCATCGTCAAGGCCGTCCGCGAGGTCTCGTACCTGGACTGACAATTTACACTGAGGGTTCAAATGGCTACGCAGGTCGTGATGCCGAAGCTGTCGCCGACGATGGAGGAGGGGCAGCTCTCGCGCTGGCTGAAGAACGAGGGCGACAAGGTCAGTTTTGGCGAGCCTATCGCCGAGATTGACACCGATAAGGCGACGATGGAGGCGACGGCGACGACCTCGGGCGTGCTGCGCAAGATCATCGTCCCCGCCGGCGAGACCGTCCCGCTCGGCGCCGTCATCGCCGTCGTCGGCGAGCCGGACGAGGACATCTCCGGCCTCCTTCAAGAAGCCTCCTCGGGCTCGGCGCAGGCCGAGAAGAAGGAGCCCGTCGAGGAGAAGGTTGAAGCCCAACCTGACAAGGGTGACGCGAGTGGCGCACCCTCCGCGCCACGGGAGGCCGCGCCGGAACCCGCCGAAGCTCAACCCGAACCGCGGGCTCAGCCCGCGCAGCAGGCACAACCCGCGGGCGGCAACGGTCAGCGCGGCGACGGCCGTCTCATCGTCTCGCCCATCGCCGCGCGCATGGCGGCCGACGCCGGCATCAACCTCAACACACTGACGGGCACGGGCCCCGGCGGGCGCATCGTCAAGCGCGACATCGAGGAGGCCATGAAGGGCGGCGGCGCGGCACAGCCGCAGGCTCAACCCGAAGCACAGCCGGAACAGCCCGAGGTTAAGCAGGCGCCCGCGCAACAGCCCGCAGTCCAGCCCGAAGGCGGCGCGGCGCCCTACCGCGAAGAGAACGTGACGACGATGCGCGCCACCATCGCGCGCCGCCTCGTCCAATCGCTCGGCCCCGTCCCGCACATCTTCCTCACGACCGAGGTCGAGATGGACAAGACGGCCGAGATGCGCAAGCAGTTGAACGAACTCGACCCCGAGAACAAGGTCAGCATCAACGACTTCGTCATCAAGGTCGCGGCCGTCGCGCTCATGCAGCACCCGGCCGTCAACGCCTCCTTCCAGGAGAAGACCGTCCGCTACTACGAGCGCGCGGACATCGGCGTCGCCGTCGCGTTGGAGAACGGGCTCATCACGCCGGTCGTGCGAAACGCCAGCGCGAAGTCGGTCGGCCAGATCAGCCGCGAGGTGAAGGAGTTGGCCGAGCGCGCGCGCAACCGCAAGCTCGCGCCCGACGAGTACACCGGCGCGACCTTCTCCGTCAGCAACCTCGGCATGTTCGGCATCAGCGAGTTCACCGCGCTCATCAACCCGCCGGAGGCGTGCATCCTCGCCGTCGGCGCGATGGCGCCCACGCCCGTCGTGCGCGACGGCGAGGTGACGGTGCGGCAGATGATGAAGGTCACGCTCTCCTGCGACCACCGCATCGTTGACGGCGCGACCGGCGCCAAGTTCCTACAGACGCTCAAGAAGATTCTTGAGAACCCGCTTTACCTGATCGCTTAGACAAGGGGACACGATGAGCACGAACCAACCCGAAGAGGCGCCCGAGAACGTCACCACCGACGCGGAGAGCCAGGAGTTCGGCGCGCAGCACGGGCAGACGCCCGAAGGCCAGAACACGGGTTCCTCCGACCCCAACGCGCAGGCCGACCCCGACAACACAGAGGCCGGCGAGCCCGGCGAAGGCACCGGCGCGAAGGGCGGCGAGTATAGTTAATTGCGGAATGCGGATTTCGGATGGCGGATTTTTAAAACGGGATTGAAGACAGAGCGACTTTCATGGGTCTTCCAATCCGAAATCCGAAATCCGAATTCCGCAATCCTGCGGGGCCGCACGTCGCGCTGCTCGCGGTGCAGGTCATCTTCGGGACGTGGCCCGTCATGGGGAAGATCGCGCTGCGCGCCGTGCCGAGCACGGGGCTCGTCGCGATACGCATCGGCGGCGCGGCCGTCGCCTTCCTCTTGCTGCTCGGCCTGCGCGGCCGGCTCGTCACGCCGAACCGCAAAGACCTCGCGCGGCTCGCGCTCTACAGCCTTCTCGGCGTCGTCCTCAACCAGTTCCTCTACATCAAAGGGCTCTCGCTCTCGACCGCCGTCAACGCCGCGCTCCTCAACGCAACCATCCCCGTCTTCACGCTCCTCGTCGGCGCGCTACTCGGTAAGGAAAGACTGACGCCGCGCGTCACGCTCGGCACACTCGTCGCCGCGGCGGGCGTCGTCTACCTGATCGACCCTCTGCGCGCGAGCCTCGGCGGCGACACGATGCGGGGCAACCTGCTCCTCGTCGCCAACACCTGCTGCTACGGCGCGTACCTCGCAATTTCTCAAGACGTGTTCCGACGTTACGGCGCGCTCACGGCCATGACGTGGCTCTTCGCCATCGGCAGCCTCGTCGCCGTCCCCTTCGGCGGCTACCAACTCGCGCGGACAGACTTCTCTTCCATCGGACTCATGGTCTGGATCGTGCTCGTCTACACGGTGCTCGTGCAGACGGTCGGCGCCTACTACCTCAACGCGTGGGCTTTGGAGCGCGTCTCGCCGAGCACGGTCGCCGTCTACATCTACCTCCAGCCGCTCTTCGCCTTCGTCGTCGCCCCGCTCCTGCTTGGCGCGGGTGAGCGGCCCGGGCTGCGTCACGTGGTCGCGACGCTCCTCATCTTCGCGGGCGTCGGCATCGTCACGCTCGGGCGGAGGAGCCGTTTCGAGGAGGAGGTCTCCGAGCACCCTGACGCGCTCGCACACTGATTTGCTACAATCCGGCGCGGAATCATTTATGCAAGATGTGAGTGCACAGACCGCCGCCGCCACGACGGAGGCCAGGCTCAAAGCTTCGGCGGCGCGTCTCTCCGTCGGGGCGGCGGCCTTCCTCATCGCGCTGAAGGCGGTGACGGGCATGCTCACCGGCTCGATCAGCGTGTGGGCCTCTTTGCTCGACTCGGCGATGGACATCTTCGCGTCGGCGATCAACTACTACGCCGTGCGCGCCGCCTCCGCGCCGCCCGACGAAGACCACCGCTACGGCCACGGCAAGGCCGAGTCGCTCGCCGGGCTCTTTCAATCCTTCGTCATCGGCGTCTCCGGGCTCCTGCTGCTCTGGGAGGCCGTCCGCCGCGTCATCACGCCGCACCCGACCGCCTCCGAGTGGCTCGGCGTGGGCACGATGGCCGTCGCCTGCGGCGTGAGCTTCCTGCTCGTCGCGCGCCTGCGCAAAGTCGCGAGCGAGACCGACTCGCCCGCCCTCGCCGCCGACGCCGTCCACTACGCGACCGACGTTTACACCAACGGCGCCGCGCTCGTCGCGCTCCTCCTCGTCGCGCTCACGGACTGGACGCTCGCCGACCCGCTCATCTCGATTCTCATCTCCGGCTTCATCCTCTGGTCGGCGGTGGACGTGGCGCGCGAAGCGATTAACGTGCTGATGGACCGGCGGCTTCCCCGAGCCATAGACGCGACGGTCGCGTCGGTCGTCGAACGCTTCCGCCCCGAAGGCGTCCTCGGCTTCCACGACCTGCGCACGCGCCGCTCCGGCTCACACAAGTTCATTGACCTCCACCTCGAAGTCGAAGCCGACCAGACGCTCCAACAGGCGCACGACCTCACCGTCCGCGTCATCCGCGCCATCCAGAAAGAGGTCCCCCGCTCCCGCGTCCAGATTCACACGGACCCGGCGAAGTAAACGATGAACGATGAACGATGAACTGAAAACCGTCTGTCTTCAGTTCATCGTTCATCGTTCATCGTTTCGTTATGCTGTTTTCTTCGCGACGGTCCCCTTCTCTTTTTCGCCCTCGGCCATGCGGCGCAGCTCGAAGAGTTTCATGAGGGCTTCGACGGGTGAGAGCGTGTTCACGTCAGCCGCGAGGAGCTCTTCGACGATGCGCGCGCCGCGCCCCCAGGCCGTGGCGTCGAAGTGTTCGAGGGCTTCGTCAGCACCCTTCTCATCATCAACCCCGCCGGACTCATACTCACGCAGAAGCTCTTCGGCGCGGCGGACGACCGGCGCGGGCAGGCCCGCGAGCTTGGCGGCGTAGACGCCGTAGCTCCCCTCCGCCACGCCGGGCACGACGCGGTAGAGAAAGACCAACTCGCCGCCCCGCTCCGCGATCTCGACGTGCAGGTTGCGCAGGCGCGGCAGCGTCTCGGCCAACGTCGTCAGTTCGTGATAGTGCGTCGCAAATAAAGTTTTCGACCGAAGACGCGGGTGGTTGTGGACGTATTCGAGGACGGCGCGCGCGACCGCGAGGCCGTCGTAGGTCGAAGTCCCGCGCCCGAGTTCATCCAACAGCACGAGCGAGCGCGGCGTGGCGTGGTGGAGGATGTGCGCCGTCTCGGTCATCTCGGTCATGAAGGTTGACTCGCCGCTGCCGATGCGGTCGTAGAGGCCGATGCGCGTGTAGACGCGGTCGGTCAGGCCGACGGTCGCCGCCTGGGCGGGGACGAAACTCCCGGCCTGCGCCATGATGACGACGAGCGCCGCCTGCCGCAGAAACGTGGACTTGCCGGACATGTTCGGCCCCGTGATGAGCGCGATCTCCGGCACCCCCGCCCCGCCGAGTTCGAGGTCGTTCGCGACGAACTCGCCCTCTTCACTCAACCTCTCCAGCACGGGGTGGCGCCCGCCGCGAATGCTGAGAACGGGCTCGTCAACGACCGTCGGTCGCGTGTAGTTCCAACGGGCGGCGCTCTGCGCGAGCGAGGCGACGGCGTCGAGGTGCGCGAGCGTCGCGGCCGCGACGAGTATCTCGTCGCGCGCCTTCCCAACCTCCGCGCAGACCTGCCGGAAGATGCCCGTCTCAAGCTCCGTGATGCGCTCCTGCGCGTTGAGGACGAGCGACTCGTGCTCCTTCAGCTCAAGCGTGACGAAGCGTTCGGAGGCGGCAAGCGTCTGCTTGCGCGTGTAGCTCGCGGGGACGAGGTGCAGGTTCGGCTTCGTGACCTCGATGAAGTAACCGAAGACCTTGTTGTAGCCGACGCGCAGGCTCCTGATGCCCGAGCGCGCGCGCTCGCGCTGCTCCATCTCGGCGAGGAAGGTCTTGCCGTTCTTCAACAGCGAGCGCAACGAGTCAAGCTCTTCCGAGTAGCCCTCGCGGATGACGCCCGTGCCCTCGCCGCGTCGTGGCAGGTCTTCGTTGACGGCCAAACGTATGCGGCCGAGCACGACTTCGCACGTCGGGAGCGACGAGAGCAACGCGCCGAACCGCGCGGCGTCGCGACCGAGGAGCGCGCGCACGCGCGGCACGGCTTCGAGGCTCTGACGCAGCGCCAGGACTTCCGAAGGCGTCGCCAGTCCCGCGCGCGCGCGGCCCGAGAGACGTTCGAGGTCGTGCACGTTCTCCAACGCCGCCGCGAGTTCCGCGCGGTCCTTCTCGCGCGCGGCGAACCACGCGACGTGTTCCTGACGGCGGGCTATCTCCGCGAGGTCTAAGAGCGGCTGACGCAGCCAGCGGCGCAGCATGCGCCCGCCCATCGCCGTGCGCGTCTCGTCCAGCGTCGCGAGCAGCGAGGGCGCGCCGCCGAAGCTCTCGAATATCTCAAGGCTGCGCGCGGCCTGTGGGTCGAGCACCATGAAGGACTCGGGATTGTAGCTCGTCAGCCGCGTCAACTGCTCGGCCACGCCCGCCTGCGTCTCCGAAAGGTACGTAATGACTGCCGCCGCCGCCGTCACGGCCAGCGGCCAGCGTGACAGGCCGAAGGGCGCGAGCGTGCGCGCGTGGAAGTGCTGTTGCAAGACCTTGCGCGCGCGCGCGGGGTCGAAGCTCTCGTCGGGCCGGCGCGTGATGAAGCCCGGCAGGTTCGAGACGTGCGCCGCCACTCCTTTAGCGACGAGCACCTCGGACGGCGCGATGCGTTGAAGCTCGGCGAGCGCGGCGTCGGCGTCGAGTTCGGTCGCCTGAAAGTCGCCCGTCGTCACGTCCGCGTAAGCGACGCCCGCGCGCCGCCCGTCCGTGGCGTAGGCGGCGAGGTAGTTGTTGACCTTGCTCTGCAACAGCCCCGTCTCAAGCACCGTCCCGGGCGTGACGACGCGCACCACGTCGCGCTCGATGAGGCCGCGACCGGCGGCCTCGCCTCGGACGGGCGTGGCGGTCAACTGTTCGCAGATGGCGACGCGGTGTCCCTTTGAGATGAGCGTGGCGAGGTGTCGTTCCAGGCTGTGGTGCGGCACGCCCGCGAGCGGGATGCGGAGGCCGTGCCCCATCGGCTTCGAGGTGAGCACGATGTCCAGCTCGCGCGCGAGCAGCCGCGCGTCGTCGTCGAAGGCTTCGTAGAAGTCGCCGATGCGGAAGAGGAGTATGGCGTCGGCGTGGCGGCGCTTGATGTCGAGATACTGTTTGCGGAGGGGGGTGGCCGTGGTCATCGCTCGAAGAGTGCGGCGAGGATGTCCCCGACCGAGGTCAGCGAGCGGTGCAGGCGGCTGAGCTGCTCGAAGCTGAGAATGGTCGTCACCCTACCAATCTCATGGAAGGGGCCGGTGCGCGCGAGGCTCAACTGGCGCTCGGCGCGGTTCGTGTCGCGCTCGCTGTCCACGACGAGGAACGGGCGCGTGCGTTGCGCGTCGTACGCGCGTTTGAGCTTGGCGAGCGCGGCGTCCACGTTCCCCTTGCGCTGCACCTCGAAGACGTGGCTGAGGCGCGGGCTATCCTCCGCCTCGCGCCAGACAACGTCGTAGTAGTCGAACTCGGCCTGCGCGTAGTAGCCGAGCACGCGCGCGACCTCGACCAGCATCATTTGAACTTCAATGTGCGAGAGCCCTTCGGCGGCGACGGCCTCGACGGGCGGGGGCGCGTCGAAGGTGAACTGTATCTCCTCGTCCGCGACGCGGCGCTTTCCCCTCTCGGTCAGGCGCCAGCGCCCTCGGTCGCGCTCGATTTCGCGCCGCTCGTCCAGGCCCCGCGCGGCCGCCTGCACCAGCCGTCGCCACTGCCGGCGGTGGCCGTCTCCCACGGCGAGAACTTCTTCAGGGCCGAGCTGCGGGAAGTACGCGACGAGCCGGTCGTAGAGAAAACGCACGTGCTCCGCGCCGCCCGTGGCGGCCAACTCCTGGAGGAGTGGCAACTCGATACGCTCCACGCTCGGGTATGGCATCGCGTTGAAAGGCTCGGGAGTGTTTGGGCTACGGGATGGGCAGTCCCCGTCAAAGGCAAAACGTAACGTAGAAAAGTTACAGGAGAAGCGGTCGAACAATCAAGCGGGCGACGGACATAAAGAGGCGAGAGGCACGGCTCTATCTTCAGCCGTGCCTCTCGCCGTGACTCCGTGGTGAACTCTTCCTCAGTACTGGCCGGGATTCCGATAGCCTTCTTCGTAGCCTCGCAGGAAGCAATCGCGGTACGCCTGTTTCGCGGCCTCGCTCCTGCCCCAGGAGATGATGCCGCCGCCGCCGCGCTTGTAATGGCGCGAGCGTTGCGGGTCATTCGTCTGCCCGCGAAGCGCGTCCATCGAGCCCACGCGGCGGCCCTCTTCGTAACCGCGCTCGCACTCGTCGCGGTCGTCGCGGCCCTGGGCGGAAGAGCTGTTATTGATAGTGTCGTCTAGCAAGGGGTCATAAGTGTCTTTGTGGTTGCGGCGCTTTTCGTCCGGGTCGCGTTTCCGACTGCCGTCGAGAGGGCGCTCCCTGCCGTCGTTGCGGCGTCCTTTGTTCCAGTCGTCTCCGCCCCGACCGCCGCCACCTTTCTTGCCTTCGTCGCCCCCTGAGCGACCGCCGCCGCTGTCGCTGCTACTGCTGCTGGAATCACTGCTGTTGCTATTGCTGCTGCTGGAATCGTTGCTGCTGCTATTGCTGCTACTGCTGCTACTGCTGCTGGAACTGCTGCTGTTCGAACTGCTGCTGCTCGAACTGCTATCGCTCCGGCTACTGCTGTTATCGACGCTCCGGACGGGTTCGCTCCGTGGGCTCTCTTCGGTTCGGTCAATCTCACGCCGGGCCTGCGCGCGGGCCGAGGTTGACGGCGACAGGGTCGCCACGCAGAGCAACAGTAGAGCAGGCGCGATGAATGCGCCCGTCAGCCTTCTCGAATTCCTGATTCTCATGGCCTGCCTCCGCGCGCGGCCCGACTCCGGAGTTGTTCGCGCGCCTCAATGGGAGAGCTGTGACGGTTGAAATATACACCCCCGCAGGCGCCACCGTCACGCATTTCCACATTGCGCCGGAGCCGCGCGACGCTCTCCGTCCTTGAGACATAAAAAGTCCCGCGAGGACGGCTGAACCAAGGCGACTTCCCTGCTTCAACCGTCACTGCGGGACCTTCTGTTTACCGTTCGCGGGCTCGTTACGCGGCCTGTTCGTGGACGATGCCGAAGCTCTCGTGGATTTCGTCGGCGTCGAGCGTGTCGCGCTCAAGCAGACCGGCGACGAGGTGCGCGATCTCTGAGCGGCGCGAGTCCACGACCTCAAGGGCGCGCTTGAGCTGCGCGTCGATGATGTCGGAGGTGGCGTGCTCGATGCGGTCGAGGAGCGTCTGGCTGTGCGGGTCTTCGGGCTTGCCGAGGTGGATGGGGCCGAGCGGGCTCATGCCGAACTCGGCGACCATGCGGCGCGCGATTTCGACGGCGCGCTCGATGTCGTTCGACGCGCCCGCCGTCATCGTGTCGAGCAGCAGGACTTCCGCCGCGCGCCCGCCGAGGAGCATCGCGATCTGGTCTTCGAGATACTCGCGCGTGCGCATTAACCGGTCGCGCTCCGGCAAAGCCTGCGTCACGCCCAGCGCGCGGCCGCGCGGGAGGATGGAGACCTTGTGAATCGGGTCGCCGTTCTTCACGGCGAGGCCGACGGCGACGTGGCCCGCCTCGTGGACGGCCGTCGCGTAGCGCTCGTCCTCGTCCATCATGAAGCCCTTGCGCTCGACGCCCATCAGAATCTTGTCGCGCGCGTACTCGACGTGCGGGCGGCCGACCGCCTCCGAGCCGTCGCGCGTCGCGGCGATGGCGGCCTCGTTGAGCAGGTTCGCGAGGTCTGCGCCGGAGAAGCCGGGCGTGCCGCGCGCGATCCAGCCGAGGTCGAGCCCTTCTTCGAGCGTGAGCTTGCGCGAGTGGACGCGGAGTATCTGCTCGCGGCCGCGCATGTCGGCGAGGTTGACCGTTATCTCGCGGTCAAAGCGGCCGGGGCGCGTGAGCGCGGAGTCGAGGATGTCCGGGCGGTTGGTCGAGGCGATGACGACGACACTGGTCAACTGGTCGAAGCCGTCCATCTCGACGAGGAGCTGGTTCAAAGTCTGGTCCTGGTCGGCCGAGGCCGAGTCGCCGCCGCGCCCGCGCTTACGTCCCAAAGCATCAATCTCGTCGATGAAGATGACGCAGGGCGCGAGCTTGCGCGCGCGCGCGAAGAGGCGCCGGACGCGCGCCGCGCCGAGGCCCGCGAACTTCTCCTGAAAGCTCGAACCGGAGACGGAGAGGAAAGGCACTTCGGCCTCGCACGCGGCGGCGCGGGCCAGAAGCGTCTTGCCGGTGCCCGGGGGGCCGGAAAGGAGTATGCCGCGCGGCGGGCGGCCGCCGAGGCGCCCGAACTTGTCTGGGTCGCGGAGGAAGTCGATGGTCTCGGCCAGTTCCGAGCGCGCCTCGTCAACGCCGGCCACGTCCTGGAAGGTGACGGGCTGCGCGGGGCCGGTCTCGCTCGCGGCGGAGTCGTTCTGCACGCCCATGCTGGCGTAGACGCGCCAGCCGATGACGGCGAAGATGAGCAGCGCCGCGGCCGGGAGCATGTAGTTGAGGACGGTGACGAGAATGCCCGGCTGCAACGTTTCGAACTCGACGGGCACGCGCGCCTTCTCGAAGGCCGCGACGACCTCGTGCTGCGCGACGGCGTTGGTCACGACGCCGCGAACGAGGACACCGTCCGCCTGCGTCACCGTGACCACCTCGCCGCTGACGTTCACCTTCCGCGCCGAGCCCGACTCGGACAGCTCGCGGAGCTGTGTGAAGGAGATGTCGCGGACGGAGGGCTGCACGCGGCCGGTGCTCAGGGCCACGACGGCGACGACGGCGATTAGAGATATAAGGGCGACTGAGACGACGAGCGCGACTCTCTTCTTCTTCGTCGTCGGGGGAACTGAACGGGAAAAAGGCATAGAGACCTCGAAAAAAATAAAGAGGGAGCCGGGGGTTTTAAAGACTCCGTCGAATTGAGCAGTTGTTAGGTTAAGAAACCGCCTCAGGTGGGCCGTCGGGGGCCGCCGGACAGGTTCAAACGTTGGCAAGCGGAGGCGTCCGCCAAGGTGCGGCGGACGCTGGCTTACACTCTAGCAGTCGGGAGCTTTTCAAGTCCAGTGAAAATCCTTTGAACCGTCTTCGTCCGTGTGGGGCTTCGATTTCAAACGGCGGCCCGAGCCGCTTAATCCTCCGATGACACAGTTTAGCCACCGGTTGCCGCGCCGTGGGCAAATAGTCAGAGTGTTTTAACGCGCGCCCTGTAATCAGACATGGAGAGCTTCCGCGTCACGGCGCGATTTAGTACAGAACTTGAACCGCGAGGCGACAATCTCACGAGCCTCCGTCCGCGAGAGTTTGAATTACCAACGATTCACATCAACGTAAAAGCATGTCGGCCGCTGGCACGGCCGTTGCTCGATTGAGGTCAACGGCGGTTTCCGCTGAACCGTTAAAGAACATCAACCGACAACGAAGGAGAAGTCGAATATGCTGTGGACGATTCTCGTGATTCTTCTCGTGCTGTGGCTCCTCGGGCTCGTGAGCGGGTACACTGTGGGCGGGTTCGTTCACCTGCTCCTTGTCCTCGCGCTCGTAATCTTCGTCATCAACCTGCTGACGGGACGCCGGACGGTCTAAGCGTCAACTCAAGACGGGTTAAAAAAAATAGAGGCGGCGTGTTTCGGCACGCCGCCTCTCTCTTTGTGGCAGTAACACTGCCGTTGCTTATTTCAGTTCAGCGCCGCATGAGCGACATTGCGCGCGACGCTTCGCGTTGAGGGTGCCGCAGGCCGCGCAACGGTTGTACATCGTGCGCGCGAACCAGTTGGTGACGACGGCGCTGACGACGAGAATGCCGACGAGGACGAGGATGCTGAGGAGCGTGTCCTTCAACCCTTGTGACTCTCCGTCAGTTCGCTGTGGTAGTGACGGCCGCGCTCGTAGCCGCGCCTGAAGGCGGACTCCTCGCACTCCGCGCCGTAGCACTCGCGGAGCCGTTCCGCGTCCTCTTCGTACGCGCGTCCGCGCGCGCGCGGGTGGAGCGACGCCTCGAAGCCGCGTCGATAGAGCGGCTCGTCAACGTTGAAGTCGCCGCCGTCCACTGTGTACTCGGCCTCCTCCGCGTCGCGCAGCCCGACCCACCACTCGTCGCGCGCGGCGTCAATGCTCTCGGCCCCCGCCTCCTTGAACAGGTCGCGCGCGATGCCCTCGCTCACCTCGTCGTCGGCCACCACCAGCACGACCGAGCGCCCACGCCGGAGCGCGTCCTCGTAGACGAACAACTCGTCGTGCGGCAGACCCTCGGCCATCGAATCTTCGAGCGCGCCGCCCGCCGCCATCCCCGTGGCCGCGCCGCCCGCGCCGAGGAGCGCCGCCCCGACCAGACCGGCGGCCAGCACCGGCCCCACGCCCGGGATGAGCAGGCTCGCCGCCGCCGCGCTCAGTGCCCCGCCCCCCGCGATGCCCAACGCCCCACCCACTACGCCCCCGACGGCCTTGCCCATGCCCTCCTGCTCGGTCTCGGTCGTCGGCACGTCGTCGAGCTGCTGCCCGGAGGTGCCCGGCGCGAGGAGGCTGATCCGGTCTTCGTTGATGCCGGCCGTGCGCAGTGCCTCGACGGCGCCCTCGGCCTCCGCCGACGAGTTGAAAATTCCAGCGACAGTGCTCATGCCCACTCAACCTTCGGGCGCGGCCGACGGCCCACGCCCCGGCCGCCTTCCCCGGCCGAGCTGTCCGAAACATTTATACTGACGTTAAAAACTTGAAAGCGTTATGCCCCGATTCTAACACGGAAAATGAGCGTCGAATTAATTCGTTGAGACAGCAAATGAGTCATGTTACAGTGTCTACGCCTTCCCGAATGTTTTCGTCCGGAGCCTTTGAAGAGCATGATCGGAATCGTCGAAAAGCACTGGCCGATGTCCGTTGGCGACGGCAAGGCGACGCGCAAGAAGAAGCCGCGCATCCTCGCCATCACGACCGACTGCTGCACGGGCTGCGCGGGCTCGCCCGCCTGCATCGAGTACTGCCCCATCGAGGCGTGCATGTTCTGGGTGCCCGACGAAGACCACGCGCCCTTCGGACGCATCGAGGTCGATCCATACCTCTGCATTGGCTGCCAGAAGTGCATCAGCAAAGGCCCCGATGGCGCCTTCCTCGACGGCTGTCCCTGGGACGCCATCGAGATGGTGCCGACCGAGGACTGGGAGTCGATGCACGGCGTCGCGCTCCCGGACGCACCGCCCCCGCCGCCGAGCCAGTGAATGGTAAATAGTGAATGGTGAATAGAGCTTGAGAACGCCCGCCCCAAAGGTTCAATTAGGGGCGGGCGTTCTCCTTCTTTCTATTCACCATTGACCATTCACTATTTACTCGCGGAGCGGCGCCTGATGGCTTCGGCCGTCAGCGCCGCTTTCTTCTTCACGTCGTCAGGCATGCCCTCGACGCCACGCGCGTAACGCTCCACGTCCGGCAGCTCTTCTTCACCGCCGAAGTACATCAGCCCGACGAGCGCGTCCGACACCTGCTCCGCGTCGGGCGCGATGACGAACAGTTCCGTGCCCGTGGCCCATTGGTCGCCGTCCTTGACCGACGCCTTCTCGATGACGCCCGGCAGCGGCGAGCGAATCTCTTCGACCATGTTCGGCTTGATCGTGTACCTCACCAGCAGCGACTCCCTCTTGACGTTGCTGCCGGCCGTGAGCGCGGTCAACGCCGTCCCTTCCGACCGCGCCGTTATCGTGTAGGGTCGGAGCATCGCGAGCAGTTCCGGCCGGCCGCGCGGGTCGCCGAAGCGCACAAGGGCGAGCGCGGCGTTGCGGCGCACGATGGGCTCCGGGTCTTCGAGCAGCCGCGCGAGCGACTCGCGGAACTGCTCCGACCTGTGCTCGATGCCCATCACCCACGCCGCCGTCATGCGCACGTCCGGCGAAGGGCTCGAAGCCAAACCGAGAACCTGCCCGTTCCAGCGGCCGGCGCCCGCGTCGCCGCGCTCGATGCGCTCGGCGATCTGCGAGAGCGCGTGCTGCGCGTGGCGCGGCTTCCCCTCGCCGAGGTACTTCGCAATCTCCTCGTCGCTCAGAGACCTCCCGAACCACGTCCAATACCACGTCAGGAAGGGCACGACCACGAAGAGCACGGCCACCACCGCGAGCGGCCACGGCGTGCGCCTGCGCCCCGCCGAGGCCGGTGCGTCGAGGCCCGCCGGGCGGTCGCCGTTCCCTTCAGCGTGTGGTCTCGACGTGCTCATCGCTCCGCTAAGGTCGGTACATGTGGTAGAGCATGAGGTAGACGACGACGCCCGTGACGGAGACGTAGAGCCAGATCGGGTACGTCCAGCGCGCGATGCGTCGGTGGCGCGCGAAGTCGCCGCGCAACGCGCGGACGACCGTCATGGCGACGAGCGGCACGATGGCCGCCGCGAGGATGATGTGCGTAATCAGGATGAAGAAGTAGACGCCGCGAACCGCGCCCTGCCCCATGAAGCGCACCGAGCCGTACTGCGCGTGATAGATGACGTAGGAGACGAGAAAGAGGCCGGAGACGGCCAGCGCCGAGAGCATCAGGCGGCGGTGTAGGGTTACGTTGCCGCGCTTTATCTGGTAGAAGGCGGCGACGAGCAGCACGAAGCTCATCGCGTTAAGCTGGGCGTTTAAGTGCGGCAGTACCGAGTCGTTCATAAAGAGAAATCAGTGTGACGACTCAGTATCGACGCTTTTCTCTTTCTCGCCAAGCGCCCGCCGCCCCGCGTCGGAGAGCGCGTAGAAGTCGTTGCCGCGTTCTTCAAGTAGTCCGCGCTCGACGAGCCACTCCACGTCGTGGAAAACTGCGAGCCGCGCCTCGGGGTCGTTGCCGCCCGCCTCGAACAGTTCGTGCAGGTCAAGCTCCGACTTCCCAAGCTCTTCGAACATCAGGAGCACGCGCCGCTTCGACTCGTCGAGCCCTTCCATGCCTTTTAAGAGAACGCTTCGGCGATGGCCGCCGTGTTCTCGTAGCACTGGAAGCCCGTGACCTTGCCGCCGTCGAAAGTGAAGACGAGCGCCCACTCGTTATCGAAGCTCTTGCCCGTCCCCTTCACGCGCCCGCGCTCGCGGCCGAGCACAACCACCTTGTCGCCCTCGGCGACGAAGGCGCCCGGCTCGAAGTGCTCGAAGTCAACGCTGGTGCCGAGTTGGACGAAGAACTCGGTGGCGCCCGCGTGGCCGTGGCGGTCGCCGAAGTATGTGACCACGTCGGGGCCGGGCGCCTTCCACGTCACGTCCTCGGAGACGTGTTCGAGGACGCCGGGGATGTCGCCGCGCCCGAAGGCTTCAAAGATCGACTGGACGGCTCGCTTGTTATCTTCTGCGCTCATTCTTCAACCTTCTTCTTGGGGGGATGCGCCTTCGCGGCCGGCGCCTTCTTCTCGCTCAACTCCTCGTAGCCGCAACGCTCGCACTGCCACGCGGGGAAGACGCCGCCCGGGTCGGTCTTGTTCTCGTAGACCGCGCGGTCGGACGGGATGATCTTGCCGCCGCACGCGGGGCACACGCGGCCACGGATGGTCTGCCATTCGACATCGACGGCGGGGACTAGTTCGTCTGCCATAGTGTCAACTCTTCAGTATCTACGCGTCGGCTGAGACTCGCGGTTCTGGTCTTCGTCGTCGCCCTTCGCCTTTTTGTAGACGACCGCGAAGATGGCGCAGAAGATGGAGACGGGCGGGATGAGCAGGACGACGATGGCGAGGTTCAGCGTGCGCGCCGTCTGGTCGCCCGCCTGCTGAACCGCCGAGCGGCAGAGCGGGCACTGCGCCAGCGCCGACTCGGGCCACGCCGCCGCCAGGGCCGCGAGCATGAGCGCGGCGGCGACGACGGCGAGACGGCTGTCTTTCGTCCTCGACAACTTCGGAACCTCTCTAATGCGCCTGCGTGTTCGTGCCTTCGGCCGCCGAGGGGACAGCCTCCGTCTTCGTCGTGCGGAGACGGCCCGCACGGAAACTGTCGGGGAAGACGATGAAGAGGAGGCAGATGCAGATGACGAGCGTCGGGACGAGCGTCAGCACGAGGCTCATCCGCTCGAACTTCAAGTGCATGAAGTAGGCGACGATCATCGCCGCCTTGATGAGCGACAGCCCGATCAGCACCGTCAGCATGATGGTGAGCGGCACGTGTATGTAGGCCAGTAAAACCTCGATGAGCGTCAGCACGAGCAGTCCCGCCAGCACGCCGAGGAACATCTTGGTGCCGCCCTCGAAGTGTACGTGCTCGTGCGCGCGGGCCTCGGGCACCTCGTCGCCCACGTAGAAGGGGCGGACGCCGCGCAGGCGCATCGTGAGCGCGGGCACGGCGACGAACGTCAGCGCCAGCAACAGGCAGACGGCCGTGAAGAAGAGGCTGTCAATCGTCAGGAAGTTCCCCGCCTCGGCCGCGTTCAGCCCGGCCAAAACCAGAAAGGCCGCCGCCATCAAGACGCAGACGCCCATCAGAATCAGGTCGGACCTCTTGAACACGTCTCGGATGTTTTCGCTCGCCATCGCGTCCTCCCTCCTTTAATGTCCGGCCCCGCCCGGCGTGAAATCGACCGACATCAGGTAGATGAGCGGGAAGACGAACATCCAGACGAGGTCTACGAAGTGCCAGTAGAGCCCGCTGATCTCCACGTCCTCGTGGCGCGTCTTCTTGATGCGCAGCGCGACGACGCCGAGGTAGAGGACGCCCGTCAGGACGTGGAACATGTGCAGCCCCGTGATGGAGAAGAACGCGGCGCCGAAGAGCGGCGGCGCCTGCGGCCAACGTTCGGCCCACGCGCCCGCGAGCCGGAAGGGACGCAGCCCGTCGTGGATGAGGTGCTGCCACTCGATCAAGTGCAGGACGAGGAAGATGAGTCCGCCGAGCATCGTCGCGCCAATCCACCGCCGCGCCGCGCGCAGCCGGTTGTGCGCCGAGGCGCGCACGGCCATCACCATCGTGAACGACGACGCGAGGAGAAACAGCGTCATCGTCGTCGAGAAGATGATGGACGGGAAGAACGGGAACGGCGTCGGCCACATGTCGCTCGACACGCGCGCGTAGCTGTAGGCGATGAGCATCGCCGAGAACGTCATCGCGTCCGAGACGATGAAGAGCCACATCCCGAGCTTGCGGTGGCCGACGCGGTACGGGAAGGCGCCTCCGTCCCACTCGGTCGCCGGCAGTCGTCCGACATGCGCTTCAGTGCTCAAAGCCTCACCTCCAGAAGAAGAGTAGCAGGAAGAGAAAGACCCACAACACGTCCATGAAGTGCCAGTAGATGCCGACCACGTCGGTCAGCGCGCGCCGCTTCAAATCGAACTCAGGCCCGCGCGGGCGCCGCACGTACCAGTGCAGGTATGCGAGGGCGAGGATGCCGCCGACCAGGTGAATCGCGTGCAGCCCTGTCAGCACGTAGAAGAAGGAGCTGTGCGGGTTCGACGCAAGGTAGACGCCCGCCGACACCAACTGCCGCCACGCGAGCACCTGCGCGGCCAGAAACCCGAGACCGAGCAGCAGCGTCACCGTCAGCCAGAGTTTGTAGCCCGCCTCCTCCGCGTGCTTCAGAGAAGCCTTCGCGCGCATGAACGTGATGCTGCTCAGGATGATGAGCCCCGTGCTCACGTAGACGAAGGTGGGCATCTGCCCGCCGCGCCAGTCCACGGAGGTCTGCATCCCCGAACGCACGATGAGCGCGCTCGCGAGCGCCGTGAACATCATCAGGATCGAGGCGATGCCGACGAGCACGCCGATGCGGTAGCGGTCGGCCGAGAAGCGACGCGGCTCTTCGCCGCCGCCCCCGCCAGGCCCGCCGCCTCCAGGGCCGCCGCCTCCAGGGCCGCGCCCGTTGCCGCCGCGACCACGGCCGCCACGGCGCCGCGTGCTGGTCACGTCGATGACGGCCTCGGTCTGCACCGTCGTCTCCTTCTCACCCGTGAAGGTCGTTGCCATTACTGCTTCCCTGTCCTTGTACTTCCAGGTCGTCGGCGTATGCGACGTTCGGCCCCGTCTCGTCCGGCGTCGTCTGCAACACGTAGTCCTCGGGCGCGCCGGGCACGCCGAACTCGTAGGCGCCGCGATAGACGACGGGCACGCGGCCGCCGAAGTTGTCGTGCGGCGGCGGCGTCGCCGTGATCCACTCAAGCGTCGTCGCCTCCCAGGGGTTGTCCGACGCCTTCTTGCCTTTGAAGAGGCTCCAGAAGAAGTTGAAGATGAAGAGCCCCTGCGCGGCGACCGTGATGATGGCCGCCCACGTGACGAAGTGGATAAGCCCGTGGGTCGGCTTGTTGAAGTTGTAAATCCACTCGACCTTGCCGTCGATGATCTCGTAGAACTGCGAGTAGCGGCGCGGCAATCCGACGAGCCCCATCACGTGCATCGGGATGAAGATGGCGTAGACGCCGATCATCGTCGGCCAGAAGTGAATCTTGCCCAACGTCTCGTTCATCATCCGCCCGAACATCTTCGGGAACCAGAAGTACGTCCCCGCGAACATCCCGAAGATGGCCGCCACGCCCATCACGAGGTGAAAGTGCGCGAGCACGAAGTACGTGTCGTGCATCGAGAGGTCGAGCGAGGTCTGCCCCAGCACGAGCCCCGTGATGCCGCCCGCCACGAAGAGCGAGACGAAGCCGATGGCGAAAAGCATCGGCGTGTGGAAGCGGATGCGCGCGCCCCAGAGCGTGCCGAGCCAGTTGAACGTCTTGATGGCCGAGGGCACGCCGATGGAGAGCGTGAGCACGGAGAAGGCCGCGCCCGTCAGCGGCGACATCCCCGAGAGGAACATGTGATGCCCCCAGACGAAGAAGCCGAGGAGCCCGATGGCGAACATCGCGAAGACCATCGCGCGGTAGCCGAAGATGGGCTTGCGCGCGAAGGTCGAAAGGATGTGCGACGTGGCGCCCATGCCCGGCAGGATGGCGATGTAGACCTCCGGGTGTCCGAAGAACCAGAAGAGGTGTTGCCAAAGTATCGGCGAGCCGCCCGAGTGGTCGAGCACGACCGTCCCGTTCGACAAGCCACCGGGGACGAAGAAGCTCGTGCCCGCGTTGTGGTCAAGGAAGAGCAGCACGCCCGCCGCCAGCAGCACGGGGAACGACAGCAGCGCGAGCACGGCGGTCGTGAACCACGCCCAGCACGTCAGCGGCATCCTCATCAGGGACATGCCCTTCGTGCGCAGGTTGAGGAGCGTGACGATGAAGTTGAGCGCGCCTAAGAGCGACGCGACGCAGAAGATGGCGATGCTGATGACCCAGAGGTTGACGCCCATCCCCTGCCCCGGCACGTTCAGGAGATGCCCGACCGCCGAGAGCGGCGCGTAGCCGGTCCAACCGCCCGTCGGCCCGATGACCGAGCCGCCCGAGGCGAAGATCGCGGCCACGAGCACGGCCAGCCCAAGCAGCGTCGTCCAGAACGAGAGCATGTTCAGGTAGGGGAACGCCATGTCGTCGGCGCCGACCTGGATGGGCAGGAAGTAGTTGCCGAAGCCGCCCTGCGGCGCGGTCGTGAGCACGAAGAAGACCATCATCGTGCCGTGCATGGTGACGAGCGAGAGGTAGAACTCCGGCGTCATCACGCCGCCCGGCGCGCCCTCTGGGAAGATGGTGCCGAGGATGGGCCACGCATGTTCGGGCCACGTCATCTTCATCCGCATCAGGATCGACATCGCCATCCCGAGCACGACCGAGAAGAGCGCGAGCAGGAGATACTGGATGCCGATGACCTTGTGGTCGATGCTGAAGATGTACTTGCGGATGAAGCCGGTGGGGGCGTGGTGCGCGCCGTGCCCGGGGGCGTGCCCGGCCGCGTGCTCCTCGTGCGGGTGGCCTTCGTTGGGGTCCTCAGCTTCTGCCATCTCGGCGTTCCTCCCGCCCGGAAAAACCGGGACGCGGTTGCGGGGTTTTAGAAGTCGGTGTTGAGCGGATACTTCTTGACCAGTTCGGCCACCTGCTTGTTGAACTGCGCCTGCGGCATCGCGACCAGCGCGTCGTACTCGGCGGGCGGCAGCACGAACATGTAGCTGCGCATCTTGTAGTGCTGCTGCCCGCAAAGTTCGGCGCAGGCGATCTCGTACTGCCCGACCTTCTGCGGCGTGAAGTGGACTTTCACGTCGAGCCCCGGCACGGCGTCCTGCTTGAAGCGGAGCTGCGGCACCCAGAAGCTGTGCGTCACGTCGCGCGCCGCCAGCGTCAACTGCACGGGCGCGTTCGCCTTGGTGACGAGCGTCTGCGTGACCGTGTCGTCCTTCGACGCCGGGTCGTCCGAGTCAAGCCCGATGTAGTTGATCGACTCGTCGCTAATCTTCTTCGGGTCGGTGCGGCCGAAGACGCCGTCGGGGCCGGGGTAGTGGAAGTTCCACTGGAACTGCTGCGCCAGCACCTTCACCTGGGCGGCGTTCGCGGGCGCCGCGACCATGTGGAGGTTCCACCAGACGCGCTGGCCGAGGAGCGCGACCGTGATGAAGATGGCGGCCGTGATCGCCGTCCACAGAATCTCCATCCGGTTGTTGCCGTGCGAGTAGACGGCGCGCGTCCCCTGCCCCGTGTCGGCGAAGCGCCAGACGGCGTAGCCGAGCGCCACCTGCGCCGCGACGAACGCGACGCCGACGACGATGATGGTCAAAAGGAACTGCTGGTCGTACGCCGGCCCGTGCTCGGAGATGGAGGCCGGGAACCACCAACGCCCGCTCACGAACATCCACACCGAGAGGCCGGTCATCACCCAGAGGAACACCGCGAGAGCACGACCCATAAAACCTCCGAAGTAGGCAGTAGGCAGATGGCAGTAGGCAGTCGCTCCGCGTGGCGGAAGTTGAAAGGTTATAGCGGAGTTTCCGGCAGCAAGGCTTTTAACTGCCTACTGCCATCTGCCTACTGCCTACTACTTGTTGAAGACCATCAGCCCGAACAGGACGGGCAGGTAGAGCACGGAAGCGAGGAGCAGCCGGCGCGCGCCCTGGCGCGTGTGCGCTAAGGCCGCGTGGATGCTCGTCCCCAGAAACAGGATGCCGAGCACGAAGGCGCCGTAGAAGTAGACGGCGCCGGTCGTCCCCAGCACGGCCGGGAAGAGGCTGACGGGGACGAGGAGTAGCGACCAGATGACGATCTGCTGCGCCGTGATGCGGCACGCGGGCTCGACCACCGGCAGCATGCGAATCCCCGCGCGCGCGTAGTCCTCGCGGTACATCCACGCGATGGCGAGGAAGTGCGGGAACTGCCACGCGAAGAGGATGGCGAAGAGCGCCCACGCCTCCGCGCCGACGAAACCGGTCGCGGCCGTCCACCCCATCAGCGGCGGCATCGCGCCGGGAAAGGCGCCGACCACGGTCGAGAGCGAGCTGCGCGTCTTGAGCGGCGTGTAACAGAGCAGGTAGCCGACGATGACCGTCACGCCGAAGGCCGCCGTCAGCAGGTTGACGAAGACCGCGAGATAGATTTCGGCAACGACCGTGAGCGCCAGCCCGAAGGCGAGCGCGTGCGCGGCCGAGACCTTCCCCGCCGGGAGCGGCCGGCTCAGTGTGCGGCGCATGCGCGCGTCGAGGTCGCGCTCCATGTACTGGTTGAGCGTCGCGATGCCAGACGAGAGCAGCGCGATGCCGAAGAGCGTGTTGAAGAGGACGAGATAGTCAACGCCCCCCTTCGAGCCGAGGCAGAAGCCCGCGGCCGAGGTGAGCACGATCAGGAAAGTGATACGCGGCTTGGTCAGCTCGGCGAAGGCCCCGAGCCGACCCTTCAGGGCCAACGGCTCGGCCGCCACTGGCACGTCGGTCGTCGCTTCTAGTACTAACTCCTTCATGAATGAGTGCTGCTTTCCCCTTGAGTCATCAGTGGTGCATCCCGAGCATCGGGAACTCCATCGCGGGCAGTGCGCGCAGAGCGCCGCCCTCGACGTTCTCGGCCTTCAACTGTCCGGCGTTGAAGCTGAAGTCGGAGGTCGCCGCCGCGCCGGGGCCGACGGTCACGGTCTGCGTGATGCCGGTCGGGTACTTCTCGTGCCACGCGACGAGCGTATAGGTGCCGGCGGGCACGCCCTTGATCTCGAACTTGCCCGAGCCATCCGAGACGGCGAAGAAGGGGTGCTGGAGCACGCCGACGTAGGCGCGCATCCACGGGTGCTGGTTGCACTTGACGGGGATGACCGTCTCGGCGCGCTTGAAGGTCTTGTTGATGGGGGCCGCGCCGGGCGACTGCCCCTGGTTGAACTTCTCGTTCTGGCGCGCGTCCACGTTGACGTTATGCGCGGTCGGGTCGGAGTTGGTGACGCTGAAGGGCTGGTTGACCTGCACGCCGATGACGTGCGGGACGTAGTGGCAACCCTTCTGGTCGAGCGTCACGGGCTGCGACACGGGGGCGAAGCTGAAGCCGCCGAAGTTCTTGTCTCCGACCTTGCCCTCCTTGATGTAGACGAGGACGTTGGCGAGCTTGTCGCCGTTGACGACGATGTCCTCGGCGTGTGCGTCCGGGTTGGCGGAGGCGCAGACGGGGTCGGCCGTCATGCTGATGGGCGACTTCTCGGGCGGCGCCCCGGCGAAAGAGATAGTGCCGGCGATGGAGCCCTCCGCCGCCGGGTTGGGCTTGTAGGGCGTCAGGTTCGCGACCTCGCCCGAGTCGTCGCCCGCGTTATCGTTGTCTTCGGCGTCGTCCGCGCCACGCGAGCACGAGACGGCGAAGGCCAGCAGGCAGAGTGCCGCGAAGAGCGCGACCAGAAACCGCGCGCGGCTTGATTGCATTGGATGAGACCTCCTCAAAAGGGTACTACTGACGTGTGCGTATGAACTTTGGGCTTATGATACCGCGAATCCCTCACGGCGAGAAATCACGCACGCGTTCCCTCGCGGCCGCCGCCTGACGCCAGTGCTCGCGCGCGAGCCTCAGTCTTCGCTCGCGCGCAAGGCGCCGCTGCCGCGCGCGCTGAGAGACCTGAACGCGCGAGCCGCGTCGGGCCTTCGCGCGTCCGGCGCTCTGCCTGCCCGAGGCCGCCGACGCGCGAGTTCCGCCGCCGCCGTTCGAGGCGACGGGGCCGGCCTGCGTGCCGCTCGGCGCGGGCACCTGCGCGGGCACGGTCGAGCGCGCGCGGGCCTGCTCTTCGGGCGTCAGCGACAGCAGGTAGCGCGTCAACAGGCGCGCGTGGTCGCCCTTGTAGTCGGCGGCCGAGGGCGGGAGCGGGCCGTTGAAGACCCAGCGTTCGCCCTCGCGCTTGAACAGCTCGGAGGGCATCGCCGTCCCCGGCATGATGCGCTGCGGGTCGAGGAGCCAGCGGACGGTCCAGTCCTCCTTCAAACGTTCGCCGGCCTGTAGGAAGTTGGGCGCGGTCGCCGTCGCGTCGTGGCCGGCGTCGCCCGTCATGTGGCACTTCAGACAGGGCGCGGCCTGCGACGTGAACAGAGCGCGCGCGAGGTCTTTCTCGGCCGTCGTCAAGGGTTCCGCCTGCTGCTTGATGTACGGCTCCTGCTGCGCCGAGACGGCGAGGAAGAAGCGCACCAACGTCCGCAGTTCGTTCGGCGAGAAGTTGAAGGTCGGCATGCGCACGCGCAGGTACGTGCGGACGCCGTTGCGATTCTCGCCCGGCTGCGGCAACAGCTTACCCATGACTTCCCCGCCCTGTTGTTGCGCGGCGCCGGGTTGCGGCGCGGCCGACTGCGGCTGCGCGTTGTTCGGCTGAACCTGTAAGGGTCCGCCGCCACCGCCGCCGGGGCCGGACTGACGGTTCGACTGCGTACCGCGACCGACGTTCTCCTCGGGCGGACGCGTCGAGGGCTTGCCGCCGTGCGCGGCGAGGTCGATGCCTTCGGAGTAGCCGCTCAGGGAAGGGTCGGAAAGGAAACGCAGCAGCCAGTCTGGGTCAACGCGCGCGCCCTCGGTCATCAGACCCGGCGGGAGTTGTTCCGGCCCGAGTTGCATGGCGCCGAGCGTGCCGCCCGGCTGGTACATCGACAGCCCGTAGAGCGTCGAACGCTGCCCGACCTGCACCGAGTGGCAGCCCATGCAGTTGTACTTCTTGATGACCCACCAGCCGTCCTGTATCGCCTTCTGCTGGTCGGTCGGTTTGTAGAAGAGGTCAACGGGCACGTTCGCGCCCTCGGCGCCGACACTGCCGAGCAGGAACGTCGTCAGCGCACGCCGCCACTCGTCGGTCAGGTACGGCTTCGGCATGCGGAGGTGCTCGCGCGGGTCCTTCTCCTTGCCGGAGTCGTAGATGGAGGGCTCGCGGAGTTTGTACTCAAAGAAGCCCTTGTGGTTGTACCAGGCGTTGCCGTGCTTGTCGTCACCCGTGGCCTTCGTCGCGGCCTTGCCGGCGCTGGCGGAGCCGCTCTCGCCCGCGGCGCCGTGTCCGCCCGCCGCGTGGTCGTCGGCGCCGAAGCCCGGCGGCTCGTGCCCCTCTTCGGCGACGTGCGTCATGCGCGCGAAGTCGAGACGCTCAAGCGGCGTGGCGCCTTCGGCGGTCAGTTCCTTGCCGATGCGCTGCTCGTCCTCGAAGCCGCGTATCTCGTGGCAGCCGGCGCAGCCGTACTGCTTGACGAGCGTCTTGCCCTTCTCCGCGAGGCGCGGGTCGTCCATGTAGGACGCGTCCGGGTAACTGGCACCGGGCGCGAGCGAGACGAGATAGGTGGCGATGTCGCGCGCGTCCTGGTCGGAGAGGCGGAAGTTCGGCATCACCGTCATGTTCTGCACCTGTAGCTCCGCGCCGTCGTTCGGGCAGCGCGTGTGCTTGACGGTGTCGAAGACGAAGGGCTTGCCGTGCTTCGCGTAGTCCTCCGGCGTCAGGTCGCGCTTCTCCTTCGGGCAGAAGGGCGCCCAACGCTCGCGCGGGTTGTGCACCCAGCGGACGATGTATTCGTAGTTCGACTTCTGCCCGACCTTCGTCAAATTGGCCGCGAACTCGCCGCCGACTTTCTGCTCACCCTCGCCGATGGAGTGGCAGGCCAGGCAGCCGCGCGTCTTGAACAACTCTTCGCCGTGGCGCGCGTCGCCCTGCGGCTGCGTGGGCATGCGCCCGTCGTAGGCCGACTGCCAGAGGAAGGCTGAGATGGCCTTGCGCTCCTCGTCCTGCATCGAGGCGGGGACGATGTTGCCGCGCTCCCGGTCCTCCTTGCCCGACAGATACCAGAAGGTCGGCATCTTCGTGCCGGGACGGAACGCCTGCGGGTCTTTGAGCCACTCGGGTATCCACTCCTTGCGGAGCTTGAGGCGCACGTCCTTGAGGTTCGGCCCGACCTTCTTCTGGTCCTGCATCAGGTAGCGGGCCTGCGTGTTGAGCTGGTCGATCTTCGCTTCGAGTTGGCTGTTGGTGACGACCAGACTCTCCGCACGCGCGAGAAGTCCCTGCGCGCGGTCGTCGGAGACGCCGGGCGCGGAGCTTTCGGCGCGCGCGACCTTTGCGTCGTGCTCGTTGGAGGTGACTTCGTCCTCCAACTGCTTGACGAGCTGGCGCGTGTTCGAGAGCGCGTCCGTCTCTCGGTCGAAGCCCTCGTAGCGGTGGCAGCCGACGCAGCCGCGCTCGTAGAAGAGGTCCTTGCCCTTGTTGAGCACGTTCGCGCCTTGCAGCACGCGGTCTTGCGAGTGGCACTGGTTGCAGCCGGCCTCGGTGTTCTCCTTCGCAAAGAGCGGGTGGAGCCAGAAGCGGTGGCGGCCGTGCCCCTTCTCTTCAGAGGTCGTCGCGCGGCCGTTGCCCCAGTGGCAGGAGGAGCAGCCGAACTTCTCCGGCTCGTGAATCTTGAGCAGTTCGCTCGAAGGGTGGCTGACGAAGGCGCGCGCCAGACGGTCGGGGCGGCTCAGGCGTCCGCGCCCCACGGGCACCATATCGAGGGCGCGGATGGGGATGGGCGAGCGGATGCCGAGGTGGCACGACTCGCAGCGGTCCACGACGGTGTCGCCCTTGTAGTTGAGCTGCTTCATCCCAAAGTCGAAGTTTTCGAGCGACGTGCGCGTGAGGCTGACCTGCTGCGCGGTGACTTCGGTGACGTTGTTCTTCAGGTACTCGTCGCGCTGGCGCTCAAGCTCGCCCGCGGGCTTGAGCAGTTCGCCCTTGTCGGCGAGCAGCCGCCCCTTCTCGTCCTTGAGCGAGACGTACATCGTCTCCAGCTCGTTGAAGTTCATCTCCTGCTTCTGCTTCCCACGCCCGTCGGGGGCCGGGAGGTAGATGGTCTTCTTCTGCGCCTTCATCTCTTCAAGGTCGCGGCGCAGGCTCTCCCTCTTGCCCTCCTTCGCCTGCTCGACGTTATAGCTGGCGACGGTGATGCGGCCACGGCGGTCCTGGAAGTCGTCGGAGATGGCGTTCAACTGGTCGTCGATGGCGGCGACGCGCTTGTCTATCTCTCCCTGCCTGGGCGCGGCCGCGGCGCGCGCGGACTTGGCCTCGGCGTCGAGCCGCTGATACTCGGCGCTCTTCCTGACCTCCTCCTCGGACTTGAAGCCGCGCTTCTGGAGCCGCTTCAGGTAGCGGTCGTAGCGCTTGACGAAGGACTGCTGGTACGACTTCCACGGGCGCATGCCGTAGACCTCGTCGTAGAGCGACCAGGCGAGCACGCCCGTCAGGAGCAGCGCCGAGACGAGCATGACGGCGCTCGTCGAGCGGCTCGCGATGGGGTCGGGCGCGGGCGCTTCGGGGTCGCGCCGCGCCAGCTTGCCGTTGTCAGGAGTCTCAGCCACGGGAATCAATCCTCCGCTCGAAGTCCCTTCAGACGTTGAACCATGGAGTGACCAAGATGTACTTGATGGTGAAGGCCAGTCGCAGTATGAGCTTCACGGGGAAGAGCCAGAGCACCGAGATGGCGAAGAACTGGAAGGTCAGGTATTGAAGGATGCTCGTCCGCGCCAGCAGCTTCTCCTCGAACTCGCCGTTCTTCGTCGCCCAACCCTTCAGCCCCTTGAACGACTTCAAGTCCGCCCACTCCAGCCTTCTTCTCAACATCAGCCAGTGGAAGAAGAGGCCGCCCGAGACGAAGACCGCGCCGACGACCAGCAGGCCGAAGATGGCCTTCCAGGGGTAGAGGTTCAGGAACGGCAGCCCCCACCCGGCGACGATCTCGTGCAGGTCGCGGTTGCGGTCGAAGACGACGGCGTTGTGGTCCCACGTCTGCCCCGGCCAGAACCAGATCCAACCCGGCCCCCGGATGAACGTCCCGATGATGATGAGGATGATCCACATGAAGAAGCCCCACAGGAACATCCCGATGGCGAAGCGCCGCTGCCGCCAGGAGTAGTAGCCGTTCCCAAGTGGGTTCGAGTCCACGTACGGGAAGACCATCAAGCCCACGACGAGCAGGCCCGGCATCACCACGCCCGCGATCCACGGGTCGAAGTAGACGAGCATCTCCTGTAGACCTAAGAAGTACCACGGCGCCTTCGACGGGTTCATCGTCAGGTTCGGATTGGCCGGCTCTTCGAGCGGGGCGTTGAGGAGAATCGACCACGCGAAGAGGATGACGGTGACGATGATGGCGGCGAGGAACTCGATGCGGACGAGGTAGGGCCAGACGTGCAGCTCGCGCGCCCAACCGGGGCGCCACGGGTGCGTCTTGCGGTGGTGCGTCTTGGCGAGCGCCGGGTCCTGCTCAAGCTCTTCGGTGAGCCGGTCGTTATCCTTCGACTGCTTCAGGCCCAGCCACGTGAAGAAGATGACGAGCGGAATCATCCCCACGATGGGGACGTTATCCGGCGCCGAGCTTATCTTCCAGAGCTGCCCCCAGTCCTCCACCATCAGCGCGAGGACGCCGACCACGGCGAGACCTACGACCAGCCACAGCAGCCAGCGGTTGCTCCGCGGCCGCTCGATTGCCATTGACATTGACTTTCTCTCCCTGTAGCCGAAAGAGAGCGGAACACGGCCGGGCTACCTCTTCACGGCCTTCATCTCTGATTCGAGCATGACGGGCGCGGGACCGGAGATGCCGCCGTCCTTCCGGATGCGCCAGAAGTGCACGGCCATGAAGATCGAGGCGACGACGGGAATGCCGATGCAGTGCCAGATGTAAGAGCGCAGCAACGCGTTCGCGTCCACGATGGAGCCGCCCAGCAACCCGAAGCGCACGTCGTTGAAGGGCGTCATTCCCAACTGCGGCCCGAACGGTCCTTCGCTCCCGAGTCCCGGCGTCGCGCGCGCCATGTTCGTTCCAACCGTCACGGCCCAGAAGCCGAGCTGGTCGTCGGGCAGCAGATAACCGGTGAACGAGAGCAGCAGCGTCAGCACGAGCAGCACCACGCCGACGCACCAGTTGAACTCGCGCGGGCGCTTGTACGAGCCGGTGAGCACGACGCGGAACATGTGGAGCCAAGTCGTGATAATCATCAGGTGCGCCGCCCAACGGTGCATGTTCCGGAGGAGCTTGCCGAACGGCACGTCGTGTTCGAGGTAGAGGATGTCGCGGAACGCCTGCACCTTCGTCGGGTGGTAGTAGAACATGAGGAGGATGCCGGTGAAGGTCAGCACGATGAAGAGGTAGAACGTGATGCCGCCCATGCCCCACGTGAACGAATAGCGCGTGGCGTCGCGGTTGACCTTCGCCGGGTGCAGGTGGAGGAAGACGTTCGAGAGGATGGCCAGGGAACGGTTGCGCGGGTCGGTGCGGTCGTGCGAGACGCGGAAGATGGACTTCCAGAGCTGCGTCTGCTGCGGGTCCTTGTACGTCCTGGCCTCGGCCTCCGCGCGCTCCTTCAGCGCCACGCCCTGCGCGCGCGCGCGCTGTGCGAGCCCCGCGCCTCTCCCCTTCGGCGCGAGTTGGCCGTCGCCGTCCCCATCGGGTCGCTCAGGCTCCATTACGACCTCCTCGAAAAGCTTTCAGCACTCAACGGTCGGCTGTCAGCTTCTGTTTGACTGAATGCTGACAGCCGGAGGCTGACAGCTTAAGCTTTGTCAGACTCGGACGAAGGCGCCGTCGTCCTCGAAGTGATTGGTGCCGCCCTTCTGCCATTCGTAGAGCTTGCCGGTGTTGACGACGAGCTGGCCTTCGGCGTCGAGCTTGATCTCGGCGCGGTCCATCGGGCGCGGCGCGGGGCCTTCGAAGTTGACGCCCTCGCTGTCGTAGCCGCTGCCGTGGCACGGGCACTTGAACTTGTTCTCGCTCGCCTTCCAGTCGGGCGTGCACCCGAGGTGCGTGCAGCGCGCGTAGACGACGAACAGACGCTCCGAGTTGCGCACGACCCAGATGCGGTACTGCTGCTGCCACTTCGTGTCCACCCCGAGCGCGTAGTCGCCGGGGAAGCCGATGCGGAAGACGCTCGAAGGCTCGAAGAGGACGCGCGGCAGGAAGAAGCGCGTCATGATGGCGCCCAGGACGGCGACGAAACTGAACAGGCTCCCCCACACGATGTAGCGGCGCAGTTGGTTGACCGTTGGGTCGGGCAGGCTCTGCACGACGGGGCCGGCCGCGGGCGGCTTCGAGGGCGGCTTCGCGGCGACGGCCTTGGCGACTCCCGCGTTGACTGAAGGCGTCGGCGTAGACGTGGTCTTGGAGGCGCCGGAGGCCGGGGCGACGCGCGCGGCGGGCGGGGTCGCGGCCGGGAAAGACTTTGCGGGCGTGTCGCCCTCGGGCGCGTCCGCCGCGACCGTGCCGGAGGAGGCGCGGCGCGCGGGCGGCGTGACGGGCGTGCGCTCCGACGTGGGCTCGCGTTTGACTACGTCGCCGCGCGAGGCGGCGAGCAGGTCCGAGACCGAGGGGCGCGTCCCCCCGGCCTGCTCTTCAACTCCCGTCTTGTCCCCTTGTTCGTTCCCCTGGGTGCCGGATGCACCCTCGGCGGGCGGAGTCGGATTGTCGTTCTGATCCACGCCGCGACCTCCCTTCAGTTAGCTTTGACTTGAGAACCGTCAACAAGCCGGGGCTTTAGGTGCAGGCCATGCGCGAGACGGTACAATACACCGTCGAAGAGCTTGAGGCTCGACTTTCCGCGCGTGGATTCAAATGCTTGAGCGTGACATGAAGTGCGCCGCGCCAGAATAACCGAATAAAATGGCTTGGCTTCGGGAGTCTTTATACCCTTTCCGCCCCCCGCGTGGCAAGATTTATTTTTTACTACGAAGTCGGGGTCGGGCGGGCTCTTAAACGTGTTGGACGCCGGCTCCCCGAGCCGCCGGGAGGCAGAAAATGTCAGTCAAACCGCACGTCGTCTTCTACACCAAACCCGGCTGCCACCTCTGCGAAGAGGCGCGCGCGGAGATCGCCCGCGCGGGCTGCGACGGCCTCTACACCTACGAGGAGGTGGACATTCTTTCGGACGCCGAATTAACCCGCCGCTACGGCTGGGACATCCCCGTCGTCCTCATCGACGGCACGCACGCCTTCAAACACCGCCTCACCGCCGCCGAGTTCCGCGACGCGATAACGCGGAAGTAGGAACGCGGAACGATGAACTGAAGACAACAGTTCATCGTTCCGCGTTCCTACTTCCGCGTTTCAATCACGGTCTGAAGCGTTGGCGGTACTCGATGGACGTGATGAAAGCCTTGACCAGTTCCGCCTTGCGGTAGTCGCCGCCGAAGTCGTTGAGCTTGCCGAGCCAGAAGTTGTAGCCGTCGAAGCTCGTATCCGGCGAGGCGTCGGGGTCGCGACGGAGGTAGCCGAAGTACTGCATCAGGACGAAGGCGCGGTTGAACTCGGCGGCGCGGAAGTCCGCGTCCTCCGCGACGCGGCGCAGCGCCGAGGCGCGCGTCTCGCGGCCGTCGGCGAGACGCGCGGCGAGGTCCGTGACTTCGGCCGGCGTGAGCACGAGCCCCGCGTTGGTGTTGAGCGCGTTGACGAACTGCGTCGGCGTCTGCCCCGTCGCGTAGAGGCTCGTAAAGGCCGCGCGCTCGACGAAGGCGTTGACGAAGGACTTCTTGTTTGCTTCGAGCTGCGCCCGCCATTCGCCCTCGTTGACGATGACGCCGCGCCCGATCTCCTGCGTGTCGCGCAGGAAGTCCGAGAGACGGACGGGCACCGGCGTCCCCGGCACGTTCCCGAACGCGGCCTTGTGCAGCAGGTAGACGAGGTAGCCCGTCTCCTGAAACTCGATGGAGAGGAAGAAGGCGGCCGACGTGTCGATGCGTTTCACTTCTCGACAGCCCGCGTCCGCGACGCAGGACTCGATGCCCTGCACCCAGAAGTTGAGGCCGGTCGCGTCGGGCTCGCGATTGAGGAAGTCGAGGTAGTGCTGGCGGACGAAGAAGTCGGAGCGGTCGATGGGGTTATCAACACTCGTCGTCGCGTCGTCGTCCTGAATCGTCAACGTGCGGCTGGGGACTCCCTCAAGCAGCCCTCGGTTGCCGACGAAGTTGCTGAGCGTCAGCGTCAAGGTCTCGTCCGTCTCGTCCGTGTCATCGTTGGTGACGAGCACGGTGAACTGCTTGAGGGTCTCGCCCGGCGCGAAGTGGAGCGTGCCGCGCGCGGACGTATAGTCTTTGCGCGCGGAGGCGGTGCCGTCGGCCGTCGTGTAATCGACGTAGATATCGACGGTGGTGTCGCCCGAGCGGACGACGGGCACGGAGGCGGAACCCGCGCCCTCGGCGATGACGAAGGTCGGGGAGCCGAATTTGACTTCGGGCGTCGGGACCGGCGTCGGCGTCGGCAGGGCCGAGCCGTTGTCCACGACGGGGAAGATGTCGCCGCCGCCGTAGCTCGCGACGTAGAGGTTCCCTGCTTCGTCCTCGCCGAAGGCGGAAATCTGAATCGAGGTGTCGAGCAGCAGCGTGTTGGACACACTGGTGCTGTCGCGCCGCAGCGCCCAGATTCGGCCGCTGCAAAAGTCGCCGTAGAAGTAGCTCCCCTGCATCCTCGGGTACGTGGCGGCGCGGTAGACGTGGCCGCCCGTCACCGAGCAGTTCGCTGACCCCGTGCCGCTGCTGTACTCCACGACCGGCGGCACAAGCCCCGCCGGATTACAGGGGTTCGGGTTGAAGCAGTGGAGCCCTTCCATGATGCGCCAGCCGTAGTTCTCACCGCCGGAGCTGGACGCGGGCTGGAAGTTAACCTCCTCCCACGATTCCTGCCCCACGTCGGCGATGAAGAGGTCGGCGGTAGTGCGATCGAACGAGAAGCGCCAGGGGTTGCGCATGCCGAGCGCCCAGATTTCGGGTCGGAAACCCGCGGTCGTGAGGAACGGATTGGTGGACGGCGACGTGTACGTGTAAGGGCGCCCCGTCTCCGTGTCGATGCGCAGCATCTTGCCGAGCAGTTCCAAGGGGTTCTGCGCGCGGTTGCCGGGGTCGCCGCCGGAGCCGCCGTCGCCCATGCCGACGTACATCATCTTGTCGAGGGGGCCGAAGGCGAGCTGCCCGCCGTTGTGGTTGGCGAAGGGCTGCGCGACGGTGAGGATGATCTGCTCGCTCGAAGCGTCGGCCGCGTCGGCGTTCGCGGCGCTGCGCTGGAAGCGCGAGATGACCGTGTTGCCGGCGGGGTTCGTGTAGTTGACGTAGAAGTAACCCTTGCGCGCGTAGTCCTGCGGGAACGCGAGGCCGAGCAGGCCGCGCTCGCCGCCCGCGCTGATGCGCGCCGCGATGTCGAGGAACGGCGTCGGCTGGAGCACGCCGGCCTTGATGATGCGGATGCGCCCGCCCTGCTCGACGACGAAGATGCGGTTCGAGCCGTCGCCCGCGTGCCCGATGCCCAAAGGCTGGCTGAAACCTCCGACGGGAGTGCCGAGCGCGAGCGTCGGCAACTCTGTCGTTTGCGCGAGCGCGACCGTCGAGGTGTACGGGTTGAATGAAACGAACGTGAAGAGACAGGCCAAGGCCGCGACGAAGAACGCCGCGAAGAGAAGACGGCGAGACATAACTCCCCTCCCTTACTCGTGAAACGCTTTGAAAGTCTGCGCTACTCGGCGGCGAAGTGAAGCGCGCCGGCCTTCTCTTCGATGGCCGAGTAGAGCCGTTCGCGCTCCCGCTCGTCCGCCGACTGGCGATAGGCGCGCAGAAGCTCTTTCAGTGACGCAAGCTCGCGGTAGAGACCCGCGTTCTCGACCGGGGGAGTCAGGTACGAGACGAGCCCGGCGTAAGAGCGGCGCCGGGCGATGGCCCCTTCCGAAGGGTTGTTGACGCTGTAAAGATAGACGTGCGGCAGTTCTCCAATCAAGCGGTCGGGCCAACATTCGCCCGAGAGCCCGACCTGCTTGCCGGGCATGAACTCAAGCGACCCGTGGGTGCCGACGTGCACGACCGCGTCGGCCTTGAAGACCTTCTCAAGATATGTGTAGAGCGCCGCGAAGCCGTGGTGCGGCGCGCCGCCGCGCGACATGAGCAGGCGCATCGGGTCACCCTCGTAACCGAACGTCGGCTGCACGGCGATGAAAGCGTTGCCCAAACGCACGCCCTGAATCAAGAGGTCGCGCCCGAACGAGTTGATGCGCCCCGGCGCCGCGCCCCACTCCGATTCAATATCGGAAACGTAAGGACAGAGGCGCACGTACTCCTCGACGTTCATCCGGTATGCGACGTTCGCCACGGCGCCGAAGCTCTCCGAGTTCCCGTTCAGAACCAACTCGCGCAACGCGTCGGCGTCCGTGGGCACTTCAACGTCGTAGCCGTCGGCGCGCAGTCTTAAAAGAGCCTCGTGCAGACTCGGGAAGACATCGAGGTCGGCGGCCGTCCCGATGTTCCCCTTGTTGGGCGGGAAGCAGAAGACGACGAGCGCAACCTTCAACCTGATTCGTTCTTCGTTCTGAAGCCTGCTCCAACGCCACAGCCGCCGCGCGACGCGCGTGCAACGCTCTTCGAGCGCGGCCGGCTCGACGCCCTCGGCCGGCATGCCGCCGTAGACGAACGGCTCGGTCGCGCCGTCAATCTCCGGGATGGCGACCTGCATCCCCGCCTGCACGGGGTTGAGCCCCGTCCACGACTCTTGCCACGCCTCAATCGTCTGCACGTCGAGGCTGACGGCCGAACGCAGCGGTACGTTCAAGCCCTTCAAAAATTCGACGGCCGCCTCGCTGTCGTTCATCGCCGGCCCGCCGACGAAGCTGAAGCCCGTCAGAGAGACTATCTGACTGACGCGCGCCTTCCCTTCTTCAACAAAGAAGTTTGAGCAGGCGTCGCGGTTGTCCATGAAAGTCGAGATGACGGGCAGCACGGCCAGCCCTTCGCGCTCGACGGCGCGGACGAGCGCGTCGTAATGGCTCGTCGTCTTGCTCACGACGTTCGTGCGCATGAGCAGCAGCCCGACGGTCTTCGACGCTTCGAGCGGCTGCGTTCCGTTTCGTCGCGCGCGCGCGTCGTGCCAGCGCCGGTAAGCTTCAAAGCTCTCGAAGATGTTCGACGCCTCCGGGTGGTAGACGCCGACGGCCGGCACGCTCTCGGGCGGCGGCACCTTCACGCCCGCGAGCCGCGCGTCGCCGCCGTAATGCTTCAACGCGTAAAGAAGCATCGAAGCGACGTTCGCGGGCGTCGGCTGTAGGAAGTAGCAGAAGAGGTAGAGGTAGTGCTTCAGGTCGCGCAGGCGCCCCGCGTTCGGCACGAAGCGCAGCAGCGCGGGCATGCGCTCGACGAGGCGCAGGTACTGTCCGTGGCCGCCGCCCTTCCGCCGCGCGCGCGCCTGCTCGCCCATCCACGACCCGACGCTCTTCAACAGACGCCGCGCGCGCCCCTCGCTCCCTTCACCTTCAACCGCCTTCGCCCCGAAGCTCAAAGAGCCCATGCGCGTCTGCCGCATCAGCTCGGGCATGCAGTTGATGACGACGACCGTCCTGCCCGACTCGCCCTCCGTCTTGAGCAGTTGAATCAACCGCGACGCGTTCTCGCCGTCGGTGACGTGTATGACGAAGACGATCTCCGACCCGCGCACGTCGCGCGCGATTGACGCCCACTCATCATCCGCCAGCGGCGCGCCGAGGTTGTAGGCGCGGACGCACAGGCCCGCCAGGTGGCGGCGGTTGATCTCCTCCTCCGCGCGCCGCAGCGGGCCGAGCAGGCTTGAGCCGACGATGAGTGCCGTGACCTTCATTAACTTCCGCCGTCACGCCGAGGGCACTTTGTAACCTTTCGACTTCAGCAGTTCGAGCAGCTTCTTGCTCATCTCCTGGCCCCACTCCACGCCCTTGGTGAAAGCCTCGATTTCGATGAGCGGCATCTCGGCCACCAGTTTCTTGCCGACGGGCGACTCGTAGAAGGCGATGAGCTGCCGGATTTCCGTCGCGTTGAAGTGACCGGAATAGATTGGGACGTACAGCGTGATGATCGACTCGCGGTTGACGTTCTTGACGAACTCGGCCCTGACCTCCAACCAGACCTTTTCGGGAACGTCGGGCATCTGCGCCCTCATGCCCTTCATCACCACTTCTATCGTCGCCAGCTCCTTCTCGACGACGCCGATCAGCTCGATAAGTCGTCGCACCTCGCGCTCACTCGCGCGCGGCCCCGTCGATTGCCCGAACAACTGCGCGGGAGTCCGCGCCGTCTCCTGCCGCGCGTCGGCGCCACGCGCGCCGAGCAGCAACGCGAGCGCCGCGAAGATGAGTGCAAATCTGTGCATGAGCTTCCCCCGTCTTACGTTCGTTCAGGCGACGCCTTCGATGCGGTCTTCGAGGTCGGAGAAGGCTTCGCGCAGACGTTCGACGACGCCGGCCTCCGCCTCCCAGAACCCGCGCCCCTCCGCTTCGAGCAGCCGCGCGACGAGCGAGCGCGCCGAGTGCGGGTTGAGCCGCGCGAGCCGCCTCAACATCTCTTCATCAAGCACGTACGTGCGCGCCACCTCGTCGTAGACCCATCCGTCCACCGCGTCGGCCGTCGCGCTCCAACCGAAGGTGTTCGTGACGTGGCTCTCGATCTCCGCCACGCCGCGAAAGCCGTGGCCGAGCATCCCTTCATACCACTTCGGGTTCAGGGTCTTCGCGCGCGTCTCAAGCCTGACCATCTCCGGCAGCGTCCGCACTTGCGTCTCGCGCGACAGCGCGTCGGAGAGGTAGACCGCTGGCCGCGCCCGCGCGTGACGCTCGACGGCCTTCGAGACACCGCCGAGGTACTCGAAGTAGTGGTCCACGTCCGTGATGCCTATCTCGAACGAGTCAACGTTCTGATACGCGGCCTCGACGGTCGAGAGAGCGCGCGACAGAGCGCCGCGCGCCTCGCGGCCTTCGAGCGCGCGGCCGTCACGTCCGCGCCCGTAGGCGAAACACTTGCGCGTGACGAAGAGGTCGCCCAGCGCGTCCGCGCTCTCCCACTGCGAGTCCATCACCATGAAGTTGACGTTGGTGCCATAGCTCCCCGGCGCGTTCGAGAAGACGCGGAGCTGCGCCTCCTCCGACGAACACCCTTCCTCCGCGACGCGCGCGCGGACGTTGGCGCGGACGGGATTCAACTCGTCGGGCTCGTCCAACTCTGCGACGCAGCGCACGGCCTTATCGAGCAGCATCATCGTCGCGCCGAAGAGGTCGCGGAAGATGCCCGAGACGGTCATCACCACATCCACGCGCGCGCGCCCGAGTTCTGCGAGCGGGACCGGCTCGACCTCCGTCACGCGGTTGAGCGAATCTCTGCGCGGCCGCACGCCGAGCAGCCGCAACGCCTGCGCCACGCCCTCGCCCTGCGTCTTGATGTTGTCCAGACCCCACAGCACGAGCGCCATCGCGCGCGGCTGCCGGCCGTGCTCCGCGCGATGTCGCGCGAGCAACGTATCCACGGCGCGCCCCGCGCGCTCGTACGCGGCGTGCGAAGGGACCGCGTAGGGGTTGACGGCGTGCGTGTTCCTCCCCGTCGGCAGCACCGCCGGGTTCTGCACGATGTCCGCGCCGGGGCCGGGCTCGACGTACTCGCCGCGAAGCGCGCGCGCGAGCCCTTCAAGCTCTCCGCTCGTTTGAAGCTGCTCCCTTATCTTACCGAGCAACTCGAAGACCCTGCGCGACTCGTTCACTTCGACGTGTGCGTTCTGTCTCAGCAACTCACACGCGGCCTCCGCCCCTTCGCGCGGGAACAGCTCGACGGAGGCGCGCACCGCGTCGTCCACGCGCGCGAGCGTGCGCCATCCCGTTTCAGACTTGTCGCGGAGGAGTTGTTCGTAAGGGCCGAGGCCGAGCCCTTCGGAGACGAGGTCATTGAGGGAGCGCGCGCCGCACTCCGGACGGTCGAAGGAGGCGACGGCGCACAGGAGGTCCGCGCACTCGCGCTCGCCCGCCGCGCGGCCGAAGACGTGCAGCCCCGTCGGGATCAGACGCTGCTCGACCTCCACGACCCGCTCCCACAGTTCGAGGACGCGGCGGTCGCGCTCTTCGTTCGACATGTCGCCCCGCTCTCTACTCATCGAAGTAACTCGCCCGCGCCGCCTCCGTCAACAGTTGCGGCAGACGCACGTAGCCGCCGCCGAGCGCGCCCGAGAGGAAGTGACCCTCGCCGCCGTCCGTGAAACGATTCTGCGTATCGACCACGACCGAAGCATCGCACGCCCGCGCGAGCGACGCGCCCAGCGACAGAATCTCCCGCCGAATCCGCTCCCGCCGCCCGGCCCCGTCCCTACCACCTTCATCATTCAACGCCACGTTCGCGCGGCCGTCCGTGAAGACGACGAGACGGACCCTGCGCGCACCCGTCGAGTCCGCGCGCCGCGCGACTTCGAGCGCGCGCACCAGCCCCGACGCGAGCGGCGTCGCGCCGCCGACCGGGAGCGCATCGAGCAGAACGCGCGCCCTTGAGACCGAAGACGACGGCGGCAACAACAACTCCGCGCCGCCGCCGCGAAAGACGACCAACGCGACGCGGTCGCGGTTCACGTACGAACGTCGCAGCAGTTGCGCGAGCGCGCCCTTCGCCTGCTCGATGCGGTTCAGAGCCATGCTGCCCGACGTGTCCACAAGAAAGATGAAGAGCGTGCCCGACCTGCTCCGATAACGCTTATAACGCAACGCCTCCGACGTGACGCGAACCCTTGTTGCGCTATGAGGCATGGCAACGGGAGTACGTCTGTCATGCAGAGCATGAAGGACGGCCGCGGCGCGCAGCGTCGCGTCGAGCGCGACCCGCGAGCCCTCCGACTTCGACAAGGTGGCCCCCGCGTAACGACCGCGCGCGGAGAAGGTCGAGCCGCCCGAACCCGCACGCCTGCGAGCCGTCGTGCTCGACTGTCGAACGGCGCGCGTCTGTCCACGTTCGCTCCGCGCGAGAGCGTCCGGCCTCAGTCCGACATCCGAGGGAGGCGGGACCGTAACCTTTTCATCATGGCCCACCTCATCCGCCGCCTCATCACGATCTTTAACCGACGCGGGAGGCTTCCGCGCGCCGTCACGTGACGACGCCGCTTCCGTCTCTGCATCCTCGCCGCCGAAGACCTCTTCCGTCGCGCGCTCGACGCGAGCGCCGCCGCCGCCCTGTTCGAGCGGGTCGCGGCGGAGGCGGTGGCGGAGCGACATCGGCGCCACCCTGCGCACGTCTTCAATCGTCACGGCACGCCGGCCTTCGAGCGCGGCCAGCGCCCGCGCCGCGCGCGTCAAAGTTATCTCGCCACGGTGGCCGTCCACGCCAAGCCGCAGGCACAACTCAGCAATCTGTCGAAGGACCGCGCGCGGGACTTCCACATCGACGTAGAGCGCGGCCGCGCGCGTGACGCGGCGACGCAGACGCGCCTGCTCCGTTTGAATCGAAAGGGCGAAGGCCACGGGGTCGCGGTCGAACGCCTCGCGCCGCTCGACGATGAGGACGCGGCTGTCCAGGTCTCTCTCCGTCTCGACCTCGACGCAGAGGCCGAAGCGGTCGAGCAGTTGCGGACGCAACTCACCCTCTTCCGGGTTGCCGGAGCCGACGAGGACGAAGCGCGCGGGGTGCTCGGCCGAGACGCCCTCGCGCTCGACGCGGTTGCGGCCCGTGGCGGCCACGTCGAGGAGCAGATCGACCAGATGGTCTTCGAGCAGGTTCACTTCGTCGATGTAGAGGAAGCCACGGTTGGCGCGCGCGAGCAGCCCCGGCTCGAACGCCTTGACGCCCTCCTTCAGCGCGCGCCCGAAGTCGATGGTGCCGCACACGCGGTCTTCGGTCGCGCCGAGCGGCAGTTCCACGACGGGCACGGCCCTCCGTTCGCGCTTGAGATTTTTGTCGATTGAGAGACGCGCGGCGCAGTCGTCGCAAAGGGCATCTGTGTCCGCTGGGTCGCAGTTGTAGGCGCAGCCGTGGACCGTGTCGAGTTGCGGCAGGAGGTCCGCGAGGGCGCGCACGGCCGTTGACTTCCCCGTCCCGCGATGGCCCATGACGAGGACGCCGCCGACCGCTGGCGCGACGACGTTGAGCAGCAGCGCGAGCTTCATCTCCTCCTGGCCGACGATGGCCGTGAAGGGAAAGACCGTGCGCGCGGCCGAGAGTTTTCCGCCCTTGTTGTTTCCGGGACGACCTGCCATGTGGCTTGGAACGAGAAAGAGAACCGAGGAGCGAGAGGGATTATAAACAGTTCCGTTAGGAACGGAAGAGAAATAATTTGAAAGTTCAAATTTGAACTATCAAATTCTCATTGGGGCTCGATGGACATTTTGAGGATGTTGGCGAGCGCGCGGCGCGTGACCTTGCCGTCGCGGCCGACGATGACGACCTGGTTGTTCTCGACCGTCACGCGGCGGACGCCGCTCATGTCGCGTTCAAGTATCTCGCCGTCCTTGGTGATGATGACAAGGCGTTGCGCGGGCGCGGGGGGCGGCGCGGCCGGCTCCGTGTCGGCGGGTGGTTGGGTTGAGGGCTCTGCCCCGCGCGACTCGGCGCTCTCGCGCGTCGTGTTGCGCCGAGGCGTGCGCGTCGAGCCGCGACGGCGCGGAGGCGTCGCGGGCTTCTCGGTCGCGGCGGCGGTCGTGTCTTCCGAGGGCTTCGCTTCGGTGCTTTCGGGGGTCGAGGGCTGTGCGGCGGTGTCGCTCGGGCGTGTTCTTGAAGGCGCCGTCCGCGTGTTTCTGCCGCGACGGTTCGCGGTTGACCTGCGGCCCGTGGTCCTTTCGGGTGTGGGCGTCGGCGCGGGGGTCGGTTCGGCGGTGGCGGTCTCTTCGACGGGCGTGGGCTCGGGCGTCGGCTCTTCGATGCGCGCGCCGGTTGAGGTCACGCGGCGCGTGCCGGTCGATGCGGTCGAAGAGAGGGTCGGCGCTTCGGTCTGTGTCTGGTTCGCGAGTTCGGGCGGGGCGGGCAGGAACGAGCCGCCGAAGGTGATGCGGTAGGTGCCCTCCACGTCGCCGACGGCGCGCGCCTCCACGCGCAGGACGAGCGTCTCCTCCTTGCGCAGGTAGAAGCTCTTCGAGAGGCGCACGGCGTCGCCCAGCATGGTGAACTTGACGAGCGGGCGGAAGCCCGTCGCGACGAACACGTCCACGTCGCCGAGCATCTCCGTCGTTTCGAGGTTGACGACGAGGTCGCCTTCCGTCCCACGGAAGATGTAGAAGTGGCGCGTGCGGCGCGGGTCGCCCACGTCGCGCGGCGCGATGCGCCCGCTCAGCTCGCTCGCGAAGACCGGCGTCGGGAAGTTCGCCTCGGAGGACTGCGCGCGCAGGGTCGCCGCCGACCCGGCCACGATGAGAGACGCGGCGACGGCCAGTAAGAACTTGCGCGACGTTGGACGGGAGTTAAAAAGCATCACAACAAGCCTCGCGGGACTGCCGAGTTTATCAGCCGTCGCGCGCCTCAACAACCGACGGTGTTGACGGGCTAAAAAAAAGAAGACCTAGCCGGGGCGTGCCCTCTTGGCTAGGTCTTTCGGTGGCTCTATGCGGAAGGGGGGACTCGAACCCCCACGAGTTGCCTCACACGCCCCTCAAACGTGCGCGTCTACCAGTTCCGCCACTTCCGCTCGGGGTCTGACATGCAGACTAACAAATAACACGGGCGCCGTTCAAGTCGGCCACGGGCCGCGCGCCGCTTGACAAGACTACTTCGTCGCGGGGCTGGCCGTCGTCGCAGGGGTCGCGGACGGAGTCGTCGCGGCGGGTGCGCCTTCGGCGGGCGGCGCGGCCGGGGCAGCGCCTTCGACCGTCGGGACCGGGCTCGGCGCGGGCACGGGCGTCGCCTGTGGCGCCACGCCGCCCTCCATCAGCGAGCGTTGTCCGCCGCCGACGCCGAGGCCGAGCAGCAATGCCACAAGGAAGAAGGTCGCGGCCGCGCCGACGGTGATCTTCGCAAGGATGGTCTGCGTGCCGCGCGGGCCGAAGGCCGTCGAAGAGATGGAACTGGTGAAGAGCGAGCCGGCGTCGGCCTTGCCCGGCTGCAAGAGCACCGAGACGACCAGCACGATGCAGGCCAGAATAAAGAGTGTGTAGAGCAGAGCGTAGAGCAAAACGTTTATGACCTCGATTCGAAGCTTACCTATCGTAATTGACGATCTTGGCGAACGACCCGGCCTCCAGGCTCGCGCCGCCGACGAGCGCGCCGTCCACGTCCGGCTGTTTCATCAGCCCCGAGATGTTGTCGGGTTTGACCGAGCCGCCGTAGAGGATGCGGAGCGCGGCGGCCGCTTCCTGCGAGAACCTACCCGCGAAAACGCGCCGGACAAACGCGTGCATCTCCTGCGCTTGCTCCGGCGTCGCTGTACGTCCCGTCCCGATGGCCCAGACCGGTTCGTAGGCGATAATGATACGTTCGAGGTCGGAGGCTGTCAAATCGCGCAGGCCGCCTTCGACCTGCCCCCTCACGACGTTTTCAGCCGCGCCGCCGTCGCGCTGCTCAAGCGTCTCGCCGACGCAGACGATGACCGTTAATCCCGACTGAAGCGCCGCCAGAGCCTTGCGGTTCACGAAGTCGTCCGTCTCGTGATAGAACTGCCGCCGCTCGGAGTGGCCGACGATGACGTGCGAGGCGCCCGCGTCCTTCAGCATGTCGGCCGCGATCTCGCCCGTGTGCGCGCCGTGCTTCGACTCGGTCGAGCAGTCCTGCCCCGCGACGCGCACGTTCGAGCCTTCGAGCCGGTCGGCCACCGTCTTCAACGCCGTGAAGACCGGCGCGATGACCACTTCGCAGTGATTCGCGTTCGCCACCAGGGGCTTCAGTTCGACCGCCGTCCGCACCGCCTCGGCGATCAGCTTGTACATCTTCCAGTTCCCTGCGATGACAGGCTTTCTCATAATCTTAAAAGTTACTCAATCCAACCGACTATATCGGCGCCCCAGCCTTCGACCGTGAGCTTCATCCAACTCCGCTTCGCCGCGCTCCACACCTTGATGGTTTTGATGTTGGCGCTGTCGATAACCCCGTCCTTCGCCTCGCCGTGAAGCATCGCGAGGTATGAGTTGGTGCTGACGGCGTCCAGCCCTTCCCGCCCGATCTCTTCGCCCTTGTAGTAGTAGACGGAGTCGCGTTCGACGATGTCCTGCTCGAACCCGTTCCCCAAGTCGTCTTTTATCCCCTCGTACTTTCCGCGCTCGATGTCGAGAAAATAGTTCTCGCCGCCGCAGGAGTAGACGAGTTTGCCCGACCGGTTTCTTTCGAGTCCGGGCGCATCGTCCGACGTGCAGGGGAGCCGCTGAAAGGGCGTCACTTTACCGTCGGTCGTGACGATGACCAGGTTGCCGTTCGACTTCTGCGTCAGGATTCTCTCGTCGTCAATCCACAGCAGCGGAAGCCGTGGTCTGAAGCTTGAGATACTGCGAACCATCGCACGGAACTCTTCCCGCACGACGACCGGCGGCCTGCCCACGAAGTGGATTTCGAGACCGTCCGTTCCTTCCGCGAAATCCCTTCCGGCGTACACGCTCTTCGTGCCGTCGGGTGAGACGAGGCCCGGCAGAGTCCCCTGCTCGACCTTCGCGAGCCGCTTCCAGGGGCCGTCCATGAAACGCCCTTCTTGCAGGTCAAAGACCTTATTTCGATAGGCGGTCACGAGGTAGCGATTACTGACGAGGTCGCCCGTGTGCCCGTCGGTTTCGTGATTTAACGTGACGACCTTTTTTCTGGAGACGACCTCGCCGTTGACGAAGTCGATGCGCTCGACGTGCTGCACGTCGTTGCCGCCGTCCTCCATGTACGAGACCAGCAGCGAGGCCGTCCCGTCGTTCCGTGCCTGCGCGGCGCACGGGGAGCAGACGGCGAAGACGAACAGTGCTGTCAGGATGCTCTTCGTGAACATCTCGCTCCCGGGCCGAGACGGCGGTCTCTTACTTATCGTTCAACGCGGCCACGCCGGGCAGCTCGTCCCCGGCGAGGAATTCGAGGGTGGCGCCGCCGCCCGTCGAGATGTGCGTTATCTTGTCGGCGACGCCTGCCTGGTGGATGGCGGAGACCGAGTCGCCGCCGCCGACGATGACGGTCGCGCCCTTCTCGGCGGCGTCGGCCACGGCGCGCGCGACGCCGACCGTTCCCTCTTCAAAACCCTTCTCCTCGAAGACGCCCATCGGGCCGTTCCAGATGATGGTCCGCGCGCCTTCGAGTTCGTGCGCGAAGAGTGCGACCGTCTCGCGGCCGATGTCGAGGCCGACGAGCCCCTGGTTGGTGAACTCGACGGGGATGGTCTTGCGGCTGTTGAGCGGGTCGTAGCTGTCCACGACCTGGTGGTCTGTGGGGAGGATGAGTTTGACGCCCTCGGCCACGGCGCGCGCCTTTATCTCGCGCGCCGTCCCCATCATCTCGTCTTCGACGAGCGACTTGCCCGTGTTGAAGCCTTCGGCCTTGAAGAAGGTGTAGGCCATCGCGCCGCCGATGAGAATCTTGTCCACGTGGCGGTCGATGAGCGAGTTGATGACGGGAATCTTGTCCGAGACCTTCGCGCCGCCGAGGATGGCGACGAACGGGCGCTCCGGGTTGTTCAGGACGCGCCCAAGGTACTCAAGCTCCTTCTCCATCAACAGCCCCGCCGCGGCGCGCTCGACGTGCTTCGTGATGCCCGCCGTCGAGGCGTGCGCGCGGTGCGCCGCCCCGAATGCGTCGTTGACGTAGAGCCCGTCGCAGAGTTCGGCCAACTGCTTCGCGAAGCCGTCGTCGTTCGCCTCCTCTTCCTTGTGGAAGCGGAGATTTTCAAGGAGCAGCACCTCGCCGTCTTTCAACTGCGCGGCCGCGCTCTTGGCCTGCTCGCCGACGCAGTCTTCGGCGAAGGCGACGGGCTTACCCAACACCTGCGACAGGTGCTCGGCCACGGGCCGCAAAGAATACTTATCGACGCGCTCGCCCTTCGGCCGCCCGAGGTGCGACGCGAGGATGACGCGCGCGCCCTGCCCCGTCGCGTACTCGATGGTCGGCAACGTCGCACTGATGCGGGAGTCGTCGCCGACCTTCCCGTCCTTCACCGGCACGTTGAAGTCCACGCGCACGAAGACGCGCTTGCCCTTCAGTTCGAGGTCTTTGATGGAAAGCTTCATAACAGTGAGCAGTGAGCGGCGAGCAGTGAGCGGTAAACAGAAGCAGTCCGAAGACTGCTTACTGCTCACCGCTCACTGCTCACTTCCCTACAGTCCTTTTTCGCCGAGGAACTTGACGAGGTCGCGGACGCGGCAGGAGTAGCCCCACTCGTTGTCGTACCAGGAGAGCACCTTGACGAGGTTGCCGCCGATGACCTTCGTGTAGTCGGCGTCCACGATGGAGGAGTTGTCGTTCTTGCGGAAGTCCACCGAGACGAGCGGCTCTTCCGAGAAGGCGAGGATGCCGCGCAACTCCTCGTTGGCGGCGTTCTTCAAGGCCGTGTTGACCTCTTCGGTCGTGACTTCCTTCTCCACTTCCATCACCACGTCCACGAGCGAGACGTTCGGCGTCGGCACGCGCACGGAGATGCCGTCGAACTTGCCCTTCAACTCCGGCAGGACGAGCGCGACGGCCTTGGCCGCGCCGGTCGAGGTCGGGATCATCGAGAGCCCAGCGGCGCGCGCCCGCCTCAAGTCCTTGTGCGGCAGGTCGAGCAACTGCTGGTCGTTGGTGTAAGAGTGAATCGTCGTCATCTGCGCCGACTTGATGCCGAAGTTCTGGTGGATGACCTTGGCGACGGGCGCGAGGCAGTTCGTCGTGCAGGAGGCGTTCGAGATGACGTGGTGCGCGGCCGGGTCGTAGGAGTTTTCGTTGACGCCGAGGACGATGGTGATGTCCTCGTTCTTGGCGGGCGCGCTGATGATGACCTTCTTAACCGAGCCGCGCAGGTGCTTCGCGGCGTCTTCGCGGTTCGTGAAGCGTCCCGTCGATTCGATGACGACTTCGGCGCCGACCTCTTCCCAGGGGATCAGCGCCGGGTCCTTCTCGGAGAAGACGCGGAACTCGTCCGAGCCGACGCGGATGCCGTTCTCCGTGGCCGCGATCTCCTCTTCGAGGTTGCCGAGAACGGAGTCGTACTTCAAGAGGTGTGCCAGCGTCTCCGTGTCGGTGATGTCGTTGACCGCCACGAAGTCGATGTCCTGATCGCCGAGGCATGTGCGCAGGACGTTGCGGCCGATGCGCCCGAAGCCGTTGATTCCAACCTTGATTGCCATTGTGACGGAAGCCTCCTCACTCACTCTGTTGTCGGGACGCACGCGCCGCGGCCGAGCGTGGGCGGTGCGCTTGGTGAACACTGCCAGTTTTCAGGGCTGACTCATAAAGGATGAAGACTAAGCCCCCAAGCCCCCTCTGTCAAGCGAACCCTCCGGCGCCCGGGTTCGTCTCACAGACGGGGGTGACGGCCGTCACTTCAGACACTTTCGCGAGGCCCCGCGCGTCCACGCAAGTCGAGTTAAATGTATGTTTTTGAAACCCCGTGCGGACGGGGGACGTAGTAGGCACAGGTTCGGAAGCGGCGTTGAAGGATGAGGTCGGAGGGCGCCGCGGCCTGCCGTTTGCAATCCCTTTTCGACGTTCGCGCTTCGGAAGTTTTTATTCTCGCGCGCGGTCACAGCGCGCAGCCCTTCGGGACAGTTTTAAGGTAGAGAAAATGGTCAAACAGAGTCTGTCTATCAACGCCGTGAAGCGGCCCGCCGCCTTCATCCCCTCGACGTTCCTCTGCGCCCTTCTCGTTTTCGGGAACGCGGTGTCCGCTTTTGGGAATGTTCCGGCCAAACGTAAGGCGCGCGCCAAGTCGGCGCCGGCCTCGACGAAAGAGGCCCCGCGCTCCTCGGAGAACAACACGGAGTCCGCGCAGCCGACGGACAAGGCTAAGTCGGTCTTTACGAAGGTCGGCGAGCCGTTCGTCGTCGAGACGGCGCAGCAGTCCACGACGCCGCAGACGCCCGCGCAGCGCGACGCGACCCGCCCGCCGGGGACCGAGCAGCAGCAGACCGTCCCGCCGGGCGCGCGCACCAACCCGCAGGACCCGCGCACGCCCCCCGCGACGACGCGCCCCGTGCCGCAGAACCCGCCGGGCGTCGAGACGGCCCCCGTCACGCAGCCGCCCGCGTCCACGCGTCCCGCCCCCGCGCAGACCGACCCGGCCACGCAGTCGGGCACGACGCCGACGACGACAACGACGACCCCGGTTGACCCGAATGCCATCGAGCAGGACCCGGCCTTCCCCGCCGTGCAGCCGCGCCCCGTGCCGCCGCTGCCCTCGCTCGTGCGCGTGGGCGTGACCGGCACCGACGCGCTCTCGCTCACGCTGAACGAGGCCATCCGCCGCGCGCTCGAAAACAACAACGACATCGAGATCGCGCGCGCCGACGTGCGCCTCGCCGAGCAGACCTTGAACTCGCTGAACGGCGTCTTCGACCCGGTCTTCAGCTACACGCCCGAGTACAACAGCAGCGTCCGCCCCGTCGCCAACGTCTTCGGCGGCGCGGGCTCGGGCGGCAACGTGACGACGACCGACTACAACAACGACGTTTCCGTCAACAAGCAGTTCGGCAAGGGCGGCGGCAACTTCACCTACTTCTTCAACAACACGCGCGAGTCCACCTCGGCGGACAACGTGTCGCTCAACCCGTTCTACTCGTCGGCGCAGGGCATCCAGTTCACGCAGCCGCTCTGGCGCAACCGCTCCATCGACCGCAACCGCCAGCAGATACGCATCCAGCGCAAGCGGCTCGAACAGACGGACTCGGACTTCCGCCTCCGCACCATCGCCGTCATCTCGCAGGTGCAGCGCGCCTACTGGGACCTCGTCTTCGCGCTCCGCAACGAGCAGAACCAGGTCGCCAACGTGAAGCTGGCGCAGGAGAACTTCCGCCGCACGGAGGCGAGCGTCGCCGCGGGCGCCTCGGCCCCCTTGCAGCGCGCCGAGATCGAGACCGAGCTTTCGACGCGCGAGTCGTCGCTGCTCCTCGCCAACCAGCAGGTGACGTTCGCCGAGAACACGCTCAAGAACCTGCTTATCAAGGACCCGCTCTCGCCCGACTGGTCGAAGGCCATTCTCCCGACCGACTCGCCCTCGTTCGACGAGACGCCCGTCACCCTTGAGACGGCGCTCAAGGAGGCTCACGAGAACCGCCCCGAGATGCGCCGCCTGCGGCTTGAGGAGGACGTGAACGACATCAACCTCCAGTTCTACAAGAACCAGACGAAGCCGCAGATCAACCTCGTCGGCTCGTTCTCGACCAACGGCCTCGCGGGCACGGTCAACCCGAATCTCATCGACACGACCTCGTCGCCGCTCATCGACCCCGACGGCACCGGCGCGTCTTCGTTCCTCCTGCGACAGCTCAACGAACTGCGCCGCAACGCGGGGCTCGGCGACGCCGTGGTGCCCATCATCCCGCCGACGCCGGTCACGCTGCCGCAGCAGTTCATCGGCGGCTACGGCCAGACGCTCAAGAACACCTTCAGCTTCGACACGCGTCAGGTCGTCGTCAGCGCCGTCATCTCGCTCCCCTGGAAGAACACCGCCGCGAAGGCCAATCTCGCCTACGCGCAGATTCAGCGCGAGCAGCTCGCGGCGACCACGCGGTCGCAGGAGCAGACCATCGAGGTCGAGGTGCGCAACGCCGTGCAGGCCGTCGAGACCTCGCGCCGCCGCGTGCTGGCCGCCCGCGCGGCCCTGCGCTCCGCCGAGGAGCAGTTGGCCGGTGAGCGCCGCCTCTACCAGGTCGGCCGCTCGACGACCTTCCTCCTCTTCCAGCGCGAGAACGCGCTCGTCAACGCGCAGAACCAGGAGCTACAGGCGCAGACCGACTACAACAAGGCGCTCGCGGACCTCCAGCGCGCGACCTCCACGACGCTGCGCTCGAACAACGTCCTCATCGACTCGCCCGTCGCGCCCTCGAAGTTCGGGAAGTAACGCCGACGGTCTCTGACAAAAACCTGCGGCCGGGGAGAGTTCGCCACTCCCCGGCCGCACTTTTTTTCCCGAATGTGACGTTTAGAAATAATGGACTGAAAGGTTTGGTCCACGGTTAATGCGCGCTTCGCCAATTTATTACAAAAAAAATCTGTAACATTCGGCGGCGACAGGAATCTTAGATTATGAAGGGATGAATCATCCCCTCTACAACCCGAGGGCTTCGTCAAAAGGACGAAGTGCTACGACTTTGGCGCATCGGAATCCCAGACCCCGATGCGCCAAATGTTTTTATCCCGCCGCCGTAAACATCCCGTAAAAAATCCTTGTAAGAAACAGACGACGGGCATACAATTTCCTCCACTGTAGGAAGGCGTGGCCCACACCTTGGTCTGGGAAACTCAGGTCGTGGGCCGGTAAGTGCCGCCTTCGGATACAGAGTCGTAGTGCTTCGCCGTTTTGGCGAAGCCCTCGGTGTTTGTAGTGCCGTCAGTAGCAGACCCGCTTGTGAGGCGACGCCCGAACGGCGCCGTCGCACTCCCGCTTCTCTCCTTTCGCAGCACTCCGAACGCCGAGCCTTAACAACTGAACGTGCGGCGGAGGTCTCTGCTTCAAAAAACCTCCGCCGCGCCACGAACCGTCGTGTCCGTTCGCCATGTTAGGAAGAGTTGAAAATCAGAACTGGCCGTCGCTCGAAGCGTGGTTTTCGCGCTTCGACTATCAACTCCAAAAGTCGCTCATCGTCTTTTTTCAGAGTCGCCGCCTGGACCCGAGCGACGCGGAAGACCTCACGCAGCAGGTCTTCCTGCGCGTTTTGGAGTTTCTTGATAGGGGCGGCGAGGTTTCAGACCTGCGCGGCTACGCGTTCGGCGTCGCCCACAACGTCTTCCGCGAGGAACTCAAACGGCGGGCGCGCGTGGCGACGTTCTCCGACCTCTCGCCGCAGGATATGGGCAGAGCGGCGAAAGACAAAGACGAGAAGTTGAACCCGGCGCCGGGCCTGGAAGAAGAAGAGACGCGCCGCATCAAGACCTCTTCCCTTCAGGATGCTCTTCAGGAACTCTCGCCCGCCAACAGGAAGTTGTTGCTCGACTACTATCCAGACGTGGCGGATAGGGGTCAACTGCGTAAGGAGAGGGAGAAACTTGCCGCCCGGCTGGGCATATCCGAGTCAAACCTGAGAGTGAGGTTGTCCCGCATCCGCGGACGCCTGGAAGAGTCGGTGCGGGAAAAAATCTACAGGAGATGTGGGAGACGTTGGCTGTAGTTGAGGGGAGTGCGCTATGAATATGACGTGGGTACTGCTCGCTTTCGTATCTGGCATCGTCGCGGTGAAAGGCTTCGAGCTGTGCAAGATCATCATCCAGAGGTTTAGCTACTTCCGTCTGGAGATCGGCCTCGGCGACGCGAAGGATTTCGACCCTCGGAAGCAGGTCGTTCGGGGCGCGAAGAGGGGCGATACTTCCCAACCGGCGCTCCGCGAGTCGGCGCCGCTCGCCGCCCTGAAGCAGGACGGCGACTCGTGCAAAGACGACGAGGGTTGAAGTGCGCCCGCTGTTCTGTTGACACGTCGGTCAAAGGACACATCCTTGAAAATCTCCGCCACCATCATCACTTTCAACGAGGCCGAGAACATCCGCGCGGCGTGCGAGTCGGTCGCTTGGGCCGACGAAATCCTCGTCGTCGATTCGCGCTCGACCGACGGCACGGCCGAGATCGCGCGTGAGCAGGGCGCGCGCGTCGTCGTCCGCGACTGGCCCGGTTTCGCCGCGCAGAAGCAGTTCGCCGCCGAGAGCGCGACGCACGACTGGGTCTTCAGCCTCGACGCGGACGAGCGCGCCACCGACGAACTGCGCGCGAGCGTCCTGCGTTTGCGTGACGGCGACGAATCAAACCTCGCGGACGGTTACCGCGTCGCGCGTCGCTCCTTCTACATGGGGCGTTGGATTAAGGGCGGCGGCTGGTATCCGGACCACCAGTTACGCTTCTACGACCGCAGGCGCGGCCGCTGGGAGGGCGCGCACATCCACGAGTCCGTGAAGATGCATGCGGGCGCGCGCGTCGAGACGCTCGCGGGCGACCTTCAACACTTCAGCGTGCGCGACGCCGCGCACCATCATCGCATGATTGGCGAGCGATACGCGCCGCTCTCCGCGCGCCAGATGTTCGAGGCGGGCCGCCGCACCTCGCCGCTGCGCATCGCCACGGCCGCGCCCGCCGCCTTCGCGCGCAGCTTCATCCTCAAGGGCGGCTTCCGCGACGGCCTCGCCGGACTCGCCATCGCGCGCTTCGCCGCGCACCACGCCTTCCTCAAACACGTGATGCTCTGGGAAATGCAAAAAGGGGTGAATGGTAAATAGTGAATGGTGACTGGTGGAAAACCGGTTCTTCTATTCACCATTCACTATTCACTACTCAAGCACTTCAAGGTCGGTGCTCTCCAACTGGTGGCGCGGCTTTTCGGGTTTGGGGATGGGGGCGGGGGTGTCCTGGCTGAGCGTAATTTCGGCGAGGAGCTGGTCGGTGAGCTGGCGCGACTCGGCGACGCCGGAGCCCTGGTTGAGGACGACGAAGTAGACCTTGCCGTACTTTTGCGTGTAGACGACGCCGCCTAGGCTCGCCATCCCGCCGTCGTCGTGGACGAGCGTGCCGGTCTTCGCCACGACCGCGCCTTCAAGTGGCGTCCCGACCATCCTGCGCCGCAGCGTCCCGTAGTCGCCGCTCGCCACCGCCATGATGTCCACCAACTCAAGCCCCTGCCGGCGCGCCTCCTCGTCGAGCGCGCGGATGACCGCCACCAGCCCGCGCGGCGTCATGCGGTTGACTTCGAGCCCAGAGGTCGTCGCCAGCGTCACCTGCTCCGGCGGCAGCTTCACCTCGTTGACGAGATACTGCCGCACGCCCTCCGGCCCGCCCACCAGCGCGCCCAGGCGCTCGGCGACGAAGTTGCTCGAATGCGCGTTCATGTAGAGCAGCACGTCGGTCAGCGGGTACGAGAGCACGGCGAAGGTCGGCTCGGCGGCGGGCGCCTCCGCCACGGCGAACGTCTTCGGGGTGAGCTTCGTGACCTTGGCGAGCCGCTGCGCGGACTCTTCGGGCTTGTCGGTGAAGTTGAAGACGAAGTCGGGCGAGACGGCCAGTTCGCCCTCGAACTTCTTGACGCCGCGCTCGGCCAGTTTCTTCGCGACGAGCGTCGCGTGGAAGTCGCCAAAGGTCGGGTCGTTGCCCGCGGCGATTATCCGCCCGCGCAGCACGCCCGACTTGTCCACGTCGCCCTCGATGTAGAACTTGGTCTCGAAACGAAAATCCTTGCCGAGCTTGCGCAGCGCGACGAGCGAGGTCGTCAGTTTCACCAACGACGCGGGGTTGTACGTCACGTCGGCGTTGTGCTCGGCGAACGTGTGGTGGCCATCCACGGACTGGACGAGCAGCGCGTGGCGCGCGGGGTCGTCGTTGCGCCCGGCGTACCACCCGGCCACGTCGAAGATCGGGGCCGAGGGCTGAGCCGGCGCGGGGACGGCCGAGTCGGGCACGGTCTGCGTCGCCCGCTGAAGCGGGACCTGTATGTACGCGGCGGCGGCCCTGCGCGCGTCCTTCATCAGCGCGTAGGGCGCAAACGTCAGCGCGAGGATGACGGCCGCGCCGATCAACATCAGCGCGTATATCGGTTTACGAGGGTTCAAATCAAATTACTCCTTACCAACTCACTATTATCAAACAGTGTATGATTCCAAGCCTTTAACAAAGCTTGATAAAGCTTTAATATGCAACTAGGGCGCCACGCGTCAAGCGGCGCCCGCCGAAAACCACTCTAAATTTCTTCATCCACATCGAATGGACATTCTTCAGAGATTCGTGACACAGGACACGCTGACGGGACTGCCGGCGTACATTATCGCCACGGGCGTGGGCGTCGTCGGGGCCATCATCGGGAGTTTTTTGAACGTCGTCATCCACCGCGTCCCACGCGAGGAGTCGATAGCCTTCCCGGCCTCGCACTGCCCCTCGTGCGACGCGGCGATACGGCCGTACGACAACATTCCCGTCATCAGTTGGGCCGTCCTGCGGGGCCGCTGCCGCGCCTGCCGCGCGCCCATCTCGGCGCGCTATCCGGCGGTGGAGCTTTTGACGGGCGTGCTCTTCGCGCTCACATATCTGTTGCACTCGGGACCGACGCTCTCGCTCTCGCTGCCGTTCGACCTCGCCTTCGTCGCGGCCATCGTCGCGCTCGTCTTCATCGACGCGGAGCACATGCTTCTGCCGAACGTCATCACCTACCCCGGCACGGCGCTCGCGCTCGTGGCGCGCGTGGTGGTGCCGAACCTCTACGGCGTGGCCTCGCTCGGCGGCCCGGAGACGCCCGCGTGGCTGCTCTCGCTCGGGGGCGCGGTCTTGGGCGCGTTGGTGGGCGGCGGCTTCCTGTGGCTGGTCGGCTGGCTCTGGGAGCGCGCGCGCGGCGTCGAGGCGATGGGGCTCGGCGACGTGAAGATGCTGTTCATGGTCGGCGCCTTCCTCGGCTGGCCGCTGACGCTTTTGACCATCTTCGTCGGCGTGCTCTCGGGCTCAATCGCGGGCGTGGCCGCGATGGCGCGGCGCGGCGAGCGCGACATGCAGATGCTCCTCCCCTTCGGCATCTTCCTCGGCCTCGGCTCGCTCGTCAGCCTCCTCTTCGGCACGAGCATCATCGACTGGTACGTGGGAAAGTTTTGAGTAGACAGTAGTCAGTAGGCTCGGCTTGATAATGTTGAGGATGACAGTCGTCGGGTTCGAGCGTCGAAAGGATTTTCTACTGACTACTGTCTACTGACTACTGTCTACTCTCAAATCATGCCCCGTCACGAGAACCGGATGCAGTTGGCGTTGGCGTTGTTGGTGGGGCTGCTGCTCCTCGCCAACCTGTTCACGCTGACGCTGGTGGCGCTGTCGCCCGCGACGCGGGCGGAGCGCGCGCCCGTCCTCTACACGGTCTTCGTCCTCACGCTCGTCATCAGCGTCCCGTCCATTCTGCTGCTGCCGCGTTGGCTGCTCCGTCCCTACAGACAACTTGTGGACGAGGCCGAGCGCGCGCCCGTCGAGTCGGCGTCGCGCGGACGCGCGCGGGACGAGTCGGAGTTCGTGCTCGAAACCTTTCAGGAGGTCGTCGCGCAACTGCGCGCCAAGCAGCGCGAGCTTGAGCGCCTGAGCGCGCGCGCGGCGCAACGCGCGGCGACCGCTGAGCAGTTCAGCGAGCGCGTCGTCGCGAGCCTCCCTTCGGGCCTCATCGCCTTCAACACCGAGGGGCGCTCCACGGTCGTCAACGCGCCCGCGCGCGCGCTGCTCGGCATCGAGGGGCGCGTCGAGGGCGAGGAGTTCCGCACGCTGCTCGCGCGCGCGCCCGAGTTGGCCGAGATGGTCGGGCGCTGCTTGCAGACGGGCGAATTGTACAGGCGCGAGGAGGCGCCGCTGCGGCTCGAAGGCGGGCGCGCGCGGCGGCTCGGCGTGACGGTCGCGCCCATCGACCCCGCGCCCACGGGCGGCGCGCGCGGCGTGCTCTGCATGCTGACCGACATCACGGAGATCGCGGAGTTGCGCGAAGCCCTCGCGCGCAAGCGCAACCTCGAAAGCCTCGGCGAGATGTCGGCCGGGCTCGCGCACGAGTTCAAGAACGCGTTGGCGACGCTGCACGGCTACGCGCAGCTCTTGCAGAACCCGCAACACGAAGGCGACGCGCGCGCGTCATCGACCGCCGCGCTGCTGCATGAGGTGCGCGGGCTCTCCGAGATGGTCACTTCGTTCCTCAACTTCGCGCGCCCGCAGACGCCCGACCTCGACGACGTACAACTCCGCGAACTGCTCGACACCTGCGCCTCGGACCTCGAAGCTCTCTTCGCGGAGCGCCGCGTCGCGCTCGCAATCGAAGGCGAGTTCCCCGTCGTCCGCGCCGACGAGCGCATGCTCCGGCAGGCGCTGCTCAACCTCCTGCGCAACGCGGCCGAGGCAATTCCCGACGAGACCCGGGCGCGACGCGTCCTCGTCGCGGGCGCGTTCGAGACCGACGCCACGGGCCGCGATTGGGCGCGGGTCGATGTCGAAGACACGGGCGCGGGCGTCCCCGAAGAGGACCTGCACAGAATCTTCATCCCCTTCTTCACGACCAAGTCGAAGGGGCACGGCGTCGGCCTCGCCCTCGCGCACCGCGTCGCCACGGACCACGGCGGCACGCTCTCCGCCGCGAACGCTCCGCACGGCGGCGCGGTCTTCACTCTTAGACTTCCCGCTTAACGAAACAAGTATCGCTATTTCACGTGGACTCGTTTGAAACCGAGGCCGATGACGCGCGCGGGCAGCGTGCGGAGGCCGGGGACGCGGAGCAGCAGGCGCAGGGCGAGGGGGACGCGGAACTTTCGACGCGGGTCGAGGGCGGCGGCGATGACGCGCTTCTGGATGCGCGTCTGGAGCGCCTGTATGAGACGCGTGGGCCATTCGCGCTGGCGCTGCACTTCGTGAAGATGTTTTTCGGTGAGTGTGTCTCGCTTCAAGGGTTCGGCGAGGACGTTGGCGGCGACGACGGCGTCCTGGATGGCGTAGTTGATGCCGACGCCGCCGACGGGCGACATGACGTGCGCGGCGTCGCCGACGAGAAGGAGGCCGGGGTTGTGCCAGCGCGTGACGCGGCTCGACTCGACCGAGAGCAGCGAGACCTGCTTCCACTCGCGCAGCACGTCGAAGCGTTCGGCGTACTCGGGCGCGGCGGCCTTGAGTCTGTCGCGCAACGCTTCGACGCCTGCGGCGCGCACGTCGCGGAAGCCGCCCTTGAGGATGAGGTGCGCGACCTGCCACTGGCTCCCACGGTTAAGCATGACCAGCCCGAAGCCGCCGCGAAAGTATGCGACGCCGCCTTCGGGGTCGCTTTCTAAACGAGGGATGCGGAACCAGAGCACGTCCATCGGCGGCGAGGTCTTCACCTGCTCGAAACGCCCGAGGTAGCGCACGCGCGAGCCGCGCCCGTCGGCGCCGATTGTCAGCGTCGCACGCAGTTCATGTTCTCCTTTGTCATCTTCATAACGCACGCCGCGCACGGCGCCGCCCTCCTCAATCAACGCCTCGACGCGCGCGCCCATCCTTATCTCAAAAGACGGGTGACGCTTCGCCTCTTCGACGATGAGGGCGAGAAAGTCTTTCTGCGGAATCATCATGATGTACGGGAAGCGCGTCCGCAGGTGCCGGAAGTCCGCGAGGACGGTCGGGCCTTCGTCCGTCGTGAGGGTGCCGGTGTGGATTTTGGAGTGCGGGAGTTGATGTAACCGTTCGGCGAGGCCGAGTTCGTCCATCACTTCGAGGACGGAGGGGTGGAGCGTGTCACCACGGAAGTCGCGGTCGAAGTCCTGGTGCGCTTCGAGGAGCGTGACGCGCACGCCCTTGCGCGCGAGCAGGAGCGCGAGCACGGCGCCCGCCGGCCCGCCGCCAACCACGCAGCACGTCGTCTGATTTGCACCCTCTTCCATCGTGATGATGCCTGACCTTCGTGACCTTCGTGAATACCTTCGTGACCTTTGTGGTTAAGCCACAGACTCTTTAACCACAAAGGTCACGAAGGTATTCACGAAGGTCACAGAGGGTTGAGGGCTTACCCTGAGGTGAGCCCTTGCGGGAAGTATTCACGCCAGCGACGCGTGACGAGGTCGCCGATGTCGGGCCGCACGATGAGTTCGTCCGGGTAGCCGGGTTTCATGCGCGCGTCGATGACGATGGGCGCGGCGTACTTGACGTGGTGGCGTCGCAGCTCGGTCGCGGCGGCGTGTATGTCCGAGGCGGGCTCGAAGCGCGTCCAAGTGGCCCAGAGGAAGTCTGAAGCGTTGCGGGCTACGCCCGCGTCGTCGTGGATGACGACGAGCGGCCAGTCGCGGAAGACCTCTTCTCTCGCGATGCGCGCGGCCGTGTCGGGCTCTTCTTTAAACGTCGGTCCTTCGACGACGAGGCAGCCGGCGCAGAAGACTTCGGCGCGCGTGACGCCCGCTGGCAGTTCGCCGCTGAACTCGCGCGGCAGCTCGCGCACGGCGTCGCCGAGCCCGAGCAGCACCGCTTTGCTGCCGCGATTGACGGTGCCGGAGGTGTAGTCGAGCGTGTCCATCGAAAGGTTCGAGAAGACGAAGAGGTCGGTCTCCGGTCGGAAGCGCGCGAGCACGTGCTCGAAGAGCCTCGGGAAGTCGCGGAGGTCTTGCGGCGTATCGGTGAGCAGCAGGAACTTCGTCAGCGAGAGCTGCCCTTCGCCGAGGATGCGGAAGGCGGAGACGAGCGCCTCGCGGGCGTAGCGTTCGCGCACGACGGCGGCGGCGAGCGAGTGGAAGCCCGTCTCGCCGTACGTCCAGAGGTCGCGCACGCTCGGCATCACGAGGGGGAAGAGCGGCGAGAGAAGTTGTTGCAGGTAGTCGCCGATGAAGAAGTCTTCCTGCCGTGGCTTGCCGACGACGGTCGCGGGATAGATTGCATCGCGGCGATGGTAGACGGCCTCGACGTTGAAGACGGGGTAATCGTGTTGCAGGGAATAGTAACCGTAGTGGTCGCCGAAGGGGCCTTCGGGCCGTCGCTCGCGCGGTGGAACTTTTCCGACCAGGGCGAACTCGGCTTCAGCGACGAGCCGGTGCGGGTGTCCCTCTAACGGCGAATCTATGACGCGAATCTTCTCGCCCGACAGGACGGATGCAAGGACGAGTTCGGGCACGTCTTCCGGGAGCGGCGCGATGGCGGAGAGGATGAGCGCGGGCGGGCCGCCGAGGAACATCGTGACGGGCAGGGATTGTCCCGCCGCTTCGGCCTCGTGGTAGTGAAAGCCGCCGCCCTTGTGTATCTGCCAGTGCATGCCGGTCGTGCGCGCGTCGAGGCGCTGCATGCGGTACATGCCGAGGTTGTGCTTGCCGGTCGAGGGGTGCTCGGTGTAGACGAGCGGCAGCGTGAAGAACGGCCCGCCGTCCTCCTGCCACGTCGTCAACACGGGTAGTTCATCAAGTCTCGCGGGACTGTCCACAACTTCGGTGACGGGCGCGCGACTCACGCGTTTCGTGCCGAGTTTCAAAGCTTCGAGCGCGAGCGCGCGGTGCTGCCAGAGCGCGGCGGGCTTCGGCGGCAACAGTGATTCGGCGACGTGGACGGCCTGACGCACGAGCGCCTCAGGCTTCGGGCCGAAGGCGAGTTCGATGCGGCGCGCGGTGCCGAAGAGGTTGGTGACGACGGGGTAGCGGCTCCCCTTCACCTTCCTGAAGAGGAGCGCCGGGCCTTCGCGTTCGATGACGCGGCGGTGGACTTCGGCGAGTTCTAAGTTCGGGTCAACTTCCGCCCCGACTTCGACGAGGTCGCCAGAGCTATGGAGCAGTTCGAGAAACGAGCGGAGGTTGCGATGCATGCGCCGCCAGTAAATCACACGGGCGGCCGATGTCAAAACGCGGGGTTCGGAACAGGCGCGGGACGCGGGTTCAGAGCGGCGGCAGTTCTTCCGACTCGTTGGCGCGGCCGACCTTGCGCTCGCGCTTGGGCTCGGCGGCGGGCGTCTCTTCGACGCGGATGGTTATCTCGCGCTCGGCGAACTTGGCGGCGTCGGCGATGAGTGGGTCGAGCGACTGCGTGTAGGGCTGAATCTTTTCGAGCGTGGCGCGGTCGCCGACCGCCGCGAGCACTTCGAGCAGCCGCGCCTGCGTGTAGCCGTTGACGCGGCCGAGGAAGACGTAGAGCGGCTCGGGGCCTTCGAGCTGTTTTAAATAAGCGACAGACTGCTCGGCCTGCTTCTTCTCGTCGAGCGCGTTGACAAGCTCGAACAGCGTCTCGTTCTTCCCCATCCGGTAGAGCGCCCAGTCGAGCGCGAGCTTCACGCGCGCGTCCTTCTCCTGTACCCGAAACCCTTCCACGAGCCGGCGGTGCTCGACCGCCGCGAGCCGCGCAAGCTCTTCCGCCGCCGCGCGGCGCTCGGAAGCGATGCGGCTCGAAAGCTTTCGCGCGACCGCCGACGAGTCCGCGCCCTGCGCCTTCGAAGGCTCGTCCTGCCGCGCCGAGGCGCCCGACGCGACTGTCGCGGGCGCCAAAACTCCGAACAGGGCGACGATAACAAGGGTTGGGACGTGCTTTTTCATGATATTGCGGCTCGGCAGGTCGTTCCAGTCGATTTTACGGCCAAAATGCGCCGTTTCACGAACGTCGTGCGGGGCGACGCCGCGTTTCCGCACGCGCTGCAACGTTATTGCAGGCCGTGCATACGTCGCTGCAAGTCGTGCATCCTTCGTTGCACGGCCTGCAATAAAGGATGTACGACTTGCAGCGACGCAGCAGCGGATGTTTTCGTCGTTGCAGGGCGTGCAATGACGCAAGCACGGCCTGCTCCGCGCCGGGAGCGCGGGCATCCCTGCCCGCCATGAGCGCGTCAGCGCGAATACGTTGAGACTGTACATCTCAACATTGAAAGATAAAGCATCACTGCTAAGCGTGCTTGCAGCACGCTTTGGCGGGCAGGGATGCCCGCGCTCCCGGCGATATTTTACTGCGTCCCGCCCGCCGGTATCTTGCGGAGTTTGCCGGAGTCGAGGTCGAGGTCGGCGTGCTTGATGACTTCGACCTCGTTGAACTGCTTGCGCAGCGGTTCGATGAAGTCCTTGGCGTCGCCGACGATGACGATGGCGGCGTCGGCCGCGCCGAGGCGCGAGCCGGCGAACTTCTGTATCTGCGCGGGCGTCACGGCCTGCGCGCTCGCGATGTAGCGGTTGATCTCGTCGAGGCTCAGCCCGTACAGCGCCAGCGACGCGACCTGCCCGACGAGCCCTTCAATCGTCTCAAGCGAGCGGCCGAAGTTGCCGATGACGACGGCCTTGCGCGGCAGCAACTCCGCCTCGCCCACCGCCTCGCTCGACAGCCGCGTCAACTCGCCCAGGAGCAGCGAAGCCACCTCCGCGCCCGACTGGTTCTTCGTCTGCGCCGATGCCACGAAGAGCCCCACGTCGCGCCGCGTGTCGAGCGACGAGCGCGCGCCGTAGCTCAAGCCGCGCTTGATGCGTATCTCCTGATTCAAGCGACCCGAGTAGCCCGACAGCACGGAGTTCGCCACCACGCCCGCGTAGAACTCAGGGTCCGTGCGCGCGATGCCGCGCCGCGCGAAGACGACGGCCGCCTGCCCCGCGCCCGGCATGTCCACGACGACGACGCGCCGCTTCGCGCCCGCCCCTTCGACGCGCGCGGTGGCCGATGCCGTCAGCGTGCCCCCGGGCTTCGCCCAGTCGCCGAAGAGGCGCTCGGCGAGCTTGTATGCGTCGTCGGCCTTGATGTCGCCGCCGAGGACGAGGACGGCGTTGTCGGGACGGTAGAAGCGCGCGTGAAAGTCTGCCACGTCCTTACGCTGCATGCGCTGGACGGACGCGCTCGTGCCGGATAAAGGATGCCCGTACGGGCTGTCGCCGAAGACGACGCGGCCCGCGACCCAACTCGCGAGCTGGCCCGGGTCGTTCATCCCGACGCTCAGGTTGTCGAGATACTGCTGGCGCAGTCGTTCGATCTCTTCATCCTTGAAGACCGGGTTGCGCACCACGTCCGCGAGGACGGCGAGCGCGGGCTCCGCTTTCGACGAGAGCACGTTGACGCTCGCGCGCGACGCGTCCCAACCCGCGCCCGAGTTGAGCACGCCGCCGAGCGCCTCGATCTCCTGCGCGATCTGCGGCGCCGTGCGCGTCTTCGTCCCCTTCGTCAAAAGCTCGGCCGTCATGTCGGCGAGGCCAGACATGTTCGCGGGGTCAACCTCGCCGCCGTTCTTGACGAGGAGTTGCGCGCCGACGAGCGGCGTCGCGTGGTCCTCGATGACGATGACGCGCAGGCCGTTCGAGAGCGTGCGCTCGACCGGCTTCGGCACGTTGACCGAGCGCGGCGCGGCCGGCGGCGGCGGCGTCTCCTGCGGCGTCGCCGTCGAAGCGGTCTGCGCGCCCGAGCTTGACGCGAGCGCGAACGCCGCCAACAGGAGGGACGCGGCGGCGAGCGCCGTGGGTCGAAGTTCCTTCAAGACGTTTCTCATCGGCTTCCCTCCCCCTGCGTGCCCTCTGCCTTCTTCTCGTCGGGCTTCTGCGCCTCTGCCTGATAGGTGATGACGACGCGGTTCGCGTCCGTGAAGTACTTCTTCATCACGCGCTGCACGTCGGCGGCGGTGACGGCCTGCAACCGCTCGATGTCCGTGTTGACGCGCTTCACGTCGCCGACGAGGACGGCGGCGTTGCCGATGGCGAACGCCTTGCCGCTGTTCGTCTGGCGCTCGCGCAGCGCGTTGGCGACGAGTTGGTTGACGGCCTTCTCCAACTCGGCCTTCGTCACCGGCTCGGTCTGCATCCTCTTCAACTCCGCGAGCAGCGCGCGCTCGCCCTCGGCCGGCTGCTTGCCGCCGGCGAGGATGGCGCCGAGCACGAAGATGCCCGTGTCCTGCCGCAGGTTCGCGCTGCCGAACGCCTCGGCCGCCACCTGCTGCGTGTAGACGAGCGACTGGTAGAGCCGCGACGACTCGCCGTTAGACAGTATCGACTCGGCCACGCGCAGCGCGTCCGCGTCGGGGTTCGAGACGGGCGGCGCGAGGTACGTGATGGCGACCGCCGGCAGCGGCACGTTCGGCCCCGTCTCGTTGAAGCGCCGCTCGGCCGTGCGCTCGGGCTCCTTCACGGTCACGCGCGGGATGGCGGACGAGGGCTTCGGAATCTTCGCGAAGTACTTGTCCACCCACGCGTCGAGTTGCCGTTCGTCGAAGTCGCCGACGACGATGAGCACGGCGTTGTCGGGACGGTAGAAGGTCTTGTGGAAGGCGCGCACGTCTTCAATCGTCGCGGCGTCGAGGTCTTCCTTGCTGCCGATGGTCGGCCGCTTGTACGGGTGGACGGCGAAGGAGAGTTTGTCGATGGCGTAGAAGAGGCGGCCGTAGGGCGGCGCGAGCACGCCCGTGTTGAACTCCTCCTTGACCACGTCGCGCTCCGAGGGGAAGTTCTTGTCTGTGACGTTGAGCGACGACATGCGGTCGGCCTCGGCCCAGAGGAGCGTCTCAAGGTAGTTCGACGGAACGACCTCATAATAGTTCGTCACGTCGTCGGAGGTCGAGGCGTTGTTCCAGCCGCCCACGTCCTCCGTGAGACGGTCCATCATCTCGTCCTTCATGTTCTTCGTCGATTTGAACATGAGGTGCTCGAAGAGGTGCGCGAAGCCGCTGCGCCGGTCGGGGTCGTCCTTCGAGCCGACCTTGTACCAGACCTGGATGGAGACCGTCGGGCTCGAACGTTCCTGCGCGGTGATGACCACGAGCCCGTTCGAGAGCGTGCGCTCCTTGAAGTTGATGGGGGGCACGCGCGTCTGCCCCTTTGTCTCAGTCACGACCGCGGTCGCCGCGAGCGCGCACAGAAGCAGGAAGACTGCCGTTCGTCGAAGCATCTCTGAAGCTCCTCATTTTGACTCGGGTCGGGCTCCATCAGGCCCGCGCGGGAGAGTGTGTCAGCGCGTGCTTGGATGCCCTCGTGCCGAGAGATTGTTGTACGTGCGGCGCCCGCTGGTTGCGGAGGCATGGGCGGCCGCGCCCTTTCGTTTCAGGTCAAATGTTACGCGCCCGCCGCGCGGTATGTTTCTCGGAAACCCGTCGCGGAAACTCTTTTATGCCGCGCCGACCGCACTTTCGTCCACGCGCTTGAATCCGGTACGCGCCGCTGGATTTTGGGGGAGACGTTGAACTTTGCCCGCGCTCCAAATGTAATATAAAATCGGCGCCGGTGGCGAACGCGCCCGGCCGTCGGCGAGCATCGCGAGACGGCCCGTCAGGCGCTCGCCACAGTTTAGAGCCACTAACAAAAATGCCTGAGCGGGTATACTCGCTGCATGGCTAGGCAGTTGGTTGATGACGAACTCTGGGAAGTAATCGAGCCGCTGTTGCCGCCGCCGCCACAGCGCACGAGCGGGCGCGGTCGCCCACGCTTACCCGACAGGGCCGCCTTGACCGGCATCCTCTTCGTCCTCCGTAGCGGCATCCCGTGGGAGATGTTGCCGCAGGAGATGGGCTGCGGCAGCGGGATGACCTGCTGGCGTCGCCTGCGGGACTGGCACCGGGCCGGGGTGTGGCGCAAGTTACACCAACTGCTGCTGAGCCGGTTAGAGCAGGCGGGCGAGATCGACTGGAGCCGCGCCAGCGTCGATTCGGTGAGCGTGCGCGCCAAAGGCGCGCCGCGTAAAAAGGGGGCGCCGTTGGGCCAAGTCCGACGGACCGCGGCAAATCGGGCACGAAACGGCATCAGGTGGTAGACCGCAAAGGACTCCCGCTCGCCGTCACGCTCTCGGGGGCCAACGTGCCGGACGGGAAAAGGATGCTTGAGGCGGTGGACGCCGTGCCCCCGGTGCGCGGCAAGCGCGGGCGTCCGCGACCGCGCCCCGCGAAGTTGCATGCCGACAAGGCGTATGACGATGGGGCCTTGCGGCGGGAGTTGCGCAAGCGTGGCATCACACCTCGCCTCGCCCGTCGCGGTGTCGAGAGCAGTGCGCGGCTGGGTCGCTACCGCTGGGTGGTCGAGCGCACGATTAGCTGGCAGCAAGGGTTCCGCCGCCTGCGGGTGCGCGACGAGAAGCGGGACGACATGCACGAGGCGCTGGTGCATCTGGCGAACGCAATGATCTGTTGGGGCAGAATCAACGGCCATTTTTGTTAGTGGCTCT
>DASVGG010000071.1:0-115574 GCA_036379655.1 Pyrinomonadaceae bacterium
CCCCGGGTAGGAGGCGATCGGGATGCGGAGGGAGTTGTCGCGCCCGGACCCGACGCTCCCCTGGGTGAACTGGACGTTCTGGCCGAGGGCCGCGGCGGACACGCAGAGCCAGGCGCAGACGACGACCGCCAGGCGCGCCGCGAACCGCCACGGCGAATGGGGCCGCTCGTTGGTTCCCTGATGTGTAAGGTTGTTCCGCTTCACTGGTGTCCCTTTCATGGCGTCACGTCCTTCGCTACGGTTGTCTGGCGTGCCCTAACGCAATGACCTATTGGAGACTGAGGAGCACGAGAATCTCGCCCGTGCCCGACTCCAGAGGCTCAAGGGCTTTACCGACGATTGTCCCCGGCGCGTGGATTTGACGGCCGCCGATACTGATCGGCTCGGACTTCATCGCGACCCCTTCCACGTCGCTCGTCACCAGCAGGTCGCCGACCTTAATCGCCCCGCGCGAAGCATCAACTTTCACCTTCACGCGCCCGGTCGTCGCCACCTTCACCTTCCCCTCGCTCGCCACGCCGAGGATGACGCCCGGCTGCGCGGAGATGACCCCGGCCACCTTCGTGTCGTAGGCCGAGGCCGAGGCGACGACGTGGTTCGTCCTGTCCGTGTCGAGCACGACGACCGTCCCGGCCGCGAGCTTCTGCACGGAGGGCACCCACTCGGCCACGTCCTGGTAGGTCGCCGTGATGGTGCCGCCGGTGATGGTCCCCGTGGCGTTGATGTTCTGCGTGGCGTTGATGCTCCCCGCCACGTCGAGCTTGTAACCCGAGTTCACCGCCGGGACGGCGCCGATGCCGACGTTGCCGTTGGGGAGGATGCTGAGCACGTCGCCCCTCACCGTTGTCCCGTCGTTGGTGTTGAGCCGCAGACGGTCGAAGTACTGCTGCCACTCCGACCACGTTGAAGTGCCGCTCGACTCCTGTAACTGGAGCGCGGCGGAGGTCGTCCCCACGGCCCGCGCCTTGACCTCGCCGGCGCCGCTCACGTCGAGCAGTTGCGTGGGGCTCGCCGTGCCGATGCCGACTCTGGCCGAGGTATTCGTCGTGGTTAAGTTCGCGCCCCCGTCCGTCCAGCCCGACGCGGCCGTCGCCGAGCTGTTGATGGTCACCCTCTTCGCACCCGCGTTGAACGAGACGGTCGTGCCGCCCGTACCTTCGAAGCTGATCGAGTCGCTGTTGGACCCGGCCGAGAACTGCACGGCGCCCGCAGCGTTGGCCACGTTCTTGAAGATGTTCTGCGCGGAGCCCTTGTCGTCGTTCGCGAGCGTCAGCGTCCCGCCCGCGCCGAGCGCCAACTGCCCGCCGCCCGTCAGCCCCGAACCGGCCGTCACCGTCAAAGTGGTGTTGCCCTGCACGGCCGTCCCCGAAGTCGAGCCGTAGTTGACCGAGACCCCGCCCGCGCCCGCGTTGATGCCGGTGCCGGCGGCGACGCTGAGCGTGAGCGAGCCGCCGGAGCCTCCGCCCGACAGCCCCGCGCCCGCGTTGACGCCCGTGACCGTCCCCGTGGAGGCGGTCGTCTGCGTGGTGCCGTCGGGGAAGACGAACCCGCCGCTCGACGAGCGCACCTGCCCCGCCACGTCCAGCCTGTAGGCCGGCGTCGTCGTCCCGACGCCGACGCTGCCGTTGCTCGTAATCCTTAAAGCCTCCGTGGCGCTGGTCGTAAATTTCAGGAAGGATTTACTGCTGTCGGTGCCCGGGTACGCGGCGACGATCTGCGAGACGGTCGCGCCAGCCTCGTTGAGGAAGTTGAGCGCGCCCACGGCCCTGTCCACGGCGGCTCCCCCGTCCTGACGGAAGCGGATGATCGGCCCACTCGTATGAGATGTCTGCATGTTGAACTCGGCGCGGGTGGCGCCGGTGCTCATGTGCAAGAGCACGGAGGGTGAGGTGGTGCCGATTCCGATGCGGCCGTCGTTCCTGACGAACAGCAGGTTGGCGTCCGACGAGTTCCTGACGTTAAGCGCCGACGCGGCCGAGTCCGAGGTGGCGCCCTTCACGTCGAGCCTCCCCGCAGGGGCAGAAGCCCCCGTGCCGACGCCTACGTTACCCGTGTTGGTGTTATTGATGTTGTTACCGGCGTCGGGCGTCGTCCACTGCGCGCTGGCGGCGTCAGGGCGACCGAGCACACACGCCAGCAACGCCAGCACTGTCGCCACGTAGGCCGCTCCGCTCCGCCTCGCACGCTTCGCCCCGGCGCCCGCGCCGGAACCCATTTCGACTCTTCTGCCCATACCTTCACTCCTCCGTCCGATTCTCGCGCCGTCGATTGTGGGAGACGGCTCCGCCCACGGCCGACAGCGCCATCGTTGGCGGCGGGGTCAATGACCGAGGGCCATAGCGGGTGCCGCGCGTCGTCACGGCGGACACGCGGACTACATATTTTGTGTTGGAGCTTTCGGAACGCGGACCGCGACGCAGCTAGCCGCACACGGCTATGCCAGTGCCCGCACGTGTGAGAACGTCTTGGTCAGCGCTTATAACTTAGCTGTTGTACGCGAGAAACTAGCGAAGGATAAGACTTGATCGGTAGTTCGCGTGAGTCGAAGTAACGGCCGGAGACGCGCGACAATCTACAGTATGGTCTGGGGCCTGTCAACAAAATTCACCGCGACGTGAGCCCACGGCGATGATGACGCCCTCCGCGACACCGAGACGCGCGCTTCACCATCGCCGGGAGGAGACTTGGGAGGTGTTGGCGTTGGAAAGAGAATCGGCGATGCAAGCCGCCCACACGGAGTTCATCTTTCCGTTAGGGTGGCCCTCTCCTTTGACGGTCATCTCTTCGGACAACTGGCGCGAGCAGTCGAGCGCCGTGACGTGGTTCTCCGTCAAAAACCTCTGATAGTGATCCTTCGTCTCGTCGTTGACCGTGAGGAACACCAGGGCGAACTGCGCCCCGTATCTCCGCGCCAGGTCGCGCATTTGCAGAAGGAGTTGTTGTGTGGCCTCACGCCCGTCCACGCTTCTTTCTTTCGCCCACAGCTCCGCATACGCACTCTCCGCCAGCGCGACCATGCTGGAATATTCCCGCAAGGGGAACACCGGGTAAGCTTCGGGCGGGTGCCGGACAATCTGCCCTTCCGGGCCGAGCGAAACGTAGGGGACAAAGACGTGCCCCCTCCTTGAGTACATGGAAAGCTTTCTTACCCACGCGGCGGGGGCCACGTTCCGGTCCTCGTGCTTGTCATAGAACCCGTACAGGACCACTTTCGGGTTTCGCACGGCCGGCAACACGCGTTCGAGCATCAGGAGCGACTGGTACGTGCCGTAGCCGGCGACGCCGTAGTTCAAGACCTCATCATCGGGAAATCTTTCCTGCAACTTCCACGCGTAAGTCTCCTCGTCGGAGATGGCCCACCCCTGTGTGAACGAGCAACCGACGGCGATCAACTTTGGCCGCGCGTCCCTGACATCGGTCTGCCCTGCGGATGTCTTCCGCGAGCCGCCTTCAAGAAAACTATAGTGCGTCTCCGTTCCCGAAGGGTCGTACGGCGGCACCGGGTAGAATCCTTTCTTAGCCCTCCAGCCCAGCACGGAATCATATTCATTCATCGTCGGCTCGTTCCTGTCCGCCTGGACGTAAGTCCACGGCCGGTACCCCGTGAGCCGCAGCACCAACTCAGCGGCACACAGCGAAAATGCGGTCGAAACGAGCAGCACCGCTAATTTGGACAACGTGCGAGCTTTAAGCAATTTTGCGCCCCGGTCGTAATGTTACGCCGTCATTTTGGGTTTCGTGAAGTTCAGACGGTCAAGCGCGATGCTCAACCATCGTGTAGCACAAACCCTCGGGCGCCACAACGATGACCGACCGAAACGATACCGCCCCCTCACACACAGGACGCGGAACGAAGTCGCCATTTCGCAGCCCGCCCGCGCCGTTTCGCAGAATAGTCTCGTGTCTCGATAGAGCCGCCGACGTATTCGGATTATGCTTACCTCAACTTCGGACGAAGTGTCCGAGGCGCGGCGCTCGTGGACGAGGAGAGGAATGTCTGGAACGATAAATCAAAGACACGCCTGTTGCGTGGAGACGGTTGACCTCACGCACAGATTTTCCGAAGCGGAGACGACGTTGGACCTCGTCAACCTTCGGGTCGTCGAGGGGAGCATCTACGGTTTCTTAGGCCCCAACGGCGCCGGCAAGACCACGACGCTCAAACTGATTCTGGGGCTGCTCAGGAAACAGCACGGCGAGATTCACGTCTTCGGGAGGCCGTTGGAGAAGAACCGCGTCGAGACGCTGCGCCGGGTCGGCTCGATGATTGAGAGCCCTTCGCTCTACGGGCACCTCACGGCGGCCGAGAACTTACAAATCTTGCAGAAGGTCTACCGGTGCCCGAAAGAACGGATACATGAAGTGCTGGAGCTGGTCGGGCTGGCGCGGGCGGGCGGCAAGAAGGCGAGCCAGTTTTCGCTCGGGATGAAACAGCGGCTCGGGATTGCGCTCGCCCTGCTCCACTCACCATCCCTGCTGATTCTGGACGAGCCGACCAACGGCCTCGACCCGAACGGGATTCTTGAAATACGCGAGATGCTGCAACGTCTGAACAGAGACCTTGGGGTGACGATCCTCATCTCCAGCCACCTGCTGCCCGAGGTCGAAAAACTCGCCACACACGTGGGCATCATCAACCGGGGCCGCCTGCTGTTTCAGGGGACGCTCGCCGAGTTGATGAGCGAGCGGCGGCAGCATTCTTTCGTCGTCTTCGAGACAAGCGACGACGCGAAGACCGAACTGCTCATCCGCGAACTCGGACTCAGCCCACGGGCCGAGTCGGGCCGGGTCGCGGTCCCATCCCTTGAAAGAGAGAGGGTCGCGGTCGTCAACCAGACATTGGTGCGGGGCGGGGTCGATGTCTATCAAATCGGCAGGGTCGAGAGCGACCTGGAAAAAATCTTCTTCGACGTAATTGGCGAGTGAGTCCATGACTTTCATCAACAGCTTTCAGGCCGAGTGGCTCAAGCGGAAGCGCAGCCTCGCTTCGTGGCTCGTCATCGGCGGGGCGTTCTTCACGCCGTCAATCATCCTGGCCTCAAGGTTCAAGAACCGCGCCGCGCTGCCCGCGCTCTACGCGAAGGAAGATTTCTGGCGGAGGCTCTGGTACCAGTCGTGGGAGTCGATGGAGGTCTTTCTCCTGCCCATCGGCATCATCCTGGCGACGGGCCTCATCGCTCAGCTCGAATTCAAGAACAACACGTGGAAGCAACTCCACACGACGCCGCAGGGGTTCACGACCATCTACGCGGCGAAGCTGCTTGTAGTCCTCTTGATGCTGGCCCAGGTCTTCGCGCTCTTCAACGTCGGGGTCTACCTGTCGGCGGTGATTCCCTCCGCGCTCTTCGGCGCCGTCCCCTACCCGGCCGCGCCGATTCCCTACGCCGACTTCTGGGCCGGGAACGTCAACTTCTTCGTTGACTGCCTGCCGATAGTCGCGCTGCAATACCTGCTCAGCCTCCACTTCAGAAACTTTCTAGTCCCCGTGGGCGTGGGCTTCGCGATCTGGTTTCTGGGCGTCGGCCTGCTCTCTTGGGAGTACAGCTACCTGTTCCCTTACAACCACGGCGCGATAAATTTTTTGACCGCGACGGGTCACTTCGCCAGCCGCAAAGTTCCTATGAGCGTCGAGCTGCTCGCGCTCCTCTACGCGGCCGCGTTCACCGTCGCGGGCTGGGCCTTGTACGTCACCAAGAGGGACAAGGGATGAACTCGAACCGCGCCGGGTTTTCACTCGACGGCTCATCCGCGCGCCGCCGTTTCTGAAGGAGTTCGGGGTGAAAAGGGTCAACGTAGTTCTCATCCACTGCGGGTACTGGCTGGTCTACCTGCTGCTCTTCTCGCTGATGCTCTTCGTCGTCGCGGCGCAGGTCAGGAGGCAGTTGCCGTCGTTGCTGCCGCCTCTCTCCCTGCTCGTCCCGTGCGTCTTGCCGAACCTCGTCACGTTCTACGCGTTCTACTTTCTACTGGCCCCTCGGTTCCTCGCCCGTAAACGAATCAACGCCCTGATAATCTTCGGGACGGCGGTCTGCCTCATCTCCGCGTTCGCGGGCGCGTTGCTCTCAATCGTCTTTTTCGGCTTCGGGCAGCCGATCTTCTCCGACGCGCGCGAGTTCGTTTCGCTCACGGCGAGCCTCTTCGCCATCTGCGCGCTGCACGGTGGGGCCGCGCTGGTGCTCGGCGGCTTCGTCGCCTGGTACGACGAGATTACGCTGAAGGAGGAGCTGGCCCGCAGAAACTTCGAGACGGAGCTGGCGCTGCTCAAGTCGCAGATCGACCCGCACTTTCTCTTCAACACCATCAACAACATCGACGTGCTCATCGCGAAAGACCCCGCGCTCGCCTCCGAGTATCTCAACAAACTCTCCGGCATCCTGCGCTACATGGTCTACGAGACGAAGGCCGAGCGGATACCTTTGGCGCGCGAGCTGGACTACATCGAGCGGTACGTCGAGCTGCAAAAAATTCGCACGGCGAACCCGGGCTATGTAAACTTCGCGGTGACGGGCGACGCGGACGGTCTGAAGGTCGCCCCGATGATCTTTTTCCCCTTCATCGAGAACGCCTTCAAACACACCGAGCGGAGAAAGAGTTCCAACTCGATTCGCATTAAGGTTTCGGTCGAGCAGAAGCGACTCCTTTTTGAGTGCGTCAACTCATATCAAGCGGCGCCCGACGGCGAGCAGGACTTCGGCGGCCTCGGCAACGAGTTGATAAGGAGGCGACTCGCCCTGACCTACCCCGGAAGACACTCGTTGGAAGTCGCCGACGACGGCGCGGTCTACGCGGTGAAGTTAACGCTGCATGAAGATTAGCTGCATCATCGTCGAGGACGAGCCCCTCGCGCTTGAGCGCACGCGGGAGTACGCGCTGCGGCTGCCGTTCCTGAGCCTGCTGGCGACCTTCGACAACGCGCTCGACGCACTGACCTTCTTGAAGACCAACAGGGTCGAACTCATATTCCTGGACATCAACCTCGGCGAGGTCTCCGGGATTCAATTGCTCGAAACCTCTGCCATCGACAGCCAGGTCATTCTCACGACCGCCTATCAGGAGTACGCCGTGAAGGGGTTCGACCTGAAGGTCGCGGACTATCTTCTGAAGCCGTTCACCTTCGAGCGGTTCGTCCAGGCCGTTGACCGCGCGCAGGGCATGCTGACGAGGAGACAGGCGTTGACGCCGAACAGCCTCATCTTCGTTAAGGTCGAAAGCCGTCTGGAAAAAGTGACGCTGCGGGAGATTATTTTCATCGAGGGGATGCGCGATTACCGCAAGATTCACGCCGCCGGCCGGCGCCTGCTGACGCCCCAGACCTTCGCGGAGTTCGAGCGGCAGATACCGCCGAACATCATTTGCAGGGTGCACAAGTCATACATGGTCTCGCTCGACAAAATCGACTCAATCGAAAAGGGGCGCATCAGAATCAAGGACAGGGTCATTCCGATCTCCGAGACGTACAGGGAACAGTTCTTCAAACACATCAACCACCCCGTGAAATAGAGGTGAGCATGAAGATACCGACGCGCCTTTTCTTAACCGCCCTCCTGACTCTTTCGTTCAACCTAACCATTGCCAGCGGACAAACGACGGGGCGGTTGACCGCTGAGTTCGACCGACTCATCTCGCCCCAGTTCAAGGCCCAGGAACCGGGCGGCGTGGTGCTGGTCGCGCGGAGGGGCGAGGTCATTTACCGGCGTGCGTTCGGCATGGCGAACGTGGAGTTGGGCGTGCCGATGAGGGAGGAGATGGTCTTCAACGTCGGCTCCATCACCAAGCAGTTCACCGCCGTCGCCGTCCTCCAGTTGGCGGAGCAGGGGAAGTTGTCTCTGGCGGACGAGATCACAAAATACCTTCCCGATTATCCCACGGGCGGGCAGCGAATCACCGTCGAAAACCTGTTGACGCACACGGCCGGCATACCCGGCTCGGCGCCCGAAGCCATGATGGCCCTTCAGGGAAGAAAAGACCTCGTCCGCCCGTCGGAGCTCATCGCCACCTTCAAGAACCGGCCGCTCGATTTCGCGCCGGGCACCAGACATAGCTACAGCAACAACGGTTACATGCTGCTCGGCGCCATCATCGAAAAAGTCTCGGGCGTCCCTTATCCGGAATACCTGGAGAGGAACATCTTCAAACCGGCGGGGATGACGCTGACGCGCTTCGGCGACGACCAGTTGATAATTAGGAACCGCGCGTCGAGCTACATCTATTCGCGGGCGGAGTCGCGTTTCCTGAACGCGCGCAACGACAAGCTCGAAACGGCGTACTCGGCCGGCGCGGTCCAATCGACCGTGGATGATTTATTCCGATGGAATCAGGCGTTGCTCGCGCACGGCTTGATTAAGAAAGAGTCTCTGGAGAAGGCGCGGACGGGGTACAAGTTGCCCGGCGGAAAGGAGACGCATTACGGCTACGGGTGGTTCGTCGGCAACATGCAGGGCAGCCCGCTCGTGGAGCACGGCGGCAACATGGGCGGGTTCATGTCGCACGCCATCTTCCTCCCGCGAGAGGACGTTTTCGTCGTCGTCCTTTACAACTTCCGCGACGCACGGCTGCCGGAATTTCTGGCGGGAGATTTGGCGGCGCTCGCGATTGGAAAGCCCTTCAACATCAGTGAAATCCCGCTCGACGAAAAACTGCTGACGGCCTACGTCGGTGTGTACGAGGAGGAGGGCGTCGAGCGTTTAATCACCGTCGAGAACGGCAAGCTCTTCTACCGAAGGGTCGGCGCGAACAGGATGACGATGAAGCCTTACGCGAGGGACAAATTCTTCTTCGAGAACACGGCGGTCGTCGGCGAGTTCAAGCGGGACGCGAACGAGAAGATTGTCGGCCTTGAGCTGTCGAACAAAAGGGGCGTCAGCTCAAGCTTCCTGAAGAGAACAGACAAACCGCTTCCCGCCGCCCCGTAATAACTGAGCGGCGGCGAACAGACTAAGGAAATATACCGCGGACAGGGAGGTGTGCCGATGCTCAAAGACCTTAACCAAGACCTGCGTTACGCGGCGCGGGGGATGCGCAGGCAGCCGACGTTCACGCTGGCGGCCGTGCTCACGCTGGCGCTGGGCATCGGGGCGAATACGGCGCTCTTCAGCGTCGTGGATGCGTTGCTGCTCAAGTCGCTGCCGGTCAAAGAGCCGGAGCGGCTGGTGCTGTTCAAGTCCACGTCGCCGGGCGAATTTAGTCCCGGCGCATACAGCGGCAACTGGGAGCGTGACCCGGCCACGGGGCAGAACGTCATGACTTCGTTCCCGTATCAGAGCTATCGGCGGATGCGTGAGCAAGAGAGCGGGCAGGGAACTCTGTCGGATGTTTTCGCTTTCGGAGATGTCACGCTGAATGTGAGCAGCGACGGGGAGGCCGACGTAGCCAGCGGGCAGGCCGTGTCGGGCAACTATTACGCGGGGCTGGGCGTGCAGGCGCTGCTCGGACGGACGCTCACCGACGGCGACGACGAGGCGGGGGCCGGACCCGTCGCCGTCTTGAGCCATCGTTACTGGCAGCGTCGCTTCGGCGGCGACCCCGGCATCATCGGCAAACAGATCAACCTGAACAAGGTCGCGTTCACGGTCGTCGGCGTCACGGCGCAGGGGTTCGAGGGCACGGGACAAGTCGGCTCGACGCAGGACGTGACGTTCCCGCTCGCGTGGGAACCGCGTTTGTACGCGGACCCCAAAAGCTCTCGGATGAACGGCGCGGGCGAATGGTGGCTGCGGCTGATGGGACGCTTGAAGCCGGGCGCGAACGCGGAGCAGGCGCGCGCGCGGTTGGAACTCGCCTTCCGGCAGTCGGTCGTCGAGCACCGCGCCGCGCGACAAACACAGGCGCAAGCAGCGGGCGGGAATCCGATCAGGGAGTTGGAGCCGAAAGATTATCCGCGTCTTAACCTGAGCCCCGGCAACCAGGGTGAGATGAACACCCGGCAATCTTATGCGCCGTCGCTCTACCTGTTGCTCGGCGTGGTCGGGTTGGTGCTGCTGATTGCCTGCGCGAACGTGGCGAACCTGCTGCTCGGTCGCGCCGTCGCGCGGCAGAAAGAGCTTGGCTTGCGGCTGGCCCTCGGCGCGAGTCGCTTGAGGCTCGTCCGACAGTTGTTGACGGAGAGCGTGCTGCTGGCCTCCGTGGGCGGGGCGCTCGGGGTGGTCTTTGCCCTGTGGATTAAGGACGGCTTGCTGGCCGTGAGCGATTGGGGCGGGCGCGACCTGGTCGCGCTGGAGCCGCGACTCGACTGGCGCGTGCTGGCCTTCACGTCGGCGCTCGCGTTACTGACGGGCATCGTCTTCGGCCTCGCGCCTGCGTGGCGCGTGACAAAGGTGGACTTGACGCCCGCGCTCAAAGATGGCGGGCGGAGTTCGACCGCCGCGTCGCGCTCAGTTCTGAGTCGGGGTCTGGTCGTCTTACAAGTCGCGCTGTCGTTCCTGCTCCTGGTGGGCGCGGGCCTGTTCGTGCGGACGCTCGCCAATTTGCAACGCGTCGAGTTGGGCTTCAACACGCGCAACCTGCTGCTGTTCGGCGTCAGGCCCGAACTGCTCGGTTACGAGGGCGAGCGGCGCGCGCAGCTATATCAACAACTGGCCGAGCGTTTGGAGACAGTGCCCGGCGTGCAACGTGTCACTTTCTCGCGCGTCCCTCTACTGGGGCGCGTCCAGACCACGCGCGGCGTTTATCTGCGTGACGCGTTGAGCGCCGCGCCCGACGCGGAAGGCAGAATCAGGGCGAACGGTCAGAGTAACATCCATTACGTGCGCGAGAATTTTTTGGAAGTGATGGAGGTCCCGCTCCTCGCCGGGCGTCCGCTGAACGCGCGGGACGACGCGCGGGCGCCGAAAGTCATGGTCGTCAACCGGACTTTCGCCGACAAGTATTTCCCCGGCGAAAACCCTGTCGGCAGACGCGTCACCTTCGACCCGAAGAAGCCCGACGAGATCGAGATTGTCGGGCTGGCCCAGGATGCCAAGTACAAGAGGCAGCGAGACGAGATTCCGCCGACGGCTTATCTCTCATGGCGGCAGGGGATGAGCGAGATGAACGAGGCAACGATGGAGCTACGCACGGCGGGTGACCCGAACGCCGTCATCCCCGCCGTCCGTCGAGCCGTGCGCGAAGTGGACGGCAACCTGGCGCTCTACAATATTCGCCCGCAGGTCGAACAGGCCGAGCAGGCGTTGGCGTTGGAGCGGCTCTTCGCCAGGCTGACGACGTTGTTCGGACTGCTCGCGCAACTGCTCGCCGCTGTTGGCTTGTTCGGCGTGCTGGCCCATTCGGTCGCGCAACGCGTCCGCGAGATAGGCATCCGCATGGCGCTCGGCGCGGGCCGTGGCGACGTGTTGAGGATGGTCCTGCGGCAAGGGATGACGCTCGCACTGCTCGGCGTCGGGTTGGGGTTGGCCGGCGCGTACGGACTGACGACGTACCTGGAAAGTCGGATTAACCTTTCACGGATGTTGTATGGCGTGCAGGGTTTCGACCCGCTGACCTATGGCGTGATTGCGGTCCTGTTGCTGCTGGTGGCGCTGGCGGCCTGCTTCATCCCGGCGCTGCGTGCGACGAAGGTCGATCCGCTGGTGGCGCTTCGATGTGATTAAGGAAGAGGCGGGCATAGACGTTCAACGCTCCGCGCGCAAGAGGGACTGTTCGGCGAGGCGTGTGTGTTTCGCGGCCGACAGCCAGTTGGCCGTGGCGGCGGCGGAGACCTGCTCGGCGTTGAGCCTCATCGCTTCGAGCGGGTCGGGCGCGAAGTTTCTCGCGGAGACGACGAGGCTCTTCGCGCCGCGCGCCTTGTCGTGCCACCAACGACCGTCCCTGTAAGCTTCCCGCGCGCTCAGCAGTTGATAGAAGGTGGGGCTGCGCGGCATCCACGCCAGAAGCGTCTCGGCCTCGCGCAACGCTTCGGCGAACTCTACGTCCGAATTACTCGTGAGTGCTTCCAACGGTCGCAGCGTCTTGATGACGAGCGCGGCGAGGAGCTTGTCGTTCGCGCGCGCGGCCGTCATCTCGGTGAGCGCGTGCACCGTCTCGGCGTTGGCCTCGCCCCTTCGGTCTCTTAACAACGCCTCGGCCCAGCGCGCGTGCAGGCGCGACTTCGCGAGCAGCAGTTCCCGCGCGGTGCCGTCACGCAGGCCGCCGCAGAGCGGCTGGTAGATGTCCGGCCTCTCGCCCCGGCAGTCGGCCGCCACGCCCGAGGCCGGCCACGTGCGCCCGAGTTGCTCGGCCAGGAAGACGGCGGTGGAAACGTCCGTGCTCAGGTCGCCCGCGCGCAACTCCGCGACCTTCACGAAGAGGTCTGGGTAGAACTTCGAGACGAGTTTGCGGTATGCGCCCGCGTCGCCCGTGTCCGCCGCTTCGTGAAGGAGCCGGAGCTTCTCCAGAATCCTTTCGGCCTGACGCGCGTCTCCGTCACCAATATCCTGTTTGCCCGTAGTCGCCGCCGCGTCGCGGCAGGCGAATGCGAGCACGAAAGCAACCGCGCCGAAGCAGGCCAGAGCCCGCGCGCGACGCCGCGACCCGACGAGGATGGAGTTAAGCGGCAACACCTTCAAGTCTCTCCCCGGCCATCTCTGTGGTCATTTCGTGGACGCGCGCGAGGTCGCCGCGCGTCAGGCGCAGGAGCGCGAGGCGTTCGGGCGCCAGCGCGTCGAGGTCAGCCATCTCGCTGGAGTTGTTCGCGGACGCAACGGCGTCGGCGACTTGCAGCAGGAGGGCCGCGGGGTCGTTGACGTGGTCGAGGTCGTGGTGCGCCTGGACGGCGAAGGAGCGCGTGGCGGGCACGCCGCACGCGTCGAGTATCCATTGCCCGACCTGCGCGTGATCGACGCCGAAGGCCGCGACCTCCTTCTCGACCGCGAAGGGGTGGCCGAGCCAAGAGATGCTTTCGGCCTCGTCGGGGAAGAGTGAGCGCAGCAACGCCTCGCCGAGGTCGTGCAGGAGCCCCGCCGTGTAAGCCTCGTCGGGGTCGAGCGCGCCGGTCTTCTCCGCGAGGAGCATCGCGGCGGCGGCGCAGCGGCGCGCGTGTCCGCGCAACTCCTCTGCCTCGCGCGTGCGCCGCCCCTCCGCGTGTCCCCGCGAGATGATGTCGCGCAGGGCGTCGGCGCCGAGCCGCGCGCAAGCCTCGTAGAGACTGAAGGTCGTGTCTTCGGCGCGCAGCCCTTCGTTGGCCGCGCGCAGTACGGAGGCCGCCAGCGCCGGCTCCTGCTCGACCACCCGTACGAGTTCTTCAAGCGGAAGCACGCGCAACGCCGCCGGGCGCGCGAACGTGAGGAAGCGCGAGCCGAAGTCGCCGCGTTCGATGCTCGCGCGCACCTGCGACAACGCTTCGAGTTCGCAAAAGGCCGCGACGACCTCGGGGTCGAACTGCGACCCGGCGCCCTCGTTGAGCGCGCGGACCGCCCGCCCGTGGTCGAGCGCGTCGCGGAAGGGGCGCGGGCTCGTCATCGCGTCGTAGGCGTCCGCGACGTGGATGATGCGCGAAGCGAGCGGGATGCGCTCGCCCGCGAGGCCGCGTGGGTAGCCCGTCCCGTCGTAGTTCTCGTGATGATGAAGTACGGCCGCGGCGACCTCTTCCATCTCCGGCACGGCGGCGAGCAGGCGCGCGCCGCGCTCCGAGTGGAGACGGACGATGTCGCGCTCCTGCTCGTCGAGCGCGGCCGGCTTGAGCAGGAGTGAGTCAGGCGTGCTGATCTTGCCCACGTCGTGCAGGAGCGCGGCGAGCGCGAGTTGTTCAAGCGCCGGCCCGCTCAAACGCATCCGACGGCCGATGGCCGACGCGTAGCCGCTGACGCGCCGCGCGTGGCCGTAGACGTAGCGGTCTTTTGCCTCAAGCGTGTCGGCGATGGCGCGCACGACCCCTCGGGTCATCGCCTGAAGCCGCCGCGCCAGACGCTTGTTCGTCTCGTCCGCCTCGTGGCGCGAGCGCGTGACCTCGTAATGCTGCAAGGCGCGCACGACCGTCAGCCGCATGTCCTCGTCTTCCCAGGGCTTGGTCGCGTAGCGGTAGACCTGACCACGGTTGATGGCGTCGGCAAGCTCATGCGCGTCGGCGTGGGCCGTGAGGATAATCCTGACCATGTGCGGGCGCAGCGCGGCCGCGTGTTCGAGCAGCTCCGTGCCGCTCATGCCGGGCAGACGCAGGTCCGTGATGAGCAGTGCAACGTCGTGCTGTTCAAGCAGGCGCAGAGCCTCTTCGCCCGACTCCGCGCACAACACGCGCGAGGTGAGGCCGAAGAGCCTTTCCAGCCGCCGGAGGTCTGCCGGCTCATTGTCCACGATCATAATCTTGAGGGGCATCGTTGCTTCTCCCTTGGCGAACCCGTCGGACCCATTGCGAAAACCGTTCCGCGCGGCGGCGACCGCGCGCACGCGCACATACAAGGATTTCTCAACGTTCACACGTACACCGCATGTCCGAATGTTGACGGCGTCAGCGTCGGCGTCATGTTTCCGACAGTCGCAAGCTGAAGCCGGGAGCGCGAATACGACGAAGCGCCACCACTCAACGTCGAGTGGTGGCGCTTCGTTGTTAAGCGTGCTGGCGCACGCTTTGGCGGGCAGGGATGCCCGCGCTCCCGGCTTCAGCTTATGCGACGAGCGTGAATTTACGTTCTGACTCGCGGGCCTGTCTGCGGCGCGTGATCTCCTGAGCGAGTTCACAGATTTGCGACATCGCGAAGGGCTTCGTCAGCACCCATTCGACGCGGGCGGCCTTCTCTTCGTGCGTGCTGACGAGTTCGCCCCAGCCGGTGATGACCGCGAGCGGCACCTGCGGGTCGCGCTCGCCGACGCGGCGCAGCAGTTCCCAACCGTTCATGCCGGGCATCCCGATGTCCGTGAGCACGGCGTCGAACTCGCCAGGCTCGAACCGCGCGAGCGCCTCCGCGCCGTTGGCGGCCAGAGTAACCTCGACGCCCTCGTCTTCGAGGATGTCGCACAGGAGCGCGCGCACCGGCTCCTCGTCATCAACGACGAGAATCCTCGCCGTGCCGCACCTCTGCGCGGGTGAGCCGTACTCCTCCGCCGCGCCCTCCGCGCCGAACGCACGCCCCACGCAACCGACCTTCGGGAGGAAGACGCGGAAGGTCGAACCCTTGCCCACCTCGGACTCGACCCTGATGGTCCCGCCGTGCCGGCGGATGACGCCGTAGCTGACCGAGAGCCCGAGCCCCATCCCCTCGACGCCCTTCGTCGTGAAGAACGGGTCGAAGACGCGCGAGCGCACCTCCGGGTCCATGCCGGAGCCGGTGTCCCTGACCGTGACGACGACCTTCTCGTCGCGCTGCTCGGCGGCGAGCGTGAGCCGCCCGCCCCCGGGCATCGCGTCCACCGCGTTGAAGATCATGTTGACGAGCACGTCGCGCAACTCCGATGCGTCGCCCGAGACGTACGCGCCCGAGCGGTTCGAGACCGCGAAGTCGATGTGCGTGCCGTTCGCCTCGGCCTTGTCCTTCCAGCGCGGGCGCGTGATCTCGCCCACGTCGGAAAGGAGTTGGTCAACGGAGACCGGCTCGAAGTCGCGGTCCTGCCGCTGGCGCGCGAAGTCCTGGATGCGCTTGACCGTCTTCGCGCCGTCGCGGGCCGACTGGACGATCAGCTCCAGCCCCCGCCGCATCTTCGGGTCGGGCGCGTACTTGAGCATCAGCTCCGCGCGTCCACGGATGACGGCGAGGCAGTTGTTGAAGTCGTGCGCCACGCCCGAGGCGAGCGAGCCGACGGCCGACAGCTTCTCGACCTGCGTGAACTGCACGCGGATGCGCTCCTGCTCCTCGACGTAGCGCGAAAGCTCCTTGACGTAGAGTCGCGCCTGTTCGGCCTGCGCCTCGGCGGCCTCGACGTTCTTGAGGTAAGTCCGGTAGGCGAAGACGACGACGGCGACGATGGGCAGGATGAGCACGACCGAGTAGATGCCCGTCGCGTTGATGAGCCGCGCGGCGATCATCGCCGCCGAGGCCGCCGCCACGGTCGTCACCGAAATCCAGAGGTACGAGTCGCGCCACGTCCGCCAGACGGACTTCGAGTCCCGGAGCGCCTCGCGCACGGCCGCGAGCCCGGAGTTCGTCGCGTACTGCACGAGCGCCAGCGCGCAGAGTAGGCCGATGCCGCGCGCCGTGAACTCGCCCGTGACCGCCGTCGGGATGGGGCCGAACAGCGCGCGCGCGGCCCAGACGGCGGCGAAGGTCGAGCAGCCCATCAGCCCCGCGTTGAAGAAGACCGTGAGCCACGTCTTCGTGATGCGCACGGAAGAGACGAGCGCCTCCACGACGGCGAGGAGCACGGCCGCCTCGCCGTCGTAGAGCAGCATGGTCAGGAAGACGAAGGTGTCGGTGGCGGTCACCTCGCCCTTCACGCGCGGAATCTTGACGATGGCGCGCGCGCCGACGCAGACGGCGACGAACGCCACGGCGGCGAAGCTCCAGTCGAGCTGAGACCAGCGCAGACCCCACGCCGAGAAGAGGCAGGCCGCCGCGCCCGCCGCCCCCGTCAGCGCCATGTACCGCGCCTTGGCGCCCCGCATGTTAGACACGCCCAACACCGGGCCGCCGTTTCCGCTCATTAAACTTCCCACCCCTTCACCTGCCTCTGCCGTCTTACATTCGAAAGTTTCAGTTGCCGAATCGGCACCCGACGCCGATTCAATCTAACTAAGGGCCGTGCCCTCAGTCGCCGCCCGTGAGCGTGTCCGTCGTGGTCGTGCCGTCGCTGGCGAGGATGCCGTCGCTGGCGAGGATGCCGTCGGAGGCGAGTATCCCGTCCGAGGCGAGGATGCCGTCGCTGGCGAGGATGCCCGTGCCGAGGAAGAAGCTTCCGTTGCCGAGCGGATCGCCGTCGCTCGTCCAGATTGAGTCTGATGCGAGGATGCCTTCGGTGTAGAGCGTCGCGTCGCTCGCGAGGATGCCGTCCGAGGCGAGGATGCCGTCGGAGAGCATCGTCCCGAGGTCGTAGACCTTCTGGTAGTCGGTTATCAGTTCGAGGCCGCTCACGTACGTGTGACCGGCGACGGCGCCGCCCGCCCAGGGGAACTGGTAGCTTGCGATGGTCGTCAAGTGCGTCGGCGTCGAGCCCGTGAGCAGCGAGTCTCCGAGCGCGAGTCCGCTTGAGCAGTCGGTGCGCATGAGTGTCGCGAGACGGATGGCGCCCTCGACGTTGAGTTGACCCGCGCCCTGCTCGAACATGTTGAAGCCCGCGAGCGGCTGCGACGTGTACATGAGAATCGTCTTGACCATGTTCGGCGTGAGCGAAGGGTTCGCCTGCAAGAGCAGCGCCGCCGCGCCCGCGACGAGCGGCGTCGCCATCGACGTGCCGCTCAGGCGCATCATCGCGTGGTCGGGGTTGCCGTCCGAGTAGGCCGCGAGGTCCGTGTGCGCGGTGACGATGGCGTTGCCCGCCGACTGCGCCGAGACGAGCTTGTTGCCCGGCGCGACGAGGTCCGGCTTCACGAGGTTGTCGTGGTGGACGACGTTCGACGTGTCCGTCCAATAAGAGCGGGTCGGCCCGCGCGAGCTATAAGTGGTGACGCCGTCATCGTCCCGCGCGTCGGTGTCGAAGGTGTTCGTCGCCCCGACCGTGATGGCCGACGGCTCGTTGCCGGGCGAGTGGATGAGTCCGTAGACCTTGTCGCCGTCCTCGTTCTTCCCCTCGTTGCCCGCGGCGGCCACGACCACCAGCCCCGCGTCAACCAACTCGCGCACGGCGAGGCAGACCGGGTCGTACAGGTACGAGTCAACGGCCGCCGCGCCCAGGCTGATGTTGACAACGCGGATGTTGTAGGTCGCGCGGTTGTCGAGCACCCATTCGAGCGCGCCGAGGAGCCCGGAGGTCGTGCCCACCCCGTCGTCGTCGAGCGCGCGCAGGTTGATGATGTTCGCGTTCGGCGCCACGCCGGTGTACGCGCCGGACGCGATGGAGCCGTTCCCGGCGGCCAGCGCCGCAACGTGCGTCCCGTGCCCGAAGGGGTCGTCCGTGGATGAGGTCGAGCCGGTGAAGTCCACGTCGGCGACGATGCGGCTGTTGCTGTTCGAGTCGTTAAAAGAATCGTGCGAGTGTGAGATACCGGAGTCGATGACCGCGATACCGATGCCGGTCCCGTCGAGCGTATAGTTGCCACCGCCGGTGGCGGGCTGCGTGCGCACAGCGTCCGTGCCGGTCGTCAACGACACGTGGCCCAGCAGACGCGTCCGCCTGTCCTTCGAGATGTACCTGACCCCGGGCAGTTCGGCCAGAGCGGCCAGCGCGTCGGCGGGCAACTCCACCGCCACCGCCCTGAAGCTGTTGAAGCGGCGCAGCACGCGCCCTTCGCGCACGGCCAGGAACTGTTGGAGCAGCGCGTTCGGCTGACCTTCGGTTTGAACGATGGCGCGCACGGATTCGGCGGCGGACCACGTGCGCGCCTGCGAGTCAGCGGAGGGAGACGGGCGCAGGTCGGAAGATATCTTGACGACGGCGGCATGCTGCCCCGCGTTGAAGGAGACAGGGTCACTGTCTTCGGCGTGCGCGGCGAGCCAGGGCCCTGCGCACGGGACCAATAGCAGCGTGAGACACAGAAGAGTCGTTAACAGTGGGGTGCGTTTGGGGTTCATACTTGTCCTCTCATGCACGTTCCGGAGAATGTCACGGGCCCGATAAGTCCGGAGCCTCGGCCGGATGTGCAATCCCCGTGCTACGTCCGTGGGGCGTGAGGGCTGTGACTCGGGGCGGGTGATAAAGGAGGAAAAAACCTGGGTTTTGAGGCTTTTTAGGTCCGGACGCGTGGCCGGGTGTTGATCGCGCGTTCGGCTCGGGGGGGCGAGGTATCGGTAAACCGACGGTCTTTTCTACACGGCGTCAAAATTTTGACGCCGCGCGCAGGGGGTCGTTACTCACTCGATTGGTCTTTTGCCTCCTTCTCCCACTCGATGCCGAGGCGCTTCAGCTTCTCGACGAAGGTCGTGCGCTTCATGCCGAGCAGTTGCGCGGCGCGCATCTTGTTGCCCCCCGCCTTGGCGAGCGACTGCAAGAGCAGTTCGCGCTCAACCTTCGTGACGACCGCGTCAAAGTCGATCCCTTCGTCGGGGATGTCCGCCGTCTGTCGGCCCGACGACTTCGGCGCGAGCGTGTATGAAGGCGCGGCCGCTTCACGGACCTCTTCCGGCAGGTCTTGAAGAGAGATTTCGGCGGCCGCGCCCGTCAGCACCGCCGCGCGCTCGACCGCGTTCTGGAGTTGGCGCACGTTGCCCGGCCAGCGGTACGCGGCGAGCGCGTCCCAGACCTCCTCGGGGATTGACTTGGGCGGGAGCCCCGCGCCCGCGCAGAACTTCGCCAGCAGGTACTCGGCGAGCGGGCGGATGTCTTCGCGCCGCTCGCGCAGCGGCGGCACGCGCAAGTGCACGACGTTCAGGCGGTAATAAAGGTCCGGGCGGAAGGCACCATCGTCGATGCGCCTCTGGAGGTCTGCGCTGGTCGCGGCCACGACGCGCACGTCCACCTTGACGGTGCGCGACGACCCGAGTTTTTCGAACTCGCGCTCCTGTAGAACGCGCAGGAGTTTCGCCTGAAGGGGCAGGCTCATGTCGCCGATCTCGTCGAGGAAGAGCGTGCCGCCGTCGGCCTGCTCGAAGCGCCCGTCGCGCGCGCCCTGCGCGCCGGTGAAAGCGCCCTTCACGTGGCCGAAGAGTTCGTCTTCGAGTAACTGCTCGGGCACGGCGGCGCAGTTGAGGGCCACGAGCGGCTTCGCGCCGCGCGGGCTCAAGTGGTGGATGGCGCGCGCGATGACCTCTTTCCCGGTCCCCGTCTCGCCCGTCACCAGCACCGTCGTCTGGAAAGGGGCGATGGCGCGCACCTGTTCGTGCAACTTCTGCATGACGGGCGCGGCCGCGACGATGTCGCCCGTCCCGATGCCGCGTCCACCGGCGGCGGCGGCGGCGCGGGCACGCGTCGCGCGCTCGGCCGCGACCCGAATCGTGCCCAGCAATCCGTCTAGCGCGAAAGGCTTGGTGATGAAGTCGGTCGCGCCCCGCTTCATGGCTTCGACGGCGATGTCCACCGTGCCGTAAGCGGTGATGACGATGGGCAGGATGTCGGGCCGCAGGCGACGACAGTGCCGCAGCAGGTCGAGCCCGGACATCCCCGGCAGGGTCACGTCCGTAACCATCACGTCAAACGGCTCGTCCCGCAAGAGCCCGACGGCGGCCTCGGCCGAAGACGCGCCCCGCGCGTCAAACTCCTCCATCGCCGCCGTCTCCATGAGTACGTCGCGCAGACGGTCGTCGTCTTCAACGAATAAAATCTTAACGGTCATAAGTGTTGTTGAGGCAAGGGCTCGTCCGCGGTGAAGTCGCGGTCTGTATAAAGATTACGCTCTCCCGCGCTCTTTGTAAACAGATGCGGGTGTAATCCGGGGCGGACGCGTTTCCGCCATCAACCGCCCGCCAACAGCGCGGCGCCGAGACCGACCGGATGGTTAGGCCACTCGCTCCCGCGCGGCAGTCTTCCCTTGCTTCATGCGAGTGCCAATCAGAATTGCCAACCAGGCCATCGGCAGGTACGCGGCCAGCAGGTCAAGCGCGATGAACCAGGCCGGGGCGGGAATCATGAAACTCGCCGCCACGCCGCCGCAAAGAAAGAGCGCGCCGACCACGTATGCGACGTGCGTCTTGTAGCTCACCGCGAACAGGTAGGCCGCGAGCGCGCCGGCAAGAGTGCCAAACGCGTGCGCCAGGAACGGCATGATGAAATGGCGCGGCTCGAACAGGTGCATGGCCTTGCTCAGACCTTCCGCGCTACTCATATCCACGCCCGCCGGGGGAGGGATGAGCCACGGGCTGAGAGTGATGAGCGCCATGTTGACGACTCCGCCGATGGCGATTCCCGCGAGGACGGCAAGCACGTTTCGCAGCAGGTTGGGCATGGGCGATTCTCCTGAGAGACTGACCGATCATTCTACAAGGGTGAAGAATTTTATAGAACATTAATAGTTATGAGGATTGATATATCCGCGATAGAAGAGGAGTCATAAGATAAAAGTAGTGTAGGAGCGGGGCGGTCGGGGCGTTATAATTTCAACAATGTCTGAGAAGGACTACCGTTTGAGGACGCTGATGAGCGTCCGCGAACGCGCGAAGCAGGAGCAGTCGCGCGTCGTGAGCACGCGCCGTGCGCAGCTTGAGGAGGCGGAGGCCGAACTCGCCCGGCGCGAGCGTGAAGTGTCGCGGTGTCGTGAAAGGCAGGAGGCGGCGCGGCGCCGGATGATGGAAGAGGCGGCGGGCGGGACGGGGGCCGCTCAACTGGTCAAGCATCGGACGCACCTCGCGGAACTCCGGCAGTCGGAGCAGGAGCTTCTGGCCGCCGTGTCGCGGCAGAAAGGGGTCGTGACGCGTTGCGCGTCCGAACTTGAGAGCGCGCTGGAGAGGTTGCGTGAGGCTTCCAAAGAACTCAAGGTGATCGAGAAACACAAGGAGCGTTGGCAGGAAGAGCAGCGGCTTGAGGGCGCGCGGCGTGAGCAGAAAATCAACGACGAACTCGCCGCCATCCTGCATGAAAAGCGTTCCTCCGAGTGACGGCGCGCTTGAAGATGCGGCGGTAAACCTTGAGCCCGTTGTAAGTTTCGCCGTTTCAGACGGGGCGGCCTTCCTTGAAGCTGTTGCCCACGGATTTCCCCTAAAGTTATAATTCCGCCGTCTCATTCCCCCCGGAAGAAAAAAGAGTCTATGTCTGTGAGGGAAGAAAGTGACCGGCCCCGGCCGAGGGCGCCGGTGGGAACAGGAGTCTCTGACATGGGGGAGTCGGCGTTGCAGCAGCGTGTGCGTGCGCAGCACGGGCCGCGTCAGGGCGCGCGCCCCGAAGAGTCGCGTCTACTCCCACTTTCGATAGCAGGCATCTGCTGTTTTCTCGCGGCGGTCGTGCTCGGGGGCGGCGGGTGGTATCTCTTCGGGACGCGCGAGCAGACGGCGGCGGCGGACAAGACCGTCCCGGTGACGCAAACGCTGCCGACGCCCATCATCACCGCGACGCCGCAGACCACGCCGCCGACGCTCCTCGCCCCGGCCGGGGAACTGCCCGTCCCCGGGGGCGAAGTGGCGCTCGGAGGCGCGGGCGACGCCGCGCCCCTGCGTCGAGAAATCGTCAAGCCGTTCATGGTCGCCGAAACGGAGGTCACCAACGAACAGTATCAGGAGTTCGTCAAAGCGGCGGGGCACAAGCCTCCCGAACACTGGAAGGATGGTGAATTCCCGCGCGGCGCGGCCACCGAACCCGTGACGAACGTCTCGTGGCAGGACGCGGCCGATTACTGCCGCTGGCTCACGGGAAAAATCGGCGCGGAGGCGCGTTTGCCGTCCGAGGCCGAGTGGGAGTTCGCGGCGAGGGGCAAGAACAGTTTCAAGTACCCCTGGGGCAACGAGTGGGACGCGCACGCGGTTGACAGCGTCGAGACGGGCGGGCGCGTGCGCGCCGTCAAGAGCTTTCCGGGGGGCAAGTCGCCCTTCGGCGCTTACGACATGACGGGGAACGTCTGGGAGTGGGTCAGCGACGAGGCGCTCGACCAGGAAGGCAATTTAAAACAGGTGGACGGGATGACGCGCAGAATCATCAAGGGCGGGTCGGCCAACGAGAAGCAGAAATATCTCACGGCCTCTGCGCGCTACGAAGTGCCCGCGAACTTTAAGGGCTCGAACTGGATCGGCTTTCGTTACGTCGTGCTCCGCGAGTCGGAGGCGCCGCACCGCGAATAGGGCGGGTAAACCGAGGTAGACGGGATGAGCTTTTTAACGAACCGGAGAAGATATTCCGTGAGCGGCCCGCCCGTTACGTCGCCCGCCGTCCGCCGCGCGTCGCGTCGTCTGATGACTGTCGTCGTGGCGGTGTCTCTCGTCGCGCTCGCCGCCTATCCTCTTATCGCGTTGGCGCAGGACAGGCCGAAGATCGCGGACGAAGTCGAGGGCGTTGAGAAACCAAAGGGCGGCGCGGCGAAGGAGAACGGCCGAACCAAAGGCGAGGGTCGCAGGTCGCGCGCGCCGAGGACATCCGCAGGGCGACAACCCGCAACCCTTGGCGTCGTCTTCATCACGGGTGTGGCTGAGGCCGATGTCTCCGTGCTCCGCAACGACACGCGTCTCGACAGTTTGGGCCTGACCGGCGCGGACGGAAGGCTTTTGACGCGTTTGCCGCAAGGGGACTACGACGTGGTGGTGACGCGCGACGGCTATTACCCGAGGCGTCAGCCGGTCGAGGTGCGGCCGGGCAACACGACCTACACCTTCAACCTCGCCAAGGCGCCGGCCCCGACCGACGTGACGCCGCCGCCGACGGCGGCTGAAATCATCCGGCGTTACCTCGACCCGAAACAGACCGACAATCTGAAGCCCGCCGACTGGCAAGTGGCGCAGGCGCAGGCCGCCGCGCTCTACGCGCAGAACTCGGTCGAGCCGCAGCTCGAAGCACAGGCGCTCTTTACGCAGGGGCAGGTGGCCTTCCTGCGCGGCGATTACAGGGGCGCGGTGTCGTCGTTCAACCACGCGGCGCTCGTCATGCCGAATTCCGCGCTGGCCTATTACGGCCTCGGCAACGCCTATTTCGCGGGCGGATACGTGAACGAAGCCAAGCGGTCTTATCAGCGGGCCATCGAGTTGAACGGCGAACTGGCGCTGCCTTACAAAGGGATGGGCGATACGCTTTTGCGGCTCGGCAAGAGCGAAGAGGCGCTCGGCTTCTTCGAGCGCGCCCGTGCGCTCGGCTACGACTCGACCGAGACGCGTCTCGGGGTGGCCCGCGCGCTGCTCAAGCTGCGCCGCTGGCAGCAGGGTCTGAGCGAGTTCCTGGAGTTGTCGCGGACGGCCCCGACGGCGGAAGTCTTTCTCGGCCTCGGGGACTGTTACGCGAACCTCGGGCAGGCGCACAGCGCCGCCCCGGCCTACCGCAAGGCGGTCGAACTTGAGCCGCACTCCGCGCTCGCGCATTACAAGCGCGGCGCGCTCGCCTACGAGCTGCATGAGTACGCGGAGGCGGCTAAGGCTCTGGAGCGCGCGCTGGCGCTCGCCCCGACGGGCTCGGTCATCGACCGCTCGCGTGCGCGCGAGATGTTAAGGAAGGCGCGTAGGAAGAATTGAAGGAAGATAAACCGGAAGTTAATCTCAAAGAATATGAGTAAAGAAAATACATCCGACGGGCGGACTTTTTTATCCCTCGCCGCGCGGCTCTGGAGGACGAGGGGCAGGCTCTCCGTCATGGCCGCCACGACGCTGGCGCTCGCGTTGGTCGGGGCTTCCGCGCATTCCGCCGCGTGGTCGCAGACGCAGTCCGAGGACCGGCCGAACATCGCCAACGAAGTCGAGGGCACCAAGAAGAATGGCGGCGCGGAGCCGGGGACGCCGAAGCCGCCCGCAGAGTCCAACAGAAGGCAGCAGGCGCCGCGACGCAAACAGCCGCCGAAGCTTAAAGTGACTTTCAAGACCGACGTGCCGGGCGCGAAGCTTATGCTTAGCTCGAACGGCGAGACCATCGGCAATACGGACTCACAGGGCAATCTGACGGTTGATCTCGCGCGGGGCAGGCACAACGTCACCGCGACCCTCCCCGGATTCCGCAGCGTAACTCAGCCAATCGACGTACGCCCCGACAACACACACTTCGAGTTCCGCATCGCCTTGCCGAAGCCGCCGACGCCCACGCCGACGCCGACGCCCACGCCGACGCCGACGCCCGCCGCCGATAACGCGGCCGACGAGGTCACCGCCGAGAAGGCTTTGAGCGAGGCCGACGAAGTAATCAAGCAGTCGCTCGATGCGAAAGAGGCCAACGGGGTCTCGAAGGAGCAGTGGCAACGCGTCCGGACGCGCGTCGAAGAGGCGCTCAAAAAAGAGCCGAACAACTCGCAGCTCGAAGCCCGAGCCCTCTTCGCGCAGGGGCAGTTGGCTTACGCCGACGGCGACTTCCCGGCCGCCCTCATCGCCTTCAAAGATGCGAAGGATAAGGATTCAAAACTCGCGGCGGCGCACTACTGGCTCGGCAACGCTTACCTTGCCACCAATCAGCCGGTCAAAGCCTTCGAAGCCTACGAGGGCGCGACGAAGGTGAACCCCCAGTTCGGTCGCGCCTTCCTGGGCATGGGCGACGCCCTGACCAAACAGGGGAAGAAGAAGGAGAAAGAGGCACGAATTTATTACGAACGCGCCAGGACTCTGGGCGGCGCCCCGCAGAGCGTCGCGCTGACTCAGGCGCGCGCCCTGAAGAAGGAGAAGCGTTGGGGGCCGGCGCTCAAACAGTTCGAGGAGATGGCGGAAAGTAACCCGACCGCCGAACTCTACATCGACATCGGCGACTGCTACGTCGGTCTGAAGCGACTGGCCAGCGCCAAGGAGGCTTATCTCAAGGCGACGAAACTGGACCCGAAGTCCGCGCTCGCGTTCTACAAGTACGGCGACGTGATGTTCGACCTGAACGAGTACGCGGCGGCATCCACCGCGTTCGAGACTTCGCTCGCGATCCCGCCCCCGCCCGACGCGACCAAAGAGGAGACCATCAACCGCAAACGAGCGCGCGAAATGGCGGACAAGGCCGATAAATTGGCGCGCAAGTCCAAATGACTTTGGCGGGCGGCCCGTGTGACGCGCGGTGTTGGCGCGGCGCACGCGGTCGCCGGTCCCGAACAGCCGAGAAGCGGCGAGGAGCACGAGAGTCATGAAAGTCACACAGCCCAAGCCGTCCACCGACGGCGCCACGGAGAGTAACAAGGCGACGGCCGCGCGCGGGGGCGCGCGCGCCGCGAGCGCCTCGGCCGACGAAGCGGCGGGCGCGCCCGGTGAAGTGCCAGGGCGTGATTTCGCCAGCGTGCTCGAAGAGGTCTCACGCGCGGACGAGCGTCGAGACTCCGAGACGGAGGGCGACCGGCGGGACTTAAAGCAGCCGGAGAAGGGCAAGCACGAGGCGGTCGAGCGGCGTGAGCAGGAGCGGCGCGGCGGCGACGGCGAGGCAAGCGGCGGCGGGTCGGGGCGCACCCTCGGCTCTGTCCGCGAAGTCATCTCGCCGACGGAGGCGCCGGGCGCGCGCGCCATCCTTCACATCGCGGACCTTGAGCGCATCGTCTCGGCCGTCCGCACGCAGTTGCTCCCCGGCGGGATGCACGAAGTGACCGTCGAACTCCGCCGCTCGACTCTCGAAGGGTTGCTGGTGAAGGTGCGTTCGAGCGGCGACGGGCGCGTGACGGCGGAGTTCATCGCCGCCAGCGAACGCGTCCGCGCGCAGGTCGAAGCGCGCCTGCCCGAACTGGCCGAACTCATGCGCGGGCGCGGCATCAACCTCGCTTCGCTCAACACCTCGACAGCAAGCGCCGACACCTCCGGCGGGAATCAGACGGGTCGCGGCTCTTCACAACCCAAAGGCGGCGTGAACCCGTCCGCCGTTCCCCGCGTGGGCGACGGCCCGTCCGCCAACGCGGAGGCGGGCGGCGCCGTTGAGACCGATGGGACGGGGACGACTTACCGCGCCTGAAGCAGGGCTTCTTTCACAGGTCCACTAGCGTCCGATGAGAGCTGATTCCGCAGACGAGCTTGAAGCGCCGGGCGAGGTGAACGCGGCTCTGACACCCGAAGACCCTTTCGCCGTTGACCTCTTCGCCTCCAGCCGCGAGCGTTCGGCGGCGGCCGGCGAAGGCGCGGCCGAAGGTTCCGAGACGGCGCGCGAGCCTGCGGAAGGAACGACGACGCGAGCGCGCGCCCGCGTCTCGTGGGACGCGTCGCTGCCGCGCCTGTCCAGACTGGAAGCGCGATTCTCCGCCGCGCTCGCGTCGTGGCCCGCGCCATTTTCAACGCAGGTTTCGGAGAGTTGCGCGCGCGTTCTGGCGCGACTGTCGAACGTCGCGGCCGGCGACGTGGAGCTTGAGACGATTGACCTGCGCGAAGCCAACCTTGAGGAGTGGGCGGCGCGGCGCGCGGCCGCGGGGGTGCCCGGCGTGTGCGCGGTCGTGGCAATCGAGCCCGAAGGGGCCTACGTCATCGGCGAGGCCGACGCAGGCTTCGCCTCCGCGCTCGCGGGGCGCCTCCTCGGAGAGGACGCGCCCACGTCAGAAAACTTACGCGCGCTCTCAAAGACCGAGCGTGCCGTCGTCGAGTTCCTCTGTCTGACCCTCGTCCGTCGTCTGAACGAGGCGGCGGGCGAGCCGCTCTTCCGCCTCATGTCGGTGGCGGGCGAGCACGCGGCCAGTCTCATGTCGAGGCTGCGGACGCCGGGCGCCTCGCGGCCGAACGCGCGCGGCGTCGTGGCGGGCGTACGTGTTTGCGTCGGCCCGTTGCAAGGGGTAATACGGCTCGTCTTCGACGCGGAGGCGCTCGCCGCGCTCGACGCCAGTCTCAACCCGCTGTTATCGAGCGAGCGCAGGGCACAAGACTCGTCCGACGAAAAGCTTACGCGCTTTCGACGTTTCGCCGAGACGGCCTCGCTGCGCCTGGTCGTCGGCGAAACCGAAATCTACGCGCCGGAGCTTAAAGAGTTGGAGCGCGGCGACGTTGTCTTAATCGAGAGCCCCCTGGTTGAGTGGCAGGCCGGGCGCTTCTCGGGGGGCGCGCAAGCCTTCGTCGGCGACGGCCCGAGCGTCATGCTCGCGGGCGAGGTGCAGACGCGTGCGACGGGCAGGGGACACGCGGACGGCGGAGAGAGCGCCGGGACAATCCTTCTGGAAGTGCGAGACATCTTCGCGGAAGAGACGGCGACGCGGGAGGCGGAAAGGCTAAACATGGAAGAAGAGGCTGAACTCGACGAACCGGGCGCGGAGGGAGCAAGCATGCTCGACGCGCTGCTGTTGACCGTGCGGATCGAACTGGCGGGGCGGCGCCTGACGCTCGACGAGTTGGCACGCCTGCGCGCGGGCCAGATTCTCGAACTCGGCTGCCGCGCCACCGACCCGGTTGACCTCGTCGCGGACGGGCGGCGCGTCGCCAGCGGCGAACTCGTGGACATCGAGGGTCAACTCGGAGTCCGCATCACAAGGGTGTTGAGTTGAACTCGATGGCGCCCGGACTACACATCATCAACGCGGCGGCGTTCGTCTTCCGGCAGGAGGACGGCGGCGCCTTCCGCGCGCAGACCGGCACCGCCGATTTCCTGCTGATGCTCTTGCAGACGGTCTTCGCGCTCGCGCTCGTCTGCGGTCTCGCCTACGTCATCTTCCGCGTGGTGCTGCCGCGCTTAAACGTCACGCGCTCGACGGGCAGCATGGTGCGTATCGTTGACCGTGTCGGTTTGGACGCGCGAAAGAGTCTATACGTTATAGAGGTCGCGGGGCGCTGGTTCCTCGTCTCCGCTTCCGAGGCGGGCGTGCAACTCGTCAGCGAGCTGGACGCAGAGAGCGCCCTGCTGGCGGAGCAGGAGGCAGAGGCGGCGAGGCCGACGTTCGGCGCGCCGGCCCGCGCGGCGAGCCGCGCCTTCGCCGAGCGGCTGGCGCGGCTGATGAACAAGAAAGGGAACGGGAGATGAAGTCGTTCACGTCGAGACGGCTCACGCGCGCGACGGCCGCCGCCCTCGTCACGGCGGCGGCGGCCGTCCTGCTCAGCTTCCAGGCGCCCGCGGCGGAGGCGCAGGGAGTAGTCGCGGCCGGCGGCGGCGGAGGCGCGGGCACGGCGAACCCGGTGGTGCTCGTCATCGTGCTCGGGGCGTTGGCGCTGGCACCGTTCGCGCTCATCATGATGACCTCGTTCGTCAAGATTTCGGTGGTGCTCTCCATCCTGCGCAACGCGCTCGGGACGCAGCAGGTCCCGCCGAATCAGGTCATCACGGGCATCTCGCTCATCCTGACGATCTTCATCATGGCCCCGGTGGTCGAGAAGATGTACGCGGAGGCCGGGCAGGTCGGCGACACCGAGGCGATCTTTTCCGAGGTCTCCGTGAAGACCATCTTCGAGGCGGCCAAGCGCGGGCGCGAGCCGCTGCGGCAGTTCCTCGAACGTCACGCGCACGAGCGCGACCGCAAGATGTTCTTAGACCTCGCGCGGCGCATGGCCATCAGGAACGGCAACGACCCGAACGAAATCCTCGCCACGGACTTTCGCGTGGTCATCCCCGCCTTCGTCACGAGCGAGCTGAGCGAAGCCTTTCAAATCGGCTTCCTGCTCTTCATCCCGTTCCTCGTCATCGACATGGTGGTGTCGAACATCCTCCAGGCGATGGGCATGTTCATGCTCTCGCCCGCGATGATTTCGCTCCCCTTCAAACTGCTGCTCTTCGTGCTCGTGGACGGGTGGGTGATTCTCATCCGCAACCTCGTGCTCGGCTACACGTGATAAGGAAAGGCGGGCCGGCAATCATGAACGCTTATACTTCGCTCGCGGCCGAAGCCCTGTGGCTCATCCTCGTGCTGTCGCTGCCGCCGCTGCTGGCGAGCCTCGTCGTCGGGCTCGTCATCAGTTTCCTGCAAGCCCTGACGCAGGTGCAGGAGCAGACGTTGACCTTCGTCCCGAAGATCATCGCCACCATCCTCGTGCTCATCATCAGCGCCACGTGGATGCTCACGTCGCTGCGTGAGTTCACGGGCCGCGTCTTTGAGGTGATGCTAAGGGTCGGCGGCTGAAGGCGGTGGTATGGACGAGTTCTTACGGCTGCTCGAAATCATCCTGCGAACGTTCGAGGTCGGCCAGAGCCCGCAAGCCTTCCTCGTGCTCGTGGGGCTGGCGTTCGCGCGGATGCTTTCGTTTTTGGTGGTGGTGCCGTTCTTCGGCGGGGCGGCCGTCCCCGCGCGCGTGAAGGTGGCGACGGCGACGGCCTTCGTCGTCATTCTCTATCCGGCGCTCGCCGCTGGCCTGCCGAAGGACGGGGGGCCGCTGCCCTTCGGGCCTCTCGGGTTCGTCGCGCTGCTGGCGAAGGAGGCTTTCGTCGGCTTCACGCTCGGCTTCGTCGCCTCGCTCGTCTTCGAGTCGATTCAGGTGGCGGGCCGCGTCATCGACTTTCAGCGCGGCTCGACGATAGCCGAGATGTTCGCGCCGCAGTTGCAGTCGCGCGTCTCTGAGCTGGGTCAGTTCAAACTGCAACTCTCCATCGTGCTCTTTCTCGCCATCGGCGCGCACCACTTCTTCATCAGCTCGCTGCTGCGCAGTTTCGAGGTCGTCCCCGCGCTCGGCTTCCCGCGCCTCGCGGGGGGCTGGACGCCGCTCGCCGAGTCCATCACCACGCTGACGGGCGGCGTGCTCGCCGTCGGCGTGCAACTGGCCGCGCCCGCGATGATCGCGCTGCTGCTCGCCGACCTCTTCTTCGGCATCATCAACCGCGTCGCGCCGCAGATTAACGTCTTCTTCCTGAGCCTGCCGGTCAAGATGGCGCTGGGGCTGTTCGTCGTGCTCCTCACGCTGCCGCTCTTTATCGACCGCTACAAGTATTACTTCGGAGAAGCCTACAAAGCCTTCGAGGCCGTCATCCGCGTTATCGGCGGCAGCTTCTAACCAGTCTTCCGTTACTTGTACTCGACGCCCGCGTCGGTGAACCTGACCTGTTCGGGCGACGCGCCGAGCATGTTCTCAAGATTCCTGCGCGCCATCTCGCGCCACTGCGTCATCCCTTCGCGGTCGCCGTCCCGTTTGACCATCTGGTAGCCGATGTCGATCCACGCGGCCGTGATGCCGTAGCCCTCAAACATCTTCTGCTTGTCGCGGTCGGGCAGGCGTTGAAACTGCGCGTCACCGGCGAAGACCTCGTGCATCTGCCGGCGCAGGGCGAGGTACTGCGCGTCCGACATCGGCTTGGTGTCGAAGTAGACCATGTAGCTCGACGCGATGAGGAAACTGGCGGCGCGCGCCACGTCGTTGAGCGGGGCGCCGCTCTGGCGCAGGTTGTTCCGGTAGTTCTCCAGCAGGTCCGAGAAGACGCGTTCCAACTTCTGCCGCTCGGCGGCCGTCCGCGCCATCTCCTGCGCCAGTTGTCGAGGCATGATCGAAGGCGCCACCTCGCGGAAGGTTGTGCCGCCGCCGCCGGCCGACCCCTTCGACGGCGTGGCCCGATTCGCGGCTTGACGGCGGCGATACTCCTTCAGTTTTTCGCGCGTGCTCCACTGGTTGAGCGTCTGCTGGCGCATCACGCCGTAGTCGTGCCAACTCGGCACGGGGGCCGTGCTGTACTGCGCCCGCGCCGGGACTCGCGCGCCCGCGAAGAGCAGCAGAGCCGTCGTGGCTAAGGTTAACTTTCGCACCCCGTCACCTCCGTGAAGCCCTCGAAATTAAACGAACGGGAGCGGCGCATCCGCCGGATTTCGGTGGATGCGCCGCTCGACTATGATTCGCCCTGACCGCCCGCGGGTTGTTTACTTGAGGTTGCGCGCAACCTCCATGAGGGCGTCGTGCTCGGCCTTCTGCATGTTGGACTTGGTCAGCGCCTCCTGGTTCTGGATGTTCTGCGCGTTGTTGACGGCGAACCAGTAGGACTGCATCTGATCCTGGTACTGAAGCCGCTCGGTTTCGCTGGCGTCCTCGCCCGGCGGCGACGGTTTCGGCGGAAGTGCTCCGATTGACATGATGTGATTCCTCCGTTCGTTAAGAAGTGAAATGTTTGCCTTACTGCTGCCCGTCAATGCCGCCCGCTTTGAGCGCCTCGGCGATGCCCAGCGCCATCGCGCGCGCGCGATTGGCTCCAGGGTCAGTCTCATGCGGGTCGAGGTCGATGGCCCTCTTCAGGTCGGCCACGGCCTCGGCGGCGCGCTCCTGCCGGATGAAGACCTCGGCACGATTGACGTAGGGCGCGATCATCCGCGGGTCGAGTTCGACGGCGCGGTCCAAGTGTACCAGAGCCTCTTCAAACTGCTGTGTGCGGGTCAGGAGCGCCCCGAGGGCGGCGCGTGCCGCCGCGCTCTGCGGGTCCATCTCGACCAGCCCTTCAAATATCGTCCGCGCCTTGGGCAGGTTGCCCTGCTGGTAATACATGGCGCCCATCTCGCCCATCGCCTGGAACTCCGCGTCGCTGATGCCGAGGTCGTGGCGCGGCGCCTCCGGCCGCTGTGCCGCGTCCGCCCGTCCCGTCCTTTTGTGCGTTGACGTGCTCGTCATCGTCATGCGCTCCGGCTGAACTGCGCGTTGCGCAGATTCTCGTTGGCGATGTTGTTGCTGTAGGTCGTGTCGTGCGCGATGAAGATGGTGCGGGTCGAATACCTCGTCGCGCCGGGGTCGTCGTTGCTCACGCGCGTGCGCAGTTCGTCGGCCCGCGCGGCGGAGAACGAGTCCGTGCCGTAGCACCCGGCCGTGGCGAAGGGGCCGAGCGGCTGGAAGCGGTCAACGCGGCTCTGCCAACGGTTGTCGTTGCTGAACTGCGAGACGAGGTCGAAGACATCTTTCGCCGCCGCGAGCCAGTTGCCGGTCGTGATATTGACGGCCAGCGACACCAGGTTGTTCATCCACGACATGCCGATGCTGTCGAAGAAGCTGCCCAACAACCCTTTCCCGCCAAAAATCTTATCTAAGCCGAACATCTTTTTCCTCCCCGTCGGCCGTGAGCCCCGAGCCTTTGGCGCCCGCCGCCGCGCCCTGCCTCACGTTCTGTCATAGTTATCGGCGTCGCCTCGGAAATGTTTCGCGTCTCGCCCGAAAAATTTAGAGGCTCTAACGCCGCCGCACCCCGTCGAACGTCCCGTCGAGCAGGTCGTCGAGCCAGCGACGAATGACCTGCGACTCGGCCTCGATGTGGACGTGCGGGCCGGTGGAGTTGCCCGTGCTGCCCTGCTGGCCGAGCGACTGACCGTAGCTGACCTCTTGACCGACGCGCACGTCGATGCGCCGCATGTGCCCGATGAGGAAACGCTGCCCCGTGCGGTCGTTGACGATCTCGACGGAGTCGCCGTAGCCGCCGCGCTCGCCGGCCCGCACCACCCGGCCGGAGATCGGCGACGGGATGACCTGTCCGTTGTTGGCTTCGCCCGTGTGCGTCAGCACGATGTCGCGCACTTCGAGCGTCCGGCCGCCGCGCCGCACCGTCTGGTAGTCGTGGTGCGCGAGCAGTTGGTCGTAACCGCTCACGCGCCGGACGCTGCCCGCGCCCGAACTGTAGACGGTGTAAGGCCGGTAGGTCGGCGCGTCGCCGTTGACGCGCTCGACGCCCCGCGCGCCACGCAGCGCGGCGTAGGTCGTCGGCCCGAGTTCGCCCGTCTGCCGGATGTCGTGGTCGGCCTGAAAGCGTCGGAGCGCGGCCTCGGTCTGCCGGCCGAAGTTGCCGGGACCGGTGCGCACCTGCGCCTCGGTCATGTAGCCCAACTCGACGAGACGCTCTTGCAGACGGCGGACGATAGTGCCGCGTTCGCCGCGCCCCACGCCGCCCACGATTGCGCGCATCACGACGGCGGTCGCGGCGTCGTAGGTGCCGCTCGGCGTGAGGCCGTTCTCACGCTGAAATTCTTTGACGGCCGCCTCGGTGCGTGGGCCGTAGTTGCCCGGCCCCGTGCGCACCTGCGCCGCCGTCAGGTGGCCGAGCTGGACGAGCGAGTCCTGCAACGCACGCACGTTCGCGCCTTGGTCACCGCGACGCAGGGTGACGGCCGGCACGCCGCCCTGCGTCGAAGGCTGCTCGACGGGGGCCGTGCCGCCCGTGTACTGGGCGAGCGACGAACGGTAACGCGTTTCGATCTGTTCGATGCTCCGGGCCGGCTGGCCGCCGTAGTAGCTGCCGCCGCGCGCCGTCGGCAGGCTCGCCCATTCGGGCGCGCCCCTAAAGACCGCCGTTCTCAAGTCGCCTCTCAGCAGTGGCTCGATCATCCCGCGCCGCTGCATCAGCTTGACGGCGGCGATGTCCTGCGAGCGCGCGGAGAAGTCGGGCATGCCGAGCCCGTCCCAAGTGCCCTTGAGAAACTGATAACGCCCGGCGGCGGTGCTGCGCAGCCCGGGCGCGACCTGGACGAGAATGTTCGGGTGACGGGAAAAATCGTCGATGACGACGTTGCGTTGGCCGACGAGTTCCGGGTTGTAGGGCGCGCGGATGACCCTGCCGTAGACGACGCGGCCGTAGTTGTCGCCCGTGCCCTCCGTGAAGCCCAGCACGTCGAGCATGGCGCGCACGCGCGGGTCGCGGACCAGCTCTTCCGGCGGCGAGTCGGCCGTCAGGGCGCTCGTCCGCGTCGTCTGCCGCGTGCGCGTCGAGGTGTTGGCGCCGTCGTCCCGCGAGAGGAAGCGTGCCTTGAAGAGGAGGGCCGAGTCTACCGAAAGCCGCTCGAAGAGCGCCGAGGGGTTGCTCTCATACGCCGCGAAGAAGAGTGCCGCCGTTTGTGTCTCGTCATTGCCGCCGTCGGCGAGAGCGTCGGGGCTCAAAAAGAAGAGACGTTCCGCGTCGAAAACGTGGCTCCCGGTGCGATTAAAAATGAAGGTCATGCTGTCTCCCGCGACTCTTCGCCTTCCCGAATTCGTCAATCGTCCAAGTTATCGGCGGCGGGGCGCGGAAGGTTTCCTGCGGGACGCGATTATTTTGTCGAGGCTCAGCGGCGCGCGGCGCGGTAGGTCTTACCGTCGAACTTGAGGAGGCTGGTCTGGACCCGCCGCGCCGTGGCCGAACTCAGGCGGATGTTGCGGTAGCCTCTGGTTCTCGTCCGCAGCACTTCGAGGCCAAGCGTGTCGGCGCGCAGCACCAGCGCGTAACCGCGCCCGGTGTTGCGAAAGACCCAGAACGGGCCGATGTTGGCGCCGTTGAGGCATGCGTTCTGGGGCTTCACGACGAGGTCTGGGAGCTTGTCTCCGTTGAGGTGAACTTCGGAGGCTGCGAACCACGCGGCCGGTATCTCGACGGTCGCGTTGCCGCCGCCGCTCGTCAGGCAGGTCAGAACTTTTTCATCCTGCCCGAGCCCGCGCAGCACGTCCGGCGGTATCGTCGCGGGCCGCGCCACGGGCTCTTCGAGGTTAAAGTTCGTCTGTTCTTCCGCCTGCGGCGCGACTGCGTTCGCGTTCACGCCGTGGGCCAGCGCCGCCGAGAGCAGCAGCGCGACGACGCACATACGCCAAAGCGCACGGCCGTCGTTAACGCAAGACCACAAGTTGTTTCTCATCATCACCGCTCCTTCATCCGCGTCGCCGCGCCGCCCTTCGTTTGATAACAATTTTACTCGTCGCGGTTGGTTCTAACCAACTCGGCCGCTATGTTATGTTAATGGCGTCCGCAAAGAGTCTAGTTAGCCATGATGAACCAGATCACGTCAGACTGGGTGCAGGGGCGCGCGTCGTTGGGGGCGGCGGCCGGTTGGACGGCCGAGGAGATGCGCGTGGTGGCGGAGGTCGGCTTCGCGCTCGCGGAGCAGGGGCGCAACGCCGAGGCCATCGTCGTCTTTGAAGGGCTCGCCGCGCTGGCCCCGGCCACTGCTTACTTTCAGGCCGCGCTCGGCGCCCTCTGGCTGCGCGAAGGAGAGCTTGAGCGCGCCATCTCTTACCTCGACGCGGCCATCGCCATCGACCCCGGCGAAGCAACGGCCCTCGTCAATCGCGGCGAAGCCTACATGCAGGCGGGGAACGTCGCCGCGTCGCGTCGGGATTTTCAGGCGGCGCTGGCACTGGAAGGCTCCCGGCATGAGATCACGGCGGCGGCGGCGTCTCTTGTCCGGGCGCGCGCTCTGCTCGCCAGGCTTGATAGCCTGACCCGCGAAACGAGTCTTAGCTAAGGGGTTGAACGCGCCGTGAAAAAAAACTTCGCGCCGCAGGAAACACTTGAAGCACACCGCCGATAACTAAGGTTGAGAAGGCGGAGTGTAAGTTTCCGCGACGGCGTGGCCGAGGCTTTGAGGGCCGAGGTGGACGCTTTTCACGGCACGGAGGTCGAAGTCATGGCAGACCCCATTTCGGGCGTGGCGCACGGCGCCATCTCGCAACAACTCGACGGCGAAAAGATGCGGCAGCACGGGGGCGCGGGCGGCCGCTCCTTCGAGAACGTCTTGCAGCAGACGCAGCAGTCGGAAAATCCTGATACGCAGACGGCCGGCGGCGCGGAGCGCGCCGTCTCGGGCGCGAGGCTCGAAGAGATGCGGCAGGACCTGATGCGGCGCGTCGGCGACCTTCCGCCCGGCGCCCCGAACGTCAGCACGCTCCTGCCGGAACTGATCGACACGCGCACGCGGCTCGGCATGCTCAGGGACGTTATCAACCAGTCGGGCAGGGGCACGCCCACCGGCACGGATTTGCGCGGCCGCTTCGGGCAGATCGAGAGCGAGTGGAATCAGGTCGAGTCCATCATGAGGTCGAACAAAGACCTCTCGACGACCGAGCTGCTCGGCCTCCAGGCGAGGCTCTATCAAGTTTCGCAACACGTCGAGGTGTTGAGCAAAGTGGTCGATCAGGTGACGGGCGGCATCAAGACTATCCTGAACACGAACGTCTAAGCCCGGCGCCTCCGTCTCGCGGAGGCGAACGCGGACGCCCGAGCCGTTGATTTTTAGCCCGAGAGGGAAGAGGTGATGGCCGGAGCCGAAAGAGTCAACCCACAGACGATACCGCCGGTGAGCCCCGCGCGCTCCGGCCGGCCGGAGCGTCCGCAGCGCGGCGAGGGAGCCGACTTCGACGCCCGCATTGGCGAGTCGCGCGCACTGGTCCGCACGGGCGCGCACGAGCTTGAGCGGCGGCCGGACGTGCGCCGCGAGGGTCTTACCAGAGAGGCTTGGCTGCGCGAGCGGACGCTCGAAGAGTTGAAGACGCTCGTCGCGGCCATCCAGGGCGGCGTGACCAACCAGTGGCAGTTAACCGACCTCATCTTTTACGCGCGCCACCCCGAGCTGAAAGACACCCCGATGGTCGAGCAGGCTTGGCTCGACGAGTGGAACCAGATCAGCGCGCTCTTAGTCTACCCGGCGCTCAACGAGGTCAGCGATTATCTCGGCGCGAGCCTTCCACGCGGCGAGGTGCGCGGGCCGCAGGTCTTGGCCGCCATCGAGAGCGCGGCCGTCCTGCCCGCCAACGCCGCCCGCTTCGAGGGTGGGACGCAACGCTTCGACGAAGTCATCGCCCGCGCCGTCGAATGGTGTCCCGGCCTCTCTCCGTCCATCCTGAAAGGTCTGCTGGCGCAGGAGTCGAACTTCAACACGTCGGTTATCAATAAGTATGGCTACGCGGGCATCGCGCAGTTCGGCCGCGAGGCCGCGCGCGAAGTGGGTCTGTACGTCGGCATGGCCGGCAGCGCGACGGACGACCGTCTGAACCCGCACAAGGCCATCCCGGCGGCGGCGCGTCTGCTGAACCTCAAGGCGCAGCGTTTGGGCGAGGCCGCGTTCTCGCGTTACGGACAGCCGAACGGCGTCGAGTTCTGGAAGTTCGTGCTGGCCGCTTACAACGGCGGCGAAGGCACGGTGACGCTGGCGATGGGGCACGCCTACCGCGCGGGTCTGGCGCAGGCGCGCGCGAAGGGGTTGGTCGGGCCGGCGGCGGTTAGCCACGCGCGCAACTACGCCTCGCAGTGGGAGAACTTGAAAGCGGGCGGGCTCAACTCGCCGCTGGCGTTAGCGGCGGCGCGTTATTTTCCATCTCTGGCGGCGGCGAAGTATCAAGAGATCGGCAACTACCCCACGGCCATCGTCGCGCGCGCCGTGCGTGCCAGAAGCTAAGGCGCGCGCCCGCGTGTCGTAACCTGCGTGGCCGCGCCGCTAGGTGTGTAGGTTTGCTTTGAGCTTCCGGCGCGGAGTCTGGCGATGAGCGAAACCAGAATCGACCCCAGCGTCAAGCCGACCCCGAACGTCCAAACGGGCGAAGGCGGTCCCGCGCCCAAGTCCGTTGACGCCCCGCACGGCCCACGGAACGAAGACGCGAATCCCACCCGCTCCCACGTCGATAACGGTCGCGGCAACGCATACGGCCACACGAACAAGCCCGCGCGCATCCGCGAGATCGAGTCGCGGAGTCAACTGGTTCGCAACAAGCTCGACGGGTCGCAACGCGGCGGCCGCCACGACGGTCTCGAACAGCAGCACGGGACGGACGCAGGCCGCAACACTTCCCACGCACACGGGGGACACGAGCCGCGCGGCAACGCCGAGGGCTGGAGCCGGCGCGGCTTAATCGAGAACCTGCTGCCCACGCGCGAAGGCGGAAAGTCTCACGCGGGTGGGAACCCTCACGACGTACTCTCGCCGCGCGCGGACGTTATCCACCCTCTGGTTTCCACGGCGCGCGATTACCTGAACGGACTGACGAGGGGCGAAGCTCTGTCGCCGGAGATGCGAAAGGTTTTGGACGGCGCCGCCGGTTTTCTCGGTCGTGATTTTATCGCCCGCACGGGTCACGGCGTCGGGAAGAAGGATGTCGGCCTGGCCGAGCGGGTGCTCGCGCACGTGAGTCGGCAGCTTGAGAAGGCTTCGGTGCCGGGCGGGCCGTCGCACCGTCCGACTCAGGACGTTGTGCGCGCGGGCGTGCGAAATATTTTGGAAGCCGCGCACCTTGAAAGGTATTTTGCCGAACAGGGAAAGAGGGGCGGCGACGTGGTGCGGCAGGCCGAGGCGGCCGTCGCGCGCGCGCTGTACGGCGGGCCGGAGGCCGACAACGGCGCTTCAATGCGAATCTTCGCGCATGAAGTTCTGCGTGACTTGCGCTCCGGCGCGTTCGTCCCCGTGGAGGAGACTTACAACCCGTTTCCACTGACGGGGCGCGCGCGCGTCGTCACGGAGATGATGGAGTTGATGCGCGTCCTTGATGCCGTCGAGAGCGCGTGGCCGGGCGGCGAGGTCGCGCCGGGTGAGGGGCCGGACGCGTTGCTCGTAGCTTTCATGAAGGGCGAGGCGGGGCTCGGGACGCTCGGGGCGCTCGACGAGTTGCTCGCGTCGCTCTTGCCGGCGCTGCCCGGTCGGGCCGCAAGGCTTGAGCTGCTGCGATTCGTGGCCGCGCTCGGCGGCATGCTGACGGACCCGCAAGGGCGGCAGCTCACGGCCAAGGACGGGACGCCGCTCAAGCTCGAACAGTTGTTGTGGCTCGGTCTGCCGTCCGGGCTCATGCAGTCCTCCTTCATGTCCGAGCGTTCGCCGGTTCAACTCTCGCCGCTGCTGGTCTACGGCTTCGACGCTCTTTACTCGGTCATCGGTTTCGACGGGCGCACAATCGGCGCGCAGCACTTCGCCGCCGTGCAGGCGCAGGTCAACGGTTCCGAGTTGGAGTGGGTCTTCGGCCAACCGCCGCTGACGGAAGGCTGGATGCGCGCGCTCATCGAGCGGCTCAAAGACTCCGCCTCGGCCGACCACAACCTGCTCGGCGAGATGCTCGAAGAGGCGCTGGCCGACGGCCGTCTGCACGCCGTGCTCGTCAGCGGGAGGGTCGAGGAGGGCGAGCCGGTCGCGGACTCTTTCTCCGTCTCCGGGCTTCTGCCCGGCGCGTCCGCCGAGGCCGCCTTCTCCCCCGCCTGAGCCGGCGCCCGCAGAGACTTCGCTCCCTCGCGCGCCGCACCTTTGATGTCTGCCGATATGTCTGCCGAAGACGCGCACGCAGGTAACTACCAACAGCGGTCCCTACATCACGAACGGCGCATGCTGGAGACCTACCGGCGCGCGGTCTCGCTCGGCGACGCGTCGATGCTGCAACCGCTGGCTAATTCCTGCTGGCGCGCGGGCGCCTTCGAGTGGGCGCTCTACCAGGACGCCGCGACCGTGAGGCGTCTGTGGGGCGAAGCCGCGCGGGCGCTGACGGAAGGTTTCACGCGCCGCCGCCCCGGGTTCGACCCGAGCCCCGACCAGTTCGTGCTCGCGCTGCACTTCGCCATCGCCGCGCGCGAGCGCGAAGCCTTCGTCGCGCTCGCGATGTCCGCCCCGAACCTGCGCGACGGCGTGTTGCGTGAGGCGCGCGCCTTCGTCGGCTCTCGCGCACACTTTCACCTCGCGGAAGGCTTCGCGCTCGTGGCCCGTGCGTTGGTGCAACGTCAGGGCGAACCGGCGCGCGCGGCCGTCGCGTCGCTCGACGCGGCGCGCGAAGAGAGCGATAGCGGATGGTGGGGCCGTCAGTTCCCGGACCCGCTCGACGCCGCGTGGCGCACGAGTGAACACGAAGCCGTCTGCCTTCTGCTGCGCGCCGTCGCCGGGCGCCTCGCGGGCGATGAGGCGCACGGCAACGAAGAGGACGCGCGCCGACAGGCAGACACCTTCGCGCGCACCATCGAAGAGACGCTGCGCCGGCTCCAGCATTTCACACGTCACGACATCAATCATCACCCCAAGTTGTACGTCTGGCTCTCAGGGCTCTCACTGTGCGCCCTGGCCGCCAGCGCCGCGCTCCCCATGCACTGGATCGAAGAGCGTTGCGAGGCCGAGCCCGACGTTTACGCCCGCCTGCCGCTCGCGCTGCTCTCCAACCCTTCCGCCTGAGACGACCCGCGTAAGAATTTTCGCGCCGCAGGAAACACTTCGCGCGGATGAACGATAACTGGGTCGAGAAGAATTTTTCGACGCCCGTTTGCGGCGTTGAAGTTCAAAGAGCGGGAGGAGAAGCCGATGGTCAGGCCGATAGACGGCACGGGCGGCACGAATTTCGAGGAGACGCAGAGCGTCCAAACTCTGAACACGGACACACTCGTCGCACAGAACGACGTTACCGGGGGCGACAGCCTGAGGGGCGAGTTCTTTCAACAGGAGTCCATCTTCAGGTTCAGGTTTCAAACGCCGGTCGTGCCCGACGGCGGCGGCGGGCCGACCCTCGACACGGCGAAGGTGGACTCGACCGTCAGGCTGATTCAGGAGAAGCTCGACGAGTCCGGCTGGTTCAATGATGTCACGCACTCCGAGCTGGAAGAGATCGAGCGGGCCGTCTCGGGGCTGACGCCGGAAGAGGCGTCGGCGGTCTTCAGCCGCCTCTCGGACGACAACCTGCGGAAGTGGGCCGACGAACTCGGTAGCAACGGCTGGTTCGGCACCGGCGGCTTCGACGGCTCCGAGACCGAGCGTCTCTTCAACATGCTGGCCGGAAAGCTCGACGGCGCGAGCCTCGCGCGCTTCGCGACGGCCTTGCAGGTGCAGGGCGACGACAAGGTCAAGAGCTTCGGCGCGGCCGTCGCCGCCCACGCCTCCGACACGGCGAAGGAAGCGTTCGTCCGCGCCTCCGCTTCGAGAATCGAGACGGACCCGGCCACCGCCGTCGCCGTCGCCGAAGTGCTGGCCTCGATGCGCAACAACCCGGCCGCGCTTCAGCGCGTGCTCGGCTCGCTGACGGCGGGGCAGGTCGAGAAGATCGTCGCGGCGTCGGTGCAGGAGAGCCGTCACACCACGACCAACTGGAGCATTGGCGGCCCGCCTTCGACCACCACCACCATCAGCTATAACGCCGCCCCGCTCGGCCGACTGCTCGACGCCGTATCGACCGTCTCGGACCCGAGACTGAAAGCGATGTTCTTCGAGCCGGCGGCGCAGCAACTCAAGAAGATCGAGGACGGCGGGAGCCTCATCGAATCGCTCGGCGGCGTCATCTACTTCAAGGGCGACAGCGTCGAACAGATTCGCAACGGCCTGACCAACATCATCAACAGCGACACGACCGGCGTCGTCGGCGCGCTGGAGACGATGCCCGATTCGTACACGGGCAAGGGGCTGACGGCTTACCTCAAGTCGATGCTGAACAGCGGACAGGAGCGGCAGGTCGGCGAACAGGTCTCGCGAATGCTGCTCGGCAACGACCTCAGTGGGAACGCCGTCGCACGCTTCCGCGCGCGCGCGAACGGCAACAGCGGCGACTCGCTTTACGACAACGCCGAGAACCTCGGCTACTTCCTCGGGGCGGTGCGCTCCGCCACCAAGCAGATCAGCGACGACGCGGGCAAGCGGGCCGAATCCATTAAGAACATCTTCAGCGCCGTGCTGGGCGCCGTCGGCGCGACGGGGACGGGGCCGGGCGTGGCCGCCTCCGGCCTGAACTGGTTGAGCACGGAACTCATTAACAGCGTCTCGAACCAGATGAGAGAGGGGAGGACTACCGCCTACGACGCGCTGATCCAACTCGGGATACCGCGCGTTGACGCCGCCACCGTCTACGACGGGCCGGCCGAAGACGCCTTCAAGTCGAGCTTCGGCTTCGTCGTGGACAACGGCTGAGCTTCCTTCAACATATGAACGGCGACGGGCGCGAGACGTATCATCGTCTCGCGCCCGTTCTGCTCGTGCTACAATCCGAACTCTAATCCCCGAAGGAGTCGTGCTTTCGACGTGCCGCGTCAACTCAGAACAATCGCGCTGCTGGTGGCGGCCGCCTGTGTGGGCCTCGCCGTTTCGTGCACGGGAACAGACATGCGGAGCGTAAAAGAGATTGAGGTGCCGCCCTCCGCGCATAAGAGCGAACTGGAAGGAGCTTACGAGGTCAAGCTCCGCACGGTCTCGTCCGAGGTGCTCAGGGAGTTGAAAGAGAAGTACGGCTCGGCCGACGTGGAAATCTATACCCTCGCGCCCGACGCCGAGTGGAGCGCCGTCAACGCCTTTTACGACGGGCGCCTCGGCCCTTTGAACTACAGCCGCGACCGGAGTCTCGCCGAGGAGCGCCAAGGCTACAGGCTCGGGGTCTGGACGCGCCGTGGCTGGTTCAGTCAGGAGGCCGTGGCCGTCGCCTTCATCAACACAGGCCAGACGCCCGAGGCTGCGGAGCAGAAGTTCCTCGCCGTCTTCCTCGCCGGCAAATAGACGCCGCCCGCCTCACGCACGGAACCCTTCCACCGTCGCGCCCTGCGTCAGCGCATCGTCGGCCTCCCCGCCCGCGCCCGTCAGGAAGGACGTGCTCGCCTGCACCGGTCGCATGGAGATGCGCCCGACCGGCTGCACGTTCAACTCCGACGCCAACTCCTGGTAAGAGAGCACCGTGAGATTCGGGAATTCAAGCTCGACCATCTTACGCACGAAGCGGCGCAGCTCCATGTCGGTGATGACGACGGGCTTCTGCGCGGTCGGCGGGAGGTCGGCGATCTGGCGGCGGATGGCGTCGAGGATGTCGTGCGCGATGGCGGGGTCGAGCGAGAGGAACGACCCCGTGGAGGTGCGCCGGATGGCGCCGCGAATCACGTCCTCGATTTCGGGGTCGAGCAGGTAGACGAAGAGCGTGTCGCGCCCGCCCGTGTAGCGGAACGAGATGTAACGTTGCATCGAAGAGCGCACGTACTCGGTCAGCATCACCGGGTCTTTCTCGATGCGCCCCCACTCGCTCAAAGCGTCGAGGATGGTCTTGATGTCGCGAATCGAGATGCCCTCCTGCACGAGCCGCTTCAGCACGTCGGTGAACTGGTGGATGGTGACGACCTTGGGCACCACCTCTTCGACCAGCTTCGGCACCCCGCGCGCGGCAAAGTCGAGCAATGCCTGCGACTCCTGGATGCCGACGAACTCGTGCGCGTACCGGCGCATCACCGCCGAGAGGTGGAGCGTGATGACCTCGGCCGGCTCCCACACCTTGAGCCCGGCGAGTTCGGCGATGCGGCGCTGCGCGGCCGGTATCCACGCGCCGGGCCTGAGGTCGGCCGGGTTGCGCACGTCCTCGCCGTCGAGACCGAAGGACTTGATACTCTCCGCCGAGTCGTTGACGTAGACGCAGCCCGGCCGCAGCGAGCCGTAGACGACCGGCACCTCCTTGATGGCGATGAAGTACTGGTCGGCGTTGTTGAGCGGAGCGTCGCCGCTCACGTGACAGTTGGGGAGCAGCACGCCGAGGTCGTAGTAGATCGTCGAGCGGAGCTTGGGCAACTCCGCGCGGAAGCGCGCGCCCGAGGGACTGTTCTTTTCGATGAGGGGCGTCAACTGCGCGCCGACGACGACGGCGAGCGGCACGGTGAAGGTCGGCTGCAACTCGTTTTGCCCCTGCACGGCCTCGCCGCCGGCCTTCCGCGCCTCCGCCTCCTTGGCCGCCCGCTGCGTGCGCAGCAGTTGGTAGCCGATGCCGAGCACGCCCGCGCCGACGAAGAGCAGCGGGAAGAGCGGCATCCCCGGCAGGATTGCCATCACGACGAGCAGCCCCCCGGCGGCGAGCCACGGCTTCGGGTTGGCGAGGAGTTGGCGGCTGATGTCGGACCCGACGTTGGACGTGTCCTCGTCGGTAGAGACGCGCGTGACGACGATGCCCGCCGAGAACGTGATGAGCAGCGAAGAGATGATCGCCGCCAACCCGTCGCCGATGGTCATGATGGTGTACTTCTGCGCGGCCTGCCCGAAGCCCATCCCGTGGACGCCGACCCCGATGGCCAGCCCGCCCGCGATGTTGATGAGGGCGATGATGATGGTCGCAATCGAGTCGCCCTTGACGAACTTCATCGCCCCGTCCATCGCGCCGTAGAGCTGCGACTCTTTCTGCAACGCGGCGCGCGCCCGCCGCGCCTGGTCCTGCGCGATGAGGCCGGCGCGCATGTCGGCGTCGATGGACATCTGCTTGCCCGGCATCGCGTCGAGCGTGAAGCGCGCGGCCACCTCGGCGACGCGCTCCGAGCCCTTGGCGACGACGATGAACTGCACGACCAGGATCATCAGGAAGATGACCGCCCCGACGATGATGCTGCCCTGCGCCGTGATGTGCCCGAGCGACTCGATGACGCTTCCGGCGCTCCCGTGCGTCAGGATGCTGCGCGTCGCCGAGATGCTCAGGCCCAGCCGGAAGACGGTCGTCAACAGCAGTATCGTCGGGTATGAGGTCAACTGCGTCGGGCTCGAAATGTAGAGCGAGGTCATCAGCACGATGATCGAGACCGCGAGGTTGACGATGATTAAGGTCGAGAGCAGCACCGTCGGGATGGGGATGAAGAACGTGCCGACGACGAGCAGCAGAGAGAAGGGCAGGAGCAAGTCGCTGTAACGCCCGTACAGCGCCGAGAAGTTGCCCCGCTTGAGGTCGTGCCACAGGGATTTAAATGGAGCGAAAATCCAATCCATGTTGCTCTCCGGCCGCAACGGAACGTTCCTCGAAAACCGGCAGGGGGGAAGGGGGGGCTCACTCCATCTTACAGGAATTCCAGTACCAGGAAAATAATCACCGCCGCCAGCAGCGTCCCGACGATCATGATGAGCACCTCGCCAGCGGTGAAATATCCGAAGTACCTTCGCGGCGTCGGGAGCGCCTCGCCGCGCTGCCCGGTCGCTTGTTCGAGTGACTGCGCTGTGTCCTTCCACGGTTCCGTCTCGACGGCGGCAACCTCGCGCATGGCGACGACCGGCGGCGGCAACTGCTGCGGCAGCAGCGAATCAAGCACCACGAGCGACGCCGGCTCGTGGAAGACGAGGAAGTCGTCGCCCGTCGCTTGCGGGGTCGGCAGCATCGTCAGGCGGTCGCCGTCGCGCAGGCGGCGCACGGTCTCGACCAACTCGCCGTTGACCTCGACCAGACCGGGGCCGTGCGGCTGGATGACCACGCCGCTCCAATCCTTGCGGACGTGTGCGCGGGGCGCGGCGATGTAGGCCGCGACGAAACTGAGTTGACGGCCCGTTTCGTCCCACCCGACGAGCATCTCGGCGCTGTCGATGACGACGCGCTGTCGCCCGCGCTCGGCGCTCACGACCTCGAAATAAAAGCGGTCCTCTTCGGTCCGGAGGCGGTCGAGGATGGCGGAGAAACTGCCCATCCCCGCGCCGCCGTCGGGCGCCTCGTCGCCGCGCGCGCCCTCTTGCGGCGTGCGCGTCTCGACGGGTCGTGGCGCGACGGCCGGGGTCGGTCGCGGGTCGTCGCGTTGGGCGACGCTGATGAGATAGGGGCCGATGGCGAGCGTGTCGCCGTGCGCGAGCGGGCGGCGGGCCTCGCGTGTCAGTGCTTCGCCGTTGAGCGCGGTGCCGTCCGCGCGGTTGATGAAGAGCAACTGGCCGTCTTCGTTGAGGATGATGGCCTGTTCGGGGGCGACGGCGGGGTCGTCGAGGAAGAGGGCGGAGGCGCCGTCCCTGCCGATGGCGATAATCGGGTCGTCAAAGGCCCGCTCGGCGAGAGGGGGCGCGTCCGGGGCCGCGCCTTTTCTTCTGATGATGAGTTTGACCGCCATACGATACGCGAGGGCGACATGGCGCGCTCACCGTCTCAGCTCAAAGCGCCCGCCACAACCAACGCCCGCCCGCCGCCTCCGGCGGGCCTTAACGACGTAGTTGACATCAGTAGTTGGATGACTCAATACTATCACACCGTTAGACCCCCTTTTAACCGGATACGAAAAGCCCCGTCGCGGAGGTCTTCCATGAGCGATTTTCGCCACGACATCGGCGAGCCCCGCACGAACCCCGGCGACCGTCCGTCCGAAGACACCGCCGCCGATCTCTCTTCGTTGTTCAACTACCCCTCGCTCGGGCGTCTCTTCGAGGGGCCGGACACACAGGCCCTCGAAGACCTGCGCGCACGCCTGACGCGGACCAACCAGGATTTGGAACGCGCCCTGCGGCAGGGGACGAGCGAGGACGCCGCCCGCGCCGGCCGCGCCGCGCGCGCCGTCGAGGTGACGCTCGCGCTCCTCGAAGAGTTGGAGCAGTTGAAGCGCGGCGGCCAGAAATGAGCCGGGAGGGCGGCCGAACCCTCCCGCAAAAAATCGGCATTCGGAGGAAACTTTTTCCACAAACCGCCGATAAACTTGTCGGAAGTGGAAATTTTCGAGTCTTTAAGATTATCGGCCGTTTCTCCTCGCCACTGGGGGGAGAGCCCGTGTAGGTAAAGTCCCCAGGTAAAGACCCCAGGTATTTAAACGAGCTGAGGAGGTTTTAGAGATGCCAGACGATCCGATGATAACTTCTGTCGGGCAGACGACCGCGTCGCTGCCTTCGGCCCTGCCGCCGGAACAGCCGAAGCAGCCGGGCAAATTCTCAAGGGTGTTCGGCGGCATTCTGGGTGGCGCGGTCAACCTCGTCGCCCCCGGGGCGGGGAGCATTATCGGCGGGCTCATCAATCGCGGCGGCGCGGACTACGGCAACATGCAGGCCATGTTGCAGCAACAACAGATGCAGTCGATGCAGATGCTCGCCATCCAGAACCGCGTGCAGACACAGACGCAGGAGTTCACGACCGTCTCGAACCTGCTCAAGGCACGCCACGACGGCGAGATGTCGGCCGTGCATAACTTCAAGTCGTGAGTCGTCGCGCGGCCCGCGCCTCCGGCCGGGCCGACGCGTCCCTGTAACGTCTATGAGGATGAGCCAGATTCAGCCGTCCGACGCCGAACTGCGTGTCATGCTGGAGGCAGGGTTCGTGCTGCGCGAGGCGAACCGGCTCGACGAGGCCGAGGCCATCTTTCGCGGGGTGGCCGAACTGCTGCCGGCGTCGGACGTGCCGCGCGTCGCGCTGGGTACGGTCGAACTCATACGGGGCCGTTTCGCCGAAGCCCTGAGCGTCTACGAAGAGGCCCTGCGCCTCCGGCCGGAAAGCCTCTACGCGCGCGTGCATCACGCCGAGGCGCTGCTCTTCCAGGGGCGGCGCGAAGAGGCCGACCGCGAGTTGCGGGAGGTAATCGCCGCCGACCCCAACTCGCCGCACAGCCGCACGGCGCGCGCCCTGCTCGACGCGGCCGACGTGATCTCCGCTTCGGGCGCGGACGCCGCGACCACGGGCGCGCCCTGAGTGAGCGGCCGAACCCGAAAGACTCGTTGCGGCGCCGAGGATGACGGATGAAAGTAAACCGCCCAGCTTCGCCTTTGAGCAGCGGCGCGGAGCCGCTGGAGCCGCTCGACCCGCAGGAACTCCAACAGGCCGTTAAGGGCGAACGTTTCGCCGCCGCGCTCTCGAACCTGGAGGCGCAGACGGCCGGGGGCGCCTCCAACCCCGTGCGCGCGGGGCTGGAGCAGATTGCGAGGGGCTCGACGCTGACCGAGGGCGAGGGGGCGGCGAGCGCCGTCCGCGAGTCGGCGCGTTTCATGATTCGCTCTCGCCTGCACGAGAAGTTTCGGCAGAGCGAGCAGGGGCAGAAACTCGTCGAGAAGATGAGCGAATATGTCGCGGCGGACCCCCTCCTGAACGCGAAACTCCTCTCCATCCTCCGCAAGCTCAAAGAGAATTGACGGTGAGATGTCGCAAGGCGGCGAAAAGACCGAGCAGCCGACCGATAAACGCCTGCGCGACGCGCGGCGCAAAGGTCAGGTTGCGAAGAGTCAGGACCTCTCCTCGGCCCTGCTCTTAATCGTCGCGGTCTCGGCGCTCTGGATCGCCAGCGGCTACGTCGGCGGTTGGGTGGCCGACGCGATGCGCGCGCAGATACAGTACGCGGGCTCCTTCGGCGGCGAACTCGACCAGACGGCCGCGCTCGGCGCGCTCTTCGCCGGGGTCAAGATGATGGGGCTCGTGCTCGGGCCGCTCTTCGGCGCGCTCGTGGTCTTCGCCGTCGTCGCCAACTACTTCCAGATTGGCTCCGTCTTCAGCGCCGAGCCGCTCAAGCCCAAACTCGAAAAGCTCAACCCGGTCGAGGGCCTCAAGCAAAAATTCTTCAAGTCGCGGCCCTACATCGAACTGGGCAAGACGGTCGTCAAGATCGTCATCACGGTCGGCGTGGTCGGGACGGTGCTGTGGGGCGCGCGGCTCGACATCGCGCGCCTGACGAGCCAGCCCGTCGGCGCCGCCTCTTCCTACCTGGTGTCGCTCGTCTTCGAGATCGGCCTCAAGGTCGGGCTCGCCTTCCTTGTGCTCGGCGCCGGTGACTACTTCCTGCAAAAATATCTCCACCGCAAAGAGCTGCGGATGACGAAGCACGAGGTCAAGGAGGAGTACAAAGAGACGGAGGGCAACCCGCTTTACAGGAGCCGCCGCCGGCAGATGCACCGCGAGATTCTGATGCAGAGCGTGTTGGCCGCCGTCAGGCAGGCGAACGTCGTCGTCGTCAACCCGACGCACGTCGCCGTCGCGCTGAGCTACGACCGCGAGGCGATGTCGGCGCCGACCGTGGTGGCGAAAGGCGCGGAACTGATCGCCGCGCGGATTCGTGAAATCGCCAAAGAGTCGGACGTGCCCATCATGCGCGACGTGCCGCTCGCACGCGCCCTCTACGAGTTGGAGGTTGACGAAGAGGTTCCCGAAGAGCTTTACGAAGCGGTCGCGGTGGTGCTGAAGTGGGTCTACCAACTGGCGGAAGAGCGTGGGGAGGTGAGGGCGCATCATGGCTGAGGTCGGAGGGGTCGGGCCGAATCAGGGCCGCGTCGGCGAAGGCGGGACGGCGCCCGTAGATCGGACGGGTCAGCCCGTCGGGCAGCCCGGTCCGCTCGGACAGCCGACGGGGATGCCCGTGCCCGAGGTGCCCGGGCGGCCGCCCGTTTTACCGGACGTGCTCGCCGGGCGCGACGCCTCACAGTTGGCCGCCGCCGAGCAGATGCGCGCGCGCGGCGGGGCGTCGGCCACGGAAGAACTCCTCGGACTCAACCGGCAGCCGACGATGACCGGCGCGCTGCCCCCGCCGCCCGGCAACAGCGAAGCCCTGCGTCACATGACGCCGACGATGCGCCGCACGGTCATGCGCAACCTGCTCGAAAAGCAGCGCGGGCGCCTGCGCGACCTCGCGCGCCTCCTGCGGCGCGAGCACGACGGAGAACGCGGCGGCTCGCCTTCGCGCGACGACGATGCGGACGACTTCGCCGAAGAGACTCTGTCGGCGCTCGCGGCGCCCGACGAGGCGCAGGCGGCGCGCGCCCGCGCCGAACTCGGCAACGCGGTGCGGATGCTTCAACTGTTAGACGAATTGTTAGCCATGCAGGACTACGCCGTCAGCCAGATGGGAACGTTCTCGCAGGGCTGATACGGCGCGCGTCAGCCTTTAGTGGGCACGGCTGCGGCAACTTCTCCGAGCGCCAGCAGCAGCGCGCGTGCGCGCACGGCCGACGGCCTCGCGGCCCCGGGGTCCAGTTCGACGGCGGCGCGCAGGTCTTTGACGGCTTCGCCAAGCCGACCTTGTTTGAAGTAGGTCTCGCCGCGCCCCGCGAGCGCATCGACGCTGGCGCGGTTGAAGCGCAACGCGGCGTCGAACCCGACGAGCGCGGCCTCCGTCTGGCCCATACGCAGGTTGACGGCCGCGAGGTGGCAGTGGAACACGCTGTCGAAGGGGTCGGCGGCGACCAGCCCACGATAAATCTCACGCGCCTCTTCGAGCCGGCCCGAGTTCATCAATTGATAACCGACGCGCGCGATCTCGTAGAGTTGTTCGCGCCGCAGCCCCGCGTACTCGGCCAGCGTCGCCTGCCCGCTCACCAGTCGCCGCGCGGCGTCCGCGCCCATCATTTCTTGTGTGTCCCTCATCGCGGCGAGTCTCGTTCAGACGGTGAGAAGGTGACGAAGGCGTGTGTCGGAGAGCCTTTCGTACATCCTGAGATAAGCGGCCGTCGCCACGAACATGAGACCGAGGGCGCGGAAGGCTTCAGCGAGGTGCTCTGCGTGGCGCTGCCGGTCGTAGGCTTCGGGGTCGTCGCTCTTCCAGATGGGGCGGTCGCTGTTCCAGTAAGGGTTACAGCCGTAGCTGTTCGGCCGCCACGACTCATCCCAACGTGCGCGCACGTTCTCGAAGAGCCAGGCGGCCCAGCGCATCCCTTCTGAGTAGCCGCGTGCGTCGAGCGCGCGAAGCTCGCCCCCCAGTCGGAACGAGTCGCCGCCGCCGACGCTGCCGATAATCTCCCTGCCGACGTATGACCAGTCGTCCGCCTCGCGTCCCATGACGAACACGTCGCCCCGAAAACAGTTTGCATGTTGAAAGCCGTCCTGCGTGACGACGCCGACGCGTCCCTTGCCCTGGTCGATGCTGGTGACGAGCACGCGCTCGTTGCCGCTGATGATCTCCAACTGCCCTGTGACAGTCATCCCAGCGTCGCCGACGGGGACGTTCGTGACGTTGACGCGCGTGCCGTCGCCGAGCACGAAGGTCGAATTGCGTTTGAACTCCCAGTCGTTGTTTCCGTCGCGGTCGCCTTCGTCAACGTGCGGGTCGCCCCAGATGCGTGTGGACTTGCCGTCGGGTCCGGTTATCTTCCACTCGTACTGCCCCAACATCTCGATTGTATAGCCGCCGGGGGTGGTGACCGTGTCGCCGCAGACGCGCAGCCCGCCCGCCGGGTGGCAACTGTCCTCGACCGTGGGGGCCGAGACTGGCGCGCACGTGCGCGCGGCCGAGGCGTCGGGGCAACCGCCGGTCAGTTGCGTGAACTCGCCCGCGAACTCAGTCGCCGCTTCGAGCAGGGCGAGTAGCGGCGCGTCGTTGGTGTTCATCGACAGTGCGGCGAGGTCAACGCCGACGCGGCTGAAGTGGTTCGTCAAGGTCGTCGGGTGCGACATCGTTTGCGCTCCTTACAGGGGTCGCGGGCGCGGCGCTCGTTCGACGTTCACACACCCCGCTCTCTTAAACTGATTATCGACGGCGGCGGGAGAATGTTTCCTGACGCGCGGGCGGGAGGCGAGGGCGGGCGAAGGGGTGGCGCGACGGCTGCGGCCTTCTGGCTTTCTTATGCTTCGTCGGTGAGGATGCCGTGTGCGCGCAGGGCGTCGCGCAGGTGTTTGATGGTGCGGGCGTGGAGGCGCGAAATCCAAGACTTGGTGATGCCCATGCGCGCGGCCAACTCGGTCATCGAGACGTGTTTGAAGTAGAGCGCGTCGATGAGCTGCTGCTCGTCCTCCGACAACTCGGAGAGCAGGCGCAGGACGATCCCGACCAATTCATGCTGCTCGATCTTTTCCATCGGGAGCGAGTTGGAGTCAATTATTTCAGGCACCGTGTCGCTGCCGAGCGACAGGAGGTAGACGGGAAGCAGGTTGTCGATAATCGCCTGCGTGGCCGCTATCTCGTCATCGACCGAAGCGGCGGCCGTCTCGGTGGCGACCCGCTCGTCGTCGGCGGACGAGCGGAGGAGGTCGTCGGCGTGCGTCGTCCAGCGCGGGCGCACGTTGGCCGAGCGCGAGTAGTAACCCATCTCGCGCAGGCCGTCGTGGATGGCGCCCTTGATGCGGTAGTAGGAGAAGGTCGAGAAGGCGACGCCGCGCCGTGGGTCGTAGCGTTCGGCGGCCTCGATGAGGCCAATGTCGCCGTAGGCTATCAAGTCGTTGAGGTCAACCGCAGAGGGCAGCGTGTGCAGAATCTTGACCGCCAATGCGCGCACGTACGAGCGGTGCTGTTCGATCAGCGCGTCGCGTTCGGGCGTTAGCGGGATGGGTTGAGTCTGCTCCGTCATCGAATGAGTACGCCGCCTTCAACTTCGCGAAAGGGTGGGCGGTAGAACATTTCGGGGGTGCGACATTATAGCTTATCGGCGGGCGAGATTATGACTTTTCCCGCCGGGTTCAGGTAAACTGAGGCCAACGTCATGACTCCGAAGAACATTTATGCAACGCGGGGAGACTCTCCGCATGCTTAGTCAACATCGCCCACTTCAACGCCGTGGCGCGGCCCGCGCGGTCCGCGCGACGGGGCTCTGCCTGTCGTTGCTGCTGCTGCTCTCGATGACCGCCTGCGGCGAGAAGGAAGTGGCGACCGTCTCGACCGAGTCCGACGCCATCGAGATCATCAGCGTGCTCCGCGAGAACGGGTTCGAGGCCGAGAAGAAAGAGGTCACGCAGGGTGAGACGAAGAAGTGGGGCGTCGTGCTCGACGAAGGACTCTTCGGCGAAGGCGAGATCGGCGTCGCCCTTCAGTTGTTGCACGACCACGGACTGCCGCGTCCGGAAGAGCCGCCCATCGAGGGCGGCAGCTTCATCCCGTCCGAGGCCGCGCAGCGCCTCCAGGAGCAGAGGCGCGTGCGGGCCGACATCGAAAGACAACTACGCGGTCTGCCTGGCGTGACGAGCGCCCTCGTGACCGTCGTGCTGCCGCCGTCCGACCAGATATACAGGCTTCAGCCGCAGCCGGCGACGGCCTCCGTCCTCGTCATCCACAAGGACGCAAACCCGCGCTTCAACGAGCAGCAGGTGCAGACGATGGTCTCGCGCGGCGTGCCGGACCTGAAACCGGAGAACGTGAGCGTCACCATGGCGCAGCAGACGCCGCGCCCGCTCCCCGCGCGCGAGCTGAGCGGGCGCCGACGCGGGAACATCCTGCTCGCGGTCGGGACCGGGTTTGTTATCGTCCTTCTCTTCCTGCTCGCAGTGCTCCTGCTGCGAGCCAGGCGGCAGCGCGCGGAGGTCGCGTGGCTGCGTGCCGAGTCCGACGCGGCGCTTGAGGGCGAAGAGAGCGTCGGGACGGCCGACGCGTTGCCGGGCGCCGACGGGTCGTTGGACGCCGGTAAGTCCGAGGCCGTCACACGCAACCGCGCGGGCGCCCCGGCCCTCCCGCCGCCCGCGTCGTCTTAAGGCCGGCCGCACTTCGAACTCTTGTTTAGACGCGCCGCCGAAAGGACATGGCCGCAACGCAGAGCTTTCAAAGGGTAGAACTGCTGCTCGCACTCGCGCTCGTGCACGGGGAAGGGGAGGCGCGCGACGAGTCCGGGCACGAAGGTGAGGTCGAGGCGTCGCGCGGTCTGCAAACGCCCGCGCGCGTGTCGGAGGCGCTCGAATCGCTGTCCGTGCTGAGCGCCCCCGAGCGCACGGCGCTGGGGCGTCGTGCCGACTGGTTCGCGCGCCTGACTCCGGAGAAGCAGCGCGCGTGGTTGGGTCACATGCTTGCGCACGCGCGCTCGCGGGCGCTCCCCGTGCTCGAAGAGCACGTCCACCCTTCGCACGTCGTCGAAGCACTCAGGGACGAGCCGCGTCACGTTCAGCACCTCATCATCGGGCACCTGCCCCCGGCGCTCGCACTGCTGGTGGCGGAGTCTTTGGGCTTGAGCGATGCAGCCGATTCTTCCCCGCGCCGCGCGCGCCAGCCTGTGGCGGCGGTCGTCTCCGTCGTGCGCCGCGCGTTCATGTCCAACTTCGTCTCGGCCCGGGAGTTGGAAAGCCCCACGTCGCTCGACCTGCTCTCGGGTGTCGAACTGGCCCGCCTCGTACGCCTGCTCGGCGTCTGCGAGACGGCGCTGGCCTGTCGCGGCGTTCACGCGAGGGAGGCTTTGGCCTCGTTCCTACGCCGTTTTCCGGCCGAGGACGCGCAGGCCATCGCCGCGCACATCGCCACGCTGAAGGATGTCGATCCGGCGCGCGTCAGCTTCGCCGGTGAGGTCGTGCAAGTGGCGCTCGGCGCGGAGGAAGAACCGGCCGCGATGCTCGACCGCACCGGCCTTCACCTGCTCGCCCTCACGCTGGCCGGCGACGACGAGACGCGACTCCGTTACACGGCGCAGAAACTCCCGCTCGAAATCGCCACGTGGCTGTGCGCGCTCGCCCGGACGGTCGCGTCTGACTTAAACTCGAATCCGCGCGGCGGCGCGCGTCAGGCGCGCGAGATGATGCGTCTGGTCGCGCGCGATACGGAAGCACTGGCCGACGGCGTCAAGCGTCGCACGCTGCTCGCCGGGGCACAACAGCAGCAGCAGTTCGACGGCGGCGGGCACCCCGCCGGCCCGCCGCCCGAGTAAACCGATGAGCCCACACGACGACGGCAACCGCCGCAACGTCATCAAGCAGACGGAGCACGCCGACGCGGGACCGGCGCCGTCTCAAGGCGCCGTCGTCAAGCGTCCGCTGGTCGAGGCGCGGGCCGAAGCCGCGCGCCTGCTCGCGGAGGCCGAGCGCGAGGCCGCCGACACGCGCGCGGGTGCCCAACAGGAGGCGCGCGAACTGCGCGAGGCGGCTTACCGCGAGGGCCACGAGACCGCTTTGACTGAACTGAACGCGTTGCTGCTTGAGGCGCACGAGCGGCGCGAGACCGCGCTCGCCGAGGTCGAGCGCGACCTGCTGCGTCTCGCCGTCAGAATCGCGGAGAAGATCATCGGGCGCGAAATCGAGACCGACCCGGCGACGCTCGCCGACATCGTCGCGACGGCGCTCAGGAACGCGCGCCAGCACGAGACGCTGGTCGTGCGCGTCCACCCCGCGAACCTGCCCGACGTTCAGTCGCGCCGTGAACAGATCGACCCGGCCGGCCGCGCCCGTTTCATCGACTTCGTGCCCGACCCACGCGTCTCGCGCGGCGGGTGCATCATCGAAAGCGAGTCGGGCACGGTTGACGCGCAACTCGACACGCAACTGCGCGTGCTCGAACGCGCACTGCTTGGGCGCGCGGCGGGCGATAACCGATAAGTTCGTTCTCCACGTCTCAGACGATGCTCAGCTTGAAGGAATACATCGACGCCGTGGACTGGCTCTCGACGGTCGAGGTGCGCGGGCGCGTGACGGAGATCGTCGGGCTGCTCATCCGCGCGTCGGTGCCGGGCGCGCGCGTCGGCGAGTTGTGCCTCATCCGTTCGCCGCATCGCGCGCAGGAGTTGCGCGCGGAGGTGGTCGGCTTCCGTGGCAGCGAAGTGATTCTGATGCCGCTCGGCGACATTCAGGACGTGGCGATGGGGGCCGAGGTGGTCTCGACGGGCACGTCCCTGGAGGTGCGCGTCGGCGACGGGTTGCTCGGGCGCGTGCTCAACGGGCTCGGGGAGCCGGCCGACGGGCGCGGTCCCGTCGAAGAAGCGCAGGAACGCGCGGTCGCGGCCCGCCCGCCCGACCCTCTGCGCCGCCGCCGCGTGACGCGGCCGCTGATGACCGGCGTGCGCGTGCTCGACGGCTGTCTGACGGTCGGCGAGGGGCAGCGCGTCGGCATCTTCGCGGCGGCGGGCGTCGGCAAGTCCATGTTCCTGGGGATGCTCGCGCGCAACACCGAGGCCGACGTGAACGTCATCGCGCTCGTTGGCGAGCGCGGGCGCGAGGTGCGTGATTTCATCGAACACGACCTCGGCCCGGAAGGTCTCAAACGCTCGGTCGTCGTCGTCGCTACCTCGAACGAGCCCGCGCTCGTGCGGATGAAAGCGGCTTACGTGGCGACGGCCGTCGCCGAGTACTTTCGCGACCAGGGCAAGCGCGTCCTGCTGTTGATGGACTCGGTGACACGCTTCGCGCGCTCGCTGCGCGAGGTGGGACTGGCGGCGGGTGAGTCGCCCGCGCGCGCGGGCTTCCCGCCTTCCGTCTTCAGCGAACTGCCGCGCCTGCTCGAACGCACCGGCAACTCGGAGCGCGGCTCCATCACAGCCTTCTACACAGTGCTCGTCGAGGGCGACGACATGACCGAGCCGGTCGCCGACGAGACGCGCTCAATCCTCGACGGCCACATCGTCCTCTCGCGCTCGCTGGCCGCCTCGGGGCATTACCCGGCGGTCGATGTCGGCCAGTCGGTCTCGCGCGTGATGCAGGCGGTCGTCGCGCCCGCGCACATGCAGGCCGCGCGCCGCCTGCGCGAAGTGCTCGCCACCTACGAGGCGCAGAAGGATTTAATCATGATCGGCGCTTACAAGAAGGGAAGCGACCCGCGCACCGACTACGCTCTCACCAAGGTCGAAGCCGTCAACGCGTTCCTGCGCCAGGGCGTCACCGAAGTGTCGCCCGCCGACGCGACCCTCGGCCAACTGCAAAGGCTCTTCTGAAGGACGAACAACTTCCCGAATACGAAAAAGGCGCTCTGTCGCGTGACCGCCGCGACAGAGCGCCTTTTTCCGGTTCGTTTGACTGAACGCTTACGCTTTGACCTGGAAGCGGTGCTTCTCCGCGTCGGCGGAGGGCACGCCTTCCACGTGATGATACCACTCCCAGTCGCTCGACGCCTTGAGCATGCAACGCGGGCAGTCGTACGCGTGCGCGTCGATGGCGTCGGCGAGTTCCGCGCGCTGCGCCGCGTCCACCCGCCCCTCGCCCGGATATTCCGCGTCGAATTCCTCGTCACTCAACGCGAGCGCGCTTTGGAGCAGGGGGACGTAGAAAGCTTCGATGACCTCGCCGACCTCAGGCTGACTACAGACCTCGGCGGCGATTTCCGCGTCCAGTTCCTTCATGCGCTGGACTATCTCACTGCCCCCCGCCTTCAGAACCATCTCCAGCATCTCGTTGACTTCGGACTGCGCGCCGCCCTGGGGCCTCTTATCGCGCAGCCGGTCGAGCAGTAGTTGCTGCGGCGTGGCGGTCTGATAGTCGCCGAAGTCTTCCTGCCGGGCGCCCGGCTCGTACCGCCGCGTGAAGTCGCCCGCGCGCTCGTAGCCGGCGCCCCGTTCCGAAGTTCGATTGTGGGCGTGTTCGTTAAAATTCATGCCCGCACGATTGACCTTCCACGCGGGCGAGACCAGCCGCCTGACCGCCTGACTTAACAAGTGCTTCATAATAACCTCCTGAACATTACACAAGGCTTTGGTGTTGACTTGCCGGGTGCGCGATGCCCGACGGGGACGAGGGAGAAGTCAGCTCCCCCTCCCGTTAGGCACCGAATGATCATGAGCGTTACGTTTCCCATCAATCATGAAGCACATGACGAGCGAACTGTGAGCAGGCGCCCCCGCGAGCGCCCGGCGCAGCCGCCGTCGGCAGTCGGCGGCTGCCGTGGCAAACGAATTTTCGTCCGTGGGGCAATGTGAACTCATCGTTTTTCTCCTCTGCCTGGTCGGGTTGATAGAAGCAGAGCTTGGGGGACTCCCGTGGCTTCTCAAAAGGCCAACCTGTCCCGGGACGGGGCACACCTGCGCGGCGCGAGTCCCGGATATTACATCAGGCCGCCTAAGTTCGAGCGCATTTTCGCGATTAGTTTCGCCAGCCGAGCCCTGACCGTGACGGGGGTGACTTGCAACTCTCTGGCGATTTCCTGGTTGGTCATCCCGTGGTTGAACCACAGGTCGAATAAAACTTTCTCACGGTCGCTCGCGCCTTCGAGCGCGAGCGCCAGCATCTCGGCCGCCGCCATGCGGCCTATGGTTCCGTGCGCGTCCGCCCAGTCGTCGCCGCGATTGACCTCGGTCGCGTTCTCGGTGTTGTCCCAACTGACGGTCTTAACTCTGTTGGCGATCAACTTTTCGCGCTTGAGGTCGATGACGAGGCGGCGGGCCGTCACGTAGAGCATGCCGGCCACGTTCTCGATCTCCTTCTCGTCGCGGTGCAGTTTGGCGTTCGCGTAGACGCGCCGGATCGCCTCGGCGACGATGTCCTCCGCGAGCGTGGAGCTGTGCACCATCGACGAGATCATCGCTTCGACCTTCTGCTTACACTCAATACACTCATTAGCAACGCGGTTGAGGTAAGGGTCGGTCTCGGGTGTGAGGGGAGGAAGGGCAATCTTGCCCGCGCCGACGATCTCTTCCGGCGCGGGCTGTTGTTGAGTGATGCCATCAAGCTGAGGAGCATTCCCGTCGATTTTCTTCGACGATGACATTGTTTCACCTCCAAAGAGTGCCAGGGTGAAGGACAGTTTTCCGCCAAGGGGGAATAATTGCCTCTAGCACACAAGACCCGATTCTATCTCTCTTGGGAAAGCGGGTCGATAAAATAGTCCCTCCGCTCACAAATAAAGACTCGACGGATGGTTTCTGGCTGAAGTTGATTCCAGGGTCAATTACGTGGTCCGCCGTGTGAAGGTTCGGGCGGCGTGGGGGGAATCAGATGTGCGGTCGGCGTGGGCGAGAGCCGCGAGCGCGAACGGCGCGCGTCGGCGGCATTAGTTTCCACAAACGCCGCCGCGAGTTTCCACAAACGGCGGCGCGGCGAGTCTTACTATGTGTGGCGAGGAGTAGAGGTCTTTGACAGCCGAATAAGTTTCGAGGTGAGTAGAGCGAGTGCGACGACCTGACCAGCGAAGAGCCGGCGGGCCGTAAAAAAGAACAGGCAGACATAAAGTCTGCCCATTCAGCCGGCGGATGTCTCGCTTGGACACGAACAGCATCCGGACGGCGGGAGGAATTGTAAGACATGCAATTGCTAAACACCAGACTCCACTCTCCCGGCAACGCTCAGCTCGCCGCGCGGGCCGCTGAAGCCGCCTCGGTCCTACCCGACACAACGGGCGACCGGGACGGGCTCGGCCGCCGCGCGCGAGTGGCGCGAAGTCTCTCGGGGCTGATGCTCAGGATACAGACGTTCCTGGGCGCGGCACTGAGCGGTCTCGCGGTGAGCGTGCAACTGGGGAACGTGCTCATCTGCCTGTCGATGTTGCTGCTGGGGCCGTCGGTGGTCCTCGGCCTGTTGCCCTGACCGCACGGTGGCGACATCGACCCGACGCTCCCAAACATACGGAGGCGCCCCGACCGCCTCCGTCTCTCCAAACTCTCCCACCAAACCGCACGAGGGGAAAGCCCCGACCGACCTTGCATCCGCTCTACTCACCTCGAAAACATTTTGCGGCTTCGATTTAGACGCTCACAAGGCTGATGTACTAAGGTTGTGTTCCTTGAGAGTTGATTCTGTTGATGGCTTCCGCCACGGCAAGTCTCACGACCGTCGCCTGATCCTTTTGCAGTTCATTCAAAGCGGGCAGTGCCGCCTTCGCGTCGCTTCCCATCTTGCCCAACGCGGCGGCGGCGGCGGCGCGAACCAGCGGCTCTTCGTCCTTCAACAATCCGACCAGGGCGGCGATTGCCGTCCTGGCCTCGCCGCCGATATTGCCCAACGCCTTCGCGGCGCTGAGACGTACGAACCGGTCGCGGTCCTTTAACGCTTCGGTCAACGCCGGCACCGCCGTTTTCGCTCCCGGCCCTAACTCGGCCAACGCGTCGGCGCCGTACCTGCGGACGTGCTCGCTTGCGTCACGCAGCGCCTCCATCCAAAGCGGCACGGCCTCCGCCGGCTCTAACCCGATGCGCTTGAGCGACTGGGCCGCGTTCATCCGCACGACGAACTCGCGGTCCTTCAAAGACTCCTTCAGAGCCGGCACGGCGGCCCTCGCCTCCGGCCCGATTCCGCCGAGCGCCTCGGCCGCGACTTTGCGCGCGGACACGCTCTCGTCTTTCAATAACAGGACCAACGCCGGGGCCGCGCCCTTCGCCTCGACACCGAACCGCCCGAGCGCCTCGGCCGCATCCCTGCGGACGCCTTCGTTCTGGTCTTTCAGCAACTCAATCAACGCCGGGATGGAAGCTTTCGCCGTCCCACCGATTCTGCCCAACGCGCGGGCGGCGCCGGCTCGCGCCCAGGGGCTTTCGTCCTTCAACATCGCGTTCAGGGCCGGGACCGCCGGTTCGGCCTCCGCGCCGACCTGCCCCAACGCGAAGGCTGCGTTGCTTCGCACAGAGACGTTGCCGTCTTTCAATGCGTCGGTGAGTGCGGGCACGGCGGCTCTCGCCTCCGCTCCCATCCTGCCAAGAGCCTCGGTCGCGGCCTTTCGTAAATCGTCGTCCGGGTCTTTGAGCGCCGCCGCGAGAGCGGGCACCGCTGCCTTCGCCGCCGCGCCCCGCCCCTTTATCTCTTCGACGGCGGCGAGCCGTTCCCGCCTGTCTCCCTCTTGCAGGCGCCGAACGAGCGCCTGCGTCTGCGCGTCGCTCCCACCTTGTGTGAACGCGAGACACAATGCGGCAAGCTGACTCACTCCAATCAGCCGTAACAAAAGACGTGGGACCATGATGACTACATCCTTTGAGCGAAGAGCCCGCCACACTTATAAGCTGTGGCGGGCTCTTCTTTGTCAGTCCTGACCGAGGCCAGGTTGTTGAAGGTTAGGGAAGGGCTTCGATGATGATCAGGAAGCGGAAGGTGCCGGTCTGCTGAATGCCGAGCAGGAAGTTGACCGGCAGGGACGCGCCGTTCGCGAGCGGCGACGCGAGCGTGACCGTCAGCGTCGAGTTGTAACCGCCGCCGTTGAGCTGATTGGGCGGCTGCTCCAGCGTCGTCCCCTTGACCGGGATGTTGCAAGGCGGCGGCCCGGCCCCCGCTGCCGCGCAGGTGTTCACGTCGTTGATGGGGCCGACACTCACCTCGTCAATCCCCGTCCGCGCGCGCAGGTCGGCCGTCCCCGTCGGGACGGGGAAGGTCGTCATCTCGACGATGCGGAAGCGCAACTGCGTCACCGGCGCACCCGTGTTGTTCGTCACACGCCGCCTGATGGTCAGCGTGCCGAACGTCGAGTTGTTCGGCGGGTCGGACGTGAAGTCCCTCGCGCGGTTCGGCGGGGAAGAGGAAGAGACCGCGCCGTCGAGCAACGGCGCTCCCACCCCCGATGTGTCGCGCCGGACGTGCGAAGTCGAGTTCTCGGGGCCGGGCGCGCCGAGCCGCTGGCCGGCCGCCGTCGAAGTCCCATTCGTGTCGGCGAAGAGGAAGTCGGTCGCGTTGTCGCCAGAGTCCTTCGGGTTCCCCGGCGTCGTGCAGCCCACGCCCGAGACGTATGCACACAGCGCGCGGTGGAAGCTGTGTTCGAGGTTGGTCGCCGGCGCCAGCGCCGGGTAGCCCGTCCCCTCCTTGTAGAGCGTGTTCGCCTCGCCCGCCGAACCGACGGCGTCGAGACGGCTCGACATCGTAAAGTTCGCCGCGCTCGACGTGCGGAAGAGAGCGATGCCCGCGTTGTCGGGTATGTCCACCTGATACCCGAAGCAGGTCGTGTCGTCGCCGCGAATGACGAAGTCGCCGCCCGCGACGGAGCCGAGGCTGTAGCCCAACTCGTTGATGCCGAGGTAGTGCGCGCGCGGCGGGATGACCGTCCCCGTCGGGATGATGAAGCGCACGACGCCGTCCGAGGCGGCCACGGCCCAACCAGCGGACCCGTCGGTCGTCGCCACGAAGAGCGGCGAGTTCGTCGCGTTGTACAACTCGATGAACTCGTCGTTGGCCTCGGGGCTCGTGTCCGGGTCGAGCGGTGAGCCGCTCAGGACGAGCGCGCGCGCCTTGCGCCTGGTGGCGGCGCCGCCGCCCTTGACGGTCGCGCTCGAACCGCCGCTGCACGGCGAGGCGACGCCCGCCTTCGACGGCGCGGCCGGCACGGGCGTGGCGCCCGGCCCGCGCAGGCGGAACTCGGAGATGATGAGCTGGCCGGTTGAGACCGACTCGTCGTCGTTCGAGATCGTGCCCGTGCCCGTCCCCTGCGAGATGGTCGCGTTCGAAGGGCTGCTCAGCGTCGCCGTGAAGGTCTCGTCAACCTCCGGCGTCGTGTTGCCGTTGACGGTGACGTTGAACTGCTTCGTCGTCTCGTTCGAGGCGAAAGTGAGCATGCCGCTCGCCGGCTCATAGTCGTTGTCGGCGTCGGTGGCCGTGCCGTCGGCGGTCGCGTAGTTCACGGTCGCGGTCAGCGCGGTCGTGCCCGTCTTGGTGACGGTGAAGGTGAACGTGGTCGTGCCGGCGTTGCCCTCGGCCATCGTGACGTTGTCGATGGAGAAGGAGGGCGCGTCCACCTGCTGCGTCAGCGGGTCCGAAGTGTCGCCGCTGAAGTTGGTGTCGCCCACGTACTCGGCCGTGATGATATGCGAGCCGGCCGAGAGCGAACTGGTCGAGAAGGTGGCGACACCCGAGCCGTCCAACGTATCGGAGCCGAGAGTCGTCACGCCTTCCTTGAAGTTGACCGTGCCGGTCGGCGTGCCGGCCGCCGAAGTGACGGTGGCCGTGAACGTCACGGTCTGCCCGAGCGTCGAGGGGTTAACGTCCGAAGTCAGGCCCGTCGTCGTCGTGGCCTGATTGACCGTGAGCACGGCCGTGCCGCTGGCGGCGGCGTAGCCCGCGTCGCCCGCGAAACTCGCGCCGACGCCGGTCGGGTACGTGCCCGCGTTGATGCCCGCGAGCGAGACGTTCATGAGCGACGCGACGCCCGCGCCATTCGTCGTCGCGCTGCCGACGCCGTTGCCGTTCAAGGTGAAACTGATGAGCTTGCCGCTGACGCCGACCGCGTTCGCGGTGAGCGTGGCCGACAGGTTGACCGTCCCGTTGTAAGTGCCGGAGGCCGGGGCGACGCCGAGCACGGTGGCGAGCGACCCCGGTATCTCGTCCGCGCCGATGTCGGGCACGGTGTCGCGCGCGTCGTTGTCGAAGTCGTTGGTGATGCCGGCGATGGGCGTGCCAGCGGCGAGCACGGGGCTGCCGCTCTGCACGTGCAGGTCGACGGTCGTGGCGCTCCCGGTCGGGTTGACGAAGTTCGGGTTGACCGAGATGCTGTTCGCGTCCTGCCCCGAAGCCGTCTGCCAGTCGGTGAGCGTCGGCTGGTCTATCGCGTTGAAGAGGCCGACGAAGCCGCCCGTGCCGTTGGCGAACAGGTCGTTGTAGTTGCTCGTCAGTCCGGCCGGATTTATCGCGGTGCCCGCGAGCGAGATGGCGTAGTTCTTGCCCGTGCCGGAGGCGTTCGAGCGCGCGTTCCAGAAGATGTTGTCTACGTAGCTGCGCGTGCTCACCAGCGCGGTGCTGTTGAAGGCGAACGTGCCGGACGAAGAGGCCACGCCCGTGCCGCCGATGTAGACGCTGTTGAACTGGTAGTTGACGACCGTCGTGCCCGCGCCGCCGACCGCGCCCTGTATGTCGCGGATGCCGATGATGCTCAGGCCGCTCGTGATCGAGTTGCCCGCCGCGTCGAGGCCGAGGCGAACCATGTTGTTCTTCACCGTCGCGGTGACCGGCTGAGCGGCCGTCCCCGACCCGCGCTGGACGATGCCCCAGAGCTGACTCGTGTTGTCGGTCGAGGTGTTGACGATGGAGTGAATCAGGTTCCGCTCGATGACGTTGGTGTTGACGTTGGTGGTCGCCGGCAGCGTCAGGTCCATGGCATAGATCGAGGTCTGCGCCGCGCCCGAGGCGTTGCTGAGCGAGTGGACGGTGTTGCGCGAGATGGTGCTCGTGTTCGTGACCGCCGTGCTGACGTTGACGACGATGCCGCTCCCGACGACCGTCGCCGGGAAGGTCGAGTTGCCGACGAGGTTGCGGATGGTGTTGCCCGTCATCGAGACTGCGGGGAGCGCGGTCTGGATGCCGTACATGACGTAGCTGCCGACGATGTTGTTGGTGATGGCGCCGGCCGCGGTCGGGCCGCCGATGGTGTTGTTGTTGATGGTCTCGGTCGCGGCCGAAGAGGTGTTGACGAGGATGCCTCGGAAGCCCACGGTCGTGCCCGTCCCGCCCGAGTTGATGGTGATGGCGCCGATGTTGTTGTTCGAGACGTTGCCCGAACTCAGGCTGAAGTCGTAGATGGCGATGACGGGCGCGTTCGAGGCCGTCGTCGAGGTCGCGTTGATGACGATGGTCGAAGAGCCGTCGAGACTGCCGATCTGGTTGCCCGCGAGGTTGCCCACGTCGAAGACGCCGGACGTGGTGCCGAGCGAGATGCCGATGAAGGGCGACGAGGCGGCCGTCGTCGAGGCGCGGCTCGTCGTCTGGTTGATGCCGGAGATGACGTTCCCCTGCACGCTGGTCGCCGTCCCGCTGCTGGCGGCGGCGAGGTCGATGCCACGGAACTCGTTCGAAGAACCGTTGATGGTCGTCGTCCCCGTGCCGTTGGCGGCGCCGAAGCCGATGACGTTGTTGCGGATGGTGTGCGCGTTGCCGTTCGCGCCCGTCGTGCCGACCAGGTTGATGCCCGTGTAGCGCAGCGCCGTGGTCGTGAACGTGCGCGTGGCCGTCTGGTAGATGCGGTTGTTCTGGATGACGAAGTTCGTGTTGCCCGTGCGGATGTCGATGCCCGCGACGGAGACGCCGCCGGTGCCGAAGAAGTCGAAGACGTTGTTGCCGTCGATGACGTTGTCGCGGTTGATGGTGGTGTTGTTAGTCGTCGTGCCGACGGCCGCGATTGCCTTGATGGGCAGGTTCGCGCCAGCGGGGCCGACGTTGTTGAGCGAGACGGTGTTGCCGTTGTTGCCCGCGCCGGTCGTCGTGCTGAAGAGAACGGCGCCGCCCGCCGTCGTGCCGACGCCGACGGTCGAGGAGCCCTGTATGTTGCACCGCTTGACCGTGTTGTTCTGCGCGCCGTTGATGAAACGAACGGTGCTCGTGCCAGCGGTCGCCGAGGTGTTCGTGTTCGAGAGCGTCAAAGAGTTGCCGCCCGAGTTGAGGCCGTCAATCGTCACGACATCCGCGCCGTTCAAATCAATGAGCGGGGCGGCGAGGTTGCCCGCGACCGTGCGCGTGCCGCTCGGCACCATGATGATCGAGGTGTAGACGGCCGAGCCCGTCCCGCTCGCGTTGAGGATGGCGGAGGCGGTCTCGGTCGTGTTGCCCAGAATCCAGACGTTGATGGCGCCCTGGTGCGTGCCCGCGTTGATGGCGGCGAAGGCGGCCTGAAGCGTGGCGTAGTCGGTCGGCCCGGCGGTGCCGGCGCTCGCCGTGATGGTCACGGGGCCGGCCGAGACGGGCGGCGTGCCGGGCGTCGGCGTCGGAGTCGGCGTGGCCGTGGGCGTCGGCGTCGGCAGCGGTTCGGTCGTGCAGGTCGGGAACTTGAACGCGCCCACGCGCGTGTTCCAAGCGGAGGCCGAAGTCGCCGAGTAGTATTCGTTGGTGTGATAGAAGGTGCAGCCGTCGGTCGGGTCAACGAACATCGAGCTGTAGTCGCCCCAGCGGCCGCTCGTGCTGGTCTGGTGGCCTGTGCCGGGCGTCATGACGGCCTCGCCCTGCGCCATCGTGTTCGGCGGGTCGGCGGCGAGGCGGCCGGCGTAGCGTATGCCGGGGTCCACGGTCGCGCTCGAAGCGGTGTAGCCGATGGCGACGTTGCCGTCGTGGTCGACGTTGATGCTCGGCATCGTGCGCCAGAGGCCGTCGCCGCCGTTGTTGAAGCTCTGCTGCTGGACCGGCGTCGTGGCGACGGTGTTGCCCGTGACGTTGAACTGGTACCAGCGGATGGCGGTCGGCCCCGTCCCGCCCTGGTTGTTGTTGACGGTGTGCGAGGAGTAGATGGACTCGACGCCGCCGAGGTTCTGGTAGGCGAGCGGGTACATCAGCTTGTCGCCGAGCGTGTCGAGGTACTGCGTGGTGTTGGCCGTGCCGTTGGGGACGATGGCGGTGCCCGACGTGCTGTCGAACGCGTCCACGAAGCCGTTGACGGTGATGATGGCGTCGGGCGCGTGATTCGCGCCGACGCCGAAGAAGGAGTTGGCCGGCGTGGTGAAGTCCGCGTGGAAGCGTCGGACGAAGACCTGGTTCTCAACCGTGCCGGCGGAGGCCGAGCTGTTGATGTTCATGAACCACTCGGGCTGCCCTGCGGGCGGCGGGTCGCCCGTGCGGTAGGTCGCGGGCAGGAGGCTGTACTGGTCGCCGAGGTCGGCCGGCAGGATGGTGAAGGCGATGGTGTTCGCAGACCCGCCGTTAATCATCGAGGCGCGGTCGAGCGCGTAGACGCGCACGCCGTTGAAGGTCGTGTTGTTCGAGAACATGTTGACCGACATGTAGTAGCCGTCGGGCCACAGTCCGAACTTGGGGTAGTCGCCGAGGTAGTTCGGGTTCGACGGGTCAACCTGCACGGCGTAGAGCCAGTAGCCACCCGTGACGGGGTCGCTCGTCTTCGAGACGCCGATGCACTGGTAGAAGGAGGTGCCGGGGAAGGCCGCGAAGGCAAAGTCGGTGATGATCCAGCGGTCGGCGATGTGGTCGTAGAAGACGACGGGGTCGCCGTCGTTCGCGTTCGCGCCACAGGGCGTCGCGGGACCCATCGCGGAGAAGAATGAGTTGAAGGTGATCGGCCCGGCGAGGACGTTACCGGCCTTGTCGTGGATGCGGATGGAGGAGTTGACCGCCTGCACGTAATGGTTCGGTCCAACGTCGCCGTCGGTGTCGGGCGGGAGGCAGCCGTTACAAGCGAGTTGCGAGGTCATGCCGGCGAAGGTGTTCGTCGGGCTCGACATGTTGGCGGTGGGGACGGAGGTCTGCTGCGACGCGGGTTTGCGGGCCGAAGGGGCGACGCGGGGCGGGGGAGAGACCACGCGCGCGGTCGTGTCAGACTTGAGCGCCTGCGGCGCCTTGGGCGACTTGCGCTTCTGCTGCGCGACGAGTCCGGCCTCGCGCGCGGCCTCAAACTCGTGCTCTCGTTCCGCTTCGTGCTCGGCCTCGCGTTCGGCCCTGCGCATCCCACGGATGCCGCGACCCTCGGCGTCGGCGCTCTCCTTGGGCGGGTGGCGCGTCAGGCGCTTTTCTTCCTCTTCACGCGGCGTCGGAGGGATGTAAGGCAGGTCGCGGAGGTCTTTATCCTGCGAGATGGGGCCGACCAGTCGCACCACGTCGGGCACCGGCCTCCGCGTGTCGCCCTTTTGCGCGCCGCCGGGCGGCAGAAGGAACATGGCCGGGGCGAGCAACGCGAGCACGGCAACCAGAAGCCATCTCGAACGTCTGCCGAACTTCCTTGTGGGGGTCGTATTCTGCATCTAAGTTTCTCCGACGCGCATCGCGCCACGTTGAGTTATGAGTCGTACCCGAAGTGAATCTGGGGCTTAATTGCTTAAAGAGACCTTCGGATGTATCTTCTATCAGCGCTAGTTGATTCCCGGAAAAAAAACATGCAGCCGTCAGGCTTCAACCACACATTCTGTCTTTTCTCTCTCCTGCTGCTGGCCCTTTGGCAGGGTGGCTCCTGCCAGGACGTTAAGGTGGCGACGATGTCTCAAGACCAGCGCACGGTCGCGACCGGAAAGTGGGGCGGCCAGAACGCGCAACTGGACGTGACGGAAGAGGGCGCGCAGATCCGTTTTAGCTGCGCCCGTGGGAGCATCGAACTGCCCCTCGCGCTCGACGCCGAGGGACGCTTCACCGCGCAAGGCACGTTCGTGGCGGGGTCCATGGGACCTCAGCGCGAGGACGACCCGCCGAAGAGCAGACCCGCCGTCTACAGCGGCGTGGTGCGTGACAAAGTCATGACCCTGACCGTCACGGTCCCGGACGCCAAAGACGAGGGCGGCACCTTCGAGTTGACCCAGGGCGAGCCCGGCCGCATCCGCAGATGTCACTGACAGAGCCTCACCGCCCGGCCCCTTCAGGGCGCGGAAACTGACTACCTTAAATTGCGTTCGGATAATCGACGAGTGTCGTGGTCCTGAGACGGCGCGGCCGGCCCGGCCTCGCGCTCTGACTGAGCCCGACCCCTGCTCGTTCGGTGTGTGGAAGTCTTAAAAGCTGTAAAGGCTGTCGCCCGAGGGACAGCACCCTTCCGCAAGACGAATGCTGCAACTTAAGTGCAATGCGGCGCCGTGTCAAGTGTTTTAAAGGTCAAAGCGACACGTACAAGGTCTCCGCAAGAGCCGGAGTCCGATAATCTCTCACACTACAACATAAGTTTGGTTATCGGACTCCGATACTGTTGGTCCTCAAATTGGCGTCGCGCGTCAAGGCGATTGTTTCGGCTCCGGGAGTTTCAGGAGAAAGCCCGTGCGGCGGATGTTTTTGACGCAGGAGGTATCCAGGCCGCTCGTCGTTCCCCGGTTGACGAAGTCCGCGACGAGGTTCCGGATACAATCGATTCCATCGAGGCCGCCGAAGCCGTGGCCGCCGTGCGGGACGACGAGATGCAGACTGTTGGGGAGATGTCTGGCCGCCGTCTCGCCGTAGACGGGCGGCGTCACAGGGTCCCACTGGCCCGTGAGAATCAGGGCGGGCACGTCCGCGCGCGTCGGTTCGGCGTAGCTCTTGGGGATGTCTCCGCGCGGCCAGAGGTCGCAGGCCGCGCGTTGCTGGCGCAGGCGGTAGTCGCCCAGCAACGTGTGCTCCGCGTTGCGTTCACCTTCGCCGGGCCTGATCCAGGGCAGGTCTTCGGCGCAGGTCACTGAAAGGTACATGCCGTTGCTGCCCGTGGCGACGATCAACTGGCGGTACAAAATCGCGGACTGCGCGAGCGGCGCGAAGTCGCCTTGCGCGGCGAGATGTAAGAAGAGAGGGATGCGGCTCGCGGCCCCCGCCTGGTAGAGCATGTAGCGAATCGCTTCCCCCGCGAGGTCGCGCGAGAGTTGAACGCGCGTGCCGGCTCCGCTCCGCAGGTGCTTCACTTCGACTTCGACGGGGCCGCGCAGTAGACGCTCCAGCACGGCCTTCGCCTCGGCGCGCAGGTTGGGGAACGCGGCGCGGCAAGCCTCGTCGGCGGCGCATTCGTCCAACACTCCGTTGAGCGCGCGCTCCGTGTGCTGTGGAAAATCACGCGGCATCAACTGATCGGTCGGCGAGACGCCCTGCAAGACGATTGTGCGGACGTGTTTATAATGGCGCTTGACGTAGTCCTGCGTGGCGCGCGTGCCGTAGGAACCGCCGCTGATGTTGATGCGGTCGTACCCGAGAGCGGCGCGCACCTCGTCGAGGTCGTCCATCGCGATGTGCGTCGTGTAGAGCTTGAGGTCGGCCTTCGGCTCCAACTGTTCGCGGCACTTGCGTACGTCCGCGAGCGGGAAGTAGAAGCCCAGATAGCTTGAGAGGTCCGAGGGGTTGAAGAAATCGCAGTTGAGCGGGTTGGAGCCCCCCGTGCCGCGCTGGTCCACGAAGACGAGGTCGCGGCGCTCGCGAATCTTCGCATAGTCCTGCGCGACGTAGGGCGCGTCTTCCGTGGCGGAGGAGCCGGGGCCGCCCGGTATGTAGAATAAGGGGTCGGCCGCTTTGTCCCTGCCCGTGGCCGGGTAGACGACTATCTTGAGCTTGATCTTGCGCCCGCTCTTCGTCGCGCGGTTCTCAAATACTTCGTACGTCCCGCAGCGCGCCTGCTCCTTCACACCTTCCCCCGGGCCGGGTACTTCGCAAGGCTCAAGCGAGATGCGAGCGGGCGGCGCACTCGCTGTACGCCGCGCGCCCTGCTCCTGGCTCGACTGACCGAGCACGACGAAAGCCGTGCCGCACGCGAGCGCGCACGCGAGAAGAAACCGGCGATGTATGAGCATGATTTTTCTCAAAAGCGATGCTAGGGAATCGGGAGCGGCTCCTGCGCCTCCAAGTCGCGGCGCGTCATGTTGACGACGCGGTCGGAGAAGAGTTGACGGATGATGTCGATGAAGTCGGTGCCGTAGTCGCAGCGCGCGTTGCGCGGGTCGGCGGTCGAGCCCTGGTACTTGCGACCACGCACCAACGACGGCTCAATCGTGGCGCCCTCGGGCCACTCGCTGAACGAGGTGAGCGTGACCCACTTGTTCACCACGAGGTCGCAGTCGCCGCTGCCCTGCGTGATGGAGAGCGTCGGCGCGTAGCTCTTGACGAGACGAAACATGCTCGTGACCTGCGCGCGCCCATCGTCCTCGGTCGCGGCGGCGGCGAGCACGTAGCGCGGCGAGGTCCGGTCGGCGAGCCGGTCCTCGTCATACTGCGGCATGCTGCCGGGGAAGTATGTGAGCGCCTTCCCTTCCCAGTTGCGCAGGTTCCGCATCGCCGTCAGGTCGTTGTTGAAGATGGTCTCGGTGAGCGGCACCGACTCCCGCGTCGTGATCGCCCTGCCGCTCGGGTCAAAGCCGCAGGCGTGGTTGTAGACGCCGTCGAGCCCCTTGTAGACCTCGTCGCGGATGTTCCAGGGGAAGAGCGCGTGGTTCACCATGATAATGAACGGCTCGGCGCGCGTCGCGGCGCGGTAGAGCGGGCGGATGCGGTTGAGCAGGTAGTCGCGATACTGAAAGGTGTTGCGCGCGGGCGAGGGCTGGTTGGTGCCGGGGATGGTGCCGGGGTCGCCCCAGATCATCACGATGGGGCGCTCCTGCCGCAGGCCGTCCGTGATCCACGCGTAGCGTTCGCGGTTGGCCGCGTCCGGCGCCCAGCGGTCGCGCACCATCTGCTCGATGATGGCGGCGCTTTCGAGCGGGCGCCCGAGCGGGTCTTTGTTCGGGTTCTTGAAGTTCTGCGCGCCGAACATGTATGCGAGACGGAGCGGCTCGGCCTTAAGGTCAACGCGGCTGAAGGCGGCGAGCGTGTTGTCGAGCGCGACGCGGTCGTTGATGTCCCACCAGCCCGTCAGGATGCGAATCTGGTTGTCGCGGCAGAGGCCGAGCGTGCGCCGTCCGTAGGCTTCGGTGTTCTGCGCCCTCGCCATCCACGTGCCGTTCACCACGCCGTCCTTCCAGTAGCCGAACTCGGGCCAGCGCGCGTTGATGCGGTCGGCGGGCTCGTCCCGGCCGTAGCGCGGGTAGCCGCACGCGATGACGTGGTAACGGTACTTGACGCGGAGCGAAGTCGAGGCCGTGACGTTGACGTTGACGACCGGCGTGAAGTCGCCGAACCACTCGACGAACTCGCGCAGCATGCGCCACTGGAAGGGCTGCGTGCCGGTCGTCGCGGGGGCGCGCACCTGAAAGTCGAAACGCTTGGTCGCGCCGGGCGCGATGGAGTCGGCGGGCGTCAGCTCGACGCGCGTCGTGCCCCAGCGCGACGTGTCCTGCGGGTTCTGCGCGCCGAGCTTGTACTCGCCCGCGCGCGTCCAGGTCGTGCTCCCCGTATTCTTCATCGTGACGCTGACGTTGTAGATGAGCCCGGCCGTCATCTGCGCCGGCACCGTCTGCGCGACGAACGCGGCCATGTTCCCCTGACTACTCATGCACTCCTCCTTCCGTGATTGGCGCGGCCCCCTTCATCCGGCGGTCACCTCATAGTCCTGATGACCTTGGAACATCGAGTCGAACGCGGCCTTCAGCGCCGCGAACCGCGCGTCGTCAAGATCGAATTGGATGACAACTTCACGCCCCGACTTGAGTTCGGCGGCGGCGGACTCCTCGAAACAAAGCTTCAGACTATCTCTGCCGAGACGGCATTGCTCGACGCCGCCGTCGGTGCTCCACGACTGGTCGTCGCGCTCGACGTACACGAGCCCGTCATCCTCTTCCGGGTCTTTAGACCGGCCGAAGAGCCAGTAGGCGACGGGATATCCTTCGGGCGACAGCACGGAGAACATGGCGCCGAACATGTTGCCGTCATCGGGGGGCGTCACCCACACCTTGTCGGCCCTCATAAACTGCTCCTCCCGTGTGCGTGTGAGTTCTTTGTCACGGTCTCAGTCTTCGCCTCTTTGTCGTCTTCCAGCCCTTGCCGCCGTCCTGATAGATTCTGAAGTCCCCGGTTTTGGCCTCGAAGGTGTAGACGATTCCGTCCGTGTCAAACACCGTCAGCGTTTCGAGGTTGAGGTAATCGGAGGCGAAAGACTTGATGTCGCCCTTGCAGTACTTGCAAACGTTCCGCGAACCGCTGACTCTCAGGATGCCGTGCCCGCCGCGCAGCCCGGCCTCGTAAGCCTGATGCATCGCGCCGATTTCGGCGTGCATAACAAGCTGATCATCGCTGCTGCCGGACAGACCCGGGAGGGGGCCGCTCTTGCGCACCTTGCGCGCCGTGGCGTTAACGTCGTTGAAGACCTGCCCGGCAAGCTCGAACTCGGCAAAGACCTCCGGGGTTCCGACAATACCGCCAGGGGGGCCAACCTGTCGAGACTCAAAATAGTTCTTGATGGCCTTGATGGGCCTCAAGAGGTCTGGGAACGCCATCCCGCCTTCTAACGCCCCGCCGCCGGCCAGGGCCAACTCGGCGACGGGCTCCTCCGCGCTCGCCTCCCATGCCCTGCGCGCGTCGTTGATGAACCTGTCGATGCCGGCGCCAGCGCGCTGCCACAACCTGCCGAGGCCCGCGCCGGCACCTTGCGAGAGCCTGCCGAGGCCCGCGCCCGCGCGTCGCCAGAACCCTCGCTCGAACTCATGGAGGCCGGCGCGAGCGGCGCCGAGGCGGGCGATGCTCTCGCGGTAGACGGCGGCCGTCGCGCGGCCGAGGCCGCTGCGGACGACGGCACCGCCGAGACGCGTCTCGGCCAGCGTGCGGCCGACGGCGCCGAGCGTGCGGCCCGCGATTCGACCCGCGCCCTCGAAGGCCACCGTCTCGCCGACGAACTCGCCGATGCCCTCCAGCGCGTTCTCCTGCCCGGCCGCGGCCAGACGGTCGAGCGCCGTGTCCGGGTCGTAGGCCGCGTCGAAGACGGCGAGGACTTGATCGCCCAAGCCCTTCTTGATGGCGCCCGCCGTGTCGAGCGGGTGCGTGATAAGCCCGTAGCCGAGTTCCGGCAGCCCCATCGCGACGTTGTAGGCGCCCTTGACGACGCCCTTCCCGTACGCGACGAAGTTGCTCCCGACCTGCCCCACCGAAGCGCCGTAGCCGCCACGCGCGAAGGCGCTGCGCAGGTCAACGCTCCTGCCCCGCATCAAGTCCTGCACGGCCACGTCGAGCGTGCCGAAGCCGCCGAAGGTCGCGACGTTCAGCGTGTCGTAGGTGAAGCCGGCGGCGAAGGAGAGGGCGAAGTTAACCCCGTAGCCGCGCCGTGGGTCGTTCGCGTACCTCTTCAGCGAATCGGCCGCCACGCCGTCCGCGCCCGACGGATCGACGTAACGCAGCGGGTTGTTCGCCACGTAGGCGTAGCGGTTGAGGCTCTGCGTCTCCGGCGGCCTGCCGGCGAAGCCGTCCTGCTGGATGAAGCGGCCGAGGGCGGGCGAGTAGTAACGTTCGCCGTTGCCGAGCGGCATGAGGCCCGTCTCGTCGTCGAGGCGCTGGCCGGTGTAGCCGAAGGGGTTGGCGCTGGCGTCGGCGCCCGCGAGCAGCTCGCCCCAATGCGTGTATTCGTAGCGCGTGGCGAAGCCCGCGACCGCGCCGCCGGGCTGCGGCTCGGCCGTGGAGAGGGCCGTCGTCGAACCGAGCGCGTCGTAGAAGTGCCACCGCTCGCCCTCGCCGCCGAGTTGGCTGCGGACGAGGTCCGTGCCGTAGTCGTAGCGGTTGACGAGGCGGTTCTGGCGGTCGAACTCGTCGGCCACACCGCCCGCGCCGTAGACGTATCGTTGTTCGACGCCGGTGGCGATAAAGCTCTTCGAGAGTCGCCTGCGCCACACGTCGTAGTCGTAGCGCGCGACCTCTTCGCCCACGCCGCCGGTGACGCGGCGCAGTTGGTCGCGCGCGTCGTACTCGAAGCGGTTGACGGTCTGCGCGCCGCGCGCGGCCGACGTGAGGTTGCCGTTCTCGTCGTAGGTGTAGGCGCGGTCGCCCAATGCCTCGCCGGTCAGCAGCTTGAGTTGGTTCAGATCGTCGTACTTGTATGCGCGGTTGACGGCGACGCCGAGCGCGTCGCGGCCCGCCTCGGTCTTGCGATTGCCGACGGCGTCGTAGCTATAGTTGAGAGTGTTGCTGGCGAAGACGGTCGTGGCGACGTTGGCGGACGAAGGCGGGAAGAGCACGTCCTGTGGGATGACCTCTTTGGTCTGGCTCGCGCTCGACCAGAGCAGTTGGGCCTCCGCGTCGCCCGTGCCCTCGTAGAACTCCATGCGGATGCTGTAGCGCCGCCCCGCCTCAAGCTCTATCGTCCCCCTGTCCTCGGTCGAGGTGTGACCCGCGTTGTTGTCGATGACGAGTTTGTCGTCAACCCAGAGGCGCACGCCCTCGTCGGTGACGGTGTGGAAGGTGTAGGTCTCGGAGTAGAGCGGGCGCACCGCGCCCGTCCAGCGCGCCGAGAAGGTCTCGCCGTCGATGGAGGGGTCGGGCGAGTCGGAGCCCGGCCAGCCGAAGTCCACGGTCGCGTCCACGCGCGTGACCTTGAGGTCCGTGAGTTCCTTGTCGTCGAAGTACTCTGCCTTGAGGCCGCGCGGGCCGCCGCCGCCGGCCGCGACGTTGACCGGGCCGGAGTTCTCGACGCGCGTCAGGCGGTCGATGAGGTCGTAGTCGTAGCCGACCTTACGGAAGAGCGCGCCGCCGAAACTCTTCGTCTCGGTGCGGCGGTTGGAGTTGGCGTCGTAGGTGTAGGCGTAGACCTCGCCCTGCGCAGGCCCCGCCGTGTTCGTCACGGAGCGCACGCGGTCGGCGTCGTCGTACTCGTAGCGCCGGGTCATGCCCGCGCCGTAGGCGACGCTCTCGACGAGCCCGTCGGGCTTGTAGGTGTAGGCGACGGGCGTCTTGACGGGCAGCTCGGCCCGCTTGAGGCGGTTGAGCGGGTCGTAGTCGTAGGCGGTCGTGAGCCCCGCCGCGTCCGTGAACGTGCGGACGTTGTTGGCGGCGTCGTAGGTGTAGGAGACGTTGCTGCCGTATGGGTCCGTCTGCGACGTGAGGCGGTCGCGCGCGTCGAAGCCCTGGCGGTAGGTCCGCGTGGAGCTGCCGGGCACGTCCGTGGCGCTCTCGTCCACGGTGTTGAGGTTGTCTTCGGGGTCGTAGGTGAACGCCTGCCGGCGCGGGCCGGCGCCGCTGGTCTGCTGATAGAGCACGACGCTCGGGCGGTCGAGGTCGTCATAGTCGGTCTTCGCGAGCTGGCCGCGCGCGTCGAGCATGGACGAGCGGTTGCCGTTCGCGTCGTAGCCGTAGGTGGTGACGCGCTCAGGGGCGTCGGCGGCGTGCTGCGCGACGGTGCGGAGGCGCCGCAGCGGGTCGTAGGTGTAGTCGGTGGTGCGGCCGAGCGCGTCGGTCATCGTCCGCAACGTCTGGTCCTTGTAGTAGTCGAAGCGCCAGACGCCGCCCGCCGCGTCCTTCACCAGCCGCAGCGAGCCGAGCGCGTTGTGGCCGTAAGTCGTCCTGTAGTCGTTGCCCTTCGGGTCGATGCGCTCGACGGGCAGACCCTCGCCGTCGAACTTGAAGACGGTGGTGTTGCCCTCGCCGTCGGTGCTCGACTTGAGGTGGTCCAACTCGTCGTACTGCATGACGACGGGCGCGCCGAAGCCGTCGAAGTAGCTGCGGAGGTTGCCGACGGCGTCGTAGTCGTAGCGCTCGACGCGGACGCCGGACGAGTGGTCGGCGACGCGCAGGCGGTCGAGCACGTCGAAGGTGTAGACGACGCGGTTGCCGCGTGCGTCCGTCATCAGCGTGCGGTTGTTGTTGCCGTCGTACTCGTAGCTGACGAGCGGCTCGTCGGCGTGGGTCACGCTCCGGAGCCGGCCGAGCGGGTCGAAGACTTCGACGCGCGGGTTGCCGCGCCGGTCGGTCGTCGTCCGCTTCAGACCGCCGCTGTCGTCGTACTTCATGACGACGGAGTTGCCGTTGCGGTCTTTGAACGAGGTCAGGCGGTCCAGCTCGTCGTAGGTGTATTCGCTGAACTTGCCCTTGAAGTCGCTCTCCCTGGTGAGGTTCAGCCCGTCGTAGACGTAGGACTTCTCCTTCTTGTCGGGGTCGGTGACCTTGCTCGGGCGACGCAGCCCGTCGTAGACCATCGTCGTCGCGCGCCCCTCCGCGTCGGTCATGGTCACGGCGCTGTTGGGGTCGTCGTAGACGTTCGTCAGCACGGGGATGGGGCCGTCGGCGTCGAGCGTCGTGCTGGTCAGCATCCGGCGGAGGTTGTCGTACGTCATCTGCGTGACGACGCCGCGCCGGTCGCGGGACGAGAGCACCTCGCCCTCGCCGTCGTAGGTGAAAGACGCGTTGAAGCCGCCGGGGTAGTCCACACGCACGGGGCGGCCGAGGCCGTCGAGCTTGTAGACGGTGTCGCGCCCGTTGGCGTCCGTCGTCGAGCGCAGCCCGCCGAAGGCCGCGTAGCGCATCTCGACGCGCCACGGCGGGTCGGAGCCGCTGACGCTCTCGCGCCCGGGCTGGCCGAACGACGACAGCTCGCGGGTCGTGAGCGTCCCGCGCGGGTCGGTCATGGCGACGGTGAGCCCGTCGTAGACGTAGGTGCTGACGTAGTCGGCGCCGGTAAAGGTGACCTCTTCGCGCAACGTGCGGTTGAGCCCGTCCGTCCGCACGACGTGGGTCAGCCCTTGCGGCGACCGCGTCGTGGTGACGGTGCGCGTCGCGTCGTCGTAGGCCCAGGTGGTGACCCGCTGCTTCGGGTCCATCTGGCGCGTGGGCCGGTTGACGGGGTCGTAACTGGTCGTGGTGAAACGGCCGTTGCGGTCCCTGGCGGAGATGACGTTGCCGTTGTCGTCGTAGCTGAAGACCTCCGTGTAGCCGCCGGGCAGCTTCCGCGACTTGAGGCGATGGAGGCCGTCGTAGAACATCTCGGTGACGTTGCCGTGGAGGTCCGTGAAGCGCGTGGGGTTGCCGACGAAGTCGGGCGCGGGGCTCTCGACGACCTTGTTGTTCTTGTCGAACGGGCCGGAGACGGTGGTGCTGGTGAGGTAGTTGAGCGCGTCGTAGGTGCGCGTGGTCTTGACGCCCCGGCGGTCGGTCTCGGTGGTGAGGTTTGAGTTGCGGTCGTAGCCGTAGGTGCGCTTGTAGGCGGGCGCGTCGTTGGGGCGCTCCTCGACCTCGACGAGCCGGTCCTGCCCGTCGTACTTCAGCGTGCTGTCGTACCGCTGGCCGCCCCCGCTCATCGAGGAGGTCTTCAACTGCCCGGCCGGGTAGTAGTCGTATCTGGCGGTGAGCGTCTCGCGGAAGCTGGCCGCGTCGGTCGAGACCGTCTCGGCCACGCGGTCGAGCGCGTCGTAGTCGTAGGTGACCGAAGGGGCGAGCGTGCCGCTCGACTCGACGAGGCGGCTGCGCTCGTCGTACTTGTACTTCGTCACGACGCGCGTGCCGCCCGGCGTCGTCTCGCGCTGGATGAAGGTCGCGTTGCCGTACTTGTCGTAGTCGTAGAGCGTCGCGAGGCCGTTCTCGTCCAGAACCTTCTTGAGGTCGCCGTTGCGCGGGTCGTATTCGAGCGTGATGACGCGGTTGGTCGGCAGGACGATCTTCGAGACATTGCCGGTCTTCTGGTCGATGTCGTACGAGGTCTTATAGCCGCGCCCGTCCACGAAGGAGGCGAGCTTCGAGAACCTGATGTCGTACTCGGGGAGCGTCTCGATCTCGACGCCGTCCCTGCCCGTCATCGACTGGTAACGCGGGTTGCCGAAGTCGTCGTAGATGGTCGTGGCGGTCATGCCCTCGGGGTCGGTCTGACTCTCCAGCAGCCCCTTCTCGTTCCACTTCATCTCGGTCACCGGGCGCACCAGTCCGGAGGTTTGCTGGAACGATGGGCCTTCGGCCCTGAGCGTGTGCCCCTTGTCGTCGAAGGTGTAGGTCGTGAAGTTGCCGCGCGCGTCGCTCACGTCGGTGCGGCTGACGCGGCCGGCGTCGAAGGTATAGCTGTAGCGGACGGTCGAGTCTTCGGGGAACCTGACGGCGGCGACGGGCGTGCGGAGTTGGTCGAGGTGATACTCGTAGGTCGTGCCGTGGAACTCGGCCAGCGTGCTGTTCGGGTTGCGCACTTCGCGCAGGAGGTGTGCGAGTTCGGGGCGCGTCGCCGTCACGGGCGAAGGGTTGTAGGCGTACTGCCAGACGCTGTCGGAGGTCGCGCGGCTGATGTCGTCCGAGCCACGGCGGGTGACGCTTTGCAGGTTGCCTTCGGCGTCGTAGGCGTAGTCAATCGAGAGGTCGCCGGGGCCTGTGACGTTCGTGATGTGGTAAGCCTTGCCCACGTCGGCCTTGAGGAAGCGGCTGCGGATGAGGCCGAACTGCCCCTTGTTAGTGCAGGAGACGCTGCCCGGCGCGGTCGGCGGCAGGACGCCGACGAAGGGCGTCTCGGCCAGTTCGTAGGTGAAGTTGAGCGCGCGGCGCGACGAGTCGGTGACGCTCACCATGCGCCCCATCTGGTCGTAGCCGAGCGTGAGGCGGTTGCCGTTGGGCTCCTCCATGAATTCGAGGTTGCCCATGTAGGCCGCGTTGTAGAAGTTGAACGTGTCCTCTTGCAGAGCGCCGGGGAAGTGGTAACGGACTTGCGCCCTCGTGAAGTAATCGAAGCTGCCGTCGGGGTTGACGGCGAGTTGGCCGTAGTATGTGCCGGAGGCGTTGATGCGACCCTGAAAGAGGTTCTCTTCCTTGAAGAGTTGACTGCCGCCGTCGCCGCCCTTCAGGTGAAACTCCTTCTTCCCCTTCACGAGCGAGTAGCTGAGCAACACCTGGAAGTTGTGCGCCCACCCGTAGCCGAACGGGCCGAAGGCGTCGGCACTCGCCGCGTTGTAGGAGCGCGTCAGCGAGAGCGAGAGGCCGCGATTCTTAATCGAAACGTCGTTGTATGAGAGGGCGAGGTTGCCGTTAGCCACTTCCACGTCGTTGACGACCGTGGTGCCGGGCTCGCGCACGGAGCGGTTGGCGCCGACGGTGACCAGTCCTTCAACGTCGTCGGTCACGCCGGGGCGGTCGGCGAGCGTCGCGCGCAGCGTGAAGGCGTAGACGCCCGGGGGCAGGTCGAACGCGTCGAACGAGACGGGGTCGGCGCGCAGGCCGAAGGAGCGCACCTGCGGGTCGGCCGCGTCGGCGAAGCGGTTCGTGCCCTTGATTTGCAGTTCGACGTTGGCGTCCCCGGCAAGGATGTAGTTGTAGAGCGCCGTGCCGATTTTCTGCTTGAGGTCGGGCTTCGACGGGTCGGGCTGTACTTCGCGCACCTCGATCCCGAGCGAGGGGTTGAACTCGCTGATGAGGAAGCTGAAGGGGATGGGCTCGCGCTTGGAGGCGTAGGCGCCGCGCCCGCCGGGGTCGAGCAGGACTTCGGCCGTGTAGACGGCCGCGCGGTCGATGACGAGGCCGGGGTCGGACCAGCGCGCGGTGCCGATGACGATGCCGTCGGTCGTGTCGGGGTCGATGTCGGCCGCGAGCGTGGCGAGCGTCTCGGGCGGCACGCCCGGCTTCTCCTTGCGGATGACGACCTGCGCGGCCTTCGGCCGGTCGTGGCCGAAGACTTGAAAAAAGATGCCCGCTGGCTGCTGCATCTCGCGCCGGAGGCGGCTGATGACGACCGGGTTCGTGCAGATGCGACGCTCGCCGGCCGGCTCGTTGCCGACGCCGTAGGTGATGACCTGCGAGGCGGCGCGGGCGATGCCCGAGTTGATGCCGTCGCGCGCCGTCGCGCCGCTGGAGATGGTGTAGGCGAAGCCGTCCCTGACCGTGACCCACTGCACGTTGCCGCCGACGCCCGTCAGCGTGGCGACGTGGTGCGGTTGCGCGGGGTCCGCGAAGTCGAAGGCCGCGACCCGGTCGGCGAAGACGACGTAGGCGGTCGTCCCCTCCACGTCCATCCGGCGCGCGTAGCCGAAGTCCTCGCCGAGCAGTTTGGTGAAGGGCCGGCTGCTAAGGAGCACGGGCGCGGTCGGGATGGTCACGTCGAAGACCCAAAGGTTCGCGTAGCCCATCACGACGGCGAGGTCGGTGCTCTTACCATTGACGCTCACGCCCGAGACGGCGCGCACGTCGAGCACGTTATCGACGGGTTCGAGCGGCACGTCCGCCAGCAGGCGGTCTTCTTTCCCGTCGCCGTCCGAGTCGCTGAAGCCGTTGAGATTGTCCTTCGAGGCGTCGAGTCCGAAGGAGATGAGGCGCGGGCGCGCGGGCGAGGCGACGTAGGCCACGGGCATGCGGATGCGCGCGCCCGACGGGTCGAAGCGCGGCGACGCGACCTGCTGCTCGATGACCGAGACGCCTGTGACGGGGAAGGGTTCGTTGGGGCCGGCGCCGACGGAGGCCGACTGCACTTTGGCGTCGCGCGCGAAGCCGGAGTTGGGCGCGACGGCGAGCGTGCGCGGGTCGGTCAGCCCGGAGGTCGAGGACTGTTGCGCCTTCGCGAACTGGTTAATCGCCTTCTCGATGTCAACGACGAAGCAGCCGCCGTAGCTGACCGTGCCGACGTAGGCGCGTTTCTTATGGACCGTGACGAAGCCGGGGATGGCCGCGATCTCGCTCGGGAACGAGAGCGAGACGATGCCGATTAGCTCCGGGCTCTGCACGTCATCGATGGAGTAGATGCGGAGGTTGGTGGCCCGCGTCTGGTCGGGCAGCGCGTGCGTCGTGATGAGGGCAAGACGCGCGTACTGCTTCCCCGTCGAGTAGACCGTGAAGAGGTTGTCGTCCCTCTTCGCGGCATCCTCGCGCGTGGCGGTGGCCGGCGCGTTCGACTCGACTTCGGTAAGCGTGATGCCGATGGCTCGCTGCGGGACGAGCGTGACCGACTGGCGCGCGGGCGCCGACGGGTCGGACACGTCGTAGAGGTACATGAACGAGCCGCCCGCGCCCGGGTTCGAGACCGTGGCGACGTACTGACCCGCCGAGGCGATGCGCAGCGAAGGGTCTTTCACGGCGGCCTTCGTCAGGACGAGCCCGGTGAAGGTCTTGAAACTGCTCTTGAACGGCTGCGGGGCGGCGCCCGCCGCCGAGCCCTGCCGCTGGTCGAGGCGGTTGCCGTCGGAATCGACGACATCCGTCGTGACGTTCACCTCGTACTGGTGCCCGCCCTTCAAACCCTGCGGCTCGAAGACGACGGTCGAGATGTTGGCCGACTCCGCCCCGACGGCGATGCCGCCCGAAGTGAGCCTGCCCCCGAGCCGTTCGCCCGTCGCCGTGTCGAGCACGAAGAGGGTCTGGCCGGTGACGAGGTTCTTGACTGGCTCGGAGAAGTCGAGGCGGAGGATGGCCCCCGCGTCCACCTGCCGCTCGCCGTCCTCGGGCGTGACGGTCAGGACGGAGGGCGGGCCGGGCAGCGGCGGACGCACGTTCGGGTTGCGCAGCGCCACGAAGTTGAAGGCCGCCGTGGCGCGCGAGGGCGGGACGCCTTCGGTCGTGTAGGTCTCGACGACGACGCTGTAGCTGCCCTCGGCGAGCACGTCGATGTCCAGGTCCCAGGCGCTCGTGCCGGGCGCGCCTTGAAGACGCCGCCAGTTGAACTCCTTCTTGCCCTCGACGCCACCGACGACCGTGCGGCTCGTCAACACTTCGACGGCGGGCGTCGTCGTCACAAAGAGATGGACGCTCGCGCCGACGGGGACGAGGCCGGACTCCTTGAGCGAGTCGGGCTCGCCGTCCTTCAAGCCGTTGCGCGAGCCGTTGATCTGTATGAGCGCGGGCTTGCGCTCCGGCCCGCTGTCGCTCTCGGGCGGAAACTCAACCGACGCATAGACGGTGCCGAGGCCGATGAGTCCGGGGTTCGAGTAAGGGCTGTAGTTGAAGGAGGCCGCGCCGACGGCGTTGGCCGTGCGCCCGGTCGCGTCAATCGCCGACACCGCGACGCCGCCGCCCTGCGTTGACGCGCGAAGCTCGAAGGTGGCGAAGGTGCCGTCGGGGCCGCTGACCGCCGTCACGGGCGCGGGCGCGGGCGCGAACGTGGGCTTGATCGAGCAGAGCACGCCCGCGAGCGGTTTCGACGACGCGCCCGGAACCCTCTCGGTCACGACGCCGTGGACGGCGCGGAAGCTGCGCGGCGCGAAGGCGTAGAGGCGCGTGAAGCCTGGCGCGAGCAGCAGGCCCGTGAAGGGCGGCGAGGTCGTCTTGAACTTGCCGCCCTCGACCTTGCCCGAGGTGACGGCCTGCCACACGTCGCGCTCGCGGCCCTGCACGTTCAGCTTCGCGGGACTGAGGAAGGCGACGCGCCGCCCCTCCTCGGAACCGGCGGGCGCGGGCAGTTCGACGTGCGCCTCCATGCTCATGCGGAAGTCGCCGCGCGCCTCGACGAGCAGCCCACCGCCGAAGGGCACTTCGGATGGCTCCAACTCGCCCACGCGCGGCAGTGGGATGTCTGACTCAGACTGCGGCATCAACCGGATGTCCGCCTGACCCGTGAGCGCGCCGCCCGGTATCTGCAACAGCAGGCGGCCGTCGTCGCTCGTGACCGCGCCGCCGCCCGCGCCCACGGTCGTGAAGCCGTCGGCGCGACGGTAAGCGGCCTGCGAGACTTTGTACTCGACGCCGTCGGGCTGACGGACGTTGATGATGAGTTCGTCGCCGACCTGCGCGAGGATGCCGAGCGTGAGGCGGCCCGTGCCCGCGACAATCGAACTGGTCGCGCCGTTGACGTTGTCAACGACGACGACCTCCGCGCCTTCGGGGACTCTGGACGCGGGGATTTCGATTCGCGCCAGACCGTCCGCGCCCGGGTAGTTGACGCGCACGTCCTCCGGCCGGAGGCGGTCGGCGATGGCGATGGGTTGAGCGGTCGTGAACGCGGCGCCGAAGTCCGAGGCGAGCGGCTTGTCGTAGAGGTCGCGGACGGCACGCGTCAGCGACACGCGGTAGTTGGTCGCGTCGGCGAGCGTCGCGGCGGGGGTGAAGACCGCGACGCGGTTGCCCGCGAGCAACGTCAGGCTGCCGGCGACGGGCTCGCCGCTCGTTGTCTTCACGGCGAAGCTCGACGCCGTCAGGCTCGAAGGCGTGACGGGCTTGCTGAAGGTGACGGAGACGACGGCGGTCGTTGGTGTGTTCTGAGCGTTGTCGGTTGGCGCAATCGAAGCGACGCGGAGCGGGACGGGCGCGAGCGTAATGTCTGCCTCGGCAACCGCGTCCCGCGCGGCGGGCGCGGCTGTCGCCTGCCCCGTCGCGTCCGCGCGCAGCGAGGCCGCTTCGATGAGCGGCGACGCCTGCCCACCAGTCCCCTGCCCTCCCGCCTCGGGCACGTAGGCCACGACGACGAACTTGCCGTCCGAACCCGTCACATCAACGAACGGCGTCTCAACGGCGGAGACCCTCACCATCTCTGCCGCCGCGCCGCCCACGCGCGCCACGCCTTTGACGAACCCGAAGGCGCGCGTGACCCTGACGAAGAAGTAGCGCCCGCCGACGTTCGCACCCTCGAACAGTTCTCCGCCGCCCGGCGCGTTCGTCCGCGTGGTGAGCAGGCCCGCGTCGAACTCGGCGCGCGCGACCGGCATCAACCGGCGGCGGCCCGCGAGCGTGACGGCGCGCGCGACGACGACGCGACTCTCGCCGTCGGTGGCGGGCACTTCAAAGACGGCCGCGCGTTTCAACTTCGCCCCGCTCAGGTCGAGGTCGAAGGCCGCGACGAGTTGATAACCTTCCGGCAGTTCAAGTCCCGACTCTTCCGCGAGCACGTCGTTGAAGAAGACCGGGCGGCTCTGTTCGAGCGCATCGGCGGCGAGGCGCAGACGCGCGCCGCTGCTGGCGCGCAACTCGCCGCCGCCGGGGCCGACGAGCGAACCAGCCTTCGGCTGACGCGCGGCGCCGAGTTCGACGTGGACGTTCGCGCCGACCAGGTCGGTGATGGAGAAGTCCGTGCGCGTCGGCCGTGCGACGAAGAACGCGCCGAGACGATTCGGGTGTTCGGTTGAAGAGGCAGGGTATGAGTAGAGGATGAAGTCCTGCGACGGGCGCTCGACGAGCAAAGGGTCGCCGGCCGCGAGCAGCCTGTAGGTCTCGCCGAAGGTCGCCTGAACGGAGACGCCCGAGGGTAGTGCTCGCGCCGAGTCTGCGACGAACGAGACGGTCGTGCCCGCGTCGGGCGCGTAGGCCACGGCGCGCGGCGCGGACATGGCGAAGGCCGTCGCCGCGCCGAGTGACGCCGAATCGGCGGGCCGCGACGACGGCAGACCCGCGCCCACGACCGGCGCGGGCGGCGCGTCCGCGCCCGTGTCGGCGACGAGAAAGGCGTACTGCCCCGCGCGCGGCAAGTCTGCTTCGAGCGCCCCGCCCGCGCCCGCCTTCAAACCGATTTGTAAGACGACCCAACCGTGTCGAGTCTCGTCGTAATGCGCGAAGACGAGCGGCGTGCCTTCCGCGAGTCCCTGCGTCCGCGCGACGCTCAGACGCGCCGCGACGGGGAACGTGCGCGCGTCCGCCGACGCGCCCACCGCCGGCCCGACGTGCACGACCGCGAAAGGCACGGGCGACCAACCGTAAGGCAGAAGCCCCTCAAGCCCCTGCGGCGAGACCGACGTGACGCGCACGTCAGTCTCAGAAGCGAAGGAGCCCGCGCCGAAACGAACCTGCAAGCGTCCGCCGTCGCCCGCCGCGCCGCCGTCGCCCGCGCCGACCGCGTTGGCGCGCGCATCGAGCGGCGTCAGCCGCGCGTCGAAGAGCGCGACGGCCCCGCCCGGCCTCAACGCGTACGCGCGCTCGACCGGCGTGTAGCCCGCCTTCGACAGGCGTACGACGCCGCCCTCATCCTGTGTGACGAAGAAGAATGCGCCCGACGCGTCGCCGGCCGCGACGGCGCGCGTCCCGAGTGAAGCGGCAACGCCTTCCAGCACGTAGCCCGTCGCGTCGTCGAAGGCGTGGCCCGAGACGCCGCCCGGGCCCGTGGTGCGCGCCTCGGCGACGACGGCCGCCGTCGCGTCCGTGAGGTCGCGCGCGACCGCGGTCAACTCTATCCGGTTGCCAGCGGCGAGCGCCGCCGGCACGTCGAGCGTGAACAGATAAGGCGCTTCGTTGTCCGAGCCGACGCGACGGCCGTTGATGAAGAACTCGACGCCCGCGACGGCCACGTCGTCCGTCGCTTCGACCAGAACGGGATAGGACGCGCCGGGGTTGACGACCGTCGGCGGTTCACGGAACGAGACCGTCGGCGGGCTCGCGTCGCGCGTGACGCTGACGCCGGCCCGCGACTGCTGCCCGAGCGAGTCAATCGCCACGACTTCAATGTCGTTGACGCCTCCCTTGAGCTCGAAGGCGAGCGTGTACTGCCCGCCGGAGACGGCGGCGCTCCGGCCGTTGACCGTGACGGCGGGCTCGCCCGGCGCACCCGAAGTGACCGAGCCCGCGACCGTGACGACCGTCGAGCCGAGCACCGAAGAGGCGCGCGGGTTGGTGACGGTCAGCGCGGGCGGCGCGGGCTTGAGCCGCTTGACGCGAACCTCCGCGCGGCTCTCGTTGGGCGGTTGAGCCGCGTCCGTCACGACCGCCGTCAACGCATTGTCGCCGTATGCGAGCGGCACCGCGTTGGCCGTCCACTGCCGCGAGAGCGGGTCGTAAACGGCAACCTTCCCGTTGACCAAAACCTGCCCGACGCCCGAAGCGTTCGGCCCCTCGTCGTTCGCCGTCCCCGTCACGTCCACGGTCCCTGCAACGGTCTCCGAGCCGCTCGAAGGCGAGGTGATCTGAACGGACGGTTGTTGCGTGTCGGGGGTGCGGCGCGTGATGCGTGTGGTGGTCTCGCCGCGATTCGGCGTCGGGGCGCCGTCGAGCGCGGCGACCGTGATGCTGTTCGGTCCCTCTTCAAGCGCGACGCCAGAGAGCGTCCACCGTCGCGTCGAGGCGTCGTACGCGGCCTCCCTCTCGCCGACCAGCACGCGCCGGACTCCAGTGGCGCCCTCACCCTCGTCCGTGGCCGTGCCGCTCAAAGTGACCGTGGCCTCGGCGACGACCGCGTTATCCTGCGGCGAGGTGACGCTGACGACGGGCGGCAGCGTGTCGCGCGGCGTCTGCTCACGCCTGACCGTGATGCTCTTCGTCGTCTCGTTGCCAGCGGCGTCGAGCGCGCGCGCCGTCAGCGTGTTGTCGCCTATGGCGAGCGCGACCGACGCCAGGGACCACGTCCCCGCATCCTTGTCGAGCGCGGCCGTCACGCCGTTGACCGTCACCTGCGAGACGCCCGTTGCGGGCGTGCCCGCGTCGGAGACGGTGCCGCCGACGCTGATGCTTTCGTCACGCGTCTTGAAGCCGTCGGCGGGCGACGTGATCGCGAGCGCGGGCGCGACGGTGTCGCGCGGCGGCTCGCGTCGCGTGACGTTCAACTCGGCGGTCGTCTGGTTGCCGGCGCGGTCAACCGCGCGCACGCGGATGGGGTTCGCGCCGAGCTTGAGCGGGACGTTGGCGAGCGTCCACTTCCCCGTCGCGGCGTCGTGGACGGCGGGCGAGTCGCCGACGAAGACGTTCGCGATGCCGGTGGCGTCTGTGCCGGGGTCGCTGGCCGTGCCGCCGACGAGGGCGAGCGTGGCGTCGGTCGTCGTCAGGCCGTCGGCCGGCGTGTTGACGGCGAGCAGCGGCGGCGTCTTGTCGAGCCGCGTGCCCTTGACGTTGATGATGATGAAGGAACCCGGGCTGCTGGCGAGTTTGACTTCGAGCGTGTTCGAGGCCGCGAGCGTGACCGTGCGCGCGAGCGAGGGCACGTTCTGGTTGAAGTCGCTCTGCTTGAAAATCTCCGCGCCGTTGAGCTTGATGGTGGCGCTTGAGACGCGGTTCGCGCCGCCGGGCTCGCCGTTCTGCACCGTGAGCGTGAAGGGGCCGACGGTGTTGGGCGGCAGCGTGAATCTCTCCGTCTCCGTGACGGGCTGCCCCGCCTTACGGTCGAAGCGGCGCGGGCCGAAGAAGCTTGTCGAGACGCCAGCCTGCGTCCCCGTCGAAGCCTGAACGAGCCCGCCCGCGAGGCGCAACTCGCCGGCAATGACCTGTCCGAGCAGGCTCGCGCCGGAACCGATTTCGACCGTGGCGTTCGGCGCGCGCAGGAGGGCCGCGACCTGCGCGCCTTCGCTCACGCCGACCGTGGGGCCGAGGACGTTGACGCGCACGTCGCCCGGCACGGTCTCCGCCCCGAGCGCGAGTCCACCGCCGCGCGCGTCGAGCGACTGCCCGACGTTGAGCGTCACCTTGCCCGTAGACTCGACGATGCCGCCGACGACGCTCACGCCTTCGGCGAAGTTGTAGACGCCGCCCGTGAAGTTGAGCCGCGAGGCCGCGCGCAGTTCAAGCCTTCTGTAGTCACCCGGCGGCACGTCGATGACGAGTCCTTCGGCCGCGACGTTGAGGTCGGCCACCGTCGCCCAGTCGTCGATGAGCGAGAGGTCTTCGGGCGTGTTGACGTTGATGACGCGCGTCCCGCGCGGGGCGGGCACGGAGGCGGGGATGTCTTCCGGCAGCGCGAACGCACCGGCGCGGACCGCGCCGAGGAGACGGCCGCCGTCGCTGATGTTCGGTGGCTTCGGCGAGATGACGGCCGCGTCGCCCGACACGTAGACGTTCCCGCCGGGGCGCCCAACGACCAACGGCCCGACGACGGAGCCGAGCGCATCCTTCGTGCTCTTCGCGAGCGTCGAGAAGATGAGCGCGAGGTTGCTCGCGAACATGGCGACGACGGTCAGCGTGCGCGGCGGCGCGGCGGCGGGCGCGGTGATGCCGGCCGCCATCGCGACGTGCGGCTGCGCCATTAATAAGAGCGCGAGGAGTAAAGAGAGCATGCGCCGTGGCGCTCGGCTCTGAGGGCGCGGGTTATGTGCATCTGCACGCATGGGGGAGACCTCCATCACTGGGCATTAACTGGGTTCTCTCCCAGCCATGTGAACTCGATCTGCGCGGCCGTCTGCGCGAAGTTGACGAGACGCACCTCGTCAACCGCGCCGGGGAACTCGTACGGGCCGCCCGACACGTCGCCGTCATACAAGGCACGTTTGCCGACACGCAGCAGTTGATTGTTGGACAGAACGTTGCCGAAGGAGTCGGGCAGCGGCGCAGAGGCGCGCTCCACGCCGTCCGCGTACAGCGTCAGGCGGCCCGCCGCGCGGTCAACGACCATCGCCACGTGATGCCACTGCCCGTCGTCGAGCGTGATTCTCCAACGGCCGGCACGCTGTTCGTAGACGCGCCCCGGCATGTCCGCGCGCCACTCGCGGTTGGCGCCGTCGCGCACCACCGCGCGCAGCCCTCCCGCCGGCAATAACCGCAGCGCGTACTCGGTGCCGAAAGAGAAGAAGCCGTCGCCGTCCTCTTTACCAACCAACGTATAAGCACGTCCGACCGGCGCAGTCTTGAACCAACATTCAACCGTGAAGCTGTTCGCGCCGAACGAGAGCGCGCTGTTTGTATCGGCGATGACGTTGGCGCCGGAGCGCGCGCCGCCGAAGCGGCCGGGCGCGGCCGTCGAAGACGCGCCCGAGAGGCCGCCGATAACCGACGGCACCGCGTCGCCCGCGCCGACGACGCGCACCGCGCCGCCCGCCGCCTCGTCCAGATGCCAGAGGAGCGGCGTCTCCGCGCCCGCGTCTGCGTTGACAAAAGGCTGCTGGTTGACGACGGTCAGCGCGGCGTCCTGAGCGTCGATGAACTGGCCCGACACGTCCCGCACGAAGAAGCGCAGGTCGCCGAGCCCCGCCGTCCGTGGGACCGTGAGCGTGAGGTTCATCTGCGTCGGGGTCGTGGAGACGACGTTGACCGTCACCTCGCCCGAACTCGGAGTCACCGTGGCACCTGCCAGGCCATAGCCCCTGAGCACGACCGGCACGGACGACGCCCCCGACTGCACGACCGCAGGCTGCGCATAAGCTACGCGGGCCGGAACGACGCCGAACACGTCCGAAGTGATCCTGGCCGGGATGTGCGCGGTCGAGGAGATGCGCACATCGTCAATGATTCCGGGGAACTCATAAGGCCCGCCCGACACATCGCCGTCATACAAGGCACGTTTGCCGACGCGCAGCAGTTGACCGTTCGAGAGCACGCTTTCAAAAGCCGACGGCCTGGGCACGGACGCGCGCTCCACGCCGTCAACGTAAATCAAGAGGCGGTCGGTCGAACGGTCAACCACCATCGCCGCGTGGTGCCATTGGTCGTTATCGAGGAGCGTCCGCCAACGCCCCTGGCTCGCGTCGTAGACGCGCCCCGGCATGTCCACGCGCCACTCGCGGTTGGCGGAATCCCTGACCACCGCTCGCAGCCCACCCGCCGGCAGCAGACGTAGTGCGTACTCGGTGCCGAAGGAGAAGAAGCCGTCGCCGTCCTCTTTACCAACCAACGTATAAGCACGTCCGACCGGCGCAGTCTTGAACCAACATTCAACCGTGAAGCTGCCCGCGCCGAACGAGAGTGCGCCGTAGTCCGTGTCAGCGACGACGTTGGCCGATGCGCGGCCGCCGCCGAAGTGACCTTCCTGCGGGGACGAATTGGGGCCGGCGGTTCCGTTGATGGAGAGCCTGCCTTCATCAATGACGCGCGGCCCGGCCTGGCCGGACTCGTTCAGGTGCCAGAGCAGGACCGTGTCCTTCTCCACGGGCAACTCGCTCTGCTCCGTGATGCGCAGGTCAACCGAGGCTTCGGAGCGCCCTTCGCGTGCGAGGACGAGTTGCGCGGGGCCGGGCGTCGTACCCGGCGCGAGCGCGACGTTGAGGCGCGCGTTGCGGTAGGAGCTTGAGACGACGTTGACAGGCGCGTCCAACGGCTGCCCGTCGCGCACGACGCGCGCCGTGACGCCGTCGAGGTGGAAGCCGTCCACGTCGATCCGCGTCACGTAAGCCTCGCTGCCCGACCGGCCGACGAAAAGCTCTCTCGGCTCGGACGCGTTGACGCGCACGTTCGTCTCGGCGTCCACGTCGCGCCGAATCCGCTCGGGCGCGTGCGCCGTGGAAGAGATGCGCACGTCGTCAACGATTCCAGGGAACTCGTAAGGCCCGCCGAAGGCGTTGCCGTCGTAGAGCGCCCACTTGCCGACACGCAGCAAGTGACCGTTCGAGAGCACGGCATCGAAGGCGGCGGGTTTGGGCGCCGACGCGCGCTCCTCGCCGTCGATGACGACGGCGAGCTTGTCGGCCGCGCGGTCAACGACCAACGCCGCGTGATGCCACTGCCCGTCGTCTACGTGATAGACCGTCGGCCCGACCTCCGCGACCCACTCACGGTTAGACGAGTCCCTCAACACCGCGCGCAGCCCGCCGGTCGTCAAGAGTCGCAGCGCGTACTCGGTGCCGAAGGAGAAGAAGCCATCGCCGTCCTCTTTACCAACCAACGTATAAGCACGCCCCACCGGCGCAGTCTTGAACCAGCATTCAACGGTGAAGCTATTCGCGCCGAAGGAGAGCGCGCCGTAGTCTGTGTCAGCGACGACGTTGGCCGATGCGCGGCCGTCGCCGAAGTGGCCCGGTTGCGCGGCCGACAGAGGGCTCGCGGTGCCGTCGATGGAGAGCGAGCCCTCGTCGTCTACGCGCACCCTGCCCCCGCCGGTCTCGTTCAGGTGCCACAACAGAACCGTGTCGGCGTCGCCCGGGAGTTCGGTCTTCTCCGCGACGCGGACGTTCACGGAGAAGTCCTGCTGCCCGGCCTTGGAGAGAACGAGTTGAGCCGTGCCGAGCGGCGCCGCTGTAGAGACGTTAATGGTCGAGCGTCGAGGCGAACTCGACTCGACGTTAATCGTGGCCTGCAACGGCTGGCCGTCGCGGACGAGGCGTGCCGTCGCGCCGTCGAGATTGTAACCGTCTATAACGACGCGATTCACCAACGCCTGCGCGTCGGGCGACTGCCTGAAGATTTCTTTCGGGTTGTAGGAAGTGACGGCGAGAGGGTTCTCCCCCGTTACGTCGTTAAGGACGCGCTGTGCGCTGTGCGCGGTCGAGGAGACGCGCACCTCGTCAATCACGCCGGGGAACTCATAAGGCCCGCCCGACACGTCGCCGTCATACAAGGCACGCTTGCCGACGCGCAGCACGTGGCCGTTGGAGAGCACGCCCTCGAAGGCGGCGGGCCGCTGCGCGGAGGCGCGTTCCGCGCCGTCGATGTAGAGCGAGAGACGGTCAATCGAACGGTCAACCACCAACGCCGCGTGGTGCCACTGCCCGTCGTCTACGTCATAGACGGTCGGGAACATGTCCGCGCGCCACTCCCTGTTCGCCCCGTCTCGCAGCAGCGCGCGCATGCCGCCCGTCGGCAACATCCGCAGTGTGTATTCCGTCCCGAAGGAGAAGAAGCCGTCGCCATCCTCTTTACCAACCAACGTATAAGCACGACCGACCGGGCCGGTCTTGAACCAACATTCAACCGTGAAGCTGCCCGCGCCGAAGGAGAGCGCGCCGTAGTCCGTGTCAGCGACGACGTTGGCCGACGCGCGGCCGTTGGCGAAGCGACCGGGCTGCGCGGAAGAGGCGCCGCCGGTCGTGCCGTCGATGGAGAAGACGCTCGCGTCGGAGACGCGCACGCCGCCGCCGCCGTTCTCGTCGAGGTGCCAGAGCAGGCGCGTGTCCGGCTCGGGCGCGAGGGCCACGCGTTCGAGTTCGACGACGCGCACGGGCAGCGCGGCCGAGCCCGCGCCTGAAGTGAGCACGAGTCGCGCGTCGCCGAGCGGCGCGTCCGTGCCGAGCGTCACGCGCACGCTCGCGCGTGTGGCCGAACTGTTGAGGACGAGCGCGGGCGTCTGCGTCTCCGCGCCGACGACGGCGGCCTTCACGTCCGCGAGGTTGTAGCCGCCGATTGTCACGTCGGTCGTCGTCCCGCGCGGCAAGGTCACGAGCGAGTTGTTCGTGATGCGAACGCCGAGCCCACCTTCGGCGCCGAGGTACGTGTTCCTGATGGTCTCGGTCGTGTGCGCGGTCGAGGAGACGCGCACCTCGTCAATCGCGCCGGGGAATTCGTAAGGCCCGCCCGAGACGTTGCCGTCGTAGAGCGCCCATTTGCCGACGCGCAGCAGTTGGTTGTTGGCGAGGTTCGGGCCGAAGTTGGGCGGCGTCACACCAAAGGCGCGCTCCTCGCCATCCACGTAGATCGAGAGGCGGCCCGCCGCGCGGTCGAGAACCAACGCGAGGTGGTGCCAACTGTCGTCGTCAACGTCGTAGACGTTCGGCCCCATCTCCACGAGCCAGTCCCTGTTCGCGTTGTCCTTCACGAGCGCGCGCAAGCCGCCCGTCGGCAGCAGTCGCAACGCGTACTCGGTGCCGAAAGAGAAGAAGCCGTCGCCGTCCTCTTTACCAACCAGCGTATAAGCGCGGCCCACGGGCGCGGACTTCATCCAGCACTCGACGGTGAAGCTAGTGTGGTCGAAGCCGAAGGCGCGGTAGTCCGCGTTCGAGGTGGTCGCGGCCCTCGCGCGCGCGCCGCCGAAACGGCCGGGCGTCGTCGCGGAGTTCGCGCTCGTCCTGCCGTGGAGCGAGTGCGAAGGCCCCGCGTCGAGAATTGGCTGCGAGCCGTCGCCCGACTCGTCGAGATGCCAGAGGAGGATCGTGTCCTGCTCGCTGACGAGCGGCGTGCGCGGGTCGGGCGCGTAGGTGAAGACATCCCCGCGCAGTCCCCTTCCCCTGTCCGTGCGCACCTCGACGGTCGCCGGCCCCGGCGCGCCAGCGGGCGGCAAGACCGTCAACTCGTCCGTCGCGCCCGTCGTGAACGAGACGACCTGCGCGGGCACGCCGCCGAAGAGAACCGTGGGCGCCGTGCCCTGTTGGGGGTTGACGGCCGCGTTGGAGAGCAGGCGCGTGCCGGAGATTTTGACGGGCACGCCGCCGTGCTGCGTGATGACGGAGGGCGTGACCGCGACGACCTCGGGCGCGTCGGCGTCGAGCGTGAAGTTGAAGGGGCCGACCCTGGTCGAGCCGCCGAGGTTGTTGGTGACGACGGCCTCGACCGTGTAAGTGCCTTCTTCAAGGTCCGCGGGCGGCTGGTAGGTGAGACCCGTCGGCGTCAACGCGGCCGGCACGGTCGCGGGCTGCGCGCCCTGCCTGTAGAGCAGGAGGCGCGTGGACGCGGCGTCAACGCCCGTGTCGTCCGCGTAGGAGACCGTGAAGACGGGCCGCAACGACGAGGTGACGTAGATGTCGTTGGCGGCGGGCAGACCGCCGACGGTGAAGGCAGTGATAACCGGCCCCGAGTCGTCAATCTCGAACGAGGCGGTGCGCGGCTGGCTGACGTTGCCGGCGTTGTCGGACGCCGTGACCGAGACTGTGTGACGACCGCGCGCGAGCGGGCTCGCGGGGCGGAACGAGAGTCCCGAGCCCGTGACGATTGCGCCCGCCGTCACGTCCGAGCCGTCGAGCGTGAGGACGACGCCCGCGATACGCACGCCCGAAGAGTTGTCGCGATAACTGGCCGTGATGACCGGCGTGAAGGTGCGCTGGCGCTGGCCGTCGATGGGTAGCGCGTCGATGACGGGCGGCGACTGGTCGAGCGTCGTGAAGACGGAAGACCTGACGGCCGTCCGCGCGTTGCCCGTGGCGTCGCGCTGGCCCGAGACGTTGACGACGTAGCGCGTGCCTTCGAGCAGGGCCGACGTGGGCCTGTAGGTCGCCACGCGGCCCGCGTCGTCGAGCGTCACGTCGCCCGCCACGGCGGCGGACGTGGCCGAGTCGCGCGCGAGCGTGACGATGCGCGAGAGGTCCTGGCCACGGGCGAGCGGCTCGTCGAAGGTGACGACGACTTCGGGACTCAGTCCGACCCCCTCGGCTCCGTCGGCGGGCGAGACGGAGACGACGGACGGCCCCGACGTGTCGGCGGTCACGAACGAGGAGCGGAACTCGCTCGCGAGCGCGTGGCCCGTCAAGTCCTGAAGTTCCGTCGTCACGACCACGCGGTATGTGGTCAGGTCGGAGAGGAGCGTTGAAGGGACGAGTGTCGCGGAGCGGCCGTCGCCCGCGAGCGACAACGCGGCCGGCACGTTCGCGTCGCCGCGCGTGAGCCGGATGCTGTTCGCGTTGACCGTGCGCGCGAGCGCGGGCTCCGAGAAGTTGAGCGTGACGACGGGCGCGGAGTTCGTGACGCCGTTCGAACCGTCGGCGGGCGTCACGGACTCGACGCGGATGGGCGTCGTGTCGAGCCGCAGTTCGCCGATGTCCAGCGTCTGACCGTTGGCGGCGAACGCGAGACCGTCGGCGACGGCGACGCCGCCCGTCTGAGAGTCGTTGATGACGAGCGAGGCCGTGCCGAGCGGGACGTAGTCGAAGACGAGCAGCCCTTGCGCGTCGGTGTTCGCAAGGAGTCGCAGGCTCTTGCCGTCGGCGCGCAACAGCGTGAGCGCGGCTTCGGCGCCGGCAATGGCCGCCGAGCCGTCCTCGGTCCTGACGCGCGCGGTCAAACTCCCCGCGTCTTCGAGCCGCACGGCGAGGTCGAGCGTCTGTGCGCCCGCGAGTTCCCCCGCGCCGCCGCCCGCGCGATTCCGCGCGACGAGTTGCAGAGAGAAACGGCCGGCGGGCGCGCCCTCGATGCGGAAACGTCCGTCGGGGCCGACCTGCGCGCGCAGCAGGACGGGTTGTTCCCACGCGTCGTTGACGAACCGCACGCCCCCCGCGTCGAGCCGCGCGCCGTTGTTGTCGAGCGCCTCGCCCGTGATGGTGCCCGTGCCGTTGAAGGTCACGTCGGCGTTGACGGTCGAGCCCGGCTGCGTCGCGGTGACGGGCGCGGCCTCGCCACGGTCGAAGCCCGAGGGCGCTTCCGCGCGCACGCGCACGTCGCCGAGCGGGACGAACGGGAGCGTGTAACTGCCGTCCTCGCGCGTCGTCGTCGAGAGCCCGCGCCCGCCGATTGTCGCCGTCACGCGCGCCCCGCCGACGCCGGCCGCGCCGCCAAACTCAAACACCTTACCCGCCAACGTCACGCTCGGCTCCAACGCGATGTCGGCCGTCACGTCCGGCAGCGGCTCCGCGTTCCCCGCGAGCATGCCCGTCGCCGTGCCCGTCTGCCCGCCCGGCGCGTCCGTGACCGTCACGCGGAAGAGGCCCGAGGGGATGCCCGTGAAACGGAAGCCTCCGTCCGCGTCGGTCGTCGCGACGGAGTATGCGCCGCGTATCCCAGACCCGTCGGCAGAGATGCTCACTAACGCATGATCGACCGGCCCACCGTTCGCGGTGACTCGGCCGCGCACCGTGCCGACGGGGAGCAGTTCGACGTTGACTTCGGCCGTCTCGCCCTGCGCGACGAGCCGTCCCGCCGAGCGCCCGACGCGCCCCGTGCGGTTGTCGAAGACCATCAACGTAAAGTCGCCCGACGGAACGTTCATGAAGTTGAACGCGCCGCGACTGTCGTCCGTGTCCGAGGTCGTGGTGAAGCCGACCGAGCGACCGCCGAAGCGCAGCTCAACGTCCGCGAGTCCGACCGGCGTCGCGCCGCCCGGCAGCAGCACGCGCCCGCGCACCATGCCCGACGATTGAAGCTGTACGACCGTCTCGATTGTCATCCGCTCGGGCACGGCGACGGCCGCGCGACCGCCGAGCCCCTGCTGCATCGCAGCGACGGCGTAAGACCCTTCGGGGAGTCTGTCGAAGCTGACGACGCCGTCGTCTTCGGGCCTGAGTTCCGCGAAGCGGTGCTCGTTGGGGAAGTCCGTCCCGTCAATCTCGACGCTGCCCGTGCGCGCCGGTTGGCCCGCGCCGTCCACGACCCTCACGCGCAGGCCACCCGCGCCGAGCAGTCGTATGTCGGCCAGCGAATCTTTGTTCCTCTCGGTGTAGACGCGCACGCGGTTGGTCGAGCCCGTGACGGGGTCGAACGCCGTGAGGTGATAGCCGCCCTCCGAGAAGACCTCCGCGAACTGGTAACGACCCTCGTCGTCCGTGCGCACGGTCGCGTCGGCGAGCGAGCCGCCGCCGAGCGTGACGCGGATGCCGGGGCCGGCGTGCGTCGTGCCGTCGGGGCGGAAGACGCGCCCCTGTATCTTGCCGGCGAGGGTGTTGACGAGCGTCAGGTCACACTGCTCCGTCCCGTTCGGCGCGAGCGTGCCGCCCTTCGAGACTCGCGTGGGGAAGAAGGCGTTCGACGCCGCGACGCGATAGACGCCGGGGTTGAGTCCGCTCAGCGAGTACGAGCCGTCCGTCCCTGTCTCAAGAGGTATCGCGGGCAGTCGCTCTTCGATAAGGCCGAACTTGGGGCCGGGCATGAGCGAGGGGCGCGGGACGTAGACGCCCACGTCCGCGAGCGTGGGGGCGCCGTCCGGTTGAAAGACCTTGCCTCGGATGGAACCAGGGCGCAGCGTCGCGTCCTTCGTCAAAGTCTGTCCGGGTCGCAGTCGTACGGGCGTGTTGATGACGAGCAGGCGCGCGGTGTCAACGAAGCGGAGCGTGAGGTCCGCATTCGGCCTCACGCCCGCGAGCGTGTAGCGGCCGAGCGCGTCCGTCTCGACGATGCGGCGGCCGTCAACGGTGACCTTCGCACCGGCCAGCGGTCGGGGCGCGGAGTCGCCCTGCTCCATGAGCATGACGGCGCCTTGCAGGGTCGCGGGGCGGAAGATGGTGATGTCGGCGCCGTCGGTCGTCTCGTCAAGCGACACCTTGACCGAGGTGGAGCCGACCGCGCCAGTGACGGGGTCGCTCGCGGCGATGCCCTGATCTCCCTCGGGCATGTTCTTGAGCGTGTAGAAGCCTTGCGCATCAGTCCGCACGGCGCGCGCCGCCGCCGAGACGATTGCTCCCGCGACGGGCGTGCCCGCGTCGTCGCGCACGCGCCCCGTCACGGTCCCACCGCCCGGCGCGGTCGCGCCGATTGGAAGCACCAGCAGCACGCCGCTCGCCTTGGTCATCGCGGGCGAGAGTTGCACCACCTGCGCGGCGTCGAGGCCCGCGACGTAATCGACCGCTTCGAGACTGACCGCGCCGATTGGCAGGCTCTCAATTGTGAATCTGCCGTCGCGGTCGGCGTAGGCGAAGCCGACGCCCGACATGCCCTTGTCGTTGTAGACGGGGAAGCCCGGTATCTTCGCGTAGGCGACGACGAGCGCGCCCCCGGCCGCGCTCCCGTCCGCCCTGACAACGCGACCCTCGACCGCGCCCTCGATGTTTTGCAGCGCCACGTCCACGGTCGCCGTCTGGCCCGCCTCGTAAACGGTCCCGGCCGCGAGCCCCGAAGCGTTCGCGAACTCGTCCGCGCCGACGACGAGCACCGACACGTTGCCGACCGCCACGTCCTTCACTTCGTAGCGCCCGGCTTCGTCCGTCCGCACGACCCGCGTCCCCGTCACGTCGAGGTCGGGCATGACCTTGACGAAAGCCTTCGGGACGATGCGTCCGCCGCTCGTCACCGTCCCGCGCACGCCGCCGCGCGCAAGGAAGACGAGGTCGAGAATCATGTGCTGGCCGTCGTATGCGACGTTGGTCGCGAGCATCTTCTCGGAGAGCGTCAAAGGGTTCGTCGCCGAGACGATGACGGGCGAACAATCCGCGTCGCGCACGTAGTCGAAGGCGTAATTCCCCTGCGCGTCCGTGTAGCGCACGGCGATGGGGACGGGCGGCGAAGGGAGCCCCGAGCCCGTGCCGTCGGGACACTCATTCGCCAGGTAGATGACGGACGCATTAACGACCGGCGTGCCGTCCGCGCGCAGCACGCGCCCCGTCAGGTACGCGCCCGGCGGTCTGCCTTCGGGCGAGACGCGCGGGGCTATCGTCGCGACGGCGGGAGCGGGAGCGAGTTGGAGACGGCGCGCGTCAACCACGCCGCTGATGGTCAGGTCGCGCGCGACGTAGGGGCCGGTGGTCGAGTCGAGACTGAGGAAGACGAAGCGGTCGCCGTAGTTGATTCGCGCGGAGCGCGTCTTGATGACGCTGAACAACTGCTCCTCGGGGTCGGAGTTTTTGATGGCCCCGCCGCCGACGCGGTAGCGCGCAGCGGACTCGGCGCTCGCGCGCGACATGGGCTTCGAGAAGAGCACGCCGACGAGACGGCCGTACTTGTCGCCGCCTTCGAGCACGTCCGGCGTGACCTGCACCGCGCCGACGATGCGCGGCGACGGCTGCTCTAATGTCGTCGTCGTCGGTGCGACGTTCGACGGCTGCCACGCACCTTCCCTCAACACTTCGAGCGCGGGCGTGGACGCGAGGCCGAGCGGCCTGAAGTTGACGCGATAGCTCTCGCCCCGCGCGACGCTCACGCCGCCCCACACGAACTGCTTGTATGCGCGGCTCGTGGCGGGCGCGACGAGCGAGATGTTAACGACGCCCGTCCGCCACGCGCGCAGCTCAAGCGTCCACGCGTCGGTCTCCGGGTTCGAGACGACGAGCAGATGGCCGCGCGTGCCAATGCTCGCGCCGTCGAGCGGGTTGATGGAGTCGAGACGCGGCGACGCGCCCGTCGCCGCGTCGCCCGCGCGCTCCTGCGCGGACGCGCCGAACCCGACGCGCTCGCCGCGTGGGCTGACGAAGCGCGCACCGGCGACGGCCTCGCCTTCCGTCTGCGTGACGAGCGCCGAGATGAAGAGCGAGCGCGACGACTCGGCGTCGGCGAACTGTCGATGAAGTTGTTCGGGTGTGAACGTGGGGTTAGTTAGAAGCTTGTTGAGTTCCGTCCCGACGGCGTCCATCCACATGTAGCCGGCGGGGGTGTTGCGCAGCGCGTCGGCGAAACCGTCGTCGGCGTTCAACTCGCCGAGCCAGTCGCGCAGGAGCGTGCCGAGCGAGACGCCGACCTCTTCACCGAAGTCCACGCGCAGGCCCGCGACGCCAAGCTCAGCGGCGCGGTCGACGATGGCCTGCTTCGGCACGGGCCGGACGCCCGCTGGCAGCGACCCGGCGGGCGCGTTGGCGATACTCCATGCCTGCCCGAGCAGTTGACGCGACGCCTCGACGACGCCGGGCGGAAGAAATCTCGTCTGGTCTGGGAGCAGTAGTGAGTCGGGCGAGAGCGGCACGTTGCGGTCGCCGACGCCCGTCGTGAGGTTCAGTCCGCTCGTGATGCCGCCGCCGACTTTGACGTACGAGGCCGTCACGCGGCCGGTGACGTTGGCCCTCAACCTCCACTTCACGGTGGCCGACTGCCCGACCTTAATCGTTCCCTGAAACTGTCGCCGCCCGTCCTGCCCGACGAGCGCCGCGCCGTTGATGCTGGCCGCCGCGAGGTCCGCGAACGCGCCCTGGATGTCGCGCCCGCCCGAGTTGTAGAGCGTCATCCCGAGGTCGTACTCCTGCCCGGCGCGCACGACCGACGGGTGCGTGAAGGTGACGGCGAAGCTCGCGTCTCGCACGAGCACCGCCCCCGACACCGTGCCCGAAATTTCCAGGGGCCCCGAGGGCAGACCTTCGAGCGTCGCACGCAGGTCGAACTCGGCCGTGTGAAGTCCTTCCCTGCGTCCCTCGATGAGGAAGCTCGCTTGCCCCGACTCGCCGGGCGAGAAGCGCAGCGGGTCGTCGCCCGTGCCGTACTTCATGTCGGCCCCGAGCCCGCGCAGGTTGAGTTCGGTGACGCGGCCTGCGTCGCGCGTCTCGGCCACGCGCAGCGGGTCGTCCAAGGCGTCGCCGGGCGTGCCCGCGTCGGGCAGACGTATCGCCGCGCGCATGCCGGTCAGGACGAGCGGCGCGCCGTCGGGGGCGCCGTTGGCGACGATGACGACCGCCTCGAAGAACTGGTTGAGGAAGCCGACGCGGCCCGGAAAGACCACGAGGCCGGGGACGCGCAACGGCCCGCCGTCGCTCCCCAACCCGTCGAGCGGCGTGCCCTCCTGCTCGTTGTTCCCACCCTTCCCGTCGCCGCCGGCCGTCAGCATCACGGGCAGCACGGTCGGCACGTCTACGCCGGGCGCCCTCACCTCCATCTGCCCGACGACCGGCCTCGGGTCGCGCGCGCCGACCTGCGGGAACGCCACCGGTATCGAGAGCATCTGCGCGCCCGATGTCGTCGCCAGTCCGAGGGTGAAGTTGAAAGCCTTGTACGAGTCGTCCGTGATGTTGATGCCCGCCTGCACGATCTCGTCGTAGGTCAACTCGCGCACGCGCACCTCCGAGACGAGCAGCCGCTCGACGGCGACGATGCGGCACGAGTCCGGCGCGACCGGCGCGACGACGGGCTCGCCGTCACGCCCAAGGTCTACGACGCGGAGGTTGATCAACTGGTGCTCGCCCGCGCGCGTCAGCGGCGGAATCTGAAGCGGCGACCCGATGCGCGCTTCGATGGTGACGGGGCCGTTCAGCGAAGGTCCGGTCAGTTCGCCGCGCACGCGATAGAGCGGGTTGAGAAGTCCGATCAGCAACGAGGCGTCGAAGCCTACGGGCGTCTGCACGCTCGTCTGCACGACGGTCTGAACATTCTTCGGCACGCTCTGCGTGGCGGGGCCGGCCGTTACAGCCAACCCAAGTAGGTCCAAATCGGCCGACGCGCTTTTCCTCACCCCCGTCCGCTTCGAGCGGCCCCCGTCCTGCCCCGCGTCGCCCTGCGCGCGTGCTGAGCGTGTCAACAACAACAGCACGCACGCGGCGACCGCGCACGACAGCAAGGTGGCCGACGCGAGGGCGCACAGCTTCCGCGCCATGTGTCGCTTTGCGCGCGGCGAAGCGGTGAGTTGAAGCATGGGGTTGCTCTGTTCAAGCGACATCGGTGGTGATTCCCAATAGCGGCCGGTAAGACGTGCGGCGCCGTATGGTGAGAGCGTCCATGCATCAACGCAGGCATAGACGCGCCCGAGGTGGTACCAACAAGGAAGGCTCTGGTTCGGTCGTGTAGCCGGCACTCTCGCCCGGTGCGTAACGGCGTTGCCGACTGTGATGGGTACTACGCGAAAGGCGCGCGGGATGGATTTCTATCCAAACGGATAGTGCCAACGGCGGGAGTCTAACGAAGTGCTCTCCGCGAGTGTTGTGTTCTATGTAAGGGACGTATCAAGGAGAGACTTCGCCCGCGCGGGCGGAAGCGAATGTTCTCTTTCAATCGTGCTCACGGCGATGCGGCGCGGCATAGATCGTCCCCGTCGTTCCCGCTTCGAGGTCGTTTTGCAACGCTGTCCGTCTGTGTTGGTCTGCCTTCCGAAGCGCGGGCTTGCGACGCGTAGTTGTGCAAGCGATGCCTTCAAAATTTTCAAGATATCTCCGAAATCCGGAAAGGCTTCGGCGTCCAATTAAATAGATACGGTTGAGGCGAAAAGGCTTATCACGTCAAGGTTTAGCGGTACGTTGATTGCTCCTTCACGTCCCACGTTGCAAGGCCCCTTATAACTCTTGCAGCCATCGTCTTTGCTTTGGTGAAGACGTTCATCTAGCGGTTTGGATTAATTACAAAATAGCTCTCCCCGACAATAGAAGCCCCCCTCGCACAGGGGTAAGTGTGCATACAAGGAAGGAGTACGAACGTAAGATGAGAAGACTCACTTTAACCGCGCTGGCCCTCTGCCTGCTGGCGGTCTCGGCGCTGGCGCAGGGCGCGAGCACAGGGCGCCTCGTCGGCACGGTCGCCGGCCCGGACGGGGTCATCGCGGGCGCGACGATCACCGTCACGGACGTGACGACCGGGCGCGAGCGGACGGTCACAGCCAACGGGGAGGGCGCCTTCGCCGTCCCCCAGCTCGAATCGGGCAACTACACCGTCGTCATCACCTCGCCCGGCTTCAAAGGCTTCACGGCCAACAACGTGAAGATCGACGTGGGCCGCGACTACACGCTCAACCCCACGCTCGAAATCGGGCAGGTCAGCGAGACCGTCGTCGTCACGGCCGGCGCCGACATCCTGAACGCGACGAGCGCCGAACTCTCGAACACCGTCAGCCCGAGGCAGATTAAAGAGCTGCCGATTAACGGGCGCGACCCGCTGGCCCTCGTCCAGCTTCAGCCCGGCGTCGCCTCCAACGGCCAGACCAACACCGCCATCAACGGCCAGCGCCCGTCGCTCACCAACATCACGCGCGACGGCATCAACGTGCAGGACCAGTACATCCGCGAGAACGCCTCGGACTTCTCGCCGCAACGCCAGACCGTCGATAACATCAGCGAGTTCACCGTCACGACCTCGAACGCGGGCGCGGAGCTTGGCTACGGCGCCTCGCACGTTCAGCAGGTGACGCCGCGCGGCCAGAGCGAGTTCCACGGCAACGCCTACGTCTACAACCGCAACTCCTACTTCGCGGCCAACAGCTTCTTCAACAACCGCTCGGGTGTCGAGCGCGCGCAGCTCAACCGCAACCAGTTCGGCGGGACGGTGCTCGGGCCGATGCCCGTGCCCCGCTTCGGCGAGGGCGGCCCCTCGCTCATTCGCGGCCGCTCCTTCTTCTTCGCCAACTACGAGGGCTTCCGCCAGCCGGTCGGCTCGACCCGCACGCGGACGATCCTGACGCCCTCGGCGCGGCAAGGCATCTTCACCTACACGCGCGCCGACAACGGGCAGCTCCAGCAGGTCAACCTCCTGGACGCCGCCTTCGGCACGGGGATTACGAGCATCGACCCCATCATCCTCAACAGGGTCATCAACCGCCTGCCCACGGCCGGCAACGCCGCCGGCGGCGACGCCCGCAACACGACGGGCTTCCGCTTCAACCAGGCCAACGACCAGACGCGCGAGCAGTTCACCACGCGCCTCGACCACGACATCAACGACCGCCACTCGATCAACGGCATCTTCGCCATCACGCGCACCAACACGCTACGCCCCGACGCCGACGGCACCACCGGGTTCGACCTGACGCCCGTCGTCTCGAACCGTGGCGACAACGAGTTGCTCGTGCTGGCCTACCGCATGACGCCCAGCGGCAGCTTCACGAATGAGGTCCGTGGCGGCTTCTTCAAGAGCCGCGTGCCCTTCGCGCGCCGCGAGGACCCGCCCGCCTTCTTCCTCGGCGGGCTGCTGACGAGCAACCCCGACGTGACCTTCCTCGAACAGGGTCGCGAGTCGAACAACTACAACCTGCAAGACAACGCGCAGTGGACGCGCGGCAACCACTCGCTGCGCTTCGGCGGCGTCACGCAGTTCGTCCGCGTCAACTCCTACGCGGCCTTCAGCACGGTCCCGACCTACACGCTCGGCACCAACGCCTTCACGCAGATTTCGCAGGCGCAGTTCCAGAACACGGCGCTCTTCCCCGGCGGCGTGCCCACGGCGCAGCGCGGCACGGCCAACTCGCTGCTCGCGCTCTACGGCGGGCTCATCAGCAGCGCCACGCAGTCGTTCAACGCCACGGCCGGCGGCTTCGAGCCCGGCGCACCGACGCTCAACGTGCTGGCCTTCGAGAACGTCGGCCTCTACTTCTCCGACCAGTGGCGCGTGCGGCCCGAGCTGACGCTGACGCTCGGCCTGCGCTACGACCTCTTCACGCCCGTCCGCGACGTGAACAACTCGCAGCTTGAGGTCGTCATCCCGCGCGGCACCGACCCCGTCGAGGCGGTGCTGAACCCGGTCGGCCGGCTCGACTTCGTCGGCGCGAATACCGGCTCGGACGCGTCCTACTTCACCGACTGGAACAACTTCGCGCCCAACGTCAGCGTGGCCTACTCGCCCAACTTCCAGAGCGGCTTCCTCGGGAGCGTCTTCGGTAGCGCCGGGCGCACCGTCATTCGCGGCGGCTACAGCATCGCCTACGTCAACGACGAGTACCTGCGCGGCGCTCTCTCGGGCAACGAGGCCAATCCGGGACTGGGCTCGACCGTCTCGCTCACGAACCTGCGCGAGCGGATCAGCGCCCTGCCGGCCATCCCGATTCCGCCCCTCGTCGTGCCCCGCACCTTCGCGCAGAGCCAGTCGCTCAGCTCGAACAACTTCTCCTTCATCGGCGGCATCGACCCCGACATCAAGGTGCCTTTCACGCACCAGTACAACGTCGGCATCCAGCGCGAGATCGGCTGGCAGTCCGCCTTCGAGCTGCGCTACGTCGGCGGCTTCAGCAACAACCTGACCAACCAGCTCGACTACAACCAGATCGACATCTTCCGCAACGGGTTCTTCCAGGACTTCCTGACGGCGCGCAACAACCTGATTCTGTCGCGCCAGGCCGTGGCGGCGGGCCGCAACGTCCGCATCAGCGGCGCGTTCAACCCGGCCATCACGGGCAGCCAGCAATTCACCGGCGCGTTCCTCCAGCTCGGCAACGCCGCGGCCTTCGGCAGCCTGCCTATCGCGGGCAACCCGTCCGCGCAGCTCGGCGGCCTCGACCTCGGCGGCATCATCACCGACCTCGACAACAACGCCCCGGGCCAACTCGCCTTCCGCCTGATTTCAAACAGGCTCAACGGCACGGCGAGCCTGCGGCCGAACGAGAACGGCGGGACCATCTCGCTGCTTCAGAACATCTCGCGCTACAACTACAACTCGCTTCAGGCGGAGGTGCGCCGCCGCTTCGCGGGCGGGTTCGCCTTCCAGGCCAACTACACCTTCTCGAAGACGCTCTCGGACTACTCGGGGCTTGACCAGCTCCGCTTCCAGCCGAGGCTCGACAACAACCGGCCGGAGCTTGAGTACACGCGGGCCGACTACGACCAGACGCACCGCTTCAACTTCAACTCCATCTACGAGCTGCCCTTCGGCCGTGGCAAAGCCCTCTTCAGCAACGCGAACGGCTTCGTTGATCGTCTGCTCGGCGGCTGGCAGTTCGGCTCCATCGTCGAGGTCGGCTCGGGCAACCCGATCACGCTTACCTACGCGCAGGGCACGCTCAACCGCTCGACCCGCTCGGCCCGCCAGACGCCGAACACGAATTTGTCCGGCAACCAGTTGCAGGACCTCTTCGGACTCTTCGAGCGCAACGGCGTGCTCTACTACATCAACCCCGACGTGCTACAGATAACCCAGACGGCGTCGGGCACCATCTCGCGCGCCACGCTCGGCTACGACCCGGCCACGGGGCAGGAGTTGACCTTCCCCGGCCAGGCGTTCTTCCTCGTCGGGGCGGGCCAGACGGGCAACCTGCCGCGCGCCATCGGCGACGGCCCCACGTTCTTCAACATCAACGCCTCTCTGATCAAGAACATCCGCATCAAAGAGGACTTCCGCGTGCAACTGCGCGCCGAAGCTTTCAACCTCCTGAACCGTGCCAACTTCGCGGCCCCGGCCCTGACCGAGGACGTGACCGACAGCACCTTCGGGCAGATCACCTCAACCTTCTCGCCGCGCGTCATGCAGTTCGCGCTCCGTATTGAGTTCTAAAGGACTCTAACCGAGGGCGTCACGCGGCCCGCATAAAGCAAGGCCGAGGGATGAGAGTCGTCGTGACTCTCATCCCTCGGCCTTGCTTCTTTGTTCCGTCGGGCAAAGCTTTGCTGAACCTTCGACCCACGACCCTCGTATCCGGTCACGACCGGGATTCCGCGAGTCGCCGTTACATCGCCTCCGCTCCCGCTCGTTTATCCTGACGCAATAAGCGTACAAGAGTTGTCGAGTCGCGCGCCCTCCCCAGAGCCGGCGTTGAGGTCCGTCTACCTCTTCGCGCCGGCAATGCGGCTCGACGGCTCATCCATTCCGGGGGTGTCATGGAACTACAGATTCGGAAGCTCGCGAAGACCTACTCGAACGGCGTCGAAGCCCTGAAGGAGATCACGCTCACGATCCCCCAGGGCATGTACGGACTGCTCGGCCCGAACGGCGCCGGCAAGTCCACCCTGATGCGAACCATCGCCACGTTGCAGGAACCCGACGCGGGCTCGATACACCTCGGCGACATCGACGTGCTGGCGGAGCGGGAACGCGTGCGCGAGACGCTCGGATACCTGCCGCAGGAGTTCGGCGTCTACCCCAAGGTGAGCGCGGAGGAGTTGCTCGAACACTTCGCCGTGCTCAAGGGAATCACCGTGCGCCGTGAGCGCCGCGAGGTCGTCGAGGCGCTGCTGCGCCAGACCAACCTCTACGATGTGCGCAAGAAGAAGCTCGGCGGCTACTCGGGCGGGATGCGCCAGCGGTTCGGCGTTGCCGTCGCGCTGCTCGGCGACCCGAAGCTCATCATCGTTGACGAGCCCACCGCCGGGCTCGACCCGGCCGAGCGCGTGCGCTTCCTGAACCTGCTGAGCGAGATCGGGCAGAGCGCCGTCGTCATCCTCTCGACGCACATCGTCGAGGACGTGTCCGAACTGTGTAGCCGGATGGCAATCATCGACCGGGGCGAGATACTGCTCGAAGCCGAGCCGCTCGAAGCCGTCGCGGCGCTGCGCGGGCGCATCTGGCGGCGCGTAGTCGAGAAGGCCGAACTGCCAGAGCTTGAACGCGAGCACGCAATCATCTCGACGAAGCTGCTCGCCGGGCGGACGGTCGTGCGCGCCTACGGCGACGAGCGGCCCGACGCCGGGTTCGAGCCCTCGGAGCCGGACCTTGAGGATGTCTACTTCAGCACACTGGCGGGGCTGGTCGGCGAGACATCGGCGCGGGGGGTCGCGCGATGAAGTTCTGGGAGACCTTCCGCTTCGAGGTCGCCTACCAGTCGCGCCGCGTCTCGACGTGGTTCTACTTCGTGCTCCTCCTTGTGCTCTCGTTCTTCATGGCGCGCGAGGTCTTCGTCGCGGAGGCGCGGGAGGGCAGCTACTTCCTCAACGCGCCGTTCGCCGTGGCGCAGGTCACCACCGTCGCGTGCATGCTGTCGCTGCTGACGCTGGCGGCGCTCGCGGGCGCTGCGGCGGCGCGTGACGTGGAGACGCGGATGCATCCGCTCGTCTACACCGCGCCCGTCGGCAAGGCCGCATACCTCGGCGGGCGGTTCCTCGCCGCCTTCAGCCTCGGCGCGTTGATGATGGCCGCCATCCCGGCCGGCATTCTGGCCGCCGCGCTCCTGCCGGGTGAGCACGCCGACCTCATGGGGCCGATTCGGCCGGCCGCCTACGCAAGCGCCTACTTCCTGCTCGCGCTGCCGAACGCCTTCGTCACCATGGCGCTCATGTTCTCGGCGGCGGTGCTCGGCCGGCGCGGCGTCGCGAGCTACCTCGGCGGCGCGTTCCTCTTCTTCGCGGCGGTCGTGAGCTGGCAACTCGTGGCCGCGACGCTTGGATACTGGAGCCTCGCGAAGCTGACGGACCCGCTGGGGCTGACCCTCATCGGCGAGCTGTCGAAGGTCTGGACGCCCGGCGAGAAGAACGCGCTCGTCGTCGGGCCGCAGATATCCGTGCTCTTGAACCGCCTCGTGTGGCTCTGCGTCGCGCTGTGCGTGCTTGCGCTCACTTACTTCCGCTTTCGGTTTGAGCACATCGGAGTCGGCAGCCGCAGGCGAGCTGGCGCGAAGTGGGAGCCGGCACCGAGCGCCCGCGAGGCCGCGACCGCGCGGAGCGCACCGGTCGCCGTCCCGCGCGTCCGTCGAACATTCGGGATGGCGACCCGCGCGCGCCAGACGCTCGCCGTCGCGCGCGAGTCGTTCCGCGTGATCGTGAAGGGATGGGGCGGGCCGGCGCTCGTCGGCCTGGCCGTGTTAGTGGTCCTGACCGGCCCCTTCTATTTTCAGGACGAGGGCTTTCCACAGCTCCCAACAACCGGGGAGTTCGTCAACATCCTGGAACAGGCCGCCGAGCATGGCATGTGGCTGATCGTCCCGCTGCTCATCGTCTATTACGCAGGTGAGTTGGTCTGGCGCGAGCGCGAGGCTCGCCTGAACGAGATTGCCGGCGCGGCGCCCGTGCCGGTGTGGGTCTCCTTCGCGGGCAAGTTCGCGGGGCTCGCCATCTGGCTCGTCGCGGCGCAGGCGGCGGTGACGGCGGCCGCGATGCTCGTCCAGGCGCGCATGGGCTACTACCAGTTTGAGGTGGGAGTGTACGCGCGCATCCTCTTCGGGATTCGACTCACGGACTATCTCCTGTTCGCACTGCTCGCCCTCGTCATCCACGTCGTGGTCGAACAGAAGTACGTCGGCCATCTGATCGCGATAATCGCCTACGTGCTCGTGGCCTTCGGCCCGGAGTTCGGGATTGAGCCCGGCCTGCTCGTCTACGGCTCGGACCCGGGGTGGACGTACTCTGACATGCGCGGCCTCGCGCCGTTCCTCGGGCCGTGGCTCCTCTTCAAGCTCTACTGGGCGGCGTGGGCGCTGCTGCTCGCCGTCGCGGCAAAGTTGCTCTGGCCGCGCGGCACGAAGCGGGGTCTCCGGTCGCGGCTCCGCGTGGCGGGCCGCCGTCTCACGCGCCGGACGGTTGCGACCGCCGCCGTGGCCGCTGCGCTCGTCCTGACTTTCGGCGGCCTCATCTACTACAACACGAGCGTGCTGTACGCGAGCCACGCCGCCCCGAGCGGGGAGGAGTGGAGGGCCGAGTACGAGCGGCGTTATGGACGGTACGCGGGCGTCCCGCAGCCACGGCCGACCGCCACGAGCCTTCGCGTGGAAATCTATCCCGGGCGGCGCGCGGTGGAGATTCGCGGGACCTATGACCTCGTGAACAGGACCGAGGCGACGATTGATTCGGTCCACGTGGCGACCACACTGGGGGTCGAGACCCGTGCGGTGGGCTTCGACCGGCCGGCGAGGCCCGAGTTGATAGACGAGAAGCTCGGCCACCGTATCTACGTTCTGGAGACGCCCCTCCGGCCCGGCGACTCGCTGAAGCTGGAGTTCGAGGTGCGCTTCGACCCGCGCGGCTTCCCCACCAGCGACATCGACGCGTCCGTGGCCGCGAACGGCACGTACTTCGGGACCCAGTGGCTCCCCTCCGTCGGCTATCAGAGGGGCCGCGAGGTCCAGGGCGCTGGCGAGCGTCGGGCGCACGGGCTCGCCCCGCGCGCGGAGGTCCCGCCCCACGACGACCCCTTGGCGCTTATGAACATCAACGGGCTGGAGCCGATCATGCTCGATGCCGTCGTGGGCACGGACGAGGGTCAGGTCGCCGTCGCGCCCGGCGCGCTGCGCCGCACGTGGGCGCAGGACGGGCGCCGCTACTTCCACTACGCCACCGACGCGCCCATCTTGAACAACTACGCCTTCTTCTCCGCCGCCTACGCCGTGCGCGAGGGACGTTGGAACGATGTCGAGATTCAAATCTTCCACCACCCGGCACACACCCTGAACGTGGACCGCATGGTCAGCAGCGTTCAAGCCTCGCTGGACTTGCTTACCGAGCGGCTCGGCCCCTACCCGCACCGCCAGATACGGTTCGTGGAGCACCCCGGCCGCAGGCGCACGCTGTTCTCATACCCGATGAACATCCTGTACCAGGAGGGGTTCTCCTTCATCAACCCGGTGGACGACCCGCGTGACATCGACCTGCCGTTCGCCGTGGTCGCGCACGAGGTGGCGCACCAGTGGTGGGGCAACCGGCTCCTGCCCGCCCGCGTCGTGGGCGCGCCGGTGCTCACCGAGAGCCTGGCCTGGTACTCGGCGCTTGAGGTCGTGGAGGCGGCCCACGGCCGCGAGCACCGCGACCGGCTCCTCGGCGCGATGCGTGCGTCCTACCTGAGCCCGCGCGCGCGCGCCGGCTCCCCGCTGCTGCGGGCCACCGACCGATTCCAATGGTATCGCAAGGGCGTGCTCGCGTTGTACGCGGTGCGCGAGTACGTCGGGGCCGAGCGTGTGAACGCCGCGCTGCGACGCCTTTTCGAGAAGCACGGCTCGACGACGCCCCCGCTGCCGACGACGCTCGACCTCTACAGCGAGCTTCAGGCGGTCACGCCCGACGAGCTTCGTTATCTGCTCGCGGACCTGTTCGAGGCGAACACCTACTGGGAGCTTGCGACGAAGCGCGTCTCGGCGGAGCGTGTTGGGACGGGCGAGTGGCGCGTGACGCTCGACGTGCGCGCGCGCAAGGTGTTGGTCGATGAGGCGGGCGTCGAGACGGAGGTCCCGATGGACGACCTCGTCGAAGTCGGCGTGTTCGCGGTTGCGAGAGACGGGGAGTCAGGCAAGCCGCCGTACCTGCGCATGCACCGCCTCCGCTCCGGCGAGCAGCGCATCACCCTGACGGTGCCGTGGGAACCCGCCCAGGCTGGTATCGACCCGCGAAACCTTCTCATCGACGTGGAACCCGGCGACAACCTCGCCGAGGTGATGACCGGCGCCGCGCCGTGAGCGTGTACCCGCCGCCACGCCACTGACAAGCGGAATCCTCACCCCCTGCCGCCCTTACCCCTACATGTTCCCCCACCGGTAAGAAGGTCGGGGCGTGCCGCTCACGCCAACGCATGAACCTTTCCACGCGTTCCGCCGTACTACAACATACCTTGTGCTTCTACATGTGCCGGTGTTATATGTAGAAGCCGGAGGTAACGTGTATGACCCCACGAACTCTCTGAAGGAGAAGACCCCCCATGAAGTGGTGGCAACGCCTGTTCCGCCGGAGGAGGCTCGACGAGGAGTTGGAGAAGGAGTTGAGCTTCCACCTTGAAGAGCATACGAGCGACCTCGTCGCGCAGGGCTTGAGCCCGGAGGAGGCGCGGAGACGTGCGCGGATCGCGTTGGGCGGGCCGGAGCAGGTGAAGGAACTGTGCCGGGAGGCGCGCGGGACGCGGTGGCTCGACGACCTGGGGCGCGACCTGCGCTACGGCGTCCGCATCCTGGCGAAGCAGCCGGGCTTCACCCTCGTCGCCGCGCTGACGTTGGGGCTCGGCATCGGCGTCAACACCGCCATCCTGAGCGTTGTGAACGGGATGGTTCTGCGGCCGCTGCCCGTCGAGAGGCCGGAGGAGTTGGTGGCCCCGTACTGGGGGAGGAAGACGGACGCGCGCGTGTGGGGCGAATTCTCTTATGCCAACTATGTGGACTTGCGCGACCAGAACAAGAGCTTCTCGGACCTCTGCGCGTGGCGGGAGACATCCGCCGGCATCAGCTCCAGCGAGAGCCGCGACTCGGGCGACGGCGGGCGCGCGGAGGTCGTCTGGGGCGAGTTGGTCAGCGGCAACTACTTCGACGTGATGGGCGTCAAGCCGATGCTCGGGCGCGGCTTCCTGCCGGAGGAAGACCGCACGCCGAACACGCACCCGGTGACCGTCCTGGGCCACACGCTGTGGCAGCGGCGCTTCAACTCCGACCCGGCCATCCTTGGGAAGACCATCTATCTGAACGGCCAGCCGTACACGGTCGTCGGCGTCATGCCGGAGCCGTTCCTCGGCGCGGAGTACTACCTGCGCAAGTCGTTCTGGGTGCCGCTGATGATGGCGCAGCAGTACGGCCGTCGCGCGGAGTGGAACACGGAGCGCGGCTACGCGCAGTGGAAGCTGTACGGGCGTCTGAAGCCCGGCGCGACGATGGAGCAGGCGGAGGCGGACTTGAACCTCCTGGCCGGCGAGTTGGGAAGGCTCCATCCGGGCGCGAACGCGGACACCAAAATTCAGCTCACGACGGAGTTGAACGGGCGTTACAAGAACGTGACCGGCGGCATCCGTTACGCAGGCTTCCTTGCGCTGTGCGTCTCCGCGTTGGTGCTGTTGCTGGCCTGCTTCAACGTGGCGAACCTGACGCTGGCGCGCGCCACGACGCGGGCCAGGGAGATAGGCATCCGGCTCGCCATCGGCGCGGGGCGCGGGCGCGTCGTCCGACAGCTCTTAACGGAGAGCGTGCTGCTCGCGCTCATGGGCGGCGCGCTGGGTTGGGCGCTGGCCTACGCCAGTTCCGACGCCGTGTGGACGACCTTCCCGCCCGTCCCTTACCCGATCAGTATCGACTTCGCGCCGGACACATACGTCCTGCGGTGGACGATGGCGGTCTCGCTCTTGACGGGCGTGGCCTTCGGGTTGGCCCCGGCGGTGCTGGCTTCGCGGGCCGACCTGGTCGGCGTCATCAAGGGCGGCGCGCCGAAACCTTCGCACGGCCACCGACGCTGGAACCTGCGCGGCGTGCTCGTGGTCGCGCAGGTCACGATCACAATCGTCCTGCTCATCTGCGCGGGGCTCTTCATCCGCAGCCTGCGCCAGGTCCGCCAGACAGACCCCGGCTTCCGCAGCGAGAACCTCGTCACGTTGATGCTCAACCCGCGACTGCTGGCCTACGACGCGGAGGAGACCACGCGGCGTTTCTTCCCAGACCTCCTGCGCCGCGTCGAGGCGCAGCCCGGCGTGCGCGCGGCCGCGTTGATTGACGAGATGCCGCTCGCGGTCGGACACACGACGCGCGGACCCGTGGTGAAGGAGGGCGAACTCGACCCGCCGCCGAATCAGGGCGTGCATGCCGACACCAGTCTGGTGTCGCCGAACTACTTCGACGCGGCGGGGACGGCACTCGTGCGCGGGCGCGACTTCAACGAGCACGACGACCTCGACGCGCCCCGCGTCACCATCGTCAACCAGGAGTTCGCGCGTCGTTTCTACGGCGGCGAGGAGGCGGCGCTGGGCAAGCGTTTCCGCTTCGAGCAGGGGACGCCCTTGATGCAGATCGTCGGCGTCGCGAAGGACGGCCGCTATCGCTCGCTCTACGAAGAACGATTGCCCTACATCTTCCTGCCCGTCTACCAGCACCCGAGGACGGGGATGACGATGCTCGTCAGCGCGCGCACGGAGGGCGACGTGCCGGCCGCTGTCGAGGGCGCACGCCGCGCTATCGCGCAGATGGACGCGCGGCTGCCGGTCTACGGCGTCATGGTCGGGGACGAGAACCTCGCCCTCGCGTACTGGGGGCCGAACGTGGCGGCGGGAATGGGGACGACGTTCGGGGGGCTGGCGTTGGTGCTGGCAACGATGGGGCTCTACAGCGTGATGACCTACGCCGTCTCACAGAGGACTCATGAGATCGGCCTTCGGATGGCACTCGGCGCGCAAGTCCGCGACGTGTTGCGGCTGATTGTGAGCCAGGGGATGCGAATGACTTTGATAGGCATCGGACTGGGACTGGCGGGCGCGTTCGCGCTGACACGGGTGTTCGCGAGAATGTTGATAGGAGTAGGCGCGACCGACGCTGTGACCTTCGTCGGCGTGCCGCTCATATTAATCGCGGTCGCCTGTCTCGCCTGTTACCTCCCTGCGCGTCGCGCGTCGCGCGTCGATCCGCTCGTCGCGCTGCGCCACGAATGAATCAACTATAGAGACAGTCAAAAGGAGAAGACCGTGAAGACACGTTTGCTGATCGCCGTTGCGGTGCTCTGTTTGTGCTCCTCAGTCGCGCCCGTTCGGAGTCCCGCCGACGCGGCGCCCGTACCCGCCGACTGGCCCCAGTGGCGCGGGCCCGCGCGCGACGGCGTGGGGCGCGAGAGCGGCCTCCTCAAGCAGTGGCCCACGGGCGGCCCCCGTCTGCTCTGGCAGTTGAACGACATCGGCGACGGCTACTCGACGCCGGTGGTCGTCCGTGAACGCATCTACCTGATGAGCAATCGCGGCATGGATAACGAGTTCGTCGCGGCCCACTCGACTAAAGACGGGAAAGTCATCTGGACAACGCGCGTCGGCAACGTCGGCAACCCGGACCAGAATCCGCCCTACGCGAAGGCGCGCTCGACGCCGACCGTTGACGGCGACCTTCTCTACGCGCTCGGCTCGGACGGCGACCTCGTCTGCCTGGAAGTCAAGAGCGGCAAGATTCGCTGGCAAAAGAATATTCGTAAAGAGTTCGGCGGTCAGCCGGGCGAGTGGGCCTACGCCGAGTCGCCGCTGGTTGACGGCGACCTCGTCGTCGTCACGCCCGGCGGCGCGGAGGCCACGATGGCGGCGGTCAACAAGAAGACCGGCGCGACGGTCTGGAAGTCTGCGATACCGGGCGGCGACCCGGCCGGCTACGCTTCAGCCATCGCCGTCGAAGGGGGCGGGCGCAGGCAGTACGTGCAACTTCTGCCCAAAGGCATCGTCGGGGTTGACGCGAAGACGGGCCAGTTCCTCTGGCGCTACAAGGATGCGGCCAAAGGGCCGGCGCAGTACTTCACGCCCATCGGGCGCGGCGAACACGTCTACTGCGGCGCGCTCGGCGTCGGCGGCGCGCTCGTCCGTTTGAAGCCAGAGGGCACAGGCGTCGCCGCCGAGCAGGTCTACTTCACGCGCGGGTTGCCGAACGGCATCGGCGGGGCCGTCGTCGTCGGCGAACACATCTACGGCACGGAGGCCGGCGGGAAGCTCGTCGCGGGCGAGTTCACAACGGGGAAGATGAAGTGGCAGGCCGAGAGCCTGGGCTGGGCTTCGATAGCCTACGCCGATGGTCACTTATACATCCACGGCGTGAACGGCGATCTCGCGTTGGTGGAGGCCACGCCCGAAGGCTACCGCGAGCGCGGCCGGTTCACACCACCCGCTCAGCCGAAGAAGAAAAAGGCGGGGCAGTTCCCCGAGATGGCCTTCGCGTACCCGGTGGTCGCCAACGGCAGGCTCTACATACGCGACCTCGGCACGCTCTGGGCCTACGACATCAAGGCCGGCCGTTAGGCGTCGCCGCCTCGGGGCAGACGCGACCCTTGCGACGGACGCGAATCTCGCCGGCTTCACGTTCCTTTTCCACGTGGCGGCCGGCGTGACCGCGCTCTGCTCCGTCATCCTCTCGGCGCGCGGGCGGTGGGGCCCGCGACGGGGCCAGTCCCGTGGCGAACATTTATCTTAACCACGCCAGCGCACGAGGAAGTCCCCGAGCTTCAGACGCAACTCGCGGAACGAGTCGGCGAAGAAGAGGACGGGCTGGTAACGGGTCGGGTCGTAGTCGGTGCGCGACGCCGCTTCGAGGTCGAGGGGGCGCAGCTCCGCTTCGCGCATCGCCTCCAGTTCGCCGGCCGAGGAGAGCAGCCCCGCGCCGTACGCCTTCACTTCCCCACCCTCGCGCAGCACACCGAACTCGATGGTGAACCAGTAGACGCGCGACAGCAGTTCAAGCGCCTCGGCCGTCCGCGTCCGCCGGACGGCCTCGCCGAAGAGGCGGTTGAGTTCGGCGAGCGGTTCGCTCGCGAGCGTCACCGCGTGGCCTAAGACCTCGTGCGCCACGTCGGGCTCCGGCGTGTAGAGCGGCGCGGAGTGGTGGCGTATGTACTGCGTCGAGAGGAAGACGCCACGGGCCAATGATTCAAGGAAGACGCGCGGCTCGACCAGCCCCGCCACGGGCTCCAGGCGGAACCCGCTGCAAGCCTCGACCTTCGCGGAGACCTCGCGCATCTGCGGGATGCGGTCGCGCGGCAGTTCCAGACGCCTCACACATTCGAGGTACTCGGCGCAGGCGTGACGCTCGTGCGCCGGTCGGAGCGCCCGCCAGATGGCCCGCCACACCGCGTGCTCGTCCTCCGTGTAGGGCGCGTCGGGGACTGTTTCGCCCGCGCGGTATTCAAGGGCGAGGCGCGCGATGCGGTTGCGCCGCGCGCGGTAATCCGCGTCGCGGAAGCCTGGGTGATCCGGCGAGAGTTGCACGATGCTGTTGCGGTCGGCCGGCGCGCTCGTGTCCGCCGCGACCGGCCGCATATCGCCGTGGTCCAATAAAGGTTGACGCAATTCCATAGTCTTCATCTCAAGCCTCCCTGTCGCCATGCCATAACACCGCGTGCAGAAAAAAGAACCGGCCGCCTTCCCCCTCGTCGGGAGGAAAGCGGCCGGTTCCAGGAATCCTGTCCTCGGGCGCTGCTACATCGTCGTCACACCCTGACAGCCCATCGCCGCCCCATCCCTCCGCGCGGAGAGCGAGCCGTAATAGTAGTAATAGCGATAGGCGTTCAAGTTTTGCCTCATTCTCTTAGCGCGGCGCACCCGAAATCTCGCCGCCCGCTCAGAGTATTCGCCGCGCGCGGAACTGTCAACGTCAACACGGCGAAGCATCGAAGCTTTGTCCGCCGTATGGAGTAGGATTTGGACGGGATTTTGCTTTGACAGCCGCCTTCTAACCGGACGGGACCACCGCGCGAGGCGACTTCCGCGTGGGCATCGTTTCACGCCGCTTGTTCCGCGACCTGCTTGCGGCCTTCGCCGAAAAGAAGGAGGGCGTACGGCTTTGAAGGCAGCCTTCAAACTTTCCCCCCTTTGCCCCAGGATGACGCCAATTCACACGCCGCCTCGCGCACCCTCGGCGCGTCCTGCGGCAGGAGCCACCCGCCTCCTTCGGAGCTGAGTTCGGAGAGCGTCGCCTCGACGGACTTACCCTGCGTCTCCAGCAGCGCGACGCAGACCTCGGCCGTCTCGCGCACCTCCTCCGGTGTCAGCGGCCGTGCCGCCATCGCCACGTCGCCTTCTACGGCACGCCCGACTGCAAGCCCGGCGCTTGCCTGCCCGCGCTGGCCATCGAATCCCCCGTGTTTGCGCAACAGGTCGTAGGTCTCACGCTGTGCCACGCGCACGGCCTTCGGCAGCGCCCTGGTCTCGAACCACTCCCGGGTGCGT
>DASVGG010000072.1:0-18939 GCA_036379655.1 Pyrinomonadaceae bacterium
TGTAGACCAGCAGGTGAAGGTGCGGGGCTATCGCATCGAGTTGGGCGAGGTCGAGGCGGCGGTGCGCTCACACGGGCGGGTGCGGGAGTGCGCGGTGACGGCGCGGGGCGAGGGCGCCGACACGCGGCTCGTCGCTTACGTCGTGGCGGACGGGGGAGGTGGGTTGAAGGGCTCGGAGCTGCGCGCGCATTTGCTGAAGCGGCTGCCGGAGTACATGGCGCCCTCCTCCTTCGTCATGCTCGGGGCGATGCCTCTGACGGCGAACGGGAAGGTTGACCGCCGGGCGTTGCCCGAGCCGGACGCGTCCGAGGGTTTGGAGAGCAGTTACGTCGCGCCGCGTACGCAGGTCGAGGAGATGCTGTGCGGCATCTGGTCGGAGGTGCTCGGCACGGAGCGCGTCGGCGTCCGAGACAACTTCTTCGAGCTGGGCGGCCACTCGCTGCTGGTGACGAGGGCGGTCTCGCGCATCCGGGACGCCTTCGGCGTCGAGATCGCCATGCGCGCGATCTTCGAGCACCCGACCGTGTGTGAGCTCGCGGCGGTCGTCGAATCGTGGATGAGGGACGGAAGGCTTGCGCCCGCGTCGATAGAGCGCGCGAGCCGCGACACGCATCTGCCGCTCTCGTTCGCGCAGCAGCGTCTGTGGTTCGTCGAACAGTTCGAGAAGGGCAACGCGGCCTACAACCTTCTGACGGCGTTGCGGCTGACGGGCCGGCTCGACGTGGACACGCTCGCGCGCTCGCTCGAAGAGGTCATCCGCCGTCACGAGTCTCTGCGCACGACCTTCACGCAGGTTGCCGGCAACGGCGTGCAGGTCGTCGGCGAACCTTTCAAGGTGAGTCTCGCGCCGACGGACCTGTCGCACATCAACCCTTCGGAGCGCGAGAGCACAGCCTTCAAACTTTTCACGGAAGAGACGGGCCGCGCCTTCGACATCGCCAAGGGGCCGCTGCTGCGCGCGCGGCTCGTGAAGCTTGACGACGAGGAGCACATCCTCGTGCTCGTCATGCACCACATCGTCGGCGACGGCTGGTCAACCGACGTGCTCCTGCACGAGGTGGTCGCGATCTACGAGGCGTTCAACGAAGGGCGCCCGTCGCCGCTCGCGGAGCTGCCGATTCAATACGCGGACTACGCCGTCTGGCAGCGCAACAGACTCACGGGCGAGCTACTCGACACACAACTCTCATACTGGCGGAAACAGTTGACCGGCGTCCCAACCTTGTTGGAGTTGCCCACCGACCGGCCGCGCCCCACCGTACAGAGTTTTCGCGGTGCGAGCGAAGCTCTCACGCTCGACATCGAACTGACCGAGTCGCTTAAAGCGTTAAGCCGCGCCGAGGGCGTGACGCTGTTCATGACCCTGCTGGCCGCCTTCCAAGTCTTGCTCTCGCGCTACAGCGGGCAGACCGATGTCGTGGTCGGCACCGACTCGGCCAACCGCCAGCAGGGGCAGACCGAAGGTCTCGTCGGCTTCTTCATCAACCAGATGGCGCTACGCGGCGACCTCTCCGGCGACCCCACGTTTCGCGGGCTACTGGCGCGCGCGCGCGAGGCGACGCTCGGCGCGTACGCACATCAGGAGGTGCCTTTTGAAAAAGTAGTCGAGGAGCTGCGGCCGGAGCGAAGTCTCAGCCACACACCGCTCTTCCAGGTCAAGCTCGTCCTGCAAGACGTGCCGCAGACGAAGGCGGTCGTTGACGAGTTGACCTTCGAACTCATCGACATCGACTCCGCGACTGTGAAGTACGACATGGCGCTCTTCCTGCTCCAGACGGGCGAGAAGATCACTGGCTTCTGGAAATACAGCACGGACCTCTTCGACGCGGCGACCGTGCGGCGGATGATTCGGCACTACCAGACGCTCCTGCGCGACGCCGCCGAGCAGCCCGACGCATCCTTGAGCCGACTTGAGATGTTGACCGAAGAGGAGAAGGAGCAGCGCGCCGCCGAGCAGAAGCAGCGCAAGGAGCTGAAGCGGAAACAGTTCATGAAGGTCGTGCCGCAGGCCGTGGCCGTCAAGGCGACGGACCTCGTCAGGACCGGCCGCCTCGAAGCGGACGAGCGGCTGCCACTCGTGGTCGAGCCGGCCGTGGCCGAAGTGGACTTGGTCGGATGGGCGCGCGGCAACCGTGAGGCCGTCGAGTCGGGGCTGCGCAAACACGGCGCGATTCTGTTTCGCGGCTTCGCGGCGCGCTCGGCCGCGGCCTTCGAGCAGTTCGCGCGCGCCACTTGCGGAGAGCTGTTCGGCGACTACGGCGACCTGCCGCGCGACGAGGTCGGCGGCAAGATTTATAGTTCAACCCCTTACCCCAACGACAAACCCATCCTCTTCCACAACGAAAGCTCGCACCAGAGCCGCTGGCCGATGCGCATCTGGTTCTACTGCGCGCAGGCCGCGAGCGAGGGCGGCGAGACGCCCATCGTCGATTGCCGCAGCGTCTACGCGAATCTCGACCCGTCCGTCCGCGAGCAGTTCGAGCGCAAGGGGCTTAGGTACGTGCGCAACTTCACGGACGGGCTCGACGTGTCGTGGCAGGAGTTCTTCCGCACGGAGGAGAGGTCGATTGTCGAGGAGAAGTGCAGGCGCGCGGGGGCCGAGTACGCTTGGAGCGAGACGGGGCTGCGCACCTCCAACTTCTGCCGCGCCGTCACCGCGCACCCCGCGACGGGCGAGCAAGTCTTCTTCAACCAGGTGCAACTGCACCACGTCTCCTGCCTCGACGCGGAAGTGCGCGCCTCGGTGACGAGCCTCTTCAGCGAAGAGGAGTTGCCGCGCAACGTCTACTTCGGCGACGGCTCGCCCATCCCGGACGAAGCGGTCGAGCACGTCTCGGAGGTCTACCGCGCGTGCGCCGTCAACTTCCCCTGGCGCGAGGGCGACATCCTGATGGTGGACAACATGCTCGTGGCGCACGGGCGCAACCCTTTCGCCGGCCCGCGCAAGATCATGGTCGCCATGGGCGACCTCGTCGAGGGCCGCGAAGCTCACACGACAGACTAGGACGAAGAAAGTGCAGACCGAAACAACCATCAACGGCTTCCGCCTCTCGCCGCAGCAGAGGAACCTCTGGCGCTCGACGCGGCAGAGCCCCGCCTTCCGCGCGCAGTGCGCGGTGCTTTTGGAAGGGCCGCTCCGCATCGAGGTCTTGCAGGAGTCGCTCAGCCTCGTCGTCAACCGACACGACATCCTGCGCACATCCTTCTATCAAGCACCGGGCCTGTCGCTGCCGGTGCAGGTCGTCGCGGAGGGCACGCAGTCCTGGCCCGCCGTCAGGCTGCTCGGCGTTGACCAGCGCGAGGCCGAAGAGAAGGTCGATGCGCTGATGCGCGCCGACGCGGAGACGCCCTTCGACTTCGCGCAGCCCACGCTCCCGCGCTTCACGCTCATGGTCCTTTCCCCCGACAGGCACGTCCTGCTCGCGGACATGCCCGCGCTCTGCGCTGACGCGCGGACGCTCGCGAACCTCGTGCGCGAGATCGGCGCCTGCTACGCGCGCTGCCTCGACAACCGCGCGGAAGGTGTGAAGACGGATGAGCCTGTGCCCTACGTCCAGTTCTCCGAGTGGCAGAACGGCCTGCTTGAGTCCGAAGAGTCGGAGGCCGGCCGCGCCTTCTGGCGCCGCCACGACCCGCAACGTCTGCCGCCGCTGCGCCTGCCGTCCGAGTCTGAGGTCGTTGCGGGTGCGACGTTCGCGCCCGAGTGTTTCGATGAAGCTCTCGATGATGAGTTATGCGAAGCGGTGCGTACGGCGGCGAGTGGTTGTGGGGCTGAGGCTGAAGAGTTTTTGCTCGCCTGCTGGGTGTGCCTGCTCCAACGCCTCACCTCCAACACTGACGTTGCCGTCGGCGTCGTCAGCGACGGCCGCGAGTACGAAGAACTCCACGACGCGCTCGGCCTCTTCGCGCGGACGCTCCCCGTGTGCATCGGTTTCGAGGAGGGGCTCTCGTTCGGCAGCCTCCTGTCCAAGACGCAGAGGCTCGCGCGGGACGCATACGAGTTTCAGGAGTCCTACGCGCGCGAAGCTTCCGACGACGACGATGCCGCCGACGCTCTCTACAGCTTCGAGCACGTCCGCTGGCCCGACTCCTGCGTCGTCCCCGGCCCCCACCCGCTGCGCCTGCGCCCGCTGCGCCTGCGCGCACACGGCGAGCCGTTCCGCATCAAGCTCGTCGTCGCGTCCTCAACGAACGGACGCCTCCGCCTCCAATGGCACTACGACCCCCGCCGCTTCGACTCTTCATCCACGCGTCGCCTCGCCGCCCAATACCTACGGCTGCTTACCAACGCCGCCGCCGACCCGACGCGTGCCGTCTCCCGACTCGATGTTCTGACAGATGAAGAACGGCACACGTCGCTCGTCGAATGGAACCGCACACAGGTTGACTACGGCGGCTCGCATTGCCTGCATCAACTCTTCGAGCAGCAGGCCGCGCGTACGCCCGCAGCCATCGCACTCGCTTATGAAGACGAACGACTGACTTACGCCGAGCTCGACAGCAAGGCGAGCCGCCTCGCCCGTCTGTTGAGCATGAAGGGGGTCGGGCCGGACGTGGTCGTCGGCTTGATGATGGAGCGTTCGGTCGAGATGGTCGTTGCTCTGCTCGCGGTGTTGAAGGCCGGCGGCGCCTACTTAGCCTTAGACCCGCAGTACCCTGCTGAACGGCTGCGGTTCATGTTGGAGGACGCGTCGGTCTCGTTGCTGCTGACGCAGCAGCAGTTGTTCGACTCGTTGCCCGACGGGATAACGGGACGAGATGTCGAAGTCATCCGCGTCGATGCGGAACTCGTCAACGAAGAGCTGAGCCCTGACGAATCCGGCGGCGACGCGGGCGACGGCGGCGTCACGCCCGAGCATCTGGCGTACGTCATCTACACCTCCGGTTCGACGGGCAGGCCCAAGGGCGTGGCCGTCGAGCACAGGCAACTCTTCAACTACGTCAGCAGCATCGTGGAGCGGCTCGACCTGCCGGCCGGCGGCAGTTTCGCCACGGTCTCGACGCTCTCGGCGGACCTCGGGAACACGATGGTCTTCCCCTCGCTCTGCACTGGCGGGAGCCTCCACGTCATCTCGCAGGAACGACTCGCCAACCCGGACGCGCTGGCCGAGTACTTCAACAAACAACAGATTGATTGTCTCAAGATCGTCCCGTCTCACCTCGAAGCGTTGCTCTCGGCACAGCGCCCGGAGCAGGTTCTGCCGCGTCGCCGCCTCGTGTTGGGCGGCGAGGCTTCGCACTGGGGCCTCGTCGAAAGGGTTCGCGAGCTTGCGCCCGCGTGCTCCATCTTCAACCACTACGGCCCGACCGAGACGACCGTCGGCGTGCTCACGCACCGCTTTGACGGCGAGACGGACAGTGCTCGCGCGGCCACGCTCCCGCTCGGCCGGCCCATCGCGAACGCGCGGGTCTACATCCTCGACGCGCATGCGCGGCCCGTGCCGGTCGGCGTCGCGGGCGAGTTGTACATCGGCGGCAACGGGCTCGTGCGCGGCTATCTCGGGCGCCCCGCGTTGACGGCCGAACGCTTCATCCCGAACCCGTTCGCTTCAGAGCCGGGCGCGCGACTCTACCGCACGGGCGACCTCGCGCGGCATCTGCCCGACGGCCGTCTCGAATACCTCGGCCGCGTTGACCATCAAGTCAAGATTCGCGGCCTGCGCATCGAGTTGGGCGAGATCGAGGCGGCGCTCAGGAGCCACGCGTCCGTCAGAGAGGCCGTCGTCACGGCCTGCGAGGAAGCGCCCGGCCACAAGCGCCTCGTCGCTTACGTCGTGCCGGACAGGAGGCAGACGATAGAGACGGAAGAGCTGCGCGCGCACCTCGCGGAACGACTGCCGCGATACATGGTGCCGTCGGCCTTCATCACGCTCGATAGTTTCCCTTTGACGCCCAACGGGAAGATCGACCGCAAGGCGCTCCCGGCGCCCGAGCTGGCGCAGGCCATCTCCGAGAAGTCATACGCGGCCCCGCGCACTCCCGTCGAAGAGGTGCTCGCGGCCATCTGGGCCGAAGTCCTCGGCCTCGAACGCGTGGGCGTCCACAACGACTTCTTCGAGCTGGGCGGCCACTCGCTCATCGCCATCCAGGTCATCGCGCGCATACGCGAAACCCTGCGCGTTGACCTCTCCGTCAAATCCATCTTCGGGGCGCGGACCGTGGCCGAGCTGGCCGGCATCGTCGTGGCGGCGGAGGCGCGGCCCGGTCGGACGGAGAAGATTGCCGGGGCGTTGTTGAAGCTCGGCCGCATGTCGCCCGAAGAGAAGAGCGCGCTGTTAGAAGAGCAGAGAGAACGGACGAGAGGTAGCATATGAAAGGTCTCACAGACACTGTAAATCTCTCGGCGGAGGACCGCGAGCTGCTCGCGTACCTGCTCGGGGAGGACGAAGGGCTTGAGCCCTCCTCGGCGCGCGGCATCACGCCCGCCGACCGCGTCGCGGAACTTCCGCTCTCGTTCGCGCAGCAGCGGCTCTGGTTCCTCGACCAGTTAGAGCCGGGCAGCCCGCTCTATAACATCTCACAGGCCGTGCGATTGACAGGCATGCTCGACCGCGACGCGCTCGCCCGCGCCATCTCCGAAGTCGTCCGCCGGCACGAAGTCCTGCGCACAAACTTCCCGCTCGCCGAAGGTCGTCCCGTGCAGGTCGTCAACGACGCCGCGCCCGTGCCGCTGCCCATGACAGACCTGACGGCGCTCGACGGCGCGGAACAAGAGAGCGAGTCGCAACGCGTGGTCAACGAAGAGGCGCGCCGCCCCTTCGACCTCTCAACCGAACCGCTGCTGCGCGCGCGCCTGTTGAAGCTCGAAGAGCAGGAGCACGTCCTCGTCCTCGTCATGCACCACATCGTCTCCGACGGTTGGTCAACCGGCGTACTTGTCAGAGAAGTGACCGCGCTCTATGAGGCGTTTTCCGCAGAGCGCCCCTCGCCACTCGCGGAGTTGCCCGTCCAGTACGCGGACTATTCATCCTGGCAACGTGAGCGTCTGACGGGTGAACTGCTCGAAGCACAACTCTCTTACTGGCGAGAACAGTTGCGCGGCGCTCCGCCCGTGCTGGAACTCCCCACCGACCGGCCGCGCCCCGCCATCCAGAGCTTCCGTGGGGCGAGCGAGAGTTTCACACTCGACGCCGAACTGAGCGAAGCCATCAAGGGGTTGAGCCGCGCGGAAGGCGTGTCATTGTTCATGACGCTGCTGGCGGGCTTTAAGGTCTTGCTCTCCCGCTACAGCGGTCAGGAGGAGATCGTCGTCGGGACGCCCATCGCGGGGCGCGAGCAGATTGAGACGGAGGGGCTTATCGGCTTCTTCGTCAACTCGCTGGCGCTGCGTACGGAGATGTCCGGCGGCGCGGGTTTCCGCGAAATGCTTCACCGCGTCGAGGACGTGTGCCTCGGCGCGTACGCGCACCAGGAGGTGCCGTTCGACTTGATCGTTGACGAGTTGCAGCCGGAACGGAGCCTCAGCCACTCGCCGCTCTTTCAAGTCCTGTTCGTACTTCAGAACACGCAACGCACGACCATCAGGATGGGCGGCGTCGAGTTGCGCCCCTTGAACAGCGACACGGCCGCGTCGAAGTTCGACCTGACGCTCGCCATGTTCGAAGAGGCCGGCGTGCTGAACGGCGTCTTCGAGTACAACACGGACCTCTTCGACGCGGCGACCGTGCGCCGCCTCGCCTCCCACTTTCAGACCTTGCTCCGCGCGGCGGTCGCCGACCCCGCGCGCGCCGTCTCGATGCTCCCGCTGCTTGATGAAGATGAGCGGCGCGGGATTCTGACCGGGTGGAACCGCGCCGACTCCGTCGAAGGCGAGCCGCGATGTCTGCATCGACTCTTCGAGGAGCAGGCCGCGCGCGTGCCCGAAGCCGTCGCGCTCGTCCACGAAGACGAACGGATGACCTACGCCGAGTTGAACGAGCGCGCCGAGCGCCTCGCCCGACTGTTGAGGATGAAGGGGGTCGGGCCGGACGTTCTCGTTGGGTTGTTGATGGAGCGGTCGTTCGAGATGGTCGTCTCCATCCTGGCGGTGATGAAGGCCGGCGGGGCGTACCTGCCTTTAGACCCGCAGTATCCGGCGGAACGTTTGCGGTTCATGGTCGAAGACTCTTTCGTCCGACTGTTGCTGACGCAGCAAAGGCTCGCGGCGTCGGCGCCCGAGCACGCGGCGGGCGATGCGGTCGAAGTCATCTACGTCGATTCAGAGCAGCTCAACGAAGAGCATGACGTTGACAACTTCGACGGCATCGACATCAACGTCACGCCTGACAACCTCGCATACGTTATCTACACGTCGGGCTCGACCGGCAGGCCAAAGGGCGTGATGCTCTCGCACTGCACGGTCTGGCGTCTGCTCGCCTCGGCGCGGCGTCACTTCCGTTTCACGGACTCCGACGTGTGGGCGCTCTTCCACTCATACGCGTTCGACTTCTCGGTCTGGGAGTTGTGGGGCGCGCTCGCGACGGGCGCGCGCCTCGTCCTCGTTCCGTACCTCGTGAGCCGTTCGCCCGAATCGTTCCTGCGTCTGCTGGCGCGCGAGAGAGTGACGGTGCTTAACCAGACGCCGTCGGCCTTCCGTCAGCTCATCAGCGCGGACGAGGCGGCGGGCACGCCCGAGCTTGCGTTGCGCGAAGTCATCTTCGGCGGCGAGGCTTTGGAGCCGGCGTCGCTGCGCGGTTGGGTGAAGCGTCGCGGGGCGTCGAGCCCACGGCTCGTCAACATGTACGGCATCACGGAGACGTGCGTCCACGTCACCTTCAGGGAGATGTCGGCCACGGAGGTCGAGGGCGGCGCCGCGAGCGTCATCGGAAACCCGCTGTGCGACCTGCGCCTCTACGTGCTCGACGAGTGGATGGAGCCGGTGCCGTTCGGCGTGGCCGGCGAGATGTACGTCGGCGGGGCGGGGCTCGCGCGCGGCTACCTGGGTCGGGCCGCGTTGACGGCGGAACGCTTCGTGCCCGACCCGTTCTCGGGCGAGACCGGCGCGCGTCTCTACCGTTCCGGCGACCTCGCGCGCCACACGGCGGGCGGCGAACTGGAGTACCTCGGCCGCATCGACCAGCAGGTGAAGGTGCGCGGCTTCCGCATCGAACTCGGCGAGATCGAGGCCGCGCTGTGTAGTCACGCGCGCGTTAAAGAGTGCGTCGTCCTCGCGCACAGCAGCGGCGGTGACGCGCGCCTCGTGGCCTACGTCGTGGCGGGCGCCGAGGGCGAGTTGAAGGGCGGCGAGCTGCGCGCGCACCTGAAGGAGCGGCTGCCCGAATACATGGTGCCGTCGGCCTTCGTCATGCTCGAAGCCATGCCGTTGACGCAGAACGGCAAGGCCGACAGGAAGGCTCTGTCTTCGCTCGGCGAAGGCGCGGCGGAGGTCGCCGTCGAAGAGTACGTCGCGCCGCGCACGCCCGACGAAGAGTTGCTGTGCGGCATCTGGTCGGAGGTGCTCGGCGCGGAGCGCGTCGGCGTCCACGACAACTTCTTCAACCTCGGCGGCGACTCCATCAGGAGCGTGCGGGTCGTGTCGCAGGCGAAGGCGCGCGGCCTGAACGTCTCGGTCCAACAACTGTTTCAGCACCAGACCGTCGCGGGGCTCGCGCGCGAGGTCGCGTGCGGCGGGCCGGAGACATCCGACGCGGTTCACACCGAGCCGTTCTCGCTCATCAACGACGAAGACCGCCGCCGTCTGCCCGCCGACGTGGTGGACGCGTACCCGCTCGCGGCGCTACAGGCCGGCATGCTCTATCACATGGAGCTGACGCCGGAGTCGCCCGTCTACCACAACGTGGACAGCCTCCACCTGCGCGCGCGCTTCGACGCTCAGCCGTTCGAGGAGGCGGTACAGCGGACGGTTGCGCGTCATCCCGTGCTGCGTACCTCTTTCGCGCTCGACGGCTACAGCGAGCCGCTACAGTTGGTCCACGAGTCGGCAACGCTGCCGGTCGCGGTCGAGGACGTGCGTCATCTCACCTTCGCCGAGCAGGAGCGTCTCATCGACGAATACATCGAGCAGGAGAAGCGCCGCCGCTTCGACGTGGGCCGCGCGCCGCTGCTCCGCTTCAAGATTCACGTGCGCGGCGACGACACCTTCCAGTTCACGCTGACGGAGAACCACGCCATCCTCGACGGCTGGAGTTTGCACTCGACGCTCAACGACATCTTCACGCTCTACTTCGCGCGCCTCGACGGCCGGACGCCGCCGGAGGAGCCGAGCGCGGCGCTCTCCTTCAGGGACTTCGTGCGCCTCGAAAGGATGGCCGTCGAGTCCGAGCAGTGTCGGAAGTTCTGGGCCGAGAAGCTCGAAGACTGCAACCCCATCCGCCTGCCGCGCTGGCCTTCGGCGGAGCGTGAGCGCGAGCGCGCGAGTTTCCGCGTGCTCCCCGTCAACGTCCCCACGGAAGTGTCCGAGGGGCTGAAGCGGCTCGCGCGCGCGGCGGCGGTGCCGATCAAGAGCGTGCTGCTCGCCGCGCACCTCAAGGTGTTGGGCGTCGTCAGCGGGCAGCAAGACATCCTGACGGGCCTCGTCTGCAACGGCCGTCCGGAAGCGGTGGGCGCCGACGTGGTGCGCGGCCTCTTCCTCAACATGCTGCCGCTGCGCGTGCGGCTGGCCGGCGGGAGCTGGAAGGAGCTTGCGCAACAGACGTTCGACGCGGAGCGCGAGCTGTACCCCTACCGCCGCTACCCGCTCGCCGAGTTGCAGAGGAGTCACGGCCGGCAGCAACTCTTCGAGGCGGCCTTCAACTACGTACACTTCCACGTCGTCGGCGCGCTCCTCGGTTCGAGCAACGTCGAGGTGCTCGAATTCAAGAAGGTGGAAGAGGGCGAGAGCCGTCTCGCGGTCAACTTCCACACGCACCTCTACACGAACCAGGTCGGGCTCAACCTCACCTACGACCCGCGCGAGCTGTGTGCCGAGCAGGTCGAGAACATCGCCGAGTACTACGTCCGCACGCTGACGGCGATGGCGGCCGACCCGCACGCGCGCCACGACTTCCAGACGATGCTCTCGGAGCGGGAGCACGGGCGGCTGCGCGACTGGAACGACACGGCGCGCGTTTATCCGCGCACACACGTCCTGCACCGCCTCATCGAGGAGCAGACCGAACGCACGCCCGCAGCCATCGCGCTCGCTTACGAGGGCGAGCAGTTGACTTACGCCGAGTTGAACGACCGCGCCAACCGCCTCGCCCGGCTGTTGAGCATGAAGGGGATCGGGCCGGACGTGGTCGTCGGCCTCATGATGGAACGCTCCGTCGAGATGGTCGCTGCTCTGCTCGCCATCCTCAAGGCCGGCGGCGCCTACCTGCCCTTAGACCCCGAGTACCCGGCCGACCGCCTCTCCTTCATGTTGAAGGACTCTTCCGTCCACGTGCTGCTCACGCAGGAACGGCTGCGCGACCGTGTGCCGGCGTACGCGTCTGAGGTCATCTGCGTGGACTCCGAGTTCGACGGCGAAGGGCTCGACGTTGACGTTCGCGACGGCATCGGCATCAACGTCACGCCCGACAACGTCGCATACGTCATCTACACGTCGGGTTCCACCGGCAGGCCGAAGGGCGTGATGGTCTCGCACCGCGCCATCGCGAACCGTCTGCTCTGGATGCAGGAGCAGTACGGGCTCACGGCGGACGATAACGTCTTGCAGAAGACGCCGTACACCTTCGACGTGTCGGTCTGGGAGTTCTTCTGGCCGCTGCTGGCGGGAGCGCGGCTCGTCGTCGCGCAGCCGGGCCTGCATCGCGACGCCGCCGGCCTCGCGAGCCTCATCGAGCGTGAGCAGATCAGCGTGATGCACTTCGTGCCCTCGATGCTCCAAGCCTTCGTCGCGGAGCCGTCGGCCGGGGCGGCCCTGCGCCGGACGCGCCTCGTGATGTCGAGCGGCGAGGCGCTCGGGCGCGAGTTGGTCGAACGATTCCACTCAGTGTCGGGCGCGGCACTGCACAACCTGTACGGCCCGACCGAGGCGGCTGTCGATGTCAGTTGGTGGGAGTGCGAGCGCGGGGCAGAGGCCGGCCGTCCCGTCCCCATCGGCAGGCCCATCAGCAACGTGCGGCTCTACGTGCTCGACGAGCAACTCAACCCCGTGCCGGTGGGTACGGCCGGCGAGTTATACATCGGCGGCGTCTGCCTCGCGCGCGGTTACGCGGGCAGGCCCGCGCTGACGGCCGAGCGTTTCGTGCCCGACCCGTTCACGGCCGAAGGCGCGCGTCTCTACCGCACGGGCGACGTGGCGCGACACCTGCCGGGCGGCGAGATCGAATACCTCGGCCGCGTTGACCACCAGGTCAAGGTGCGCGGCTTCCGCATCGAGTTGGGCGAGATAGAGGCGGCGCTCGAACAGCACGCGGGCGTGCGCGAAGCCCTCGTCATGGCGCAGGAGTTCGGTGAAGGCGACAAGCGGCTCGTCGCTTACGTCGTGCCGGACGAGCAGCGCGCGCGGCCCGTGCGCCAACTGCTTCGCATGGAGAAGCAGGGACTGCTCGGCCAGCGCGCTACGTACGAGCTGCCGAACGGGATGGTCATCGTCAGCCCGCCGAACAGGGAAGAGATTCACTTCGTCTACCGGGAGATTTTCGAGGACCGCGCGTACCTGCGCGGCGGCGTCACGCTGCGCGACGGCGACTGCGTCTTCGACGTTGGCGCCAACGTCGGCCTCTTTACGCTCTTCGCGGCGCGCGCCTGTCAAGACATAACGCTCTACGCCTTCGAGCCGATGCCGGAGACGTTCGAGACGCTGCGCCTCAACGCGTTGCTCTACGGCCTCGACGCGAAGCTCTTCCAGGTCGGGCTGTCCGACGCGGAGGGCGAGACGGAGTTCACCTTCTATCCCAACTTCACGACCATGTCGGGCCGCTACGCCGACGCCGCGAGCGAGCGCGAGGTCGTCAAAAGCATCATGCGCGGCGACGCGGAAGCGGGCCTGCGCGGCGCCACGCAACTCGAAGAGGCTGAGCTTGACGAGGTGCTGCTCGGGCGTCTGAAGAGCGAGCGCGTCACGTGCCGCCTGCGGACGCTCAGCGAAGTGATACGCGAGAACGGCGTCGAGCGCATCGACCTCTTGAAGGTTGACGCGGAGAAGTGCGAGCAGGAAGTGCTCGACGGCATCGACGAGGCGGACTGGTTGAAGATCAGGCAGTGCGTCGTCGAAGTCCACGACACGGACGGCCGCCTCGCACGGATTGAGTTGATGTTCGAGCGCCGTGGGTTCGGCGTGACGGTTCAACCGGAAGGGCGCGGCAGCTACATCCTCTACGCGACGCGTCCCATTCCTGAAAGTGACGACGCAATTCAGACGCGCGGACATGAGGGTGACAACGCACACCCCGAATGGATGTCCCAGCAACGACTCGTCGCCGACGTGCGCGCACGCTTGCAGGAGCGGCTGCCGGAATACATGGTGCCGTCGGCGTTCGTCATGCTCGACGCGTTCCCGCTGTCGCCGAACGGCAAGGTTGACCGCAAGGCTCTGCCGCCGCCCGAGTTCGCGCGCCTCGCGTCGGAGGGCGACTACGTCGCGCCGCGCACGCCCGTCGAGGAGCAGTTGTGCGAGATGTGGCGCGAGCTGCTCGGCGTCGAGCGCGTCGGCGTCACAGACAACTTCTTCGACCTCGGCGGCCACTCCTTGATTCTCACGCAGCTCGCGACGCGCATCCGCGCGGCCTTCGAGATCGAGATGCCCCTGCGCTCGCTCTTCGACGCGACCACCGTCGAGGCGATGACCGTCTGCATCGCCGAGCAGCAGCTCGCGCGCGGCGACGACGAAGAACTCTCACGCCTGTTCGCGGAGTTGGAAGAACTCTCGCCGGACGAGGCGCGCGCGCTGCTCGCGGCCGATTGACGACAACACTTTGATGGGAGACGAGACGTGAAACTTCTGCTCACGATGAACCTGCCTTACACGCGCGTGCACGGCGGGACGAACCGTTCGAACCGCTGCCTGGCCGAAGGGCTCGCGGCGCGCGGCCACGCGGTGCGCGTCGTCGTGCCCGCGCTGGCGACGCCGAGCGCGATCACCTACGAACAGTTCCTGCGCGAGTTGTCGGGCGACGGCGTGAACGTCGTCGAGCGCGACGGCACGGCGGTCTTCGTCCTCAACGGCGTCGAGGTTCATGCCGTCGCCGACCCGACGCGTCTGCGCGCGCGGCTGGTCGAACAGCTCAACAGCTTCGGCCCCGACTGGGCGCTCGTCTCGGCCGAAGACCCTTCGCAGAACCTTCTGGACGCGGCGCTGAAGACGTGCCCCTCGAAGGTCGTCTATCTCGCGCACACGCCGCAGATGTTCCCCTTCGGCCCCGACAGTCTCTACCCTGGACGCGCGCGCACGGAACTCGTCGGGCGCGCGGCCGCCATCGTCACCATCAGCCAGTTCGTGGCCGACTACATCAAGCGTTGGGCGGGGTTCGAGTGCTTCGTCAACCACCCGCCGCACTTCGGCGCGGGGCCGTTCCCGCACTCCGCGCGCTTCGACCAGGGCTCCGTCCTGCTGATGAACGCGTGCGCGGTGAAAGGGATTTCGATCTTCCTCGCGCTCGCGCGCGCGATGCCCGACGTGCAATTCTCGGCGCTGGCGGGCTACGGCACGACCGGCACGGAGCGCGCCGAACTCGAAGCGTTGGGCAACGTCACCATCCTCAAGAACCGCCGCGACCTCGACGACATCTTTAGCGAGACGCGCGTCCTGCTGATGCCGACGCTCTGGATCGAAGGCTTCGGGATGGCCGTCGTCGATGCGATGCTGCGCGGCATCCCCGTGCTCGCAAGCCGCTACGGCGGGCTCGTCGAGGCGAAACTCGGGACCGACTACCTCCTGCCCGTGCGCCCCATCGAACGTTTCAACGACCAACTCGACACGAACATGCTGCCCGTGCCCGAAGTGCCCGAGCAGGAGATTGCACCGTGGCTCGAAGCCCTCGGCGGTTTGCTCAAAGACCGTGAGCTTTACGAGCAGCAGTCGGCGGCGGCGCGCGGAGCCTCGCACGAGTTCGTCTCAACGTTGAGCGTTGCGCCCCTTGAAGAGTTCCTGAACAACCTCGCCGCGAAGGGCGGCGCGCGCAAGACGCGTGAAGCCGTGCGGAGCGACGCCGCACCGGCCGCGCGACGCGTCGCGGACCTGACGCCGGAGCAGCGCGCACTGTTCATCATGCGGATGCGCAAGATGTCGAGCGACACGAACGCCGGGCGCAATCGGCCCGCCGCCATCGAGCGCGCGCCGCGCACTTCGGAACTGCCGCTCTCGTTCTCGCAACAGCGCCTCTGGTTTCTCGACCAGTTGGAGCCCGGCAATCCCTTCTACAACCTCCCCATCGCCCTGAACCTCCGTGGCCTCCTGAACGTCGAAGCCCTCGAACGGACGCTCACGGAGATCGTCCGCCGTCACGAAGTCCTGCGCACGACCTTCGCCGAAGTCGTTGACAAACCCGTGCAGGTCATCCACGACGCCGCGCCGCTGCCGCTGCCCTTAACAGACATCTCGACGTTAACGACCGTCGAAAGACGAGAGAGCGAAGCGCGTCACATCGTCAACGAGGAGGCGCATCGACCCTTCGACCTCTCTTCCGAAACGTTGCTGCGCGCGCGGCTCGTGAAACTGGGTGAGCAGGAGCACGTCCTCCTCCTCGTCATACATCACATCGTCAGCGACGGCTGGTCAACGAACATCCTCGTCCGTGAAGCGACCGCGCTCTACGACGCCTTCTCCGCCGGGCACCCCTCGCCGCTCGCCGAACTGCCCATCCAATACGCCGACTTCGCCGCGTGGCAACGCAGGCGGCTGTCGGGTGAACTGCTCGACGAAAAACTCTCCTACTGGAAGCAGCACCTGGCCGGGGCGCCGCCCGTGTTGGAGTTGCCGACCGACCGTCCCCGCCCGTCGGTCCAGTCGCGGCGCGGAGCCATTGAACGCTTCGCGTTGGACGAAGGTCTCAGCCGCGCTCTCAAGGCTTTGAGCCGCGCCGAGGACATGACGCTGTTCATGACCCTGCTGGCAGGCTTCAAGGTCCTGCTGTCGCGCTTCAGCGGTCAGACCGACCTCGTCGTCGGGACACCCATCGCGGGGCGCGAGCAGTTGGAGACCGAAGGGCTCGTCGGCTTCTTCATCAACGCGCTCGCGCTGCGCACGAACATGGCGGGCGACCCGACGTTCCGCGAACTGCTGAGGCGTGTGCGCGAGGTGACGCTCGGGGCCTACGCGCACCAGGAGGTGCCGTTCGACCTCGTTGTTGAAGAGTTGCAGCCGGAACGCACTCTCTCGCACTCCCCTATATTCCAGGTCGCCTTCGCCATGCAGAGCCTACAGGCCGAGCCGCCGAAGACCTCTCAGTTGAGCATCACCCCCATCGTCAGCGAGCAGGAGACGGTGCAGTTCGACCTCATCATGAACGTGCGCGAGGGCGCGGAAGGCATCCTGGGCTCCCTGCAATACAGCAGAGACCTCTTCGACAACGCGTCCATCGCCCCCCTGATCGAAAACTTCAAGACGCTCCTCGCCGTCGTTGCCGCCGAGCCCGACGCGCGCCTCTCGAAGGTGTGCGAAGTCCTCGCGGAGTCAGACCGTCAGCGCCGTCTGAAGCGTGAGCAGGAACTCACCGAAGCGCGCCTCCAAAAGTTCAAGAACGTCAGGCGCAGGTCCGCGCCCGAATCGCTCATGAAGGAGAAGCCGCCCGTCGTGGCGAGCCACTTGGCGGTTCAGCCAGAGTTGTAAAACTCCTTCTCCGAGAGCTGCGGTCTCACCTCAACCCTCGACAGCCTCGACACACGGCCCCGTAACGAAAACATAAACCAACTCCGCGACGCACGCCTCCGAAGCGGCGGCGTCGCCTGCGCCTACGGCCGCGCGCGACGGCGGCCGGAAGGACTTCACTCAAAAGTTAGGAGACCTGTCAGATGAGCGAGCACAGCGAAGGGTATCGGCTCTCGCCGCAGCAGCGACGGCTGCAACGCGTGAGCGGACTCGATCCGGGCCGGTACTGCGCGCGGGCATCCTTCGAGGTCGAAGGCCGTCTGGATGTCGAGCGTCTGCGCGCCGCCGTGCGGAGCCTGGTCGAGCGGCACGAGGTGCTGCGCACGGGGCTGGCGCGCGCGGCCGGCGCGGGCGAAGCCTTGCAGGTGATTGGCGACGGCGACGGAGTCGTGTTCGAGGTGGGCGCGAGCCATGCGTGCGTCGATGAGTGGTTACGCGATACCGGCGAAGCGTTGGGAACGAGCGGCGAAGATGCCCTGCGTGTCAGGTGCGAGCAGGTTGACGAGGGGCGTTGGCAGGTCTGTTTGAGCGTGGGCTCTCTGTGGAGCGACGCGGCGGGGATGGCCGCGCTGTGCGGGGAACTCTGGCGTGAGTACGCGGGCGACGCGGCGCCGGCCGACGAGCCGTTGCAGTACGCGGACGTGTCCGAGGTGATGAACGAACTGCTTGAGGCCGAGAACACGAAAGCCGGCAGGGAGTTCTGGGAGAAGCAGAACCCTCCGGCGCGGACGACGCTCAGTCTGCCGGCGGAATCAACGGCCGCTCAAGCGCACGGGGACTTTGACCCGCAGTGCATCGATGTCGAGGTCGGCGACGAGCTGCGCGAACAGTTCGAAGGCGTCTGCGCCCGGCACAACGTCCGCGCGGAAGACTTCCTCCTCGCCTGCTGGCAGAGCCTCCTCCATCGCCTCTCCACGCAGACGGATATTGAAATCGCCACCGCCTTCGACGGCCGGAACTACGAAGGGCTCCACGAAGCACTCGGCCTCTTCGTCAGGTATCTGCCCCTGCGCGCGCACATCGACACGCAGACGCGCTTCGAAGAGCTGCTCCTCCAAACCGCCGAGAGCGCCGCCGAGTTCTCCAAGTGGCAGGAATACTACACGCCGACTCAAACGCACGCCGCGCAACACGCGGGCACACACGTCGAGCACCCCTTCGGCTTCGACTACCTGCGCTGGCCCACCGACCTCAACGCCCTCGACAACGCGGACGCACGCCTCCGTCCGCTGAACCTGTGCGCCCACACCGAACCGTTCCGCGTCAAACTCGTCGCAGCATCCTCAACGAACGGACGCCTCCGCCTCCAATGGCACTACGACCCGCGCCGCTTCGACTCCACCTCCGTGCGCCGCCTCGCCGCCCAATACCTGCGGCTGCTTGCCAGCGCCACGGCCGACCCCGCGTGTGCCGTTGCCCGTCTCGAACTTCTGACGGATGAAGAGCGGCACACGTCGCTCGTCGAATGGAACCGCACGGAGGTTGACTACGGCGGCACGCACTGCCTGCACCGCCTCTTCGAGCAGCAGGCCGCGCGTACGCCCGCAGCCATCGCACTCGCTTATGAAGACGAACGGCTGACCTACGCAGAGTTGAACGACCGCGCCAACCGCCTCGCCCGGCTGTTGAGCATGAAGGGGGTCGGGCCGGACGTGGTCGTCGGCCTCATGATGGAACGCTCCGTCGAGATGGTCGCTGCTCTGCTCGCCATCCTCAAGGCCGGCGGCGCCTACCTGCCCTTAGACCCCGAGTACCCGGCCGACCGCCTCAGCTTCATGCTCGCAGACTCCGCCGTCAGCCTCCTCCTGACGCAGCAGCGGTTGCGTGACCGCGTGTCGGGTCACGCGGCCGAGGTCCTGTTCGTTGACTCGTTGCCCGCCGACGAAGAGCCGGACGTTGATAGCTTTGACAGCGGCGTCACGCCGGACCACCTCGCCTACATCATCTACACGTCGGGCTCGACCGGCAGGCCCAAGGGCGTCATGGTCTCCCACCGCGCCATCTCCAACCGCCTCCTCTGGATGCGCGAGCACTACCCGCTGACTCTTTCGGACGCCCTGCTCCAGAAAACGAGCCTCAGCTTCGACGCCTCCGTCTGGGAACTCTTCCACCCGCTTCAGTCCGGCGCGCGCCTCCTCCTCGCACGCCCCGGCGGCGAGCGCGACCTCGAATACCTCGTTGAGACCGTCGCCACCCAGGGCGTGACCGTG
>DASVGG010000073.1:0-1006 GCA_036379655.1 Pyrinomonadaceae bacterium
TGTCGAGAAAGAACTGCTGGAAGGCGAGCGGGCCCGCGAACTGGAAGCCGAGCGTGAAGACGACGTTCGGCCGTTCGCCGAGCGTGTCGAGCGTGTGCAGGATGTAGGCGCGGTGAAGCGCGCGCCGCCGACGGTCTTTCGCGTCGTAAAACTGGTTGGCGACGTGAACGGTGTTGCGCGCTTCGAGCGGCGGCGGCTCCGGCAGCCCCGTGTCGTTGATGTTGTTCGCAGGCCGCCACGGGAAGTCAACCCAGTGCGCCGCCGTCTCCAGAAGGTTATGCGTGTTGTAGAGGTTGTGATAATAGACGAGCCCGCTCCGCTCACACTCCTCCGCGAACGCGCGCGTCCGTGCGAAGTACCAGGGGTTGAAGCGCGTCAGGTCGAACTTACTCAGGCCGTCCCAAGCCTTCCCCTTCCCTGAACGCGCCCAGGGCATCTCGTAGAACGGAGCCCACACGTTCGCGTCCGGCTGTGCGTCAAGCAGATGCGCGTCGCGGCGGCGCTCGTACCAGAGACCGGGCCCGCCGTTAAAGAAGGGCGTGCCCTCTTCGACCATCCGCGCGGCCAGCTTCGGCAAATCCTCCGTGAGCCCCGGCCCCACCCGACCCGGCACGAAGCGCGTCACGCTGACGCCGCCCGCGGCGCGCGCCACATACGGCGAGACCTGCCCCTTCCACCAAGCGCCGTTCAGCATCCCGCCCCACACCGTGCGCCCTTCAATCACGAACCTGCCGTTTACGATATCCAGCGGGCGGCGCACCCGGCGCAAGCTCGACCGTGAGGGAGGGCGCACGTCTTTCATAAGAGGCACGCCGCGCAGGCCGAGACGCCCTCCTTCACGGTCGAGCCTGCGCCCCGCCAGCCGCCTCGACAGTTGTGTCTCGTAGAGCGGCTGCGTTGCCCTCTTCACGATGTTGGGCGCGCCCTCGGGGCCCCACGTTTCGTGCTGCTGCGCCTCACAGTTCCATATGATTGAGTTGGCCGCCGTCCAACCGTCGCCCTGCGA
>DASVGG010000074.1:0-190873 GCA_036379655.1 Pyrinomonadaceae bacterium
GGGGTGAAGAACGGGTCGGGCCTGAGCTTGCGCGCACGATCGAGCCCCTGTGCAGCCGCGTCAGCGTTGACGTCGAGGAGCAGCACGGGGACGCCAGCGTTGGCGAAGTGCGCGGCAATCTGCGCGCCCATCGTGCCCGCGCCCAAAACGGCGGCCTTTTCGATCCGAAGCATAAAGGGGTTTTTCTACTCCGAGACTTTCCGAGAATTCCCTTGACGGGTCGCCCCCATCATACTGAATGAGCATTCATTCAGGCAAGAGCGGCGGCGCCTCCCCGGCGGGAATCCTTACTTTACGGTCGAACCGATAACCGGAGCCGACGCCGTGCGCGCGGGGCGGGGGCTTTCGCCTGATCCCCTTTCGGAAGATTTTGCGCGTATGTGAGTGGCTGGGATTTTCCCCGGCCCAGATTGAAGGGTCTGATTCGGAGGTTCATAAATACAATGTCCGTCATACGCAGCATTATCTCTATCTCTACGTCCGTCTTGTTGCTGGCCGGGCCGGTGCTGGCGCAGGACGCCGCCGTTAAGCGCGGCGGGGCTCAGGGGCCGGCCGTCGCGGCATCTTCGACCACGTCGGGCGTGCGCTTCGTGGCGCCGGGCGCGGCGCGGCGCGTCCGCCTCGAAGTCTACACGGCGGACGGCTCGCGCGTTTTCGACTCGGGCTTCCGCGCGGGCGGCATCCTGGATTGGGACGGGCGGGGGCTCTCTGACGGCTCCTACCTCTGCGTGCTGACGGCCGAAGACCTTGAGGGCGGGCAGAGCCGCAAGCTCAGCTCGGCGACGGTCGCTTCGGGGCGCGCCGCGCTCGGCAAGGAAGCGGAAGAGCAGTTGAAGGTCTCTTACGCGCAGGCCATCGCGGCGGCGGGACTGGGGCAGGACGAACTCGCGGGGCGCGCGAAGAAATCGAACGCCGTGACCGTGACGGCGCACGACGGGCAGGACGGTCAGGTTACCTCGACCACTGGCGCGCTGACGTTCCGCACGGGCGACATCTTCTCGGGCAAGGAGCAGGAGCAGATGCGCGTCACGCCCGAGGGGCGCGTCGGCATCGGCACCAACGCACCTGAAGACACGCTCGACGTGGCCGGCACGATCCGCGCGCGCGGCGGCATCCGCTTCGACGACGGCACGGTGCTGACTTCGGCCAACGGCCTTAAGACGAGCACGAACTTCGTCGTCGCGGGCACGAATGCTTCGGGCGACGTTCCGACCTCGAACGCTTCCGGCGTGGGCACGGTCAACAGGCTCTCGAAGTGGATGGACGGCGCGGGCACGCTCGGCGATTCGGTCATCACAGAGTCCGGGGGCAACCTCGGCATCGGCACCACGTCGCCGTCCAACCGCCTCGACATCGTGCGCGGCAGCGCGGGCACGATGGCGAAGGGCTTCTACGAGGTGGGCAGCTTCGAGTACAACGGCGACATGAAGGTCGGCGTCTACTCGTCGGCCGCCTCCAACCCGAACGCGGCGCTCTCCTTCGGCTCGACCAACCTTCAGGTCAACTCGCGCTTCCCCGGCTTCGAGCTTCAGTACCTCTACGGCGCGACGGCGGCCGCGAACCAGATGCGCTTCAACTACATCGAGCGCGACTCGGCGGGCCAGGTGACGAAGGCGGCGGCCAACCTGCTGACCGTCAAGGGCAACGGCGACGTGACGCTCAACCCCTTCCTGATCGGCCTGACGGCCGCGCCGCGCCTCGGCATCGGCACCGACAACCCGACGCAGGCGCTCGACGTGAACGGCAACGTCCGCGTGGGCGGCGCCGGTAACGGCATCATCTTCCCCGACGGCACGAAGCAGACGACGGCGGGCGGCGCGGGTGGCTCGATGACTGGCACGAGCATCGTCTCGGCGATTAACGACGCGGGCACCAGCGGGCTCATCAGCGAGGCGCGGCTGTCGCCGAACGTCGCGAAGCTCAACGCGCAGAACAACTGGACCGGGCAGAACACCTTCAACGGGCTGTCGCTCAACAACACGAACATCGTCAACCTCGCCAACCCCGTCAGCGCGACCGACGCGGTGAACAAGGCTTACGCCGACGCCAACTTCGTCAAGTTCGTCCCCGGCGCCGAGCAGCTCTCGGTCGGCGACGCCAACGGCACGGCGCCGATGATCAACCTGCGCGGCGGCTCGACCTGCTGCTCCGGCCCCGGCGGCCACACGCCCGCGTTCTTCAAGGTCTTCCAGAACGGCAGCTTCGTCGCCACCGGCAACCTCGGCATCGGCACGTCGCCGATGGAGGGCAAGGGCTACCGCACGTCGTGGCACACTTACAAGGGCGCGTTCCGCTCCGGCTACGCGGACAACGAGTGGGACGACGCCAACGTCGGCTTCTTCTCGTGGGCGGGCGGCAGCAACTCGACCGCGAGCGGCCTCTACGCCCTCGCCTTCGGCGACACGAACTCCGCCGAGAGCACTTCGTCCATCGTCTTCGGCAGCGGCAACCAGGTGAAGGGCGCGGCGGGCTTCTCGGCGGGCGCGGGCAACCGCGTGTGCGACACCTACGGCGTCGCGCTCGGCAACAACGCCAAGTCGGGCGGCCCCTACATCAACGGCAAGTGCGACCCCGAGACCTTCAACCTGCGCGGCCTCGCGGCCATCGCCATCGGCTACAACGTGACGGCCGACCAGGACCACACGACGGCCATGGGCAAGTTCGCCTCGAACAACGGCTTCCAGGGCACGTTCATCTGGTCGGACGGCTCGGCGCAGGCTTCGGCCGACACGTTCCGCAACACGGCGAACAACGAGTTCGCGGCGCGCGCGACGGGCGGCTTCCGCTTCCGCACGAACCTCGGCGGGACGACGGGCTGCAACCTGCCGGCGGGCTCGGGCGTCTTCAACTGCACTTCGAGCCGCGCGACCAAGGAGAACTTCTTCGACGTGAACGGCGACGACGTGCTCGCGAAGCTGCGCAAAGTCCCGGTCTCGACGTGGAACTACATCGCGGAGGGGCAGCAGTCGCGCCACCTCGGGCCGATGGCGGAGGACTTCTACACCGCGTTCCAGCTCGGCACGACCGACAAGGCCATCGGCATCCAGGACGCGGTCGGCGTCTCGCTCGCGGCCGTCAAGGCGCTCGACGCCAAGACGCTTGAGCTTCAGCAGAAGGCCGAAGAGGTCGAGCAGCTCCGCACCAAGGTCAACACGTTGGAGCAGCGCCTCGCCGCGCTCGAAGCGTTGATGCAGAAGCAGGCCGAGGGTCAGAAGTAAGACAGGCTCAAGGGGTCAAGGGGAAGGGGGAAGGGAGGCTTCGTGCCACTCCTTCCCCCTTCCCCTTTACCCTTGACCCTTTACCCTTCCCTCTTCATCCTACCCTTCCGCGCGGTTGCGCGCGCCCCCGGCCCCGTGTAAAAATTCTCGCCGCAACGCTACGTAGTAACGTCGCTTCGGCAGTCTCCTTATAAAGACCCCGGACAACCCACAGTTCCAATCCCCTTAGAAGGATTCGAGGTAAGCAGCATGAGAAGATTTACCTACGCCGTCCTCGCGCTCTTCCTGTGCGCGGCGGGCGCGGCCGCACAGAACGTGCCCGTGCAGGAGGTCATGTTGGAGAACGGCCTGCGCGTGCTGATGGTGCCGCGCAAGGGCGACCCCAACATCGCCGCCGGCTGGATCACGCGCACCGGCTCGGTCAACGAGCGCCCCGGCATCACCGGCCTCTCGCACCTCTTCGAGCACATGATGTTCAAGGGCACCCGCACCGTCGGCACCAAGAACATCGACGACAATCTGAAAGTCCTCCAGGAGATGGACGACGTGCGCGCGCAGATTCGCGCCGAGGAGAAAGACCTCATCCGCCGCCAGCGGCTCGGCGAGGTCTCGGACATCAAAGACCCGAAGAGCCGCTCCGAGAAGCACAAGCAACTCCTCGCACGCTTCGACGAACTGACGAAGCGCGAGAAGGAGTTGATGGTCAAGGACGAGTTCGACCGCATCTACACGACGGCCGGCGCGTCGGGCATGAACGCCGGCACGTCGAACGACTTCACCGTCTACTTCATCAACGTCCCGGCCAACAAGCTTGAGCTGTGGTTCTGGATGGAGTCGGACCGCCTCGCCAACCCCGTCTTCCGCGAGTTCTACTCCGAGCGCGACGTGGTCTACGAGGAGCGCCGCCTGCGCACCGACTCGACGCCGACGGGCAAGTTCGACGAGCAGTTCGAGGCGATGTTCTGGATGTCCTCGCCTTACGGCTGGCCCGTCGTCGGCTGGCCCTCGGACCTCGAAGGCATCACGCGCGAGGAGGCGCTCGACTACTTCGCCGTCAACTACGCGCCCAACAACCTGACGGCCTGCCTCGTCGGCGACTTCGAGCCGGCGCGCGCGACCGAGTTGGCCCGCAAGTACTTCGGCCGCCTGAAGCGCGGCCCGCGCGAGCCCGAGCCCGTCCGCACGCAGGAGATGAAGCAGCTCGCCGAGCAGCGCATGGTCGCCTACGCCGAGACCGTCCCGCAGGCGCGCGTCCGCTACCACACGGTCGCCGACGGCCACCCGGACGACGTGGCGTTGAGCGTTTTGGGGAGCCTCCTGAGCGGACGCACGGGCCGCCTCTACAAGTCGCTCGTGCTCCAGCAGGAGGTCGCCAACAGCGCCTTCGCCGGCCAGAGCGGCAACAAGTACGAGGGCTACTTCCAGTTGAGCGGCGTCGCCAAACCGGGTAAGTCGCCCGAGGACGTGGAGCAGGCGCTCTACAAAGAGATTGAAAGAATCCAGAAGGAGCCCGTGCCCGCCGACGAGCTTCAGAAGATCAAGAACCAGTCGGCCGCGAACCAGTTCCGTGGGCTCCAGTCGAACTTCGGCCTGATGGTGCAGTTGCTCCTGCGCGACGCCAACCGTGGCTGGGCGACCATCAACACCGACCCCGCGCGCGTGCAGGCCATCACGCCCGAAGACATCCAGCGCGTCGCCAACAAGTACTTCATGCCCGAGAACCGCACGGTCGCCATCTACCGCACGAAGGCGGCGGCGGCGGGCGGCGCGGCGGAAGACCCGACGCTCGCGGGGCTCTCCGACCAGGAGAAGGCGCAGGTGCGGCAGCTCCGCGCCATGCTCCCGCAGATGAAGGCCGAGCAGGTGCGCGCCGTCCTCCAGCAGGTCGAGCAGATGGGCGCCGCCGCCCCGCCGGAGAAGCAGAAGGGCATACAGGTTGTGAAGAAGTTGTTGGAGGACCGCCTCAAGCAGCTCGAAGGAGGTGTCAAGTAGTCATGAAGATCAGCAGAACCTTTTCGGCGCTGCTCCTCGCGCTCGTCATGCTCGCCGCCCCGGCCGCGCTCCTCGCGCAGACGGGTCAGCAGGGCGTCCCCGCGCACCCGCGCGAACTGAAGTACACGACGCTCACCTACACGCCGCCGAAGCGCGACAAGTATCGCCACGTTCTCTCGAACGGCGTGGTCGTCTACGCGGTCGAAGACCACGACCTGCCGCTCGTCAACATCTCGACGCTAGTGCGCACCGGCGCCTACCTCGAACCGGCGGGTAAGGAAGGACTGGCCGGGCTCGTCGGCAGCCAGATGCGCGCCGGGGGCGCGGGGAAGATGACGGCCGAGCAGTTCGACGAGGCGGCCGACTTCCTCGCCGCGCAGATTTCGAGCGGCGTCGGCTCGACGCAGGGCAACGCCAACGTCAACCTCCTCGCCAAGGACGTGGACAAGGGGCTCGCGCTCTACTTCGACATGCTGCGCACGCCCGCGTTCCAGGAAGACCGCCTGAAGCTCGCCAAGAGCCAGATTCTTCAAGGTCTGGAGCGGCGCAACGACAACACGTCGGGCATCGAGTCGCGCGAGTGGGGCCGCCTCCTCTACGGCTCGGAGCATTTCTCGACGAAGGAGATGACGAAGGCTTCGGTCGAGTCCATCACGCGCCAGGACCTGGTTGACTTCCACCAGAAGTACTTCCAGCCCGGCGGCTTCATCATCGCGGCCTCGGGCGACTTCAAGACGCCGGAGCTTCTGGCGAAACTCGAAGCGGCCTTCAAGGGCTGGCCCGCGAACAAGGCGGCCGTGCCCGACGTGCCGAAGCCCACGGCGACGCCCGTCGCGGGCATCTACACCGTCCACAAGGCGGACGTGAACCAGGGGCGCGTCAGCATCGGCCACATCGGCTCGACGCGCGACAACCCCGACTACTACGCCCTCCAGGTCATGAACGACATCCTCGGCGGCGGCGGCTTCACCTCGCGCATCATGTCGCGGGTGCGCTCCGACGAGGGGCTCGCCTACTCGGCCGGCTCGTCGTACGGGATGGGCGTCTACTACCCCGGCACGTTCCGCGCCGCGTTCCAGTCGAAGAGCCCGAGCACGTCGCAGGCCATCCAAATCGTGTTGGATGAGATCAACCGCATCCGCACGGTGAAGGTCTCGGCCGAGGAGTTGGAGACCTCGAAGAACTCTTTCATCGAGACCTTCCCGCTCACCTTCGCGACCGCCGCGCAGATCGCCGGCACCTTCGCGCAGGACGAGTACACGAAGCGGCCCGCCGACTACTGGGACAACTACCGCCAGCGCATCGCGGCCGTCACGCCCGACGACGTGCAGCGCGTCGCGCAGAAGTACCTCGACCCCTCGAAGCTCGTCATCCTCGTCGTCGGCAACATCGACGACATCACCAAGGGCAACCCCGACCACCCCGAGTACTCCCTGACGAAGCTCGCGGCCCAGGGGCAGATTCGCCGCATCCCGCTCCCCGACCCGCTCACGATGGTCTACCCGCCCGCGCCGTAAGCGGCGGTTGACTTCATCACTTGAAAGACGAAAGCCCCGCTCACGAAAATGAGCGGGGCTTTCGTCTTTGCCGCTTCCTGATTTGAAATCTCAAATTCTCTTCGTCAGTAGTTCGTCAGAATCCGCTCGGCCGCGAAGCCCATCTCGTGGAGGCGGTCGCGCGTCTGCTCGATCATCTCGCGCGAGCCGCAGACCAACGCGACGGGGTCGGAGAGCGACGGCAGCACGTTGTCCAGAAGCGACTGCACGTAACCGGTCTGCCCCGCCCACTCGTAACCGTCCGGCCTTGAGATGACCTGCCGCAGCTCGACGCCGGCCGCGCGCCACGTCTCCGTCTCGTCGCGATAGCAGAAGTCCTCGGGCGTGCGCGCGCCGTAGAGCACCACGATCTGCCCGTACGCTTCAGCGCGCGGCAGCACCGAACGCAGCGCCGAACGCAGCGGCGCCACGCCCGTCCCCATCGCCACGAAGACGAGGTCGCGCCCCTCCTGCTCCTTCAAATCGAACCCGTGCCCCGCGATCTCGACCAAGCGCACGCGCCCGCCCGGCCCCGTCTCGTAGAGCGCGCGCGACGCCGGGTCGTTCGAGAGCTTGACCAGGAACTCAAGCTCGTCGTCCTCCGGCGCGCTGGCGATGGCGAAGTAGGCGCGCCCCGCCCCCTCGACCTCCAGCAACGCGACCTGCCCCGGCACGAACGGCATCTCGTGACAGTCCGACGCGCCCTCCGGCAGCACGTCGAACGCGCGCACGGCCCGCGCCTCCTCGTGCACGCGCTTGATGACGAGGACGCGACCCTCTTTCTCTTCCGTCGGAGCCACCATCTTGAAACGCCTCTCCCGTTGTCTGTTAACTGCGTCGAGTGTAGCGCAAGTTGGCGCGGCGCGCGAAGGCTGTGCTAAAACATTCGGCGACCGCGTCACCCTAAAACTTTCGGCACAATGAAGCGTTCTCCGCTGCTCGTCATCTTCGTCACGGTCTTCATCGACCTGGTGGGCTTCGGCATCGTCATCCCCGTCCTGCCGTTCTACGTCGAGGGCGGGCCGTTCGAGGCGGGGCCGCGCGCCGTCGCGATGCTCTTCGCGATCTACTCGGTGATGCAGGTCATCTTCTCGCCGATACTGGGGCGGCTGTCGGACCGGTACGGGCGGCGGCCCGTCCTCTTCTTCTCGCTGCTTGGAACGAGCCTCGGGTTCTTCGTCATGGGGTTCGCGACGACGCTGTGGATGCTGTTTGCGGGGCGCATCATCGACGGCATCACGGGCGGGAACATCTCGACGGCGCAGGCTTACATCGCCGACGTGACGACCGAGGAGAACCGCGCGAAAGGGATGGGGCTCATCGGCGCGGCCTTCGGGCTCGGCTTCATCTTCGGGCCGGCCATCGGCGGGATACTGAGTCGTTGGGGCGTGCACGTGCCGTTCCTGTTCGCGGGCGCGCTCTCGCTGGCGAACGCGACGCTGCTCTACTTCGTGCTGCCCGAGACGGTGACGCCCGACCACCCGGCGCGCGCGTCGGCGGCGACCGGAAGATGGTCGCAGCTCGCGCGCTCTCTCAAACAGTCGAGGCTCGCCTACGTGCTCGCCGTCCACTTCCTGTTCGTGACGGCGTTCTCGGTGATGACCTCCTCGTTCGGGCTCTTCACGCTCTTCCGCTTCGGGTTCGACGCGCACGACACGGGTTGGATATTCGCGTTCGTCGGCGTCGTCGGGGCGGTCGTGCAGGGCGGGCTCATCAGCCGCCTGGTGAAGGCGTTCGGCGAGCCGCCGCTGGTCATCGTCGGGGCGCTTCTGTTCGCGGTGAGCCTCGCGCTCATCCCGTTCACGGGGCCGCACACGGGGACGCCGACGCTGCTCGCGCTGGGCGCGCTCTTCGCGTTGGGCAACGGGCTGGCGACGCCCTCGCTCACGTCGCTCGCGTCGAAGAGCGCGGGGGCGGGCGAGCAGGGCGGCGTCATCGGCGTCACGCAGTCGGTCGCGAGCCTCGCGCGGGTCGTGGGGCCGCTCGTCGCGGGCGCGCTCATCTACAGCGCCGTCGCGACCGTGGGCCACGACGGCAAGCCGCACAACATGAGCGACGCCTCGGTCGCGCGCACCTTCTGGGCCGCCGCCGCCGTCATGTTCGTCGCCTTCCTGCTCGCCGCATACTTCGCGCGCGTCTACGCCGCGCAGTACCGACGCGGCGACGCCGTCCCCGCCGAGGGCACATGAAGAGAAGACTCGTCCGTCTCGTCGTTATCTTCCCGCTGCTCTGCCATTGCGCGTTCGCGCAGACGAACAATTCAATCCGCGACTACCGCCGCGCCAACGAGCACCGCATCCTGCGCGAGTTCGTCGGGCTGCTCTCCATCCCCAACGTCGCCTCGGATAAGGAAGGCATACGGCGCAACGCCGCGCGTCTGGTCGAGATGATGACGACGCGCGGGCTCAAGCCGCGTCTGCTCGAAGCCGCGACACCGAACGCGCCGCCCGCCGTCTACGGCGAGTGGCCGGCGCCGGGCGCGACGAAGACCATCGTCTTCTACGCGCACTACGACGGCCAGCCGACCGACCCGAACAAGTGGACGGGCACGCGGCCCTGGGAGCCCGCGCTGCGCTCCGCGCCGTTCGAGAAGGGCGGGCGACTGCTGCCGATGCCTTCGGAGGGCGAAGCGATAAACCCCGAGTGGCGTCTCTACGCGCGTTCGTCTTCCGACGACAAGGCGGGCGTCATCTCCATCCTCACGGCCTTCGACGCGCTGCGCGCGAAGAACATCCGGCCGACGGTCAACCTCAAGTTCTTCTTCGAGGGCGAGGAGGAGGCTGGCTCGCCGCACTTGGTCGAGATTCTGTCGCGACATAAAGAACTGCTCGCGGCCGACGCTTGGGTCATCTGCGACGGCCCCGTGCACCAGTCTGGACGCAAGCAGGTCGTCTTCGGCGTGCGCGGCGACACGAACGTCGAGGTCACCGTCTACGGGCCGAAGCGACCGCTGCACAGCGGCCATTATGGGAACTGGGCGCCGAACCCCGCGATGTTGCTCGCGCGCCTGCTGGCCTCGATGAAGGACGAGCGCGGGCGCGTGACGATCAAGGGCTGGTACGACGACGTTGAGCCCCTCGGCGAGGCGGAGCGGCGCGCGCTCGCGGAGGCGCCATCGTACGACGCAGCGTTGATGAAGGAACTAGGGCTCAACCGTCCCGAGGGCGCGGGCCGCCCGCTCGTCGAACTCATCAACGAGCCGTCGCTCAACGTCAACGGCCTCACGAGCGCGGAGACGGGCGCGCTCGCGCGCAACGTCATCCCCACGACGGCCGTCGCCGCGCTCGACCTGCGCCTGGTGCGCGGCAACGACCACCGCCGTCAGGTCGAACGACTCGTCGCACACATACGCGCGCAGGGCTTCCACGTCACCGACCGCGAGCCGACCGACGAGGAGAGACTCGCGCACCCGCTCGTCGCGAAGGTGATTCAGGAGCCGGGCGGCTACAACGCCGAGCGGACGCCGATGGACCTGCCGGTCGCGCGCGCGGTCGTTGCGGCCGTCCAGTCAACCTCCGAACAGAGAATCGTCCTCATGCCCACGCTCGGCGGCAGCCTCCCGCTCTCGCTCATCCGCGAGACGCTCGGCGCCCCCACCATCACCGTCCCCATCGCCAACCACGACAACAACCAACACGCGGAGAACGAGAACATACGCCTCCAAAACCTCTGGGACGGCGTCGAGACCTACGCGGCGTTGATGACAATGCGGTTCTAGCGCAGGTTGTCTTTCGGGAAGCCGACGCGGTCGGGTTCGGCGTTGAGGCGTTGGAGCATCTTCTGGATGAGGTGTGTCTTGACGCGGCCGGCCTCGCGGGGCTCGACGAGGTAGCGCACCGAGGCGTCGATCCACGTGTTCTGGTTGACGCGAAAGACGACCGAGGGATGCTCGCGCACGGTCAACTCATCGACGGGCGTCTGCGCGAGCAGTTCGCGGTAGGTGCGGATGCGCGAGCGCATCGCCTCGCCGATCTCGGCCTCGGCGACTTCGCGCATGACGGTCGAGACGAATTCGAGGTCGCTGTTGTAGGCGACGTGGAAGGTGATCTCGTTCCAGATGTACGGGAAGAGCGGCCAGGAGTAGTTGTAGACGGCGTTCGAGAGCACGTGCGAGTTCGGGAAGCGGATGACGCGGCCCGACGGGTGGTCGGTCGAGAGGTACTGCCCGCCGAACTCCCAGAGCGTCGTGTCGAGGTAGCCCACGTCGATTACGTCGCCCGTCGCGTCGCCGAGCCGGATGCGGTCGCCGACGCGGTAGGGCGCGCGGACGAGGATGTAGACCCAGCCCATCAGGCTCGTGAACGGCGTCTGCACGGCGAGGCCGACGACGAGCGAGAGCACGCCGAACGAGACGGCGGCCGTGTACCAGTTGGCGAAGAGCACCGAGACCGCGATGAACGTGATGGCGACCGCCGCCGTGAAACGCAGCACGCGGTGGAGGTTGTAGCGCGAGACGGCGTCGGTGAGCGGGTCGATGAGGAGCGCGTCCAGGAGCCGCGCCGCCGCGAGCACGAAGACGACGGCCATCGCGCCGACGACGACGCGCAGCACCGGCGGGCGGTAGGCGTCCGCGAAGTCGAAGAACTTCAAACGCACGGCGTAGTGCAGCGCGCCCAGGGCGAAGAGCATGAGGACGTAGCTGCCGATCCAGAGCGTGTGGCGCGCGCGCGTGCGCGGCGGCCGCTTCGCCTCCTCACGCTCGGCCTCCTCCTCTTTGAGCGCCTTGCCGCCCGTCTGTTCGAGCGCGCGCTTCACGTCCTCGTCCTGATGCTTGAGCCGCTCGGCCTCGGCCTTCTCTTTGGTCGCCATCTCTTTGCGCCACGCCTCCGGGAGAGTCTCGGGTTGAGCGGAAAGTATTAAACCACAGAGACGCGGAGGCTCCGCGAATTTGAAATTTCAAACTCGCGGAGCCTCCGTAGGGTCACCAGATGGAGGGGACGGCCGACTCGTCGAGTTCGAGCGCGTCGCCGTCGGGGAGGATGTGTATGAGTCGCGCGCCGCGCGCGCGCAGCGGCGGCCCGAGCAGGCCGACGCGGTGGCAGTTGGCGCGCGGCTCCTTGTGCGAGGTGAGCGGACGCGATTCGGAGCACATCAGCGCGACGCGCGAGTCGGCGGCCAGTTCCATGATGCGTTCGAGCCCACGGTTCAACTCCTCGGTCGGCGCGACGACCTTCCCGCCGCACTCGGGCAGCCACTCGTACCCGATGCCCGCCTGCTTCAGGCTCGCCGCCAAAACCTGCCCGTTGAACTGCGGCCACCGCGAGCGCGCCGCGCTGCGCACGTCGCACAGCACTTCAATCTCGTACTGCTTGAGCAGCGCGAGGAAGTCGGCCCACGCGTGCCGGCCGTGGCCGACGGTGTGGATGACGGTGGTCGGGTTTGTCGTCGCGTCGGTCATGGGAACAGGAGTCTCACTTGCCCTTCTTCAACAGCGCGGCGCGGCCGAGGGCGACGACCGCCGTGACGCGCGCGGCCTCGTTGGTGAAGCTCTGCGCGAGTTGCACGGCGCGGTCCCAGTTGTCCTCGGAGAGCGCGGAGAGCACTTCGGGGAGGTCGAACTCCCGCACGTTGAAGTCCGTGATCCAGCCCGAGTGCTTCGTGCGGAACTGTATGGTCATCTTCCCGTCCTCGCCCGTGAAGGCGGGCGCGGAGTTGGCCGCGCGCGCGGCCTCGGCCATGAACTCCCACGCGCGCGGTCGGTCCAGCTTCTCGTAGCGCGCGGCGAGGGCCGTCAGCGCGCGTGCGCGGTCGGGGTCGTTGTTGTCGATGCGTCGCGCCTCGTTCGCGGACTCTTCGAGGAGCGAGAGGGCGCGCGCGCGGTCGGTCTTGCCGATGATGTCGGCGGCGCGCTCGTAGGCCCACGCGCGCTCGAACGGCGTCAGCTCACCCTTGCGCGCGCGCGTGACGGCCGCTTCGGCCTCCTTCTTTTCGAGCGCGTAGTGGGCGAAGGAGAAGTCGATGACCTTGCGCGCGCGCCGCGCGAGGTCGGGGTCGTTGATCTTGGCGAGCAGCTCGTCGGCGCGCGCGTCGCCACGCCAAGAGGCGTTGACGGCCGCCGCCGCGTAGATGTCGTCGCGCTCGGCGACGCCCGCCGTGCGCTCGGCGCGGTCGAGCGCCTCCTGCACGGGGTCGCGCTGTGGCGCGCTCTCGTCGCGCTTCGGTTTGTATGCGAAGTTGCCCGCGGACTCGTTCGCGCGCGTGTTCTCGGGCACGTCGGCCGCGAGCAGCGCGGCGCGCGCGTTGAGCGGCGCGGCGAGGTCGGGCGCGTGCGGCTCGAAGAAGGGGAGCAGCCGCCGGATGACGAGGTACGTGCCGACGCGACCCGACGAGGTGCTCTCGTACTCCTCGGCCGTCTGCGGGCGGAGCAGCACGCGCGCCGCCGCGCGCAGGACCGAGGCGCGCAACGCGGGCGCCACCTCGGGGAGCGTCTCGACGCTGCGCGCGATGGTGCTCGTGCTCGTGCCGCCGCGCGGCGTGGCCGTGAAGAAGACGTAGGGCGTGAAGACGTAGGACGTGAGCACGGAGACGGTGTTGGCGTCCGCCACAGGGTCCGACTCGGCGCGCGCGACGAGCGCGGCGTAGAGGCGGTCGGCCGTGGCCGCGTCCTTCTCGCGCAGCTTCGTGAGGAAGGCGACCGACTGCATGTCCGCGCGCACGAGCGCGGGCTCCGCGAACTGCAAGGCGCGCGCGGTGTCGCCCTCTTCGAGCATCTCCCGCGCGAGCCCGAGCCGCTGCGAAGTGTCGGCCGAAGGCGTCGCCTCGCCCGCGTCGGGTCGCGCGGCGTCGGCCGCTTCTTCGGCGGCCTTTCTGAGCTGCGCCAGCATCTCCTCGCCGAGCGCGCGTTCGCGCCGCGCCGCGAGCCGCAGGACTTCACGGCGCAGGTCGGGCGGCGTGGAGGTCATGGCGGTGCCGCCGCGCTTGAGCTGCGACTTGATCTCCTCGTCCAACTTGCGCTGCGCCTCGCGGTCGGCGGAGTCGGCCGCGTCCCACGCGCGGCGGAAGAGCTGTCGCGCCTTCTCGGGGTCGGTCTCCCAAAGGGCGTCGGCCGCGCGCGCCTGCGCACGCGCGCGCAACGTCTCGTCGCGGAAGCCGTTCGCCTCGTCGGCCAGAGACGTGAGCAGCGCGACGGCCTGCGCGCGACGCTGCGCGGCGAGCGGGTCGGCCTCGCCCTTCGGCTGACGCGGACGCTCGGCCTTGCGCGGCGCGGGCGTCTGTGCCGAAGCGTGCGCGGAGAGCGTGAGGAGGAGGAGGAGTGTTGAGAAGGTCTTGGTGTGAGTCATAACGCACCCGTGCGCAGCGTCAGCAACGCCCGAACCGTCGGGTTGAGTCGGGCGTCGTTTCGTCGTCAGGTTTCGAAGTGTCGGGGGAGGCTTCAACAATAACTCAGGAAGGGCCGCTCGTTCTACTCTCCAACTCCCTGCGTATCTCTTCGGCAGTCAGCTCGACGAGTCGTGCGCCGGTGAACAGCTCGTCGCGCGTCACGTCGAGGAGGGCGAAGGGGGGCGCGGGGAAGGCGTCCATCTCTTCGTCGTCTTCAAAGTCCGTCTCGGCGAGGACGAGGCCGCGCAGCGGACCCAGGAAGACATCGACGGAGTAGAGGCGCCCTTCGTGCTCGTACGGGTAACGGTTCTTGCGCAGCTCGTTGCCCTCGAAGACGGAGAGCACTTCATACTCGTAAGGGCTCAGGTACATGTTGGTGATGAGCGTGCGCGAGAAGTCCGGCGGCTCGGGCGCGTGCTTCTGCGTGAGCTTGAGCGTCCACTCGTTGGTGCGTGGGTCGCGCACCTTGCGCAGCCGCAGGCGCGTGCCCGTCACGTAGTTGTCCGTGATCTGCGTGTGCGGGCCCGAGAGCTTGAGGCCGGGCGGCAGCCCGTTCAGAAGGTAACGGCGCTCGCGCTCGACGCGCGCATATTTACTGCCGCCGGGCGCGGCCAGTTTCATGTCAGCGGGGGAGACGACGCCCATCTTATCTTTTCCGTTACAGGTGAAATGAGGCCGCGTCAGGCCCCGACGAGTTCGGCCTCGGGCTCTTTCAGGAACTCTTCCGGCTCGATGATGTGGCCTGCGACGGCCGAGGCCGCGACGACGAAGGGCGACGCGAGATAGACCTTGCCGGGGCCGCTGCGTCCGGGGAAGTTGCGGTTCTGCGCGCTGACCGTGACCTGCTCCGCCGAGCGCGAGGCGCCGGGGCCGGCGTTGATGCACGCTCCGCACGAAGGGTCGATCAACTCCGCGCCCGCGCGCTCGAAGATTTCGATGTAGCCGCGCGAGCGCGCGTACTCCTTTATCTTCTGCGAGCCGAACTGCAAGTAGAGGTGAACGCCGGGCGCGACGCGTTTGCCCTGCTCGACGGCGCGCCGTAACACGGCCGCGTACATGTCCATGTCGGCCATCTTGCCGCCCGTGCACGACCCGCCGTAGGCGATGTCGATCTTAACGGGCTCGCTCAAATCGGAGACGGCGATGCCGTTGCGCGGGTCGCCCGGCGTCGCCACCATCGGGCGGACTTCGGATAAGTCGATCTCGAAGCTCGCCGCGTACTCGGCGTCCGGGTCGCTCTTGAGAAAGCCCTTCCGAATCTCTTCCTCAGAGAGCCCGCGCGTCTTCTTCAAGTATTCGAGCGTCACCTCGTCGGGCTCGATGATGCCCGTGAAGCCGCCGGCCTCGACCGCCATGTTGGTCAAAGTCGCGCGCTCGTCGATGTTCCAGTCGCGCAGCCCCTCGCCCGCGAACTCCAACACCTGACCGATGCCTTTGCCCTGCTTCATGTACTCGGTGGCGAGGATGACGAGCATCACGTCCTTCGCCGACACGTCCGAACGCTTCTCGCCGCGCAATACGAAGCGGACGACCTCCGGCACCTTGACGCGGATGTCCTTCGTGTACCACGCGTTCGCCATGTCGGTCGAGCCGACGCCGAAGGCAAAGCAGCCGAGCACGCCCGCCATGCACGTGTGCGAGTCCGTGCCGATGACGAGTTGGCCGGGCAGCGCGATGTCCTCGACGACCGCGTTGTGGCAGATGGCCTCCGACCCGCGCTCCTCCGTCCCGCCGTAGAGACGTATGCCCTGCTGTTCTGTAAAACTCTCCTGCGTGGTGGCGAGGCCGTTGGCGCGCTCCAACAGACCCATCTTCTTCTTGTCGTCCGACATCACGCGCCCGATGAACGTCAGGTGGTCGCGGAAGGCGTAGACCGACTCGGGCTCCGTCACGCGCGCGTCTTTACCCAACGCCTGCTTGAACAGACTCTCCGCCATCGGCGTCACGTACTCGTGCGAGAAGCGCACGTCCGCGACGGCGAAGAGCGCGTCGCCGGGCTTCACCGCTTCAACGCCGACCTCGCCCGCACGCACGAAGGCGTGGCGCGCGACGATCTTCTCGACGATGTTCATCGGCCGCCCGCTAGTCGCAAGCGCGGGCGGCGTGACCTCGCCCGCGAGCCGCGCCTTGTTGTAGTTGAAGAGCCCGCCGTACTCCACGATCTGCCTTGAGATGGGGTCGAGCCCGCGCGTGAACTCTTCGAGCGGAATCTCCTCGCCGTTTCCGATTCTTTCAATCAAACCGAAGTCGGTCGAAGTCAGCAGCCCGATGTTCTGGCAGTTCTGCCCGTAAATCTTCTCGATGGTCTTCGCGATAACGAGCTGCAACCCCGCAGCCTTCTCCGCGAACGGCGCCGTCTCGCGCGAGCTGCCGCAACCCTTCGACAACCCCGACACGACCACCGCGAACCCGCCGTTCTTCACCTCATCCTTCTTAACGGCGCCCTCCCTCATCCCCACGTACACGTACTCGCCCAACGTCTCGTCATAATAAAAACAGACCCACCCCGGCGTAATCTCGTCCGTCGAGATGTTGTTCATCAACGCCCGCCCCGGCTCGTATTCGAGTTGGACACCCTCCTCCAACTGCCGCCTCACCAGCGACACATCCTCCGTCAGATAGAGCACACGCCCCTCGAACTTCAAACTCTCGGGCCGCTTCGTCGTCTTCTCAACAGTCATCTCAAACTCCCCTTATCCAATGCGGTTTATCTGATGAATTTCCGAAACTCCAATTATAACCAACGCCCCCCAAACCCGCACCCGCCCGCGCCCGAACGGCCGCGACCGGACAGGCGGCGCGAATCCTTACCGTCCTCCGGCGTCGTAAGTTATCCTTGCTTTAGGATGTTCAGAGACAGACGCGAGAGGTGGACGCATATGAGATTGCTCGCCGCGATAACATTGGTGCCCGTACTGTTGTTCGCAAACATCTTGACGGCCACGGCGCAGGGCGGGCGGGCGAAGTCGGGCGCCGCCTCCGTCGAGGAGCAGTTGATAACGAAGGAGAGGCGGACGTGGGAGTTGTACAGGAGCAGGGACGTGAAGGCGCTGGCGGAACTGACCAGCGAGGACTTCTACGACATATACCCTTCGGGCGAGGTGGTCGGTAAGAAGCAGTACCTTCAGGACGTGCTTGAGATCGAGGTGAAGGACTATTCGCTGAGCGACTTTAAAGCAATCATGCTCAACGAGGGCGCGGCCGTCGTGGTCTACAAGGCGAAGGTGCACGGGGTCGTGAAGGGTAAGGAGTTGAAGTCGGAGGTGGCGGTCACTTCCGGTTGGGCCAGGCGCGGCGGGCGTTGGCTGAACGTCTTCTACCGCGAGAGCGTGATGGAACTGGACGGCCGCCGGCTCCTTTCGAGACGACCCTCAACGCCGCACGCTTCCAGGGCCGCCGCGTCGCGGAGATAGCCGCGCGGTTCGCCGCCGGACGGCAGCAGTAAACTTCCAGGTTCAAGTCAAAATTAAAAGTACGAAGAAGCGGAGGCACGTCTTAAGAACTACAAAGACGTGTCTCCGCTTCTTCGTGTCGGACAAAAACGTAGAAAAGATTTCCACAAAAGGGGCATGAGATTTCCACCTGTGGAAATTGCCTGTGGATGAACTTTTCAGATGTCTCGAAAAGCCCGAAAAACGGGCGAAATTCACCTAAAAAATTTTTCTAAAAAAAGTCTTGACAGCCTTGGAACGTGTGCGTATAGTCCGGCTCCCGTCGCGGTTGTTACGGCAACCGTGACCGGCGTGGGGATCGGCAGATTGAGGCGGAAACGTTTCAGTCTGAGGACAGCGACAAGCGGCAAACGTCGCTGCCACTGACGCCCCGGCCGAGACCGAAAGGTCTGCGCAGGGAAGATGCCGACGGGCGCTTTCCGGGCCGCGCGGATAAAAACGCGACGGCGCTCCGACGGAATAATTAACCGACGGGGTAGCGAACGCCGCTCGACTTCGGTCGAGCCTCGTTGTCCAGAACGTAGACTGGAGGTGGAGGTAAAGCCACCAGAACAAAAACCAATAGGCACCAGGTCTTCGGACCTGAGAGGTTGACGGAAGTTAGCCCGTGCCGACCGGGGGTGAGCCGCCGCAGGCCACGCTTCGGGATACAAATCAGGCAGCCTGTCGCGTGTACATGCAAGGGTTGCCGTCCCCCCGAATCGCTTCGGCGGTTCAAAGGGATCAAGATCGGGCTGCTGCCTTCGGGTAGCAGCCCGGTTTCTTTTTGTGCCCGCACTCCTCCACGCCTTCCCTTCCACTGACTCCGACACACCATCAACGAAAACTCTGTACCGGCCACGGCGCACGGGATATGATGCCGGCCGCTCGTCTTTAATCGAACGACGCGCCGGGAGGGGCACATGAATCGAATTCTCTCAACGGTCTTCCTTGTATTGATGTCGTCGGCCGCCGTCTGCGCGCAGGCGCCGGACGCGGCGGAGCTGACGCGGCTTCTGAACGAGTTCCTCGCGGGGGCCGGGCGCAACGACGCGGCGGTGCATGAACGTTTCTGGGCGGACGACCTCGTCTACACGGGCTCTTCGGGGAGGCGCGTGGGTAAGGCGGACATCATGCGGGACGTGCGGAGCGCCCCCGCGCCGAAGCCCGGCGACCCTGTGAGCGTCTACACGGCCGAGGAGGTGCGCATACAGCAGTACGGCGACACGGCCGTCGTCGCCTTCCGCCTCGTCGGCACGACCGAGCGGGGCGGGGCGAAAGAGGTCTCGAAGTTTCTGAACTCGGGCACGTTCCTCCGGCGCGCGGGCAAGTGGCAGGTGGTGAGCTGGCAGGCGACGCGCCTCCCCCGCGCCGAGGAGGAGATTAAGAGAGAGGTCGTCGCGGCCGAGGCCGCGTTCCAACAGGCTTTTCTCGCGGGCGACGTGAAGAGACTTGAGTCTCTGCTCGACGAGACGTACGTCTGGACGCACCACGATGGCGCGCGGCAGACGCGGCGCGAAATCCTCGACCAGGTATCTTCGGGCGCCTTGAAGTACGCGAAGATCGAGACGAAGGACGTGACGGTCAACGTCTACGGCGACACGGCGGTCGTGCGCGGGGTCTCGCCGCGACAGCGCGTCGCGGGCAATCCGTTCACGGCCGTCTACACGCTGACCTTCGTCTACAAGAACGGCGGGTGGAAGGCCGTCGCGTTCGATACGACTCGGCCCGCGCAATGAAGCGAGACTTCCCGCGTCGAACCTTTCTCAAACAGGGCGCGCTGGCGGCCGCGACGGCGTTCGTCGTGCCGTCGCGTGTGAGAGTGCAGACGGGGCTCGGGCGGACGAGCGCGCCGCGCAGGGTCGTCGTGCTGGGCGCGGGGTTGGCGGGCCTTTCGGCGGGGTACGAGTTGACGCGGGCCGGGCACGAGGTGAAGGTGCTTGAAGCGCGGGAGCGGCCGGGCGGGCGCGTGCTGACGTTGCGCACGTTCGACGAGGGGCTCTACGGCGACGCGGGCGCGGCGCGCATCCCCGACGGCCACGAGTGGGTGCTGCGTTACGTGAAAGAGTTCGGGCTGCGGCTCCTCCCCTTCTACACGGAGGCGGGGCTCTTCGGGAAGGTGCGGCGCGGGCGGCGCAGCGAGGTCAGGTGGGACGACTTCGCGGAGGCGGTCGAAGACCTCGTCGGCGTCACGCTCGGCGAGGCGCGGGGCTGGCACAAGATAGAAGGCGGCAACGACCTTCTGCCGCGCGCCTTCGCCGAGAGGCTCGCGGGCAATGTTGTCTACGGCGCGGCCGTCTCGAAAGTGGAGCAGGACGCAGCGGGCGCGCGCGTCATCTTCAAGCGCGCGGGCGCGGACGAGACACTGCCGGCCGACTACGTCGTCTGCGCGATTCCCTTCGCGGTGCTCGGCCGCGTCGAGTTCGCGCCGCGCCTCTCCACGCAGAAGACGCGCGTGCGCGACGAGATGGTCTACGAGATGGCCGCGCGCGCCTTCATGCAGACGCGCGGGCGCTTCTGGGAAGGGACGCGCGTGAACGGCTTCGCGGTCGCGGACCTGCCGGCCGAGTTCTGGCCTTCGACCTTCGGCCAGCCCGGACGCCGTGGCGTGCTACAGGCTTACGTGCGCCACTTCACCGCGACCGACTGGGCGAAGTTGAACGAGGCGGATCGACTTTCGACCGCGCTCAAGCTCACGGAGCAGGCCGTGCCCGGCACCCGCGCGGCCTTCGAGCGCGGCACTGTAAAGTGCTGGGGCGAAGACCCCTGGGCGGGTTGCGGTTGGACGCACCCCTCCGGCACGCAGCTCGTCGCCATCAACGCGCCCGAGGGCCGCGTACACTTCGCGGGCGAGCACGCCTCCATCTACGCCTCGTGGATGAACGGCGCGCTCGAATCGGGCAACCGCGCCGCGCGCGCCGTTGACGAGACGGCCCGGCGCGAGGCTAAAGTGTAAGACGAGGATTCGTTAAGAGAGTTGTTGACCACCGTCCTTATCATCGCCTCAATCCTTTTGAGCGTCGCCGCGCTGTGGGCGGCGCTTGTGCGCGCGCGCGCTTCCGTTCGCGAGGCGGCGGAGTTGCGCGAGCGTCTTGAGTCGGAGCGACGCAGGAGCGAGCGCAACGAGGCACGTCTCGACGCGCTGGCGGCCGCGCAGGAGGAGGCGCGGCGCGCGACGGAAGTCGTTGCGGACGAGCGCGCGGCGCAGTCAAACGACGCGACGGCCGTCGCGGAAGTCTCGACACCACAGACCGATATTAATGACGTGTACGCGGTCGCGCGCGCGTCGGAGGAGTTCTTCAACGACACGACGCACCCGCGCGAGTTGCTCGGGCACGAAGGCTTCCGGCGCGGCGTCGAGCTGAGTTTGGGCGCGGACGCGACGGCGCGCGGGCTGCTCGCGCGCGCGGCCGAGGGCAACGCGCTCCTCGCCTGCATCTCGCTCGAAGCCCTGGCGCGGCGCGCGGGCGACGACGAAGAGGTCATCGAGGGCGTGCTGCGCGACATCAACGCTTACTACTACTGGCCGCGCTTCTACGCACTGCGCGCGCTCGGTGCGCACGCCGGCATTCGTAACGTCCTTCCCCCGCTGCTCGCGCGACTCAACTCGACGTGGCGCGAGCCGATGCCTTTGCAGGCGCTGCGCGAGTTTGTCGCCGAGCGCGTCGCGGCGGGCGACACCGTCAGCCCGCGCGACCTTACGGACGAGGCCGACGCGCTCAAGCTCGGCGCGGAGCAGTGGTCGGATGTCTGCGCCACCCTCGACGCGATAGCCGCGCAGCTCCCCTCGGGCTCGCGCGCGGAGATGTCGCAGTGGCAGGGCTCGCGCCAGACCGCCGAGTTCGTCAAGACGTTCGGGCGCGTGTGGGATGAAGAGAAGAGCGAAGTCTTCGTGCTCGACGCGGTGGCCGCGCGCGTCTCGGAGTTGGAGGCGTCGCTCAGGCGTGAGCCGGCGCGCTCGGTGCTGCTCGTCGGCGAATCGGGCGCGGGGAAGACCGCGCTGGTGCGCGCGCTCGCCGCGCGGCTGCGCGAGGACGGCTGGCTCGTCTTCGAGGCCGCGCCCGCTGAGGTGCTGGCCGGGCAGACATACATCGGCCAGATAGAGGAGCGCGTGCAATCAATCGTCCGACAACTCGCGGGCCGGCGCGTGCTCTGGGTCATGCCGAACTTCCACGAGGCGCTGTGGGCCGGGCGCCACCGCTACAGCCCGACGGGCGTGCTCGACCTGCTCCTGCCGCACGTCGAGAGCGGCGCCGTCAAGATAATCGGCGAGGTGCCCGCGCGCGCTTACGAACAACTCGTGCGCCTGCGGCCCCGTCTGCGCACCGCGATGCAGACGTGCCGCGTCGCGCCGCTCTCGGATGATGAGACGTTGGAGTTGGGCCGCCGCTGGGCCGAGCGCAAAGTTAAGGATGAAGGTGGTCGGGATGAGAGTGAGACTGCTTCATCAACGCGCGCGTCGGAGCGGACGCTGCGCGAGGCCCTACAATTGGCGAAGCAGTATCTTGACGACAAGTCCGCGCCCGGCAACCTTCTGCTCTTGCTTGAAGCGACGGACCGACGGCTGCTGACCGAAGGGAACAAGTCGGAGGAGATTAAACTCGACGACCTGCTCGTCACGCTCTCGCAGTTGACGGGGCTGCCCGTGCAGATACTTGACGAGCGCGAGGGGCTCGACCTCGCGGAGTTGCGCGCCTTCTTCGAGCGGCGCGTGCTCGGCCAGCCGGAGGCCGTGGACTGTCTCGTCGAGCGCGTCGCGATGATGAAGGCGGGGCTGACGGACCCGACGCGGCCGCAGGGCGTCTTTCTCTTCGTCGGGCCGACGGGCACGGGCAAGACCGAGATCGCGAAGACGCTCGCGGACTTCCTCTTCGGCTCGCCCGAGCGGATGGTCCGGCTCGACATGAGCGAGCTTCAGACGTGGGAGTCGCAGGCGCGCATCCTCGGCGAGGCGGACGAGACGAGCGACAGCGCGGCCCTCGTCAACCAGATTCGCAAGCAGCCCTTCTCCGTCGTCCTCCTCGACGAGTTCGAGAAGGCGCACCCGTCGGTGTGGGACTTATTCCTGCAAGTCTTCGACGACGGGCGGCTCACGGACCGGCGCGGCAACACGGCCGACTTCCGACACTCGGTCATCATCATGACCTCGAACCTCGGCGCGACGCTCCCGCACGGCGCGAGCGTGGGGTTCTCGCAGGAGCAGGCGCAGTTCGCCGCCGGGTCGGTTGAGCGCGCCGTGGGCCGCGCCTTCCGCCGCGAGTTCGTCAACCGCATCGACCGCGTCGTCGTCTTCCGCCCCTTGGGGCGCGGCGTGATGCGCGACCTGCTGCGCAAGGAGCTGAACGACGTGCTCACGCGGCGCGGCCTGCGCACGCGGCAGTGGGCGGTCGAGTGGGACGAGTCGGCCGTCGAGTTTCTGCTTGAGAAGGGGTTTACGGCCGACCTCGGCGCGCGACCGTTGAAGCGCGCCGTCGAGCGTTACCTGCTCGCGCCGCTCTCGCTCACCATCGTCAACCACCAGTTCCCGGAGGGCGACCAGTTCCTCTTCGTCCGCTCATCAGCCGACGGCGGCTCGCTCGACGTGCAGTTCGTGGACCCGGACGCGCCCGCGCGGACGGAGGCCGTGGCCGAAGAGGTCGAAGAGCCTTTCCTCGACGAAGAGGCGGCGCGCGAGCTGCGGCTCGAAGCGGTCGCGCTCGACCCGAAGGGCACGCCCGAGGAGTTGCGCTTCCTGCAAGAGAGGTTCGACGACGTGACGGCGTTGGTCGATGACGAGGCTTGGCGCGGGCGCAAGGAGGGCGCGTTGCGCGAGATGCAGTCGTCAGACTTCTGGTCCGCGCCCGAGCGATTCTCGGTGCTCGGCGCCGTCGAGTACATGGACCGCATCGAGGCGGGGCTCGACACCGCCGGCTCCCTGCTCGCGCGCCTGCGTGGCGACCGCAAGCGGCTCCCGCCGGGCCTCGTCGCGCGACTCGCCGAACAACTCTACCTGCTCGACTCCGCCTGCCGAGGCATGGCCGACGGAGAAGCGCGCGACGCCTTTCTCCTCGTCACGGCCTCGCGCGAGCCCGGCGCCGACCGCGCGGGCAGCGACGACTTCGCGCGCACGCTCGCGCGCATGTACCGCCGCTGGGCCGAGCGCCGACGGATGCGGATTGAACTGATCGAAGAGCACGACGGCGCGCGCGCGAACGGCGCGGGGGCGGAAGAGTATCGCGCGCTCTTCGCCGTCTCGGGCTACGCGGCCTACACGATTCTTCAACACGAGACGGGGCTCCACGTCTTCGAGACGCCGCAGGACGAGAAGTCGTCATTCAGACGCGCGACCGCCTCGGTTCGCGTCGTCGGCCAACCCGAAGAGCCGCCCGGACGCGGCGGGCGCGACGCCCTGCGCGAACAGGCCGAGCGCGCCCTCTCGACGGAGGCGCACGCGCCGCAACAACAGATCGTCCGACGCTACCGCGAAGAGCCCTCGCCCCTCGTCCGCGACTCCCTTCGCGGCTGGCGCACCGGCCGTTTGGAACGCGTCCTCGACGGCGACTTCGACCTGATGGGATGAAGTGGGCAGTAGGCAGATGGCAGTAGGCAGTTCCAGAGCTGCCGACGCGGCTCTGGAACTGCCCACTGCCTTTTCTTGCTTTCCCCGCGCCGTGGGTTTAAGCTGCCTGTACCCGGGTCGCGCCGTGGCCGCAACTTAGGCGCTCCGGGCTTTCACACCGTAAGACGAACGGCCCCGTGACGGGTCGTTTAAGTCGCAAACAGTTTCCAGTCTTCTACCTGATAACGCCCGCGCGGCTTAGCCGCCGCGCCCGTGTCGCGCTTGCCGCGCGGCATCCACCATTGACCTTAGACCGGAGTCGCCCGGCCGCCCTTGCCCCGATCTACTCACGTGTAAACGTGCGGCGCGGCGACCCCGGAACAAAAGAGAGGAGGCAGAGCCCTCACATGGATTTCGTGGAACGCTCAAAGACCGCGCACGCCGACGCCCCGTCGGGCGCCCGCGCTACCCGCGACGAGGACGCACTCCAACGTTGCGCGCTTTCAAACTCAATCTTAAAGGCCGGCGATTATGAAGGCGCCGTCGAGGCGCTCGAAAGGCTCTGGCGCGGCGCGTGCGAGCGCCCCGCAATCGAAGGGCTCGGCGCGCGCGCGTCCGCCGAAGTGCTCTTGCAGGCCGGGCGCCTGACGAGCGCGCTCGGCGGCGCGCGCCGCATCGAGGGCGCGCAGGAGGCCGCCAAGAATCTCATCAGCGAGGGCGTCGGCCTCTTCGAGCGGCTCGGCGACTCGAAGAAAGTGGCCGAGTCGCGCGCCGACCTCGGCGTCTGCTACTGGCGCGAGGGCGCCTACGAGGAGGCGCGCGTCGTGCTGCGCGCGGCGCTCGAAGGGCTCGCGCGCGAGGACGCCGAGCGGAGGGCGCTCGCGCTCATCCGCCTCGCCATCGTCGAGGTCTCGGCCGGCTGCTTCCGCGCCGCGGCCGAGGTGCTCGAAGAGGCCGCGCCGCAGGTCGAGGCGTGTGGCAGCGAGGTGATCAAGGGCAACTTTCACAGCGAGCGCGCCAACGCCTTCCTCTGTCTGGCCGACGAGGGCGACGCGGGGATGCTCGACCGCGCGCTCGTCGAGTACGCCGCCGCCAGCTATCACCTTGAGCAGTCCGGCCACACGCGTTACCTCGCCAACAACGAGAACAACCTCGCCGTCCTCTTCAACCGCATCGGCCGCAACGAAGAGGCGCGCGCGCACCTGGCGCGTGCGCGCAGGCTCCACGCCTCTCTGAAGGACGCGGTCATCGTCGCGCAGTGCGACGAGACGCTGGCGCGCGTGCTCGTCGCCGAGGGCCGTTTTGAAGAGGCCGAGCGCGTCGCGCTCTCCGCCGTGCGCGTCTTCGAGGACGGCGACCGGCAGGCGCTCTTAGCCGAAGCTTTGACCACGCTCGGCGTCGCGCAGGCGCGCGCCGGACGATACGACGAAGCACACGCGAGCCTCGCGCGCGCGGTCGAAGTCGCCGACGCGACGGGCGACCGCGCGGGCGCGGGTCTGGCCGCGCTCACGCTCTCGGAAGAATTGGGCGCGCGGCTCAGTTACGCGGAGATGTGCGACGCCTTCACGCGCGCGCACGAGCCACTTGTGGGGACGCGCAACCCGGAGCTGCTCTCGCGTCTGACGGCCTGCGCGCGCCGCGCGTTTGAGACGTACCGGGCCTCGCAGGCCGAGGGCGAAGATGACGCGCCGGAGGAGAGATGGGAGGGCTTCTCGCTGAAGTCCGAGGTGCTGCGTTACGAGTCCGAGCTTATCACGCGCGCGCTGCGCGACGCCGAGGGCGTGGTCTCGCGCGCGGCGAAGCTGCTCGGCTTCCGTCACCACCAGACCTTTGTCGCGCTCCTCAACAACCGACACAAGGAACTGCTCGGCGAGCGCCGTCCCGTCATCCCCCGCCGCCGCAGCCTCATCCGACGCCCGCATCGTTAAGAAGCTTAACCACAGGGAGACAGCGAGACGGCCTGTTGAGTCATCGTCAACAGGCCGTCTCGCTGTCTCCCTGTGGTTAGAAATTCTTAGAGCGAGTTAGACAGCCGCGACTTGATGCGGCGGAACTCTTCGGAGTCGCGCTTGCGCGCGGGCGCCTGCCCGAGTTCGGCGACGACTTTGCCAATAGCCTCGACACGGCTCGCGGGGTCTGGATGGTCGCTCTCCGCGTCGTCGCGTTCGCCCCCGCGCTCTTCGAGTCGCTCGAAGAAGTTCGACATGTCGCGCGGGTCGAAGCCCGCCGCCGCCAGAAGGCGCGCGCCCTCCGCGTCGGCCTGTAGCTCGGCCGCGCGGTTCGACCTCATGAAGAAGTTGTTCGCGCCCGCGCCGCACGCCGCCGAAGCCAGGCGCCAGAAGTCGCTCCGGCCCAGGCCCGCGACGACGTTGAGCAGGTTCGTCACGGTCCTTGCGAGGTACGCGCGCGAAGCCTGCGTCGTGCCGTGGCGCAGAGAGACGTGCGCGATCTCATGCGCGAGCACGCCCGCCAACTCGCCCTCGGTGCGCGCCGCCTCGACGGCCCCCTCGTTGATGAAGACGTAGCCGCCCGGCAGCGCGAAGGCGTTGACCTCGGGCGATGCGACGACGACGAACTTGTATGGGAACTTGTATCCGGGCGCGGCGTTCGCGACGCGCTCGCCGAGCCGCTGCACGTAGGCGTTGGTGCGCTCGTCGCGCAGCACGACCACCTGCCGCATGATCTCTTCGGCCGAAGCCTCGCCGAGTTGTATGTCCTGCTCGGGGCTGAAGAGGTTGAAGCCCGCCGACGCGTGCGGCAGCGCCGCGCCGCCCGCCGGGGCGCCCCCGCACGCCGTCTGCAACGTCAGCAGGGCCAACAACAACCACCCCGTAACCTTGCGCGCCAGCATCAACCTTGAAGCCTCCCCTTGCCCTCGAAACTCTTTCGCGCCACACGCGCGTCATCCGTCAACTCTGCAAACATCGGGCCGCACAAGCTTTTGCGTCACAAGCACTCCGAGTTCGAGCACACGCGTCTCGTAGTCAGACAGAAACGTCCGGCGCCGCAAATATCGAAACAGTACGTAACTCGTTGTCGGTTGAAGGTGTGATGGAGGGTATTTCGCGAGGCTACAACGCTCTGACAACCGAACCGCAATCATGTGGCAATCATGCAAGTGACACAGGGGCGGGGCCGCGCGTCAGCGTGACGGCTTATCCTGCTGACGCTCGCGGCAAACGTCCGCATCGCGCCGCGCGCGGTTGAAGGCAGGAGGCGTCCATGAAGAAACAACTTTCCCGAAGGCTCACGAACTACAATCTCGCTTGCTTCGTGCTCGCGCTGCTTGCCAACGCGTTGTGCGCTCCGGCGGCGCGCGCGCAGGGCAGCCCGCCCATTTTGAAGAAGCAGGGCGCGGAACAGCAGCAACCGCAGCAGGCCGCGCCGAAGAGTCAGGACGATGACGACGATGATGACGACGAAGTCTTCGCGCCGCCGTCCGCCTCGGACCCGGCGATTGTCCTGCGCAAGGCGCGCTTCGTCCTCGTGCGCTCGGACTCGGCCTTCGTCAGCGGGCGCGAGGTCGAAGACTCTCTGCGCAAGCGCAAGGAGTTTCGGGCGTGGGGCATGCTCATCACGCGCAACGAGGCGCAGGCCGACCTCATCATCGAGATCACGCGCAAGCCCCTCACGCGCCGCTTCACCTTCTCCGTCATCGACCCGCGCACGGCGGAAGTCGTCACCAGCGGCAAGACCCGCTCCGTCCTCTTCGGCAAAAAAATCCCCAATAAGATCGCCGAGAAGTTCGCCAACCGCGTCAAGGTCTACCGGCCGTATCGTTGATTGCGGAATGCGGATTCCGCAATCGCCTACGCACTCACCGACGGCGCGGCCTTGCCGGAGAAGTCGGTGGGCGTGTCTTTGTTGCCGCCGTCTTCGGGCTTGGCGGAGAACTTCTCGGCCCAGCGCACGCGGCCGGTGATCTGCATGACGACGAAGAGCGTGAGGATGGAGCCGATCGTCACGGCGAGCCCGGTGAAGCCTTTGAAGAAGAAGGCGTAGGAGAACATCACGAGGTAGATGAACTGCGCGAGCCCCGCCTCGCGCGCCGCGAACCTCGTCCCGACGACGAGCCGCAGGTAGCTGATGACGAGGAAGATCGAGACCACCGACGACGCCGCGAACGCCGTGTGAATCGAGACGTGGTCAACCAGGTACGCCAGCAGCAGGTGGAACGCGAAGAAGGCCGCCGCGAGGAAGAAGTAGTTCATCGGGTGCAGCTCTATCCCGCGCATCGTCGTGATGATGAACATCAGGAAGAAGAAGAAGAAGAGCGAGACCGGCGCGAAGAGACTGATGCGCCCGGCGAGCGGCCCGGGCTGCAACTTCTCGGGCATCGCCATCCCGATCTGGAAGCCGGAGACGAGGTTCTTGTAGTTCCACTCAAGCTCCCAGCCGTCATTCGTCTCGCGCTTCTCCGAAGGCGAGAGCGTGCTCTCGGGGAAATCTATCTCCTTGAAGTCGGTCCGCATCCTCAAACGGAAGTCGCGCACCTGCGCCACGCCCGCGCCGCCTTTCACGTCGCCGCCGCCGCCGAAGTTGTAGCGCCAGTCGTCCAAACCCTGCGACCTGTACGCCACGTGGAGCGTCGCCATCTCGCCCGGTTTGACGGCGGCCTTGCCCGTCGTCGCGTTGCCCTCGTTCGTCAGCACGACGGGCGCGCCGTTGACCGTGAAGACGAGGTCGTCGTAGATGGCGCGCTCGGCCGGGAACTTCAGCGTGAACGTCACCTGCTCCTGCGCGCTTGCGTTGCGAAAGACGTAGGTGCCGTCGAAGCCGACCTTGTAGGTGCTGTACCAGAGCAGCCCCTTCTGCCTGTGTTCGAGCCCGAGCGACACGTCCACGCGGCTCGACTCAAGCGGCAGCGCCTCCGTGACGGGGAAGTTCTCGACGGAGACCTTCTTCACCCCGTTCTCCAAGGTCTCGGTCGTCTTCGGCACCATGCGCACCGAGGCGGCCGAGGGCGGCGACTGCGACTGCGGCGCGCCCCAGAGCGAGGCGACCTGACCTTCGAGCTGCTGGTCCGAGTCGTACGTGCGCGAGAAGACCGTGGCGCCCAACACCATCCACGCCGCGGACGCGCACACGAAGATGAACGCGATGGCTACGATGCGCTTCAACATACCTTTCAAGACTCCTCCGTTCAGACGTTCGTGCCCGACCGCGAATTAAACACCGACCGCGCCGCGCGCGGCAGCAGACCGACCCACGCCGCCCGCCTGTGGCTCGCCACAATCGGGGAACGAGCCACGCCCGAAGAAGACGTGACGCGCCATCGAGCTGAAGGGCGCGCGTCTCATCAACGCGCAACCCGCTTCGATGAGAGTGGGACTGCTGACGCGAGACAGCGTCCTCCTCATCCACAAACGCGAGAGGAAACGCGCGCGAAAACCCGCGCCCGAGTAGCGCGCGAGCCACGCCGCGTCACCGGTCGCGAGATAATCGGAGATGACTTCGGCCGCGAGGTTGGACAGACGCATGCACGGGTCGAGCCCGCCCGCCGTCAGCGGCGAGACCGCGCCCGCCGCGTCGCCGACGAGCAGTCCGCGCGCGCACGCGATGTTCTCTAACACGCCGCCCACGGGGATGCGCCCGCCGCGTCGCTCGACGCGCCGTGCGCGCGTGAAGTCGAACGTGCGCGACATCTCGGCCCTGAACTCTTCGAGTGCGCGCGCGGGGTCGAACCGCTCGGCGTAGCCGCCGACGCCGACGTGCGTCTCCTCGCCGTCGCACACGACCCACGCGAGGTAGCCGGGCGCGAGCCGTGGGTCGAGGAAGCAGTGGAAGCAGGGCTCGGGCGTGGTCGCCACGCCTCGGAACACGTCCTCGACGCCGACGATCCACTCGCTGTTCTCATCCAGTCCGAGGTCGCGCCCGACGCGCGAACGCGCCCCGTCGGCCCCGACGACGAAACGCGCCGAGACCCTTCTCGTCAAACCCGCGCGTTCGAGCAGCACCTCCGTCCCGCCGGACGACGTGCCCTCAAACTCCGACCCCATGTAACGCGTCGAGGGCGACCACACGGCGCGCGCGTCGATGCACTCTTCGAGCATGCGCGAGTAGAGCCGGCCCATGCGGCCGACGCGGAACTCCACGTGCTCGCTCTCAAGCTCCAGCACGCGGCGCGCGGGCGAGTAGAGCCGCACCTTCCTGACCGGCGGCCCCAGACAGTCGCGCGGTAGGTCGAAGTCTTCGAGCGTGCGCCGCACGAAGATGCCCGTCGTGTGCACCGCGTCTTCGACCGAATTCTTCCGGTCGGCCAGCAGCACGCGCGCGCCCCGCCGCGCGAGCAGCCTCGTCACCTGGAGCCCCGCCAGCCCCGCCCCCACGACCACCACGTCGAAACTCTCCACGTCAGTCCCCCTTAATAAACGACTGCCAGACCAGCCCGAAGACCGCGTCCGTGACCGACACCTGCGCGACGGCCGGCGCCCCCAACGCGAAGACGAACCCGCACGCCAGCGCCGCCGCCGCGAGCCCCGGCGAGCCATTGCCCGCGCGCCCCACCGCGCCCGCCGCGCGCCATGCGTTGCGCAGGTAGACGAACGCCGTCAGGAACGGCACAAACCCGAGCGCGCCGATCAGGACGATGAGCCCGAAGAAGCTGAACGGCAGTATCGACATGCCGACCGCGAACGCGAACAGGGCGCCCGCGAACAGCATCCCGGCCAGCGCCGCCGGGCGCCTCCCCGCGCGCCCCGCCGCGACGAGCCACGCGCAGAGCGCCACCATCTCAAGCGCGCTGATCGTGTAGGCGTAGAGTTGATATTCCGAGTAGAGCGCGCCGCCCGCGTCCCAACCACGGAACACGATGGGGTCGCAGACGAAACAGACGACGGGCATGACGAACCCGAACGTCACGTCGAACCTGCGCTGCGCCCGCGTCGGCGCGTCGTCGAACTGCCTCCGCCAGAACCCCCGCGTCCCGCGCGGCTGGACGTAGATCACGTCCCCGGGCACCCACACGCTCATACTCTTCCTCCCCGAATCACTGTCGAAGAACTGACGCCTTGAACCGAGAGCCCGAACTCCGGCTTCCCGCGTAAGACTCGCCGGGGCGCGGCCGTGTGTCGAGCGGCATACCCACACCGCCCCCTTGTGGTCAGCGCGCGCCGCCCCCTCCGCGACGCGCGAACGTTCGTGTTCACGACCCGACCCCTCTTTCCGTTCCGGCCAAATTCAACGGCCGCCGGTCGCCCTAGAGCAAAGACCTTTGCCTTACAAAGCAACCGGACAAAAAAATATCGGGCGACGGCGGCCCGACCTTCTCTCTCCCCTGTCTGTCTCACCCGCCGCGCGCGGCGCGGATGACGCTCTCCATGTGACCGAGATAACGCTCTAAGGCGCGCCGGCCCGCCGTCGTCAGACGGTATTCGGTCTTGGGCGTGCGGCCGTCGAAGTACTTATTACAGACGACGTACTGCGCCTCTTCGAGCTTGCGCGCGTGCACGCTCAGGTTGCCGTCCGTGGTGTTCAGGAGTTGTTTGAGGTCGTTGAAGGTGAGCGATTCGTTGACGGCGAGGGCGCTGACGATGGCGAGGCGGACGCGCTCATGTATAAGTCGATCAAGTTCGGCGGCGGCGGCCGGTCCGTCGGTCGGCTTGTTGCGCCGGGGTTGCTCGCGTAAACCTTCGGGCGAGTCTTGCGCGCCCGCCTTCTTCGCACGATCCTTCGCCAAAGCGTTCTGTCTAGCCACCGTAGTTCCTCGCTATGTGCAGCCCGAAGATGATGTGGAGCAGCCCGAAGCCGGCGGCCATCAAGGCGTCGCCCCACGCGGCGGGCAGAAAAAGAGCGCCCGCCCCCAGGAACATGAAGCAGAGCCCCATGAAGGGAACCGGGCGCACGGAGAAGGCGCCCCCCGTGACGACGCCCGTGCCGTAGAGCAGCAGCCACAGCCCGGGCAACTGCGACGTAAGCCCCGCCTGATAGAAGACGACCGTCAGCACCGCGCCCACCAGCATCGGCGGTGAAAGATTGATGATCAGTTTTCTTCCCGGTCGTGAGAGCAGAGAGGTGTCGGAGGCGTGCGCCTTGCGGTACATCGTCCAGCCGGCGATGCCGGCGGAGACGGCGGCCTCGGCCATCCAGACGGCGAACCACGCGCCGAACGTCCGCTGCTGCGAGGCGACGAGCGCGGCGAAGAGCGCGGTCAACCCGATGGCGACCTGCCCCCAGCCGGGGACGGCCGTAAACGCCGAGGCGCGCTCCATCGTCTCGCGGATGAAGCGCAGGTTGTCCATCGCGCGGTCGTGGAGCGCCGGCGGCGGCTCCTCCTCCGCCCGTGGCCTCTCGCGGAATGTGTGGACGACTGCCATGTCGCCGCCGAACATACACCCGGGCGCCGCGACTGTCAAGTGCTTTGCCCTGCAAAGCAACAAGTAGTAGCCCGACCTTCTCTTATCCCGGTTTACGGTTGACGGTTCACGGTCTTATCATGAGCGGGGAGAAAGACTCACGTTGAAGGAGAGAGAATTTGAGTAAGCGGAATGTGACCCTACCTGACGGGGTCGAGTTCGTGGCGGAGGAGGAGGGGGTGCGCGAGTTCCGGCTCGCGAACGGTTTGAAACTGCTGCTGGCGGAGAACCGCGTCGCGCCGGTGGCGACGTTTCTGGTGCTCTACCGCGTCGGCTCGCGCAACGAGGCCGTCGGCCACACGGGCGCGACGCACCTGCTGGAGCACATGCTCTTCAAGGGCACGCCGACCTTCAACAAGGCGAAGGGGACGCAGGTCGCCGCCACGCTCCAGCGCGTCGGCGCCGACTTCAACGCGACGACGTGGTACGACCGCACCAACTACTTCCAGACCATCCCCTCCGACGCGCTGGAGCTGGCCGTCCACCTCGAAGCCGACCGCATGCGCAACTCGTTCATCGCCGACGAGGACCGGCGCTCGGAGATGACCGTGGTGCGCAACGAGCTTGAGCGCGGGCAGAACGAGCCGATGCTCGTCCTGGACGAAGCCGTCTACGCCACGGCCTTCCGCGAGCACCCTTACCACCACCCGACCATCGGCTGGCGCGCGGACGTGGAGAACGTGCCGACCGCGCGCCTGAAGGAGTTCTACGACACCTTCTATCACCCGAACAACGCGACCGTCATCGCCGTCGGAGACTTCGAAGAGTCGTACGCGCTCGCCCTCGTCGCCAGGTACTTCAACGAGGTCCCGGCCTCAAGCGAGCCCATCCCGGAGGTCTACACGGACGAGCCGCGACAGGAGGGCGAGCGGCGTCTGATCGTGCGGCGCGCGGGCGAGCTGCCGCTGGTGCAGATTGCCTTCCGCACGCCGGCCGCGCTCGGGCATGACAAGGTCCTGTCGAACGCGGAGCTGGCCGCGCGCGCCGCGCAGCCTCCCGAGTCGAACGACATCTACCCGCTCGCGGTGCTGGCCTGCGCGTTGACGAACGGCGTGACGAGTCGTCTGTACCAGGCGCTCGTCGAGTCGGAGTTGGCCGTCTCGGTTGACGCGCGCGTGGACCAGTTCCGCGACCCCGGTCTCTTCAACGTCTATGCGACGGCCGCGCCGGGCGTCGAGGCCGCGCGGGTCGAAGAGGTGATTCACCAGGAGCTTGAGCGCGCGGCGGAAGGACTCGGGGAGGAGGAGGTCGAGAAGGCGAAGCGGCAGATCGCCGCGCACGTCGCGTACGAGCGCGACGGCACGCACAACGTCGCGACGCAGATGTCGGAGGCAGAGGCCGTCGCCGACTGGCGCTTCTTCAAGGACTACCCGCGCAACATCGCGCGCGTCACGGCCGGGGACGTGCGCCGCGTCATCGAACGTTACATGCGCGAGGACGCGCGCACGGTCGGCCACTTCATCCCGAAGAGCGGCGGCGGCTCGAATGGCGACGGGAGTTCAAACGCCCCGCAGGCGCGGCCGGCGCAACACGCGCCGCACGGCCCGAAGTTTCATCACGACCCTCTTCATCAAGAGGACGTGGGGCGGGGCGGCGGCTCGGGTCTCACTTCGCGCGTGGTGCGCGAGGAGTTGGAGACGGGCGCGGTGCTGCTGCTCGTCGAGAACCCTTCGACGCCGACGGTGGCGCTGCGCGGGAGCCTGCGCGCGGGCTCGCACTTCGAGCCGAAGGATAAGCCGGGGCTCGCGCGCCTCACGGCCGAGATGCTGAAGCGCGGGACGCAACGTCGGGCCAAGCTCGAACTCGCGGGCGCGCTCGAACGCCTCGGCGCCGACGTTAACTTCGACGCCGACGTGTTCGCCGTGGAGATCAAGGCGCGCTCGCTCGCGGGCGACTTTCCCGCGCTCGCCGCGACGCTCGCGGAGATGCTGCGCGAGCCTTCGTTTCCGGCCGAGGAGCTTGAGAAGCTCAAGCAGCAGACCGTGGCCTCGGTCCGCGAGAAGCAGTCGGACACGAGTTGGCGCGCCTACGAGCGCCTGACGCAGACGCTCTTCGACGAGCGGCACCCGTTCTACACGCACGCGGGCGACCGCCTCGTCGAGAGCATTCTCTCCATCACGGTCGAAGACGTGCGCGGCTTCTACGAGAAGTTTTACGGCGGGCGCACGCTGATCCTGACGGCGGCGGGCGGCTTCGAGTCGGGCGAGGCGGCGCGCGTGCTGCGCGGGGCGTTCGAGGGTTTCGGCGGGCCGGAGCGCGCGGAGGTCGAGGTCACGGACCCGGAGCCGCCCGCCGCGTCGCGGCGCGAGTTGGTAATGGTACGCGACAAGGCGAACGTGGACGTGCTGATCGGGACGGCGGCGCCGCTCAGGCGCGACGCGTCTGACTACTACGCGGCGATGCTCGCCAACCGCGCGCTCGGCGAGTCAACGCTCTCCTCGCGCCTCGGCCTGCGCGTGCGCGACGCCGAAGGGTTGACCTACGGCATCGGTTCGCGCTTCCGCTCGCCTTCACTCGCGGCCGGGCCGTGGTACATCGCCGTCTCGGTCAACCCCGGCAACGTCGAGCGCGCCATCGAGTCGGCGCTCGCGGTGCTCACGGAGTACGTCGAGCACGGCATACGGCCAGAGGAGTTGGAGGACGAGAAGAACTCGGCCGTCGGGTCGTTCAAGGTCTCGCTCTCGACGAACGCGGGGCTCGCGGCGGCGCTCTGGAACGCGGAGTTCTACCGTCTGGGCCTGGACTACGTCGAGCGCTACCCCGAGTTGGTGCGGGCCGTCACGGTCGAGGAGACCAACGCGGCGATACGGAAATACTTCCGCCCCGAGCGGCTCACGGTCGTCGTCGCCGGAGACATCGACCCGGCGGGCGGCGAGTCCGCGCCGGTGGCTTAGGGCTAAGGGTCAGGGTAAAGGGGAAGGGGGAAGGGTCGCATTTAAGCAGCCCTTCCCCCTTCCCTTTTACCCTGACCCTTTCTTTTTAGCTCGGCCCGAAGCGCTGGCGGTACTCGGCCGACGAGATGAAGGCTTTGACCATCTCGGCGTTCTGGAAGTTGCCGTTGAAGGCGTTCAGCTTGTCGAGCCAGAAGTTGAAGCCGGCGGTGTCCGGGTCGCGGCGCAGGTAGCCGAAGTACTGCATCGCGACGAAGGCGCGGTTGAACTCGCGCGTGTTCAGCTCTTCCGCCTCGGCCACGGCGCGGAGCACCTGCGCGCGCGTCATGGTCGCGCCGTTCAATGCCGTCACGAGTTGGTCGCGGAAGGCGCTGGCCGACGGGAAGTTGCCACGGATTTCGCCGCCCGGGAACTGGCGCGTGTGGAAGTTGATGTAGGCGCGTCCCTCGCGCAGGTTGTTGATCTGCGCGGCGAGCGTCGTCCCGTTGCCCTCGGGCGCGTCCCACTTGCCCGAGAACGTGCCGCCGACCGCGCCGCTCGGGAAGAAGACCTGGTCGTTCGGGTTGTTGTCGTTGAAGGGCGAGCCGAAGAAGCCCCAGACGACGGGACCGTTGACGCCCGGCGCGACCGACGGGCCGGCGTGGATGTGCGCGGCCGTCAGGTTGTCGTTGGTGTCGGCGGTCTGCGCGCCCGTCACGTCGATGTTGCTGATGGTGGCGGTAAAGGTCAGGGCCGTCTGCGGGTCGTTGAACTGGAAGCGCGCCGTGCCGAACGAGGCGGGGCGCGGATCGCCGGTCGTGGTTGTCGGGACGACCGTCCCCGGCTCCTGCCCGTTCGTCAGGCTGACGACGAAGAGGCGCACCTGGCTGGGCGAGAGCCCGGCCGACGCGAGCAGGTTGTCCACGTACTGGTCGTTCGTCAGCGTCGAAGGGTACTTCGAGACGAACTCGGGGCGCGTGACGAACTGGTTGAAGTAGGCGACCTTGTTCGCTTCGAGCACGGCGTCGGCGCCGGGCTGGCCGAAGACGAAGCCGCGCTGGAGCGCCTGCACGTCGCGCTCGAAGTTGCCGTAGAGGACGGGCGCCGGGCTCCCCGAAGCGTTCGCGCCGAAGGCCGCGCGGTGCGTCAGGTAGGCGAGATAGCCCGTGCGCTGGAACTCAATCGACAGGAAGAAGGCGGCCGAGACGTTGACCCGCTTGTTGTCGATGCAGGCGACGTTGCCGGCGCACGAGTCGATCTCGTTCTGCCAGAAGGTCTGGCCCGCGGTGTCGGGCTCGCGGTTGAGGAAGTCGAGGTAGTGCTGGCGGACGAAGAACGAGGAGGTGTCGATGGGGTTGGTCGCGGGCGCGCCCGTGTCGTTGTCGAGGATGTTCAACTCGGCGGTGTTCGGGCTCCCCAGCCCGACGCCCGTCCCCGTCGGGTTCGAGAGGAAGAGGTCGATCACCTCGTCGTCCTCGTCGAACTTGTCGTCCACGATCAGGATGCGGAAGGTCTTCGAGGTCTCGCCCGCGGCGAAGCTGAGCGTGCCGAGCGCGATCTCGTAGTCGCTCTTCTGCGAGGCGTGGCCCGTTTGCGACTCGTCGAAGGTGTTGTAGTTGACCGTGGCCGCGCCCGTGGTGTCGCCCGTGCGGATGACGGTGAAGTCAACGAACTTGTTGGCCTCGTCAACGGAGAAGTTGGAGGTGGCGAACTCGATGAGCGAGGTGGCGGTGGCGGTCGTCGGGTTGAGCTTGCCGAAGAGGCCGTGCTCCTCCTCGCCGGGGCCGGCGGTGAAGTAGAGCGTGTTCACGTCGCCGCCATTGCCGCCGTTGCCGAACTGCAAGGCCCACAGCTCGTCGATGAAGATGCCCTGCCCGTCCTCGTTCTGGAGCGTGCCGAGGAAGGCGCCGGTCGTCGGGTTGTAGGCGTGGATGGAGGGGTTGCCCTCGCCGAAGTTGCCGACGAGGAGCGCGCCGCCGAAGATGCCGAACGAGGCGGGCGCAATCGTCAGGCCCCACGGCGAGTTGAGCGCGCCGTTGTTGATGGCGAACGTCAGGTCGCGCACGCCGTCGGTGTTGAACTTGCGGACGTAGCCGTTGCCGACGCCCTCCTCGTCGCGGCCGTCCATCCCGACCTTCGCGTAGGCGACGTAGAGCGAGCCGCCGAGGTTCTGGATGTTGAAGGGCGCGTAGCCGGCCGGGATGGTCGCGTCGATGAAGCCGCCCGTGACGGTCGTCGCCGTGAACGTGCCGTTGAACACGTCGATGTGGTTGTTGGCGAAGTCGGCGGCGTAGAGCCGGTTGCCGCCCGAGTTCGCGCCGTTGGCGAGACCCGTCCAGACGTGCCCCGGCATCGAGACGACGTTCTGCGCGCTCGCGCCGCTCGCCCCGTTCCACGCGGTGATGTTGCCGGTGATCGAGTCGAAGATGAAGTTGGCCGCGGCGGGCGTGCCGCCGCCCGGCGGGGTGAGCTGGAAATCCGTGGTCGAGTTGCCGACCGTCCCCGTCGGGAGCCCGCCCGGGATGTTCACCGTCTGCGGGCTCGCGTTAAGCACGATGGGGTCGCCGCCGCCCGTGGCGCTGCGGATGAGCTGCGTCGTGCTCGTCCCGTTGTTGGCGACCCAGAAGGGGCTCGTGCCCCTGACCGAGATGCCCCAGGGGTTGACGAGCAGCGGGTCGAGCACCGGCGCGAGGCCGGGCACGTCCGAGAGGAGGTTGGTCTGGCGGTAGGCCGAGCCCGGCGCGATGCTCGGGACGTTCGGCTCCTGCGCGCGTGCGACCGGGACCGCGAAACGTTGTGCCGCGGGCGGCGGCAGGAAGGCGACGGCGAAGAGGAGAGTCAGGGCAAGGCTCAGCGATCTTCTGAAGCGGCGCTGGCGCGCGAGTTGACGAATCATGACGATACTCCTTGGGCCTGTGGTGGCGGACGTGTAGACGGCCTAAACGTAGCGTGGTCGTCGCCGGCGGCGCGCGCCGCGCGGTTCGATGTTGGCGGCCGCGAAGGCGTTAGACCGCCGGCATGGGGAGACTCTTTCATCCGCGGGGCGCAGCCCGCCCGGAGGCGACCGCGCGGACTCCGCGTCCATGTCTTTCGTCTGTTAGAGAACTGGTAATGGATTGGCGCGGCTGAACTCTATGACCGGCGCGCCCCCGCTGTCAAGATTTTTCGGGCCGCGACGGCGCGGCCGGAGTCGGCTTTCTGTTTTGCGAAGGGGCCGGATGCGCTAAAATGCGGGCCGCCCGCGACGCCGCCAAGTCTCGGAGATAAACCCGAAAACCGGAGGAGACCTGGCGATGACCGCGAACCCGAAAGACGTGCCGCAACACTACTACACACTCGAAGAATACTTCGCGCTCGAAGACGCGAGCGACGCGCGCTTCGAGTACTGGGACGGCGACATCCTCTGCATGAGCGGCGGCAGCCGCGCGCACGGGACGATTGGCAGCAACGTCGTCGTCTTACTCGGAACCAGTCTGCGCGGCGGGAAATGCAGGGCCTACACCGGCGACATAGCCGTCTACACGCCGACGCTCCCGCCCTACCGTTACCCGGACGCGAGCGTCGTGTGCGGCGAGCCCGAGTTCAAGAACCAGAAAGGGCACGACGCGCTCGTTAACCCTGTCGTGGTCGTTGAAGTGATGTCGCCGAGCACGGCCGCGCTCGACGAGGGGCCGAAGTTCGACGCTTACAAGGCCGTCGCGACCCTGCGCGACTATCTGCTCGTTTCTCAGGACGAGCCGCGTGTGACGCACCACGTGCGGCTCGAAGGCGGCGCCTGGGAGCATCGCGACGTGACCGACCTCGACGCCTCGGTCGAGCTTGAGTCGGTCGGCTGCGCGCTCAGGCTCCGCGACATCTACGACGGCGTCGCCTTCCCCGTCTGACCGCCGCCGACTCTTTCAAACAATCGGGCTCAGCCCATCGCCTCTATGACGGCGTGGGCGAACTCGTCGGTGTGGGAGGTGCCGCCCACGTCGCGCGTGCGCACCTTTCCGTCGGTGTAGACCTTGAGCATCGCGCCCTCCACGCGGTCGGCCGCCTCGCGCTCGCCGAGGTGGCGGAGCATGAGGATGCTGGACTGTAGAAGCGCGGTCGGGTTGGCTATCCCCTGGCCCGCGATGTCGGGCGCGGAGCCGTGGACGGCCTCGAAGACCGCGCCCAACTCGCCGATGTTCGCGCCGGGGACGAGGCCGAGCCCGCCGATAAGACCCGCGCAGAGGTCGGACACGATGTCGCCGTAGAGGTTCTCCAGCAGCATGATGTCGAACTGCTCGGGGCGCATGACGAGCTGCATGCAGGCGTTGTCCACGATCTTGTCGTCGGCCTCGATTTCGGGGTACTCGGCGGCGACGTTGCGGAAGCAGTCGAGGAAGAGGCCGTCGGAGAGCTTCATGATGTTGGCCTTGTGGACGGCCGTCACCTTCCTGCGCCCCTCGCGCCGCGCGAACTCGAAGGCGTAACGGGCGATGCGCGTCGAAGCCTTCTCGGTGATGATCTTGATGGACTCGACGACGCCGGGGACGACGACGTGCTCAATGCCCGCGTAGAGGTCTTCGGTGTTCTCGCGCACGACGACGAGGTTCAACTCAGGGTAGCGCGCCGGCACGTTCGGCAGGGCGCGCACCGGGCGCAGGTTGGCGTAGAGGTCAAGCACCTTGCGCAGTCCGACGTTAACCGACGTGAAGCCCTTGCCCACGGGCGTCGTGATGGGGCCTTTGAGCGCGACCCGGTTGCGCTTGATGGATTCCAGAAGCTCCTCGGGCAGCGTCGAGCCGAACTTCTCCAACGCCTGCGCGCCCGCGTAATGCGTCTCCCACTTGATGTCAACGCCCGTCGCCTCGATGATGCGCACGACCGCCGAAGAGACCTCGGGCCCGATGCCGTCGCCCGGAATGAGTGTGATAGTATGTGGCATGTCTGCAACCAGAAGTCAGGAGTCAGAATTCGGAAGTCAGAAGGTTTGAAGAGGCAGAGAAACTTCGGCACGCAAGTGTCCGCGCTTCTGAATTCTGACTCCTGACTTCTGACTTCTTGTTTTGCCGAATCATACCAGCAGTCCTTCAAAATGCGAAAGAGTTTGGGCGAGAGGGCGGACGTGGCCGTGGTGGGCGGCGGCGTCGCGGGGCTGGCGGCGGCCCGGGAGTTGGCGCGGCGGGGCTTGAGCGTCGCCGTCTTAGAGGACGGCCGGGCGGGCTCTGCGTCGCGCGCGGCCGCCGGGATGCTCGCGCCGCAGGCCGAGGCCGACTACAGGGACGAGTTCTTTGAGTTGCTCTGCGCGAGCCGCGACATGTACATGGCCTTCACCGCCGAGGTGAGCGCGGAGTCGGGCATTACCGTTAAGCCGGAGTTCACGGGCACGCTCTACCTCGCGCTCGGCGAAGAGGACGTGGAGGAGGTCGAGCGTCGCTTCGCTTGGCAGTCGAGCGCCGGTCTCGAAGTCGAGCGGCTGACGGCTCGCCAGGTGCTCATGCTTGAGCCGAACGTCTCGCCGAAGGTGCGCATGGCGCTGCGTTTCTCGCGCGACTGGCAGGTCGAGAGCCGCCGCCTGACCATCGCGCTCGACGCGGCGGCCGAGGCGCGCGGCGTGCGCATCATCCGTGCCGTCGAGGCACAGGGCGTGCGCGTTCGCGGCGGCCGAGCCGTCGGCGTCGTGACCTCCGAAGGTGAGCTTGAGGCGGACGCGGTCGTCTTCGCGGCGGGCGCGTGGAACTCGCAACTGCGGAAGTTCTCGGACGACGGCGGCGGTCCTTATCTGAACGACGACCCGCAGGTCGAGCCCGTGCGCGGGCAGATGCTCTGCTACCAGCAGCCTGCCGGGCAGGCGCCGCTCGTACGTCACGTCGTCTACGGCCCGCGCGGCTATCTCGTCCCGCGAAGCGAAGGGCGCGTGCTCGCCGGCTCGACGACCGAGCCCGGCGTCTACGACTGCCGCGTGACGGAAGAGGGCGCGCGCTCGATTGCCGCGCACGCCGTGGAGTTGGCGCCGGCCGTCGCGTCGCTCGAAGTGGCGGAGTCGTGGGCGGGCCTGCGACCGCGCGCGCGCGACGGGATGCCCGTGCTCGGCGAGTCGGCAGACGTGCGCGGGCTCTTCTACGCGACCGGCTTCTACCGCAACGGCATCCTGCTCGCGCCCGTCGCGGGCGAAATCGTCGCCGACCTCGTCACCGGCGGGGCAACCAGATTGAGCCCGCGCGCCCTCGAAACCTTCTCCCCCGCGCGCTTCCACCAGACGACCACGCCGCCGCAGGTACTCTCGTCCCGCTGACGTTGATTTAAAGTTCAAGGAGTAAGCCCTCAACGATGAAGAGAGTTTCAACCTTCGCCCTCGCACTCACATTCCCGCTCGTGCTGTGTGTGACGGCCGCCGCCGCGCGCGCGCAGGCGGGCGTACGACCGCGAACCGCCGAGGCGACCGAGAAGGCGCGGGACGGCAAGGCCGACGGGGTCGAGGCCGCGAAGGCTTCCGAGGCGCAGGCGCTCTACGACGAGGCGGCGCAGTACGCGCAGCGCAAGTTCGAAGAGTTCCGGCAGAAGCAGTTGCCCTACGACCCGCTGCTCGAACAGAAGACGTTGCAGGAGCAGCGCGACCTCGCGCTCCAGCACGCCGCGCGACTGGCCGCGCGCGCGCCGCTGCGCGGGACGGACCTCTACTACTCGGCGCTGCTCTACTCGCTCGCGGGCAAGGGCGAGGGCGCGCTCGACTCGATGCGCCGCTTTCTTGTTGACGCGGAGCCCGCGTCGCCCGACCTCAAGCAGCGCGCGCGCTCCGTCGTCGCGCAGCAGGCCGCGCAGCTCGGGCTCCTGGACGAGGCCGAGCGCGCGCTGGCCGACTACGCGAAGTCCGAGCCGCGCAACGTCGCGGACCTCCACCGCATGAACCTTTTGGTCGCGTCGGCCTACGCGAAGAAGAAGGAGTTCGCGCGCGCCGCCGCGCCCGCGGCCGAAGCATACAAGGCCGCGCTCGAATACGCGCGCACGGCCAAGGAGCCCGTCCAGCGCGACTCGACCATCTTCAACGCGGGCTCCTTCTACTCGAAGATGCTCGTCAACGCCGGCCGCCGCGAGGAGGGCGTCCGCGTCGCGCAGGAGATACGCGCGCGCGCCGTCGCCATCCCCTCGGCGCGCCTCTACGGTCAGGCGACCGAGCTCGTGCTGCGCCACGGCGAGCCCTTCGGCCTGCCGCCCGAGGTCGCCGGGCTGGAGCCGCCCGTCTCGCCCGAGATAACCGTCACCGAGTTGATCGGGCAAGGCCCGGTCAAGCTCGCGGAGTTGCGCGGCAAGGTCGTGCTCCTCGACTTCTGGGCGACGTGGTGCACCTTCTGCGTCAAGACGATGCCGCGCCTGAACGCGCTGCACCAGAAGTACAAGGAACGCGGCCTCGTCATCATCGGCCTCAACGAGTTCGAGGGGAACATCAAGGGCGAGCCCGCGACGCGCGCGCAGGAGCTTGAGTTCTTCCGCCAGTTCAAGCGCCGTCTGAACGTCTCGTACGACTTCGCCGTCGCCGCCGACGCGCGCAACGACGGCCCCTACGGCGTCGCGGGACTGCCCACGGCCGTTCTCATCGACCGTCGCGGCCGCGTCCGCTTCCTCACCATCGGCGCGAGCGAAGAGGAGGCCGAACTGATGAAGAAGATGATCGTCAAACTCCTCGACGAACCACAATGAAGTGACGAGTGACGAGTGATGAGTGACGAGCAAGAACGTCGGGCCGTGTCTTCACTCTTATCACTCATGACTCATCGCTCGTCACTCATCATTTATTACTTACCGCCCATCTGTTGTAATCTTGCACCGTTATGGAAGGCTCTAATATCACCATCCTGATCGCTTTCGCGGCGGGCATCCTGTCGTTCCTGACGCCGTGCGTGCTGCCGCTCGTACCTGGTTACATCTCGCTCATCTCGGGCGTGAGCGTCGAGCACCTGAAGGGCGAGGGCGGCGGGTCGCGCGCGTCCGCGCGCCGCGCGGTCATCATCAACTCGCTCGCCTTCAACGCGGGCGTCTCGCTCATCTTCGTGCTGCTCGGCGCGACGGCGGGCTGGATCGGCAACGTGCTCTTCTCGACGTGGTGGGTGAGGGTCGGCGGCGGCCTCGTCATCTTCCTCTTCGGCCTCCAGATGATGGGCGTGCTCAAGATCGGCGCGCTCTACCGCGACACGCGCAAGTTCTCCGAGGACAAGCCGAGCGGGCCGCTGGGCGCGGCGCTCCTCGGCGTGGCGTTCGCGGCCGGGTGGACGCCGTGCATCGGCCCCATCCTCGGCGGCATCATCGGGCTCGCGGCGACGAGCGGCGGGTGGAAGAGCGGGCTCATCCTCTCTTTGTTCTACGCGGCGGGGTTGGCGATTCCCTTCCTCGTCGTGGGGCTGGTGATGAACGCGTTCCTCGGTTTCTACGCGCGCTTCCGCCGCCACCTGCACAAGGTCGAGGTCGCCTCCGGCGTCCTGCTCATGCTCATCGGCGTGCTGGTCGCCACCAACAGCCTGACGTGGCTCTCCAGTACGCTCGCGAGGGTCATGCCCTTCAACTCCGAGAGTTTCGTGGCGCAGACGCCGCCCGCCCCGGTCCCAACCGTGCAGCAGGGCGCGACGAACGCGCCGCCGAACACCTCGGCCGCCGAGCCCGCGCCCGACGTTGACCTCAAGACGACCGACGGCAAGCCTCTTAAAGTCTCAGACCTGCGCGGTCAGGTCGTGCTCCTCAACTTCTGGGCGACGTGGTGTGTCCCCTGCCGCTCGGAGATTCCGAGCCTCAACGAGATGCAGCGCGACCTCGCGGGACGCGGCTTCAAAGTCCTCGGCGTCACGACGAACGACTCGGCCGACCTCGTCCGCGACTACCAGAAGGAAGTGAAGCAGGACTACATCGTCGCCATCGGCGACGACGGCGTCGCCATCAAGTACTCGGTCGGCGTCCTCCCGACCACCTTCATCATCGACCGCCAGGGCCGCATCCGCCACAAGGTCATCGGCGAGAAGAGCCGCGCGCAGTTCGAGGCGCTCATCACGCCCCTGCTCGATGAGCCGCCGACGACCGCCGCCGCGCTCGACGCGAAGTAGGTTCCGCCCGCACGAACCGGAGTAAGACCCATGTTCAAGCATCACAGCCGCGCCGCCGCCGCCCTCCTCTTCGCCGCCGCCACGCTCGCCGCCGCGCAGGGCGCGCGCGCGCAGAGTGCGACGCCGATTCCCGCCGCGCCGAGCGCGACGCCGAGCATTAATCCGATCACGCTCGGGCCGAACGTCGCCGCGCCGGTCTTCAAGGTGCAGACCCCGGCGCCGCCGCAGCAGCCGACGCCGACGACGCCCGCGCCGCAGCCGCAGGGCGGGACGCAGTTGGTCCGCAGCGAGGGTCATGAGTGGGCGCCGCTCCTTGAGCAGAAGCTCGATTACAAGGACTGGACGTTCAAGTCGCTGAAGGATGGCACGCCCGTCTCTCTGCGCGAGCTGTCGAAGGGGAAGAAGCTCTTGCTGGTCGTCTACTTCGCGCCGTGGTGCGGCAACTGGAAGAACGAGGCGCCGACCGTCTGGCGTCTCTACGACAAGTACAAGGCACAGGGCCTTGAGGTCGTCGCCGTCAGCGAGTACGCCTCGGCCGACGACTCGCGCAAGTATTTCGAGTCGCAGGGCGGCGCGCCCTTCCCCGTCGTCGTCGAGTCGGAGGCCGGCGACGCGAAGGAGAAGACGACGCACTACGCCTACCGCAAGTCGGTCGGCGACCCGCGCAACTGGGGCTCGCCCTTCAACGTCTTCCTCGAATCGACGAAGCTCAATGCGTCGGGCGAGCTTTTGACGGAGAAGGCTTGGGTCGTCGGCGGCGAGTTGATCGAGAAGGACGTGGAGCGATTCGTCCGCGAGCGCCTCGGTCTCGCCGAGCAGGGCGCCGCCGAGCAGTGCAAGGACGAGCCTCGGAAGGTCGAAGTCAAGAAGGTCGAAGTCAAGAAGCAGTAAAAAGCGCCGCGCGCAAAGTTCACCCGACAGTTGTCCGCAGCAATCCGCCGAAGCCCTTTCCGCATCAAAACCCCTCCCCGACCAGCCACCCGTGTCTGCAAAGCTTTAATTCGGGGCGCCCGCGCGGCCTGAGAATTGCGAAGTCCTGTGCGGGCCGCTGGAGGCAGATGCTTCGCGCCCGTGTGCGCGTTTTTACCAGTTGACGTGAAACCGCCCCGCCGGCACCCCGGCGGGCCTCGAATCCTAATCATCCAAGGGGTACTTCATCATATGTCTCGCTCTCGGCGTACACGAACGCCCGGACGTTCGTTCGCCCTCCTCCTGCTCTGTGTCGCGGCCCTCGTCGTCGCCGTCTACGCGTTCGCGCAGCGCCCGGCTTCGGCCGCGCGCGCCGTGGCGCAGTCCGCGTCTTCCGAAAGCAAGTCGCGCCCCTTCGTCCCCGGCGAGATTCTCGTCCGCTTCCGAGGCGAGTCGAAGGCATTGGAGGTACAGAAGACGGTCGCGGCGCTCGCGCTCGCCGAAGGGCGCGAGGTGCCCGTCCGCTTCGAGCAGGCGCGCGGGCTCGACATCGTGCGCGGCCTGCGACTGGCACGCGTGCCGGCCTCGGAGACCGAGGCGGCGCTCGCGGCCCTGCGCGCGCGCGCCGACGTGCTCTACGCCGAGCCGAACTACGTCCGCCGCAAGTTCGCGATGCCGAACGACCCGCGCTACGCGGAGCAGTGGGCGCACCGGAGCAACACGCAGTTCGGCGGCGCGGCCGGTCCCGACCTCGACTCCGAACCCGCGTGGGACATCACGACCGGCAGCCGCAACGTCGTCGTCGGCGTCGTGGACGAAGGCGTTGACATCAACCACCAGGACCTACAGGCCAACGTCTGGACGAACACCGCCGAGGTCGCCGGCAACGGCGTTGACGACGACGGCAACGGCTACGCGGACGACGTGCACGGCTGGGACTTCTTCCACAACGACGCGACGGTCTTCGACGCGACGGGCTCGTTCCCCGACGACGAGACCGACGCGCACGGCACGCACGTCGCGGGCATCGTCGGCGCCGTGGGCAACAACGGCGTCGGCGTCGCGGGCGTCAACTGGCAGGTGAGTCTGCTGCCCTTGAAGGTGCTCGGGTCGGGACCGGAGTCGCCCGCGTCTTCGAGCGTGCTCGTGACGGTGCGCGCCTACGCCTACGCGAAGGCTCTGCGCGACCTCTACGTCAGCTCCGGCGGGACGCAGGGCGCGAACGTCCGCGTGCTCAACAACTCGTACGGCGGCATCGGCCGCTCGCAGGCGGAACTCGACGCCATCAACGCGCTCAACACGTCGGGCATCCTCTTCGTCGCCGCCGCCGGCAACGATTCGAACTACAACGAGCAGGTGCCGGTCTACCCTTCCAACTACGACGCGCCCAACCTCGTCAGCGTCGCCGCCACCGACCGCACGGACGTGCTCGCGGGCTTCAGCAATCGCGGCCACACCTCCGTCCACATGAGCGCGCCGGGCGTCGGCATCCTGAGCACGACGCCCGGCAACACATACACCGTCGCCGAGGGCACGTCGATGGCCGCGCCGCACGTCGCGGGCGTGGCCGCGCTGCTCTGCGCGAAGCGGCCGGACGTGTCGGTGCGCCGCATGCGCGACGCGTTGATGCTCTCGGGCGAGTTCACGAACTTCCTCGGCTTCAACACCGTGACGGGACGGCGCCTCAACGCGAAACTCGCGCTCGACAACCTCGACTCGACCGACGCGACGCCGCCCTCCGCGCCGACGAGCCTTCAGGCTTCAATCGGCTCGCGCGAGATACGTCTCAACTGGGTCGCGCCCGGCGACGACGGCATCAACGGCAAGGCGACTCTCTACGAGGTTCGTTACTCCGACGCGGATTTGAGCGTCGCGGCGAACTGGAACAACGCGCTCAAGGTCGGCGCGCCCTTCCCCGGCACGGCCTTCACGCCCGAGTCTTTGACCTTCAACGCCTTCTACGGCCGCACGTCGGTCAACGTCGGCGTCCGCGCCGTGGACGAGGCCGGCAACGCCGGACCCGTGACGCAGATTCACCTCGACCTCGACCCGCTGGCCGTTGACCCGTACGTCGTCAAGGAGTCGGCCGCCGAGCCGCTCTCGACGGGCGGGACGGCGCTCGGCCTCGTCGGCGACGACGCGTACAAGAACGTCACGCTGCCCTTCGAGTTCTCCTTCTACGGCTTCAACACTTCGAGCGTCCGCGTCTCGACGAACGGGACAATCTACCCGGTCGCGCACATCTACCCGCCGCTGACGCCGCCCGACAGCGCGGGCCGCGACTTCTTCGGCTCGGTCGATTTTCTGACCGGCAACCGCGTCATCGCCGCCGCGTGGGACGACCTGCGCACCGACCGCCGCGCGGGCGACGACGTGTACATGGTGCAGCCCGACGCCGACCGCGTCATCTTCCGCTGGCAGGCCGTCACGTTTGATACGGAGTTCGTGGACGGCACGACGCGCGGCGAGAACCCGGTCAACTTCGAGGTCGAGCTGCGCAGGGACGGCACGGTCGTCACGCGCTACGGCGCGGGCAACGCGAAGATGCTGCCCGTCGTCGGCGTCGCCGACGGCGCGCGCGAGCCTTACGTCTCCGCGTCGCACACGTCCGAGGAGGCGGCGAAGGACTTGACCAACGCGGGCGCCGTCACCTTCGAGCGGCGCAAGCCCGACACGACGCCCTCGACGGACGTGCGCGTGATGAACCTCGCGACCGACCTGAGCCCCGCGCAGACGGGCAAGCGTCTCACTTATTCAATCGCCATCGCCAACATGGGCGGCCTCACGACGGCGGCGACCGTCGCGGATGTGCTGCCGCCGGGGACGAACTACGTCTCCTGCTCGGTGCCGCCGTTCCAGCAGGCCACCTGCTCGGGGCCGGCGGCGGGCACGAACGGCACGGTCAACCTCAACTTCCCCGCGCTGCAACCGAACGGCACCTGGCAGACGATGTCCGTGACCGTGGACGTGGTCGCGGCGGGTGGCACCGTCCTGACGAACACGGTGACGGCCACGACCACCGTGCGCGACTCGGCGCCCGCGAACAACACGCGGACCATCACGACGCCCGTCGTCGGCACCGAGGTCTTCTTCGGCGCGAAGCAGGTCTCGGCCCGCACCTTCCATACTTTGGCTCTGAAGACCGACGGGACGGTCTGGGGCTGGGGCAACAACCGTAGCGGTCAGACTTACGACGGCACGAAGGACGAGACGCGCAGCCTGCCCGCGCAGGTCAAGGGTTTGACGAACGTCTCGGCCGTCGCCTCGGGCGCCAACTTCGGCCTCGCGCTGAAGGGCGACGGCACCGTGTGGGCGTGGGGCGACAACACGTCGGGGCAGCTTGGCAACGCGGACGTGCCGGCGGCCGTGAAGCAGGCGCCCGTGCAGGTCAAGGGGCTGACGAACATCGTCGCCATCGCCGCGGGCGAGAGCCACGGCGTGGCGCTCAAGTCTGACGGCACCGTGTGGGCGTGGGGCCACAACGGCTTCGCCCAGCTCGGCGTGGGCAAGCCCGACATGAACCCGCACTTCGTCCCGCTCTTCGTCGCCTCGGGCGTGAAAGCGATTGCGGCCGGGTTCACGCAGACCTACGCGGTGAAGACTGACGGCACGGTCTGGGTCTGCGGCTCCAACCCCTACGGCATGGCGGGCCAGCCCGCGAGCGTCGTGCACGTCACGACGATGACGAAGGTGGAGGGACTGTCGAACGTCTCTTCGGTCGTCGCCGGCGAGAACAGCGCCTTCGCCCTCAAGTCCGACGGGACGCTGTGGGCTTGGGGCGACAACTCTTCCGGCCAGTTCGGCGACGGCGCGCGCTCCTTCGCGCCCAACCCGACGCCCGTGCAGGTGCCCGTGACCAACGTCGTCTCGGTCGCCGCGAGCTACACGTATGTCTACGCGGCGAAGGCCGACGGGACGTTGTGGTGCTGGGGCAACGTCATCGGCTTCAACACGCCCGCGCAAGTGCCGGGGGTGTCAAACGTCGCCACGGTTACTTCGGGGACGCAGCACGCGGCGGCGCTCCTCTCCGACAGCACTTTGCGCGCGTGGGGCGCGAACGATCAGGGACAACTCGGCGACGGGACCATCCTCCACCGCAACGCCTGGGTCGAGGTGAGCGGCCTGCAACGCGTGGCGACGCCGACCGTCACGCCCGACGGCGGGCAGTTCTGGCCGCACGTGGACGTGACCGTCAACTGCGCGACGCCGGGCGCCGTGATGCGCTATACCGTCAACAGCTTCGTGGACCCGACCGAGTCCGACCCCGTCATCGCCGACGGCGCGACGCTCCGTCTCTCTTCCAACCCCTCGCGCATCCGCGTGCGCGCGTGGAAGGACGGCATGCCGACGAGCCCGGTCAAGGAGTCCTACTTCAACGTCATGAGCACGGACGGCTTCCCGACGCTGCCCAACCCGATTGACACGCCCTACACCTTCGTCACGCAGCACTACAAGGACTTCCTCTCGCGTGAACCCGACACGTCGGGGCAGAACCACTGGACGGGCGAGATCACTTCGTGCCAGACCAACGCGCAGTGCGTCGAGGTCAAGCGCAACAACGTCTCGGCCGCCTTCTTCCTCTCCATCGAGTTTCAGGAGACGGGCTACTTCGTCTATCGTCTTGAGCGAGCTTCGTTCAACCGCCTGCCGCGCTTCCGGCAGTTCATGGCCGACACGAGCCAGGCGGCGGGCGGCGTCATCGTCAACACGCCGGAGTGGGAGAAGACGCTCGAAGAGAACAAGAACGCCTTCGCGCAACTCTGGACGCTGCGCGCGGACTTCAAGGCGCTCTACGACTCGAAGACGAACGCGGAGTACGTTGACGCGCTCTTCGCCAACGCGGGCATGACGCCTTCGGCCGTCGAACGCGACGCGTTGGTGAACGGCCTCGGCGCTTCGACCGAGACGCGCGCGACCGTTCTGCGTAAGGTGGCCGACTCGGCTGCGCTCAGGCAGAAGGAGTACAATCGCGCCTTCGTCCTGATGCAGTACTTCGGCTATCTGCGGCGCGACCCCGACGAAGAGGGCTACGGCTTCTGGCTGAAGAAGCTCGACGACTTTGGCGGCGACTGGCAGGCGGCCGAGATGGTCAAGGCGTTCGTCACGTCCATCGAGTACCGCCAACGCTTCGGCGCGCCGTGAGCGCGCGTGGAGTTTTGAATGATGAAAACGATGCTGTCGGCAATCGGGCTCGTCTGCGCCGCCGCGACGTTCTCGCTCATGGCGGGCGCGCAGGAGGCGGGGACGAACCCGGCCGCACCTTCAACGAACAACGCCGTGGGTAGCCGCGCGTCTTTATCGGAGCGCGTCCGCGCGCTGCTCGCGGCGGCGGGAGTCGAAGTCGGCGTTGTTAACGCAACGCAGCCCGCGCGCGCGCACCGCGAGTTGAAAATCAACTGGGAGGCGGACAAGAACGCGCTCCCGGCCCCCGCGCGGGCGCAGAACAGGAACGCGCCCGGCCGCGTCGCGCTCGCGAGCGCGCCGGTCAGGCGCGACGGGGCGTTGCCCAAACAACGCTCGGCCGAGTTGTCGCCGACGCAGGTCGTCGTCGTCGCGCTCGACGCGGAAGGGCGCATGCTCTGGTGCGGGCTCGTCGCGGACCCGCGCCTGCTGCGCGCCGAAACGGCCGGCCCCGACGGCGAGCTGACGGGCCATATCATCTACAGAGAGTCGGCCGAGTTCGTCGTCCACTACCCGGACGACGAAGCGATAACCGAAGTGCGCCTCTACCATCCCGACTGGGACGGGCAGAGGTTCACGCTCGCGCCGGTCGGCGCGGTCGCCGCGCGTTGAAGGTGAACGCCATGCGTCATTGTCTTAACTTCACGACCCTCACCCGCGCGCGCATCTTGAGAGTGGTGCTGTGTCTCGTCGCGGTCGTCTCGCTGGCGCGCGCGGCGGCGGCCGAGCCCGTCGAGACCATCGTCAACAACGGCGACCCCTCGAACCGCGTGGACATCGCCATCCTCGGCGACGGCTACACGGCCGCCGAAATGTCGAAGTACCGGACGGACATACAGCAGTTCGTCCAACTCATGTTCGAGCAGGAGCCGCTGCGCGAGTACCAGCGTTACTTCAACGTCCACCGCATCGACGTGGTCAGCGCCGAGTCGGGCGCGGACCACCCGGAGTTGGGCACCTCGCGCAACACGGCCTTCGACTCGGCCTACAACTGCGCCGGCATCCAGCGCCTCATCTGCGCCAGCAACTTCAAGGTCTCGAACGTCGCCAACGCGAGCCTCGCGCCCGCGCAGCTCGACCTCATCATTCTCATCGTCAACGACCCGGTCTACGGCGGCTCGGGCGGCTCCATCGCCATCGCCTCGACGCACACGCAGGCCGTTGAGCTGGTGCTCCACGAGTCGGGCCACACCTTCGGCCTGCTGGCCGACGAGTACACCTCGACCCCGCCGCCCTGCTCGAACGCGTCCGAGCCTTCGGAGGCCAACGTCACGCGCGCGACGGCGCGCGCCGCCATCAAGTGGAACGCGTGGATCGACCCCGCGACGACGATTCCGACCTCCTCGACGCTGCCCGCCGTGCCCGGCCTCTACGAAGGCGCGCGCTACTGCACGACGGGGCTCTACCGCCCGACCTTCAACTCGAAGATGAGAACGCTCGGGACGCCCTACGAACAGGTCAACAGCGAGCAACTCGTCCGGCGCATCTACAACCGCGTCTCGCCCGTCGATGCGGCCACGCCCGCGAACAGGTCGCCGCAACTGACGACCGCGCAGTCGCAGACCTTCAACGTCTCGACGCCCGCGCCGCTCACGCACGCGCTCGCGGTGAGCTGGACCATCGACGGCCAACCGGCGGGCACTTCATCTTCCATCAACGTCAACGCGGGCGCGCTCGGCGCGGGCGCGCACACGATTGAGGCGACCGTCAGTGACCAGGGCTCGTTCGTGCGCAGCGACCCCGAGCAACTCCTGACCGAGCGCGTGAGTTGGAGCGTCAACGTCACTTCGGCGAACCCCATCGACGGCTCCGAGTTCTTCGTCACGCAACACTACCGCGACTTCCTCAACCGCGAGCCCGACGCGACCGGCCTCAACTTCTGGACGCAGGGCATCGAGTCGTGCGTTGCTGACGCGGGCTGTCGAGAAGTGAAACGCATCGACACCAGCGCGGCCTTCTTCCTCTCCATCGAATTCCAGGAGACGGGCTACTTCGTCTACAAGACCTACAAGACGGCCTTCGGCAACCTTCCGAGCAAGCCCGTGCCCGTGCGCCGCGACACTTTCCTTAACGACACGCGCGCTCTAGGGAACGGCGTCGTCGTCAACGTCGGCAACTGGCGCGAGCAGCTCGAAGCGAACAAGAACGCCTACGCGCTCGCCTTCGTCCGGCGCCCTGACTTTCAGGCCGCCTACCCCGCCGCGATGAACGGCGATGACTTCGTCACGAAGCTCAACATCAACGCCGGCGCCGTGCTCGACGAATGGGAGAAGGAGCAGATCGCCAACATCTTTGTGAACGTGGCCGACCCCGAAGAGGCGCGCGCGCGGGTGCTGCGCTTCTTCGCCGAGGACGCGACGCTGCACCAGCGCGAGTTCAACAAGGCGTTCGTGTTGATGCAATACTTCGGCTACCTCCAGCGCAACCCCGACGACGCACCGGAGCCGGGTCTGAACTTCAACGGCTACAACTTCTGGCTCTCGAAGCTCGAAGAGTTCGGCGGCGACTACCGCCGGGCCGAGATGGTCAAAGCCTTCGTCAACTCCATCGAATACCGCCAGCGCTTCGGCCAACCGTGATTGGAACGATGAACTGTGAACGATGAACGATGAACTGAAGGCAACGGTCTTACAGTTCATCGTTCAGCGTTCCTCGTTCATCGTTCTGCTTTACCTCCCGGGACCGTTGACATAAACTCTGCGCCGGACGCGAAGTTGTAGCCGGCGCGGGTGCCGGATGCCCCCAGGTTTTCCCGTTAGGTAAAGGTTCTCGTTATGCCCCTCGCTCGACTCGAACCCCCCGGGCTCGGCCGTGGACTGTTCAGGCTCGCCCTCTGCGTCTCCCTGTGCGCGGCGCTCGGCGCGTTGCCGTGGGGACGGCTCGCGAGTCCGGCGCGCGCGGCCACGACCTTCACCGTCAACTCGGCGGGCGACACCTTCGACGCCAACACAGACGACGGCGTGTGCGACGACGGCACCGGCAAGTGCAGCCTGCGCGCGGCCGTCATGCAGGCCAACGCCACGCCCGGCGCCGACACCATCACCTTCCAGATCGGCACCGGCACGCAGACCATCACGCCCGCCGCCACGCTCGTCGTCACGGGGACCGTCACGATAGACGCGACCACGCAGCCGGGCTACGCCGGCAAGCCCCTCGTCGTGTTGAGCGGCAACGGTGTGCTCGAAGACGGGCTGTCACTCCAAGGCGCGACGAGCAGGGTGCGCGGGCTCGTCGTCAAAGGATTCCGTGGGGCGGGCATCAGGGTCGGCGCGGCCGGCGTCCTGGTCGAAGGCAACTACATCGGCACCGACGCCGAGGGCACGACGGCGGCCGGCAACGGCTTCGGGATTATCGTTGACGGAGGCGGTTCGAGCGCCCTCATCGGCGGGACGAGCGCGGCGGCGCGCAACGTCATCTCGGGGAACGGGACGGGCGTCCTCATCACCGGCGACGGCGCGTTGGTGCGCGGCAACTACATCGGACTGGCGGCGGACGGCGCCACGCCTCTGCCGAACACGGGCGACGGCGTGCTCATCAGGGGCACCGTCGCCTTCGGCGTCGTGCAGGAACTCTCGACCGACAACGTCATCGGCGGGACGGGCGCGGGCGCGGCCAACGTCATCGCCTTCAACGGCGGCAACGGCGTCAACGTCACCGAGCACGCGCGCGACGGGCTCTTCCAACGCTTCAACGCCGTGCGTGGTAACTCGATCTACTCGAACGGCCTCGGCGGCATCAGCCTCGCGCGCCCTACGGGCGGGGTCGAAGCGAACGACACCACGGACGCCGACGAAGGCCCGAACGGTTTGCAGAACCATCCGCTGCTCAACTCCTACGCGCCCTCGGGCGGCGGCACGGCCGTCGTGGGCTCGCTCGCGAGTAAGGCCAGCACGACCTACGCCGTTGACTTCTACGCCAGCGCGTCTTGCGACGGCTCGGGGCACGGCGAGGGGCAGGCGTACGTCGGCACCGCGAGCGTCACGACGAACGCGTCGGGGCAGGCGCAGATTAACGAACTCATAACGTCGGTCCCGCCCGCGCTCCCCTTCCTGACCGCGACGGCCACGGACCCCACGGGCAACACCTCTGAGTTCTCGCCGTGCCTCAACCCGTCGGCTCCTTCGACCGTCCAGTTCAAGCGCGCGGCCTACGAGGCGAGCGAGTCGGGGTCGGGGACGGTCACGGTTACCGTCACGCGCACGCAGGGGTCAACGTCGGGCGCGGCGAGCGTTGACTACGCGACCTCGGACGGCGTCGCGAAGGTGGGGCTCGACTACGTCGCCGCCAACGGCACGCTCGACTTCGCGCCCGGCGAGACGGTCAAGAGCTTCGACGTGCAACTCCTCAACGACACGATTGACGAGGACACGCAGGGCTTCAACGTCACGCTCAACAACCCGACGGGCGGCGTCGCACTCGGCGGCAACAGCACGACCTCCGTCAACGTCCTCGACGACGACCGCCCTCCGGTGGCCGAAGTTGACATCACCGGCCCCATCGTCGCCGAGGGCAACACGGGGACGACGCCCGCCGTCTTCAAGGTCAGGCTCAACAGTGTCAGCGAGAGGTCTATCTCGGTCAGCTACTCGACCATCAACGGCACGGCCACGCCGCCGCAGGACTACGTGGCCGTCAGCGGGTCTTTGACCTTCGCGCCGGGCGAGACCGTCAAGACCGTGGGCGTCCCCGTGCACGGCGACGTTGTGCCCGAGCCGGAGGAGAACTTCTTCTTCAGGGTTGACTCGCCCGGCGAGGGCGGGCAGGTCTTCAGCTCCAGCACCTCCGGCCAAATCTTTGACGACGACGGCGCGCCGGGCGTCCACTTCGCCTCCGCCAGCTACGAGGTGGCCGAGACGGCCGGGCACCTCGACGTGCGCGTCGTGCGGCGCGGCGACACGACGGCGCCCGTTTCGATTGAATACCGCATGGGCTCCTTCGTGGCCTCCGCGCACGACTACACGCCGGTCAACGGCCGGCTCGACTTCGCGCCCGGCGAGACCGAGAAGAGCATCGTCTTCCTCGTCAACGACGACGCGTTCGTCGAAGAGCCCGAGCCGGTCACGCTCCTGCTCGACGGCGAAGCGACGGGCACGCTGTTCGAGGTCGTGCACGTGAACATCACGAGCGACGACGCCGAAGCCCCGACCGCCGCGAACAACCCCGTGGACGACGCTGCCTTCTTCGTCCGCCAGCACTACCACGACTTCCTCGCGCGCGAGCCCGACCCCGACGGCTTCGCCTTCTGGAAAAGTCAGATCGAGCAGTGCGACGCCGACGCCGAGTGCCGGCGCGTGACGCGCGCGAGCGTCTCGGCCGCCTTCTTCCTCTCCATCGAGTTTCAGCGCACGGGCTATCAGGTCTTCCGCGCCTTCGCCGCCACGTATCCCGAGCACCTGAACTCGGACGCCAACGGCCGCGCCTTTCAACTCCCGCACCCGTCCGTCCTCTTCGAGAACATGAGGACGATTCAACGCGACGTAGTCGTCGGGCAACCCGGTTGGGAGGAACGACTGCGCGACAACACGCTCGTCTTCGCGCGCGAATGGGTCGAGAGCGGCGACTTCAGGGCGTTCGTGCCGGAAGACCTCTCCGCCGCCGCTTACGTCGAGACGCTCTTCGCCAACGCCGGGGTCGCGCCGACGCAGGCCGAGCGCGACGCGGCGTTGGCGGCCTTCGGCGCGGGCGGCACCGAGGGCCGCGCCGCCGCGCTCCTGAGCGCGACGGGCAGCCGCTCCTTCTACAACAGACAGTACAACGCGGCCTTCGTCGCGATGCAGTACTATGGCTACCTGCGCCGCGCGCCGAACGCCGCGCCCGACACGGATTTCACTGGCTACGACTTCTGGCTCTCGAAGCTCGACAGTTTCAGCCTGCCCGGCGAGGACGTGCGCGACGACTCAATCGCCGCCGCCCGCGCCGCCCGCGCCGAGATGGCCCGCGCCTTCGTCGAGTCCGCCGAATACCGCGCACGCTTTGGGAAGTAGGCAGTAGGCAGATGGCAGTAGGCAGTTAGAAGTAGAAGAACGAAGTCAAAGCAATCGTGGGAGGCGAGTTGCGAATCTCGTCTCCCACGATTCTTTCAGTCACCTTCTTGTCTTCAACTGCCATCTGCCATCTGCCTACTGCTTACTGCCTGTGCTATGATGTCCCACTTTGCTCGACCATTAATTTTTCGACCGGCTTCATATAAGTAAGGATGAGACTTCGCCTGCTCTACCACGGCCACTGCTTTGACGGCGTGGCGTCGGCCGCCGTCTTCACGCGGTTCTACCTCGCGCGCGTGCGCACGGGCGCCGCCGTCGCTTACGCGCCGCTGCTGCACACGGCCGGCGCGCTCTTCGACGAAGGGATGTTCGACGGCGACGAGAACGCCATCGTCGATTTCAAGTACAGCCCTTCCGAGCGGCTGACGTGGTGGTTCGACCATCACCAGTCGGCCTTCCTCTCGCCCGCCGACGAGGCGCACTTCCGCGCCGACCAATCGGGCCGCAAGTTCTGGGACGCCGACAGCAAGTCCTGCACCGAGTTCATCGCCCGCGTCGCCGACGAGCAGTTCGGCTTCCGCGACGAGTCGCTCGACACGCTCATCCACTGGGCGCACACCATCGACGGCGCCTTCTACGAATCGGCCGCGCAGCCCGTCGAACTCAAAGAGCCCGCGCTCCAACTGATGCAGGTCATCGAGAACGTTGACGACGACTTCATCGAGTGGGTCATCCGCCAACTGACCACGCGCACGCTCGAAGAGGTCGCTTCGGGCGAAGAGGTGCAGGAGCGTTTCCGGCCCCTGCTCGCGCGCCATCAGCACACGCTCGAAACCATCCGGCGCAAGGCGACCTACGAGCGCGGCGCCGTCACCTTCGACCTCGTGGACGAGGGGCTCGAAGGCTTCAACAAGTTCATCCCCTACTACGTCTGTCCCGAGACGACCTACTCGGTCGCGGTCACGCGCGGCGGCTACCGCACCAAGATTTCGGTCGGCTCGAACCCCTTCAGCCCGCGCCCGCGCCGCCACAACATCGCCTCGATCTGCGAGCGCTACGGCGGCGGCGGCCACGCCGTCGTCGGCGCCGTCTCCTTCAAACCCGACGAGGTCGAGCGCGCCCGCGAAGTCGCCCGCGAAATACTCGCCGAACTACGCGAAGGGTTCGAAGCTTAAGACCGGCATTGCCCTGAATACCGAGGGCTTCAGACGCGCTCCCGGCACGTCGGATCACTGCCGGTCAAAGAATATTTCGGCCTAAAGGGTCGGGCCGAGAATAACTGTTGACATTCACCTCTAACAGGCATATCGTCCGCCTGCGTTTTAAATTACCTCGCACCCACTCGCATCGGCTGACCCTGAACTCACCTCAGCACCTTTACTAACCGTCGTCCGATTCCGCCGACGACCCCCACAACCGGATTTACGGCCGGAAGGGTTTCCACAAGGCGACTGTCGAGCAGGCTAAGTGTAGCTGCTGCAAAGTGAGCCTTTTTGTGACGCCCGGAACGGCACCTGCCTTACCGCAGGCGCTCCCTGACGCCTACCCACCGAGAGACAGCAAAAGGAGAATACTCATGTCAACCAATCCCAACGGCCACCGGGTCTTAACGTTCAACAAGTACGAGTTGCAAGGTAAGAAGGCCGCCAAAGAAGACGCGGTCAAGTATCCCGTGCTCGCCGCGGGCGAAGGACTGCCGAACGAGGACCTGGTCTACGCCTTCGATTCAAAGGAGAGCTTCGCCAAGTGGGCCGAGAAGACGAAGCACGCCGAGAAGATCGCGGGCATCCTCAAGGGCCTCGAAAAAGTGAAGGGGTACGAAAAAAAGGACAACACGGTCGCGAAGCGGCAGCAGGCGAAGCTGGCCCAGAGGGTGCTCGAAGACCTGAAAGAGCTTTCCGACCGGACAGGCTTACCCATCGCGTCCACGGAACTGTTGAAGCGGGCCTCGGACGAAAGCGAGCCCCTGGAGGGCCGGATTTTCCACCACTCGTCAGTCCTCTGGGAACACCCCGGCGGCTGGGGCGCCGCGTGGCCTGCGTTCGGGGTACCGTTCCCCGACCTTAACTGGTTTCAGTGGGGCAACAGGGCCTCGTCGGTCAGCGTAAACAACTTCGCGTTGCTGACCGACAACCCGTGGTACGGCGGCCAGTCGGTCTACCTCTTCGGTGTCTTGTGGACTCTGTACAATCTGGCGAACTTTGGTTTCGAGCGCAGGACCGAAGCCATCTGGAGCTGAAGGCAGCTCCCAGGGGAGTCATCCGCGCACAGCCAGTTAGACCACGCGGAGACGCGTGGCCGCAGCTTAGATGTCTTAGGCTGCGGCCACGCGTCTCCGCGTCGGGCTACATCCTTCGGTGGGATGCCCGGTTGCGGAGCGGTTGTGATTTAGCGACATCCGCTGCCCGGCGCCCGCCTCAAGTATTCCTCAACCCCGACCCGTAAAGTGTCAGCATCGGCAGGGACTCTTTCGGGGAGGTGGTTTCAATGAATACCAGGGGACACAGCGGGGCGCGGTTTCTCTTCACAGGTCTGGCGGCGTTGTTGACGTTGGCGGGCGTCTTCACGGTCTCGGCGCAGGTCAACGACCCGACCAACACGTCGGGCCGGACGGCCTCCGGGCCGCCGCGCGTGGTCGTGGCCGACATCGACTCGGGCATCAACGTCTATCACTCCTTCTTCTACGCGGGCGGCGAGCCGTACAAGACGGCGGCGCCTTCGAGCGTGACGCCCGAGGTGCTCGCCGCGTTCGGCATCGACGCCGCGCACCAGATCGAGTTGACGCGCACGGGCAACTTCGCCGCCGACTACGCGGCCGACCTCGCGCGCGTCTGGGCGAACATCCGGCACGGCGAGCCCTACTGGTTCAAGGGCACCAACGTCATCGCCGTCTCCTTCGTCCCCGGCACGCGGCCCGTCCTTCCGGACGACTCGGCCGACACGCACGGCTTCGGCACCGCGTCGGCCGTCGTGCGCGCCAACCCGGAGGCCGTCATCCTCTTCGTCGAGGGCATCAGCGACGAGTCGGAGCGTTACGCCTTCACGCACCCGGAGGTCGATGTCGTCACGACGAGCTACGGCATCCCGGGCAGCGTCCCCGTCCCTTCGGCGGTCTTCGGCACCGAGTACACGCACCTTAACCAGAGCTTCCACGGCGTCGTCAACCTCGGCAAGCTGCACTTCGGCGCGGCCGACAACAGCCCCGCGCTCTCGCCGCCCGACGGCACCTCCGGCCCCTGGTGGAGCATCGGCATCGCGGGCTTCCAGGAGGCAACTGAAGGCACGACGCCCGCCGACCCCGGCAGCAACGGCAAGCAACTCGTGAGCGGCACGCTTCCAGACTTCGTCGCGGACTTCACGCAGGTGCTTCCCTATTGCGCGGACTGCGAGTCGGGCGGCTTCAGCAGCGTCTCCGGGACGAGCTTCGCCACGCCGCGCAGCGCCGGCATCGCTTCAAAGATCATCCTTGCCGCGCGGCGCGCGCTCGGCCACGTTGGCGGGATGAACTACCGCGCGGACACGGGCGAGCCTTCGCTCGTCTGGGGCTCGGGGCGCCGCATCACCAACTGGCAACTGCGCCGCGCGCTGGAGCAGGCCGCATACTTCCCGCGCGTCGCCGACTACACTTTGACGACGACGGGGACTTACAACCTGACGGCCGTGCCCGTCCTCGACCCCGTGCCCTGGGCGACCGTGGGCTGGGGCGTCATCACGACGGCGCCCTCACGCGACGTGGTCGGTCAGGCGCTCGCCGCGCTCGGCGCGGGCGGCACGCCCACCCGCACGAAGGGCGCCGACGCCTGCGCCTTCATGTCCGCGCACGTTCAGACGCGCCACCTCTTCTGGGACAACTGGGTCAACAGCCAGAGCAACGGCTTCACCCTCTCCGGCCAGCAGGACCCGTACATCTACTGCGGGCAGTGAGGGGAAAAGCAGTAGGCAGATGGCAGTAGGCAGTTAAGGCAGGAAGCCGTATTAAAGAAACGAGGGAGGCGATATAATATCGCCTCCCTCGTTTGCTTTGACTGCTTTCTCTTTCTTCTAACTGCCTACTCCACAAACTAGAAGTCACCCTTGCAGGTGTCGTGGCCGCAGTCGCAGTCGATCTGGATGGTGTTGGGGGTGGACTGGCAGTGGACGCTGCAATACTTCTCGCCCTTCTCGACGGGGCAGGTGCAGGGGGCGTTCTTGCAGGTGTTCGCCGCGTCGGCTTCTCTCACGGTCTCGTCGGCCATCTTCGCTTCTCCTCCGTGTGGTCCTGTGGTTAAAAAGATGCTCTCGGTTCTATGCCAAATCGCGCGGGGAGTCAAGGAAAGGAGTTGCGCAGACGGCTACAAGTTCTTCCTTAAGAAGCCGATGATTTTCCACGCGTCGAGGTAGACCCAGGGGCGCTCGCCGCTGGTGTAGTGACCGCAGGGGAGCCAGGAGACGTTGACGGGGACGCCGGTGGCGCGGACCCCGGCGATGACTTCGTGCGAGAGGTCGGCGGGGAAGGTCAGGTCGTGGCGCGCGGCGATGAAGCGCATCGGGCGACGGCGCAGGGACGCGAGACGCCCGACGTAGCTCATCGGGCTGATGGGCAACCACGCCTCGCGCAGCTCTTCGATGGTGAGCGAGCCTTCTATCCCCGCGCGCACGTGCTGCGTCGAGATGCCGCGCCAGACCACGTCGGCGACGTAGCCGGAGACGTGGTTGAAGACGCCCGCGTCGATGCGCTCGTCGTGGACGAAGGCGAGGAAGGCCGTGCACGAACCGATGCTCGTCCCCATCGCGCCGATGCGCTCGTACCCTTCGGAATCGAGCCACGCGACGGCCGCGCGCGTGTCGATGACGGCCTGCCGCAACGCCTGGAGCGTGCGCCCGACGTTCGGGCTGACCATGTATTCGGCGCGCTGAAACCCCCTGGGCCTGCGCGCCTCGTGGTAGGGGAGCGTCAGGCGCAGCGCCGCGATACCGATGCGCGCGAGCAGGCGGCAGAGCGCGACGTGGCTCTGCTCGTCGGCGTTCCACTGTGGGAGGACGACGACGGCGCGGCGCGGCCCTTCGACCTTCCCGCGCTTCGGCGGCTGCGCGGGGAAGAAGCGCGCGCGTGCGGTGTTGTTCTCGGGCGTGGGGCTGCGGACGGCGCTCGTCCACGTGAGGAGGTCGCCGTCGAGTTTGTAGTCCTTGACGGGTTCGAGCGCGTAGAACTCTTCGCTGTGCGCGACCGCGCGCCGCGCGGCGGTGAAGACGGCCTCGCGCGGGTCTTCACCCTTAGCGTTCGGTGAGACGAACTCGGCGCCCCACTCGAAGGGCAGTACGACGCGGTTCGTGTCGCGCGTCGCGCGCCGCCGCTCCTGCGCCCTGATGATGTTACCCAGCAAATCTTAAAGTCCGACCCCTTATGAATTCGTTAACGCCCGAGCGTTGAATCCTAAAGGCCGGCCGCGACGAAGGCAAGCGGGCAGTCATTCCAACTCTCAAGGCTGCCCGAAGCGGCGGCGGTATTCAGCGGACTCGACGAAGGCTTTGACCATCTCGGCCCGCCTGACGCGCGCCAGCGCCACGCGCTCGTCGCGCACGTCCTCGTCGGGGAGGCTGAAGCTGTCGAGCTTGGCGAGCCAGAAGTCGTAGCCCTCGAAGTTGAAGTCGGGCTGCCCGTCCGGGTCGCGGCGCAGGTAGCCGAAGTATTGCGAGAGGACGAAGCCCGCGTTGTAGAGACCGCGATAGACCGTGTCGCTCTCGACGACGGCGCGGCGACGAACTCGGGGCGCGCGACGAAGGCGGCGGCGAACGCCTGCCGGTTCGCTTCGAGCCGCGCGTCGGCGCCGGGCGTGCCGACGACGACGCCCTCCGCCACGCGCTGCGTGTCGCGCAGGAAGTCCATGTAGCGCGGCGTCTGCTTGTTGTTCCCGAGACCCGCCTTATGCGCGCGGATGACGAAGTAGCCCGAGTTCTGAAACTCGATTGATAAGAAGAACGCGGTCGAAACGTCGATGCGTTTGACCTCGCGACAGCCCGCGTCCGCGCCGCAGTCCTCAATGCCCCGCGTCCAGAAATCGAGGCCGGCCGCGTCGGGCTGACGGCTGAGAAAGTCGTGGTAGTGCTGGCAGACGAAGTTCCGCGACTCGTCCAAGGGGTTCGTGCCGCCGTCAACCGCGTCGTCGTCCGCGACGTTCAGCGTGGCGGAGGCCGGCACGCGGAAGTTGATGTTGGAAGAGCCGCCGACCAGCTCGACGCCGATGGTCTCCGTCACTTCGGCGTAGGCGTCGTCGTTGACGGGGACGGCGAAGCTCTTGCTCGACTCGCCCGTGGCGAAGTTGAGCGTGCCCGTCACGTGCGTGTAGTCGGAGAGCTGGCGCGCGGAGATGTCGCGCGTCCTGTACTCAACCGAGGCCGGCGCGCTCAGATCGCCCTCGCGCGTGACGGTGACGGTCGTGGCCGCGCACCCCTCGGACGCGCCGTAGGTCTGCGACGAGAAGCGCGCGAACGAGGTCGGCTCGGCCGAGGGCGTCGGGCCGTAGCGCGCGATGGCGATGTCGTAGATGTTGGCCTGCGGGCGCGGCAGCACTTCGACGTAGCCGATGAGGATGAGCTTGCCGTCGGGCTGCGCCGTCGCCCCGCGCGCGTCGGCGCGGCCGGTGCGGGGAAAGCGCGTCGTCGCGCGCCCGCCCGCGCCGAAGGTGTTGTCGGGCGAGCCGTCCGGGTTGAAGCGCGCGAGCACGAAGTCGGTCACGGTCTCGAAGATGTTGTCGCCGAACCGCACGGACTCGCCGACGAGGACGATCTTACCGTCCGACTGGACGAGGACGCCCGAGGGGCTGTCGGCCGTGTCGCCGAAGTCGAGCAGCACCCGCCCGCCGCTGCCGAAGGCATTGTCGAGCGAGCCGTCGGCCCCGTAGCGCACGACGCGGATGTCGCCGGCGAGCGAGGGGCTGGCGACCTCCGCCTCTATCCCCGCGACGACGATCTTGCCGTCGGTCTGGACGGCGGCGGTGTCGGCCGTCTCGAACGCGCCGAAGTCGGACATCACCAAGCCATTCGTGCCGAACGTCGGGTCGAGGTCGGCGGCGGCGCCCACGGGCGTCGTCAGCGTCGTGAACGTGAGCAGGAGCGCGAAGAGCGCGGCGGCAGTCGGGCGCAGTCTTCGCTTGAGCGGTTTGAGGCTTCTGCCTGCGAGGAGTTTTTTCATTGGGGCCTTGACTTGGGACGTAGAGTGAAACGGGTGGCCGGCGGGGAGTCGCCGGGTTGCGCCGCGAATGATATCAACGTCGCGGGCCGTGCGCTAAGCCATAAATAAAGAAGGAGGCCGCCGCCGGTCGAGCCGGGGCGGCCTCCCTCGAACGCTTCGGCCGTCGCTTACGGGTGGACGGTCCAGAAGTTATAGCTGCCGCTGCCGCTGTAGGAGTAGACCTGGAAGCGGTAGTAGCCGGACGTGCCCGTGTAGGAGATGGTCTCGCTGGAGGTCGCGCTCTCGCTGCTCCCGACGGTGACCCACGTCGAGCCGTTCCACTTCTGCAAGTAGAGGTCGAAGTCGGCGCCCGAGGTCGGCCCGACCAGACAGCCCTTGTGCGTGCCCGAGACCGAGCTGAAGTAGTAACTGCCGTTCGGCTGGTACTGGGAGGTGCCCGTGCCCGTGAGCGAGCCCATGTACTGCGTCCCGCCCGTGCAGGCCGCCGGCACGCCGCCGCCTCCGCCGCCACCCGTCGTCAGGAGCGAGTAGAGCAGACGGTTGGGCGAGCCGGTGCCGATGCCGGTCAGCACGCCCGTCGTCGCCGTGTTGACGATCTGGTCGCGCACGGTCGCGGGGCTGGCCGTGGTGTTGTTCTGGAGGTAGAGCGCCGCGACGCCCGCCACGTGCGGCGTCGCCATCGACGTGCCCGAGATGGTGTTGGTCGCCGTGTCGGACGTGGACCACGAAGACTGAATCGAGGAGCCGGGCGCGAAGAGGTCGAGGCAGGTGCCGATGTTCGAGAAATCCGACTTGGCGTCGGTCGAGGTCGTCGAGCCGACGGTGATGGCCGCCGCGACGCGCGCCGGGGAAGAGTTGCAGGCGTTCGCGCTATATTCGTTGCCGGCGGCGACGGCCGTCGTCACGCCCGAGTTGATCAAGTTCTGAATGGCCGTGTCGAGCGCGGTGGAGGCGCCGCCGCCCAAAGAAAGATTGGCGACTGCGGGCAGGATGCGGTTGGCCGTCACCCAGTCAACGCCCGAGATGACGGTCGAGTCGGTGCCGTCGCCGTTGCAGTCGAGCACGCGCACGCGGTGGAGCGTGACGCCCTTGGCGACGCCGTAGGTCGAGCCGCCGATGGTGCCGGCGACGTGGGTGCCGTGGCCGTTGCAGTCGTTCTGGCCGTTGCCGTCGTTGATCGAGCTGAAGCCGCTGGTGGTGCTCACGCGCCCGCCGAACTGCGTGTGCGTCGCGCGGATGCCGGTGTCGATGACGTAGGCGTGGACGCCCGCGCCCGTCGGCGTGTAGTTGTACTGCGCGTCGAGCGGCCGGTTGCGCTGGTCGATGCGGTCGAGGCCCCAGGGGGGATTGCTCTGGATGGTCGAGGCCGAGACGACGCCGTCCTCTTCGACCGACTCGACGCGCGGGTCGTTGGCGAGCGCCTCGGCGGCCTCGGGCGTGAGTTCAGCGGTGAAGCCGTTGAGCGCGTGCTTGAAGACGTGCTTGAGCTGGCCACGGTGCAGGCCGACGAGGTCGGCGGCGAGGTTGGGCGTGAACGAGCTCTCGCCGCGCTCGCCCGCTGCCCAGTCCGCGAGCGTGACGATGTACTGCCCCGCGACGGGGCGCGCCTTCTTCTTGACCTTACTCTTCTGACCCTGCCCGGACGAGGCGGGGGCGACCGAGAGGGCGACGGCAACGCAGAGCAGCAACGCGGCCGCCAGGAAAACTGAAATTCTCTTCATTCAAACCTCCGAGTGTGTGTGTGCGGTTCTTGTATGTGAGTGGTTCTGGGCATGCGGCAGCGCGCGGCCGAAGGCGCCGAAGAGACGGCGCGGCGCGGACGCGGCTCTGCCACGGAAGATGGGTGTTCATGCGGAAGGGCATACAGCGCGCGCGCGTTTTTTTTATTTGGGCGCGAGGGGCCGCGCAAGTCCACTTGAGGCAGACTTCGGGCCTGTGCTGCGTTGACTTCGGCCATCGGGATGCCGAATGAAGCGAGGTTCGTGGGACAAGGCAAGACCCGTGAGGGGCCTTCAAATCAGCTTTGGGGGAAGCAGACTATAGCCACATTCGCCGCCGTGCGCAAGTCGGGAGCCGCAGTCTGGTCAACGCTTCTTGCGCTCGCGGTAGCGCGCGAGCATCTGGGGCGAGATGAGGAGGGTTTGGAGGAGCGAACCCGTACTGAACCGGCGCGCGAGCGAGCGGAAGAGCGAGGCCGCGCCGGGGGTGTAGGCGAACCACCACACGTCCTGCATGAAGGCGAGGCGGTTCACGTGGACGTGATACGGCGCGACCATCTCAAGCAGGCCGAGGCGGCCGTGCGTGCGCCCGAGGCCGCTCTGCTTGACGCCGCCCCAAGGCGTCTGCGCGATGCCGTGCGTGTAGAGCACCTCGTTGACCATGACGGTGCCCGCCTCGATCTTCGAAGCGACGCGGCGGCCCTTCTTTATGTCGCGCGTCCAGACGCTCGCCGTCAGTCCGAACTCGCTGTCGTTGGCGAGACGGACGGCCTCTTCCTCGTCGCGGAAGGTCATCAGCGGAAGGACCGGGCCGAAGGTCTCTTCGCGCATGACGGTCATCGAGTGGTCAACGTCCGCGAGCACGGTCGGCTCGTGGAACCAGCCTCGGTCCGAGCAGCCCTTCGCGCGACCGCCGCCCGTCAGGACGCGCGCGCCGTGCTCGACGGCGTCGCGGACGTGCTCTTCCACGGTCAACAGTTGCCGCTCGCTCGACATTGAACCAACGTCGCACGCGGCGCCCGGCTCCTGCCGCAACGCCTTCGACTTCTCGACAACCCGCGTTATGAACTCTTCGGCGACGCGCTCGTGGACGTAGCAGCGCTCGACCGAGGCGCACGCCTGCCCCGAGTTGGCGAACGCGCCCCAGACGGCCGCCTCCGAAGCGGACGCGAGGTCCGCGTCCTCGAAGACGATCATCGGGTCTTTGCCGCCGAGTTCGAGGACGACCGGGAGAAGCCTGCGCGCCGCCGCCTCGGCCACGCGTCGGCCGGTCGGGACGCTCCCCGTGAACATGATCTTATCGACGCCCGCATCGACGAGCGCCGCGCCGGTCGAGCCGTCGCCCGTCAACACTTCGAGCAACCCTTCGGGCAGCCCCGCGCGTTGAAACACTTCGCCGACCTTGAGGCCGACGAGCGGCGTCAACTCGCTCGGCTTGAGCACGACGCTGTTGCCGGCCATGAGCGCCATCACGACCTCGCCGAGCGGTGTCGCCCACGGAAAGTTCCACGGCGAGATGATGCCGACGACGCCGAGCGGGCGATACTCGATAACCGAAGAACGGCCCATGAAGCGATAGAGGCCGATGTCTATCCTCTCGGGCCTGAGCATCTTCTCCGACTTGCGCGCGAAGAACTGCATCAGGTCGAGCGTCGGCACGAGCTCCATCGACAGCGCCTCGGCCGCGGGCTTGCCCGACTCGCGCGCGATGAGTTCGGCTATTTCGTCCATCGCTTCGAGCACGAACGCGCGCGCGCGCATCACGACCTCTGCGCGCTCCTTGAACGAACGCGCGCCCCAATCCTTCTGCGCCGCGCGCGCGCGCGCGACCGCCGCCCCGACCTCTTCGGCCGAACGCAAAGGGACGCGCCCGACCTCGTCGCCCGTCGCCGGGTCGTAAGAGACGACTTCGCGCGCGAGCCGCGCGCGCGCCGCGTTGGCGTTGGTGTTTCCGATCTGGGTCATCCGTTTAGCCTCGCGCGATTATCGCGCGAAGGCGTGAAGGTTTGAAAGCCCCGGCCGCGTCGTTTCCGCGCGGCCGCGCGCGCGGGTTAGAATCTCTTCGACCAAGCTTCACGTTGAGAGGTTGAAGATGACCAGACCGCAGCTCGCGGAGTTCATGCGGCGGATGGAGCCGGGCTCCGTCGCCATCATCCCTGCGGCGCGCGAGGTGACGCGCTCGCACGACACCGAGTACCGCTTCCGGCAGGACTCGGACTTCTACTACCTGACCGGCTTCCGCGAGCCCGACGCCGTCGCGGTCGTCGCGCCCGGCCGCGACAAACCCTTCACGCTCTTCGTGCGGCCGCGCGACCGCGAGAAGGAGATTTGGAACGGGCGGCGCGCGGGCGTCGAGGGCGCGAAGGAGTCTTACGGCGCCGACGAGGCTTTCCCCGTCGAAGAGTTCGACGCGAAGCTGACGGAGCTGCTCGACGGCGCGCACAGCCTCTACTACCGCCTCGGCAACGGCCACGCGGAACTCGACCAGACGCTCATCCGTCAGCTCTCGCGCATGCGCATGATGGGGCGCAAAGGCATCAAGCCGCCGCAGGCCATCATCGACCCGGGCGGGCTCATCCACGAGATGCGCCTCATCAAGTCGGATGACGAAATCGAACTCATGCGCCGCTCGGCCGACATCGCCGCCGAGGCGCACCGCGAGGCGATGGCGTCGGCGCGACCCGGCATGAAGGAGTACGAGCTGGACGCCCTTATCGAGTACGTCTTCCGCCGCAGCGGCGCGGCCGCGCCCGCCTACAATTCCATCGTCGGCTCGGGCGCGAACGCGACCATCCTGCACTATGTCGATAACGAGGCGGAACTGAAAGACGGCGACCTGCTCCTCATCGACGCGGGCGCGGAGTACGAGGGCTTCGCCTCCGACATCACGCGCACCTTCCCCATCGGGGGACGCTTCACAGAGGCGCAGCGCGACATCTATCAACTGGTGCTCGACTGTCAGGAGGAGTGCATCAAGATGGTCAGGCCCGGCGTCACGCTCGACGAGATGCACCAGCGTTCGGTCGAGATTCTGACCGAAGGCATGGTCAGGCTCGGGCTGCTGAAGGGCGACGCGGCGAAGCTCATCGAGGAGGAGCAGTATAAGAAGTTCTACATGCACCGTCTCGGCCACTACCTCGGCATGGACGTGCACGACGCGGGCGCCTACCACGTGGACGGCCAGCCCCGCCCCGTCGAGCCCGGCATGGTGATGACGGTCGAGCCCGGCCTCTACATCGCCGAAGACGCCGAAGACATCCCCGACAAGTACCGTGGCATCGGCGTCAGAATCGAGGACGACGTGCTCGTCACCCCCGACGGCTTCGACGTGCTCACCGACAAGGCGCCCAAGCAGGTCGAAGAGATAGAGGCATTGATGTTGAGCAGTAGGCAGTAGGCAGATGGCAGTTAAGGCAGGAATCCTTTAACGAATCTGCCCGAACCAATCGGGGGCGGCGAGCTTAACGACTCGCCGCCCCCGATTTTCATTACTACTTTCTTCTCTTAACTGCCTACTGCCATCTGCCTACTGCCTACTTCCCTCTCCCCGCGAGGTCGGCGATGACGTTGACGAGGGCGGTGGGTTCGACGGGTTTGGAGACGTGGAGTTGGAAGCCCGCTTCGAGGGCGAGCGCGCGGTCGGCCTCGCCGGCGTAGGCCGTGAGCGCGACCGAGGGGAGCGTGCGGCCGCGCTCGGTCTCCAACGCGCGGACGCGCCGGATGAACTGGTAGCCGTCCTCGCCCGGCATGCCGATGTCGCAGAGCAGCAGGTCGGGCCAGTGGCCCTCCAACTCGCCCCACGCGGCCTCGGCCGAGCCGACCGCCGTCACGCGCGCGCCCTTCATCTCAAGCATCGTCTTGAGCAGCCCGAGCGCGTCCGGCTCGTCGTCCACGACGAGCACGCTCACGCCCTTCAGGAGGGACGACTGCGCGTTGCGGATTGAGAACTTGTCTTCGTCCTCGTCCACGTCGCGCGCCTCGGCCTCGGCGCCGCGAAAGATCGGCAGTTCAACCGTGAAGGTCGAACCTTGCCCCTCGCCCTCCGACGCGGCGCGCACCGAGCCGCCGTGCAGCTCGACGAGGTGGCGCACGATGGAGAGCCCGAGGCCGAGCCCGCCGTGGACGCGCGTCGTGGACTGGTCGCCCTGCCGGAAGCGGTCGAAGGCGTAAGGGAGGAAGTTGGGACTGATGCCCGCGCCCGTGTCCGTCACGGTGACGAGCGCGTGCGCGCCCTCGCGACCGACGCGCGCGCGCACCTCGCCGCCGAAGGGCGTGAACTTCACCGCGTTCGACAGGAGGTTCCAGAAGACCTGTTGCAGACGGCGCGCGTCGCCCATGACGGGGCCGACGCCCGGCTCGAACTCGGCGCGCAGGGTGATGCCCTTGGCCGAGGCCGCGTGGCGCACGGTGTCGAGGGCCGCCTCGACGACGCCGCGCAGGTCGGTCGGCCCCGCGTCGAAGCGCAGGTGGCCGGTGATGATGCGCGACACGTCGAGGATGTCGTCCACGATCTGCTGCTGCGTGCGCGCGTTGCGCTCGACGATCTCGACGGCCGTCTTGAACGTCTTCTCGTCGAGCCGGCTGTCCTTCAGCATCGAAGACCAACCGAGGATCGCCGTCAAAGGCGTCCTCAACTCGTGCGAGAGCGTGGCGAGGAACTCGTCCTTCAGACGCGACGCCTCCTCCGCCGCCTCGCGCGCCTTCGTCTCGAACTGGAGGAGGCGCATGTTCTCGATGGCGACGGCCGCGAGGTTGGCGGCCATCTTCAACGCCGTGACGTGCTCTTCGCGGTAGGCGTGGTTCTCGTAGGACTGCACCTCGACGGTGCCGATGATGCGCCCCATCGTCGCCATCGGCGCGACGAGCGACGACTGCGGACGCAGACCGTTGTCCGGCCCGACGAGCACGCCCAACTGCCCGCGCCCGGTCTGCTTCATCTTCCAGTAGTCGTTCGTGATGATGACCTGTCGCGTGCGCACGGCCTGACTGTTCGGCCCGGCGGACGAGATGGGCATCGGCGGCAAGCTCGACACGTCCACCTCCTCGCCGTCGCCCCACGCGTACTGCGCGAGGCGCACGTCGCGCGCCTCGTCGTAGAGCGAGATGAAGATGCCGACGCAGGGGACGCTCACGACGGCGAAGTCGCGCAGGTCGCGGAAGATGGTCAGGTGGTCGCGCGCCGTCCCCAGAGACTCCGCGAGATGCGTCAGACGGTGGAGCAGCGTCTCGTACTCGCGCAGCGCGCGCCGCTCGGCCGCGTGCACCGCCGCCTCGCCGCGCTTGCGCTCGGTGAGGTCGGTCGAGACGCCGACCATGCCGACCAGCCGGCCCGTCTCGTCCTGGATGGGCGTGTCGGTGACCATCGCGGGGAACGACGTACCGTCGCGCCGTCGCACGTTGAACTCGCCCGACCACGTCTCGCCCGAGGCGAGCCGCGACATGATCTCCAACGCCTGCGCGCCCGAGGTCTCGGCCGGCGTCACCTCGATGATGTTGCGGCCGAGCGCCTCGTCCGCCGGCCAGCCGTAGAGCCGCTCGGCGAAGCGGTTCCAGTAGGTGATGCGCCCTTCGGTGTCGGTGGCGATGACGGCCTGTTCGACGGTGTCGAGCAGATGCGCCTGGAAGCGGGCCGCGTCCTCTGCGTGACGGCGCGCGGTCAGGTCCTTGACGAAGGCGACGAAGCCGCGCACGGAGCCCGCGCCGTCGAAGTCCGGGACGTAGCTGACGCTGACGTAGCGGCGCGACCCGCCGGGATATTCCAGTTCCCTCTCGAAGCAGGCGGCGCGACCGGCGAGCGCCTGCTGCATGTATGGGAAGACCTCGGCGTAAGCCTTCTCGCCGAGCACCTCGCGGACGTGCGTGCCGTAAAGCTCCTCGTGCGGGCGGCCGACCCAGGCGTCGTAGGCGCGGTTGTTGTAGCGGAAGCGCAGCCCCGTGTCCACGTAGGAGACGGGCGTGGGGATTGCGTCGAGGACGAGGCGCAGGTGCGCTTCGTCAAGGCGGAACTCTTCACCGACGGCCGCGACTAGGGGTTCGCGGCCCTCCTTCTGTTCGTCTAAGGGGGTCATCAAAATCTAACGCAGGCGGACAACAGGCGCGGCCTTAAGAGTCGAGGAGAGTGGCCGCGCTCCGACGCGCGTCACGTTGCACCGTGCACGCGCGCTCAAAACGGCGCGTGCATTATCAACCGTGCGCGCACACTTCACAACCCCGGAACGATGAAGTATGAACGCTGAACGATGAAGTAAAAGCAGTTGTCTTCAGTTCATCGTTCAGCGTTCATACTTCATCGTTCCGAGCGAGGTGGAAGAAGACATCCTCGAACGGCTCGTCGGGCATGCCGGCGAGGCGGCGGAGGTCGGCGGGGCTCCCTTCGGCGACGAAGCGGCCCGCGCGCATCACGCCCGCGCGGTCGGCCACGCGCTCGACAAAGCTCATCACGTGCGAGGAGATGATGAAGGCGCGACCGGCGTCGCGCTCGCTCTCGACCCGCAGCCGCAGCTTGCGCATCATCTCAACGTCGAGTCCGTTGAGCGGCTCGTCCAATATCAACACGCGCGGCTCGCCGACGAAGGCCGCCGCGAGCCCGAGTTTCTTCCTCATGCCGAGCGAGTAGCCGCCGACCCACTTTCCCTCGACCGCGCTCAACTCGAAGAACTCGACCTCCTCCGACACGCGCGACTCTTGCGCGCCCTTCAGCCCCGCGACCAGACGCAGGTACTCGCGCCCCGTCAGGCGTTGATAGAAGTACAACTCTTCGGGCAGGTAACCCACGCGCCGCTTCGCCGCCAGCGGTCGGCGCCGCATATCATCGCCGCACACGTTCACGCCGCCCGCGTCGGGCTCGGCCAGTCCGGTCATCATCCTGATCAGCGTTGACTTCCCCGCCCCGTTCGCCCCCAGCAGCGCGTAGACCTCGCCCGCCGCCACGCGCAAGGAGACCGCGTCCACGGCCAACGTCTCGCCGTAACGCTTCGTCACTTCCTCGACAATCAACAGACTCTCTTCACTCATCAGATTTCAAATCTCGAATCCCTTCATGTGCATCTCGGCGCGCATCGCGCCGCGCATGCAGAGCGGCTGCACGGCGAAGCCGTAGATGGCGAGGCCGATGGGCCAGAGGAAGGCCGTCAAGCCCCCGGCCGCGAGCGCCGCGCAGAGCACGAGGATGAGCGCGAGCCCGGGCTGCGCCGGCATCTCGAAGGCGAGCCCGCCCGCTGCCGTGCTCACCAGCCACCACAGCCAAGCGCACTCCGCGAGCAGCGGCAACGCATAAGCCGCCGGCACCGCGCCGCACAGGACGCCCGCGACCCACGTGGCAACGGCCGCCGGGGCCGTCAACACACGCGCGAGGTAGAGCTTCGCGCGCCACGCGTCCTCGCCCTTCAGACCGACGGAACGTTCGAGCCACAGGTGCGGCTCCTGGTGCGCGACCAGCACGGGCACGAGCGAGGCGAGCGAGGCCGAGACCATCACGCACACGAACTTCACCGCCAGCACGCTCGGCAGCCACGTCGTCGAGCCGAAGCCCTCGGCCGTCCCTTCGGCCAACACGTCGCCTAAGAGCAGCGCGACCAGCAGCAACGTCAAGAGCACACCCACGCCCGCCGCCGCGTAGACGGCCGACGAGAACCCCCTCAACACCAGGCGCAGGTCGCGCGCGAGTTGCGCCGCCAGTTCTTCCTTTCCGCCGCAGACGCGCTTCGCGAAACGCTCGACGAGTGCGCCCCAACGCTCGCGCGCGCCGAGACGCTTCGCGAACTCCGAGTCCGCCGCGCGCCAACGCGCGTGCAACACGAACGCGACCACGGCCTGCGCGACGGCCATCAGAGCACCGCACACAAGCGCCGCCGTTCGGCTCGACACCGTCAACCCGCCCGGCCTCACGACCGAAGCGAGCAGTTCACCCGCCGTCAACGCACACGCCGCGACCGAAGCCGCGACGGCCAACGCGCGCCTCGCCCCGCGCCTGTGCGACCAACGCACCCACACCAGCGCCGACAGCACTTCGCCCGACGCGAGCACGCACACGAGCAACGCCGCCGACGCGAAGACCTCCACGCCGAACTCGCCCCGGGCGAGCCAGCGCAGCACGAGCGCCACCGCGCCGACCGCGCACGCGTGCGCCGCGCGCCGCGCGAGCGCCGCCCACAGTTGCGCGCCCAACGTGACGGGCAACGCGTCGAGCACCCACTCGGGCCTTCGCACGTGGTAGACCTCCACGCTCGCGCGCGAGAGGCTGAGCGCGACGAGACACGCCGCCGCCAGCACGCCGGCCACGAGCGTCTGCGCCTCGGTCGGGCTCCACGCGGCGTCGCGCACCATGCGCCCGACGCCGAAGTAGGTCATCCCCAGCACCAGAGGCCCGAGCACCAGCAGCGCGTACAGATTCTCCCGCGCCCAACGCCCGCCCTCCAGCAGCCACGCGCCCGCGATAAGTCTCAGTTGATGCATCAACGTTGGTGAGTTTGGCTGTTCGTCGGAGATGAAGTCAAAGGGAAAGAACGTTCACGCGTCATCACCTTGCTCCGCCCTCTTTCTTTCGAGCGCGGCGGCGATGCGGTTCTCTAAGACGACATCGGGCGTGTAGTTTTCGAGTTTGAGGAAATGCGCGGCGGCGGCGTAGAGCGCGGCTTGTGGGACGAGCCCGACGATCTCGCTGGCGAGCACCTCGACGCCCAACGCTTCGGCCTCGCGCCGCACGGCCTCGAAGGCGTGGTGCAGGTTCGTCCGCTCGTAGCTCGTCAGGTTCATCGAGACCTGCACGACGCCGCGACTCGCAAGCTCGAACCCGAGCGCCTTCAAGTGCAGCAGTCCGCCGTCCCTCCCGCGCACGGCGCGCGCGATGCGCTTCGCGACCGAGAGGTCGCCCGTCTTCAACGTCACGTTGTAAGCGATGAGCAGAGGCCGCACGCCGACGATGCACGCGCCCGCCGTCGGGTGCACGCGCGGCTCGCCCACGTCGGGCGCGCGCTCCGGCACCGACGCGATCTGCTGGCGCAGCAGCTCGAAGCCGCCGCGCCGCACGTCCGCGAGGTTGCGCCGCTCCTCCTTCAGTGCCGCGCTCTCGTAGAAGTAGACGGGGATGTTCAACTCGTCCCAGATGCGTTGCCCCGCCGCGTGCGCGAGCGCGACGCACTCTTCGACGCTGACGCCGCGAACGGGGACGAACGGCAGCACGTCGCACGCGCCCATGCGCGGGTGTTGGCCCGCGTGACGGCTCAGGTCGATCAACTCGGACGCGCGCGCGACGATGCGCAGCGCCGCTTCGACCACGACTTCGGGCGGCGCGACGAAGGTGACGACCGAGCGGTTGTGGTCCGGGTCGATGTGCGTCCCGAGCACGAGCGCGCCCGGGACCGCTTCGACCGCTTCGACCAGACTCTCGACGAGGCGCGGGTCGCGACCCTCGCTGAAGTTGGGCACACACTCGACGACGCGTTCCATGAGGGTCAATACTAACCCGCGCCTCGGGCGGGGCGCACTCCTCCGAATTTGAAAATTCAAATCTCAAATCTCAAATTCTTATGTACACTCGGCCGGACATCTTTATAAGGAGACGACCCGATGCTCGCATTCGTCCTCGCCCAAGTCCTCCTGCTCATGCCGACTCAAGAGACTGAGGCGCCGCGCGCGTACAGGCCCGAGTTCGAGAACGCGCGCGTGCGCGTGACGCGCGTCCGTTACGCGCCGCGCGAGAAGATCGCCTCGCACGACCATCCCGCGAACCCGACCGTCTACGTCTACCTCCGCGACAGCGGCCCCGTGCGCTTCATACATTTGGGCGAAGAGCAGTTCACGCTCACGCGCCCGGCGGTCAGGGCTGGCGGCTTCCGCCTGAGCAAAGGCGCGAAGGAGACGCACGCCGTCGAGAGTTTGACCGACCAGCCGACCGAGTACCTGCGCGTCGAGTTTCCGGGGCTCACCGTTGACCGCAAGCTCTTCCGTGGTCGCTTCCCGCCCGAGCCGCCGGCCGTGCGCCGACGCGTCGCGCATAAGGTCAGGTACGACGACACGCAGGTCCGCATCACGCGCGTCACCTGCGCCGCACGCCGGCCGTGCGCGGGCCTGAGCGCGGGCGCGGACGCGTCGCTGCTCGTCGCGCTGACGCCCGCGTGGCTCAAGTCGGAGGGCACCGGGACCGAGGTCACGCTCGCGCTCGGCCAGACGATGTGGTCGGAGGCCGGCAAGGCCCCGCCCTTAACGAACTCCTCCGACAGGACCGCTGAGTTTTTAAAGATAGACTTGAAGCAGTAGCCCGGGTCTATTCTCTTCCAAAGGGAACTGTGAGAACATCGCGCGTGCGTTTCGGCGCGACAGACTTTCAAGGGGGCGAGCGAGTGGGTGAAGCGGAGGCCATCGTAGATGGCGCGGAGGAGAAGGCAGCGGACATCACGCGCGCCGCGCGGCCGTGGATCGAGCGGCTCGCGCGCTACGGCTACGCGGCGAAGGGCGTCGTCTACATCCTCATCGGCTCGCTCGCGGCCTACGGCGCTTTCAAAGGGAGCGGGGACAGCGCGACCGACTCGCGCGGCGCGCTGACGCAGGTCGTCCACCAGCCTTACGGGCGCGTCATGCTCGGCGTCATCGCCGTGGGACTGGCGGGCTACGCGCTCTGGCGCGTCACGCAGGCGCTCCGAGACACGGAGGACAAGGGCACGAGTTGGAAGGGGCTTGCCGTGCGCGCGGGTTACGCGTGCATCGGCGTGGTCTACGCGGGCCTGAGCTTCTCGGCCGTGCGGCTCATCTTCGGCGGCGGCGCGGGCGCGGGCAGCGACGAGACGACGAAGGGCTGGACGGCCTTCGCGCTCATGTTCCCGCTCGGCCAACTGCTCGTCGGACTGGTGGGACTCGGGGTCATCGGCTTCGGCTTCTGGCAGTGCTACAAGGCGTTCACCGCCAAGTTCTGCCGCAAGTGGAAGCGGCACGAGATGCACGAGACGCACGAGCACGCCCACGGGATCGCGATGCGCGTCGGGCAGGTGGGACTGGTCGCGCGCGCCGTCGTCTTCTTCATCATCGGCGCCTTCCTCATTCAAGCGGCGTGGCACGCGCGGGCGGAGGAAGCTCGCGGACTCGGCGGCGCGCTCCGCGCGTTGGAGCAACAGCCCTACGGCCCCTACGTCCTCGGCGCCGTCGCCCTCGGCCTCGTCGCCTACGGCATCTACATGTTCGTCGAGGCGCGCTACCGTCGCATGATCATCGAATGATGAACAATGTCGGCCCTAATCTCTTTGTGACCTTCGTGCATACCTTCGTGACCTTTGTGGTTAAGTGATTTTGAAATTAACCACAAAGGTCACGAAGGTATTGAAGCTGATAGCCGAACGCTTCACATATGCCTACTTCCGACCGCTTCATCAAAGACCGCAAGGGCGCGTGGCAGCGTCTCGAAGACCTTCTGGGGATGCTCGACCGCTCGTCCCTGCGGCGGCTGCACCGCGAGGAGGTGCGCGAGTTGGGGCGCATCTACCGGCGCACGGCCTCCGACCTCGCCATCGCGCGCGCGGAGTGCCGCGACCCGCGCCTCGTCAACTACCTCAACAGCCTCGTCATCCGCGCCCACGGCCGCATCTATCGCGCCGACGCCTCCGAAGGCCGGCGGCGCATCCGCAACTTCTTCGCGCGCGACTTCCCCCGCGCCTTCCGCCGCACGTGGCGCTACACGGCGCTCGCCTTCGCCACCTACGCGCTCTTCGCGACGCTCGCGTTCGCGGCGACGACGCGCGACCCCGAGTTCTCCGAACTGGCCGGCATCCCCGCGCAGACGCGCGAGTACATCCTCGAAAAGAAGCCGCGCTGGTGGGAGCGCGCCAACGAAGCGAACCAGTTGGCCGCAACCTTCGTCGGCACCAACAACATCCGCGTCACCCTCAACGCCTTCGCCCTGGGCGCGACCTTCGGCCTCGGCACGCTCTACTACATGGCCGTCAACGGGCTCAGCCACGCCGCGACCGTGGCGCTCACCTTCCGCGCCGGCTACGGCGACGAGATGCTGACCTTCATGGCCGCGCACGGCGTCATCGAGCTGACCTGCATCTTCATCGCGGGTGGCGCGGGGATGCTCTTCGGCACGGCGCTGCTCTTCACGGGCGACCGCCCGCGCTTCGACAACCTCCGCCTGCGCGGCCGCGAGTCCGCCCAACTCATCGTCGGCTGCGTCCCCCTCCTCGCCCTCGCCGCCACCATCGAAGGCTTCATCTCGCCCTCCGCCCTCCCCCCCGCCTTCAAGCTCACCGTCGCCGCCGCCACCGGCCTCGCCCTCTACGCCTACCTGCTGCTCGCCGGCAGGGGAGAAGAGTTGAAGAAGGATTGAGCAGTTCGGGGTTATAATCGGACGGAGTCGGTGAGGAGGGACGCCATGTCATTACAACGCGCGCTGGCGGTATTCACACCTGACGAATATCTCGACCTCGAACGTCAGTCAGAGATTCGCCACGAATTTCTCGACGGCACCGTTTACGCGATGTCGGGCGAGAGCCCCGCCCACAGCACCATCTGCTTCAACGTGTATGTCGCCATCGGCATGCAACTGAGGGGCACGAACTGCCGCGGCTTCTCGCCGAACATGAAAGTCCGCGCGGGCGAAGCGGGGCTCTACGCTTACCCGGACCTCGCCATCGTTTGCGGCGAGCCGACCTTTCATGACAAGCACCGGGACGTGCTCCTCAACCCGACCGTCATCTTCGAAGTCCTCTCGCGCTCGACCCAGACTTACGACCGTGGCGAGAAGTTCGAGCGTTACAAATCCATCGAGACGCTGCGCGATTACGTGCTCGTCTCGCAGGACCGGCCGCGCCTCGAACACTTCTCACGACAACCCGACGGCGCCTGGTCGCACGACGCACTCGAAGGGACGGACGCCGCCCTCGCGCTCGACTCCATCAACTGCCGCGTCCTGCTCGCAGACATCTACGACCGCATCGACTTCGAATAAGCCTCTTTACTTTTAGAGAAGACCGCGTTCTTTCACGCGGATGTAAGTCTCAAGGAGCGAGGGGACGAGCGTGCCCGTCGTCACGTCGAGGGCGAGGCCGCCTTGCGCTTCGACGAGGCGGAGGGCGGCTTCGCGTTGGAGCATGATCTCTTCGGCGACCGACTGCGCGAAGAGTTCTTCCACGTCGGCGGGCGCGTCGCGGACGGAGGCGCGCAGGTCGCGGTCGGCGATGGTGGTAACGAGCGGGAGGTGGCGCGGGCGCAGGATGCGCAGCGAGGTCAAAAGCTCGCGCGAGCCCTCCTCGTCCACGAGGTCGGTGAGGAGGACGACGAGCGCGCGCCGCTTGCAGTTGGCGGCGACGAACTCGAAGGCGCGCGTGTAGGAGGGCTCGATCAACTCGGGCTCGACGGCGTGGAGTGCTTCGAGCACGAGGTCGAGCTGCTCGCGCCCCTTGCCCGGCGGGACGTAGGCTTTGACCCTGCGCCCGAAGACCAGCAGGCCCGCGTGGTCGCCCGCGCGCCGCGCCGCGCTCATCAGCGCGAGGGCCGCGTGGATGGCCGTGTCGAACTTCGACTCGCGCTCGATGCGCGCCGTCATCAAACGCCCCGCGTCAAGTGCTATCAAGACCGTCTGGTCGCGCTCGATCTGGTACTGCCGCGTCGTCAAACGCCCGCGCCGCGCCGTGGCCGACCACGAGACGTGGCGCAGCTCGTCGCCCGGCACGTACTCGCGCAGGCTCTCGAAGTCGCGCCCCTCGCCACGCCACGCGGCGCGTCTCTGCGCGGCGACGAGCGAGCGAGCGCCGAGTGCCTTCAACTCAGCCTCGCGCGCGCGCCTCACGTTCGGGTAGACCTTGATTGAGACGGTCTCGCCCGCCCGTTCCTCGCGCCACGCGAGCCCCAGCCGCGACTGCGCGCGCACGGCCACGCGCCCGAACTCGAAGCGCCCGCGCCGGTGCGGCTTCAGCGCGTAGACGAGCGCCTTCGACTCCTGCGGCCCCAACGTCAACTCCGCCTCGCGCGGCGAAAGCAGCTCAAGCTCCGGCGGATATTCGTCCTTCAACTTCAGACGGAGCGTGCGCGGCGTGTGGTTATCGACGCGCACGCGCACCTCGGTCTCGGCCCCGATGTGGAAGCGCCCGCCGAACTCGCGGAAGATTTCGACCCCGGCGGGCAGGCGGCTGCGGCGCGAGTCGATGACGGCGAGCGCCAGCAGCCCCGCGTCGAACGCAAGCGCCGCCCAACGCAGGCCCGGCCGCCCCCACGACAGCGACAGCGGCACGAAGCCCACGGCCAGCAGCGCGTAGAAGAGTTTTGTGAAAACGAAACGCATCGGTTTCCTGGAAACGAATCGGGCTTTTGAAAGGCTTTTTTTTCTTGTCTTCCAGTGACCCGTTTGCTAATTGTTGATGTTGACCGCTCTCTGTCCGAGCCTTTCCCCGACGGCTCACGAACGACATCGAAGTGCCCCGAACATCTTCGACGCGGTCGCGCTCAACCTTATCATGAGGATGTCACCCTCGGCGGTCGTTTCGTCCCGCTCTTCCTCAAACTCTACCGACTCACTCTTTTGAGCCCTAACCCCCAGGAGAAAAGTATGTTCCCCCGCTGGAAAAATTTACCTCAACTCGGCGCCCGTGGCCTCGTCAGACTACTGCTCGCCGTCGCCTTCGTCCTCGCCCTTCAGTTCAGGGCGGAGGCCGCCGGCACTTTCATCTCCGCTCCGAGCCGCGTGGACATGGTCTACGATTCCGGGCGCGACACCCTCTACATCACGAGCGGGGCGAACGTCCTGCGCTACCACCTCGGCACGAACTCTTTCCAGTCGCCCTTCAACCTCGGCGGCAGCCTCGCCGGCCTCGACCTCTCGCCCGACGGTAACACGCTCGTCGTCGCCGACCGCACGCGCACCACGACCAACACCTGGGTCCACGTCGTGAACCTCACGACCGGCGCGAGCAGCAAGGCCCTCTTCCCGCGCTCCTTCCAGGAGGGCGGGACGTACACGGTCGCCTACGGCGCCGACAACCGCGTGCTCGTCACCTCCACCATCGAAGGCTCCGGCTGGGGACCCCTGCGCCGGCTCGACCCGGCGACCGGCGCCTGGATCGACCTCAAGAGTTACTTCCCCGGTTTCCCCAGCGAGGTCAGGCAGAACACGATGCTCGCGGCGAGCGGCGACCGCTCCGTCGTCGGGTACGCCGAGGCCGACTCCTCCGCCGGCCCGCTCGGCCGTTACAGGGTCTCCGACTCGAACATCATCCAGCGGACCGGCTACGACTACGGCACGAGCTGGTTCAACTACGAGATCGGCGTCAACAAGAACGGCACGCAGTACGCCGTCCCGACCTACGGCGGCACCTTCATCTACAACGCCAACGTCCTCAAGACGAGCACCGTGCTCGGCACCTACGCCGGGGCGCAGCCCATCGGCGTCGTCTATCACCCGGTCGAGGACCTCGTCTACTTCCCGTGGACGACGACGAAGCAGGTGCGCGCCTTCGACACGAACACCTTCGCGCAGGTCGCCGCCTACGACTTCGAGGACACCTTCCAGGGCAACGGCAACTGGGCCTTCCAGCAGGGCCGTATGAAGATGTCGCGCGACGGCTCGCTGCTCTTCGGGACGGTGACGGGCGGCGTCCGCTTCGTGCGCCTCTACGCGGCGCTCACGGCCGAAGGGCAGTCGGTCTCGACCGGCGAGAACACGCCCGTCAACATCACGCTCTCGGGCAGCGTCGGCAACGGCGGCGCGCTCTCCTACCGCGTCGTCACGCAGCCCGCGCACGGCACGCTGAGCGGCACGGGCGCGAACCTCGTCTACACGCCCGAGACGAACTACGAGGGTAACGACAGTTTCACTTTCAGGAGCGTCTACGGCCCGGCGGAGTCGGCCGAGGCGACCGTCAACGTCAACGTCTCGCACGGCAACGACGCGCCCACGGCCGACGAACTGTCCGTCACGGTTGACGAAGGCGGCTCGGTCGCCGTCACGCTCACGGCCACGGACCCCGAAGGCGCGGCCGTCACGTTCGCGGTCGTCACGCAGCCCGCCTACGGCACGCTCTCGGGCACGGCCCCGAACCTCGTCTACACGCCCGCGTCCGACTTCTACGGCAGCGACAGCTTCGCCTTCACCGCGAGCGACGGCGCGAACTCCGCGACCGGGCACGTCTACGTCACCGTCAACGGCGTCAACGACGCGCCGTCGGTCACGAACCAGTCGGTGGAGACGGACGAGGACACGCCTCTCTCAATCACGCTCACGGGCACCGACATCGACAGCAGTTCGCTGAGCTTCATGGCCTTCACGTCGCCGCTGCACGGCACGCTCTCGGGCACGATGCCGAACATCGTCTACACGCCCGACGCGAACTACAGCGGCCCCGACAGCTTCGGCTTCAAGGCCACGGACGGCGAACTCGACAGCAACGACGCGACCGTGACCATCAACGTCCGCTCCGTCAACGACGCGCCCGTGGCGGACGCTCAGACAATCGAGGCGAGCGAGGACACGCCCGCCTCCGTCACGCTCTCGGGCTCGGACGCCGAAGGCGGCTTCGTCACTTACGCGGTCGTCACGCAACCCGCGCACGGCACCTTGAGCGGCGCGGCCCCGAACCTCGTCTACACGCCCGCGTCGAACTACAACGGGCCGGACGGCTTCACCTTCCGCGTCAACGACGGCGCGGTCAACTCGTCAACGGCGACGGTCTCGATCAACGTCGCCGCGATCAACGACCCGCCCGCCGGCAACCCGCAGTCGGTCACGACCAAGGAGGACACGGCCGCCGCGTTCACGCTCACCGGCTCCGACCCCGACGGTGATACGGTCATCTACCAGGTAGTCTCGGCGCCCGCGCACGGCACACTGAGCGGCGACGCGCCGAACTTAACCTACACGCCCGATGCGAACTACAACGGCCCCGACAGCTTCGGCTTCAGCGTGAGCGACGGCGTGGGCGAGAGCGCCCCCATCACCGTCTCGATCAACGTCACGCCCGTCAACGACTCGCCGGTGCCGAGCGACATCACGTTGACCACCGACGAAGACACGTCCGTCCCCGCCACGCTCTCGGCCACCGACCTGGACGGCGACAATCTCGTCTACTATCTCGCCACGGTGCCCTCGCACGGCAACCTGAGCGGCACGGCCCCGAACTACACCTACAACCCGCTGCCCAACTTCAGCGGCACGGACACTTTCACCTACCGCGTCAACGACGGCGTCGGCAATCCCGTGATGGCGACGGTCACCGTCACCGTCAACCCGACCGAGGACGCGCCCGTCGCCAACCGGCAGAATTTGACGGGCACCGAGGACACGTCGATGTCAATCGTCCTCACCGGCTCGGACCCCGACGGCGACGCGCTGACCTACAACGTCACCGTCGCCCCGAGGAACGGCACGCTCTCGGGCACCGCGCCGAACCTCGTCTACACGCCGAACGCGAACTACAGCACGACCGACGACTTCGCCTTCACGGTCAGCGACGGCAAGAACGCGCCGAGCACGGAGCGCGTCTACATCTGGCTCAACGGGGTCAACGACGCGCCGACGGCCGTGGCGCAGTCGTACGTCGTGAACGAAGACAGCCCGCGTCAGACGGCCCTCAACGGCTACGACGTGGACAACAACCCCATCACCTACACGGTCGTCACGCAGCCCGCGCACGGCATGTTGAGCGGGACGGGGTGGAACCTGTATTACACGCCCGCGCCGAACTACAGCGGCCCCGACAGCTTCACCTTCAAGGTGAACGACGGCACCGTCGATTCGAACGTGGCGACCGTCCATCTCAACGTCGTCGCCGCGAACGACGCGCCGACGGCGAACGCCCAGACGCTCGCGACCAACGAGGACACGGCGAAGTCGCTCACGCTCACGGGCTCGGACGTGGACGGCGACGCGGTGACCTACATGCTCATCGGCCTGCCGCAGCACGGCAGCCTGACCGGCACGGTGCCGAATCTCATCTACACGCCCGCGCCCAACTACAACGGCCCCGACAGCTTTACCTTCGTCGCCTACGATGGCAAGACGCAGAGCGCGTTGACGACGGTCAGCTTCAACGTCGCCTCGGTCAACGACGCGCCCGTCGCCGTCGCCGACACCGCGACGGTCGTCAGGAACGCCACGGCCGTCAGCCTGTCGGTGCTCGCCAACGACTCCGACGTTGACGGCGACGTGCTGACCATCACCTCCGTCGCGCAGCCCGCGAACGGCGCCGTCACCATCCCGGCCGGCGGCAAGAGCGTCAGCTACACCCCGAGGAGGAACTACCGAGGGAACGACCTCTTCACCTACACCGTCAGCGACGGGCGCGGCGGCACCAGGACGGCCAGCGTCACCATCGTCGTTAAGTAGTCGTCAAACACAACAACCAACCACCCGACAGCGCGAGGGGCGCGCGGCCATGGGCGGCCGCGCGCCCCTCGCGCTCTTTCATCCCCTGACGGTCATCATCGTGGCGAGCATGGTGGCGACGACCTTCTCGGCGCCGTCCCCGAGCACGTAGAAGTCGCCCGCGCAGACCGTGAGGTTGCGGCCCGCGCGCACCACGCGCGCACGCGCCGCGAAGCGTTCGCCCGCAGCCGGCGAGAGCAGGTTGAGCTTGAACTCGACGGAGAGGACTTCGGCTCCCGGCTCCGTCAGACTCAGCGCCGCGTAGCCGCAGGCCGTGTCCACGAGCGCCGTGACTACACCCGCGTGCAGGTAGCCGTGCTGCTGCGTGAACTCTTCTTTGAACTCGAACCCGATCTCGACCTCGCCCGGCGCGACGCGCAGGAGCCGCGCGCCGAACGTCTCCATCGCGCGCTGCCGCGCGAAGCTCTCGCGCACGCGCCGCTCGTAGTCCGCGTCCCTCGGCTCGAAGCCCGCCACCGTCAGTCGCCCCCGCCCCGCGCTTCGACGTACGCGTTCCAGATGTGCGTCGAGTAGAGCGTCGGGACGTGGTCTTCAATCGCGTTCGGGATGCCGTTGAGGAAGTGGCCCTCCAGTTGGTCAACCAGGTCCAGCACCTTCGCCTTCAGTCGTTCGAAGCGCGACGGGTCGTCGGTGATGCGACCTTTCCCGTCGATGTGCTTGAGCGTCTCGACGTGCTTGAACTTGACGACGGGCGGCTTCGAGAACAACGGGACGGTCGTCACCACGTCGTTGCCGTTGACGAAGCGGTAATGGGCGAGCCCCCGGTCGCCCAGCATCCGCTTGAGGTTTGCGGCGAAGACCTCGTCGCCGACGCGCGGGCTGCCGAAGGTGTAGAGGCCGTCGAGGGGGCGGCCTTCGGAGACGGCGCGCGCGGCGGCGGCCGTGGCGAGCGCCCCCCCGAGGCTGTGCCCCGTGAACCAGACCTTGCGCGGGGAGAGGCCCGCGACGAGGTCGCCGAGCCCCTTCACTTCCCAAAGCTCCTTGACGCCGTCGGCGAAGCCGCGATGAACCCTGGCGCCCGCGACGGAGTTCGACGTGCGGATGTCAACGTTCCTGACCCAGTCCTTGATGATGTTGCCGAAGTCGTGCTCGCCGCCCTCGCGCGGGGTGAGTTCGCTGCCGCGAAAGGCGACGACGGCGAGGTCGTTGTTCGAGGCGACGAAGCACTCGTTGCCGCCGTCCGAGTTCAAGTACTCGACCTGCTTGAGCGGCGTCTCCCTGAAGATGCTTTTGACGATGTCGGGGCCGGAGTAGACGAGCGTCGCGGCCTCGGAGAGCCACCACGCGTTGACCAGATCGAACTTTCGCGCGTCGGGGCGGAAGGGGATGCGGTCGGCGCAGCGCCGCCCGTGGCCGTCGATGAAGTAGTGGTACTCGCTCGCGGGCGCCCTCTCGTCGAGGAACTCGTCGTAGGGCGGGGGCGCGTTCTCGATGGTGATGTGCGGAAGGGGCTTCTTTTGTTCTGCCACGTGAGTCTCCTTCGCACGCGGGGGCGCGCGGGTCAGCGGGGCACTTCCACCGTGTTCAGGATGTCGGTGATGACGGCGTCGGGCGTGGCGCCGTCGAGTTCGGCCTCGGCGCGCAAGCTGATGCGGTGGCGGAGCGTGGGCAGCGCGACGGCCTTCACGTCGTCGGGCGTGGCGAAGTCGCGGCCGCCCATCGCGGCGAGCGCCTTCGAGCAGAGCAGCAACGCGACGCTCGCGCGCGGGCTCGCGCCGTAAGCGACCGAAGGGTGCTCGCGCGTGCGCCGGACGAGTTCAACTAGATACCTCTGCACGCCCGGCTCCATCCGCGCGGCGCGCACCTCCGCGCGGCAGCGCATGACGGCGGCGGGGTCGGGCAGCGGACGCACGTCAACCTGTTCGAGCCGGCGCGCGCTGAAGCCCGAGTCCCAGTTCGAGACGACCTGCGCCTCTTCTTCCACCGTCGGGTAGTCGATGATGACCTTGAGGAGGAAGCGGTCGAGCTGCGCCTCGGGCAGAGGGTACGTGCCCTCGTACTCGATGGGGTTCTCGGTGGCGAAGACGGTGAAGAGTGGCGACAGGCGGTGCATCTCGCCGTCGATGGTGACCTGCCGCTCCTCCATCGCTTCGAGCAGCGCGGCCTGCGTCTTCGGCGGCGTGCGGTTGATCTCGTCGGCGAGCAGCACGTCCGTGAAGACGGGGCCACGGCGTAGGGAGAAACTGGCGGTCGCCGTGTTGAAGACGTTCGTGCCCGTGATGTCCGAGGGCATGAGGTCGGGCGTGAACTGGATGCGGCCGAAGTCCGCGCCGACGATGCGCGCGAGCGTCTTGACGAGCAGCGTCTTCCCCGTCCCCGGCACGCCCTCGACGAGCGCGTGCCCCTCGGCGAGGAGCGCCACCAGAACCTGCTCGACGACGGCGTCCTGCCCGACGACGACCTTAGCCAACTCGCTGCGGATGTGCTCGACGGTTGAGGGGACGTACTCAAGCATTTTCGATTTTTGAGCTTCGATTTTTGATTTAAAAAAGCGGCCGTATGTAAACACATAAAATCGGAAATCGAAAATCTGAAATCGAGATTCTTCACCTCGACTGGCGGACTTCGCGCGCGCGCATGAGGAGGCGGAGGTCGCGTTCCAGTTCGCGCAGGTCGCGGACGAGACGGAGCGCGCGGCGCGCGTTCGTCGGGGCGCCGGCCGCCGCGTCCTCGCAGTCGCGCAGCAGCGTTTCGAGCTTCGCGCGGTCGCGCCCCGAACGGGCGGCGACGCGCTCGGCTATCTGCGCGGGCGCGGCCGTCGCCGGCAGGCCCGCGTAGCGCGCCAGCGCCCGCCGCGTCCGTTGATAGACGTTCTCGACCGCGAGGTCGTAGGCGCGCGCGCGCTGTTGCAGCTCGGCCATCGAGGAGACGAATTCGAGTTTCGAGCGGCGGTCGGGGCGCGGCGCGGGGATGGGGCGCGCGAAGCGTCGGCCGCGCGTCCAGACCAACGCCAGCGCGACGAGCGCGCCCTGCGCGAAGATCAAGAGGATGGGCGTCCCGCGCAGGTACGCGAAGACCTGGTTCTGCGTCTCGCCGAATCCCTGGTGAAGCTCGTCGAACGCGACGCGACCCTTGGAGCCGCCCGTCACGACGTTGACGGCGAGGAAGAGGTTGTCGGCGCGGTTGATGCCCGCGTTCGAGACGATGTAAGGGTCGGAGAGCACGACGATGCGCCCGCGCCCGTAGGCGTAATCGACGACGAGCGCGCCCTCGCCCTCGCGCCCGTCGTTCATGTGGACGACCGGCGCGTGCGTGTCGGGCGCGGCGTCGTCGGGCGCCACGCGCGGCGGAGGCGGCGGGTCGTCGTCGCTCGGAGTCCAGTCCTCGTCCTCGTCGCGGGGCGCGGGCGTGGGGCGCCTGCGCGGGCCTACGACTATGCCGCCGCCGGGGCGCGAGGGCGGCGCGTCCACGTTGTAGATTTGCAGGCGCGAGGCGAAGCGCGAGCGCGTCACCTCGGAGACGTTCCGCGTGAGCGCGGTGGGCTGCGACGGCGTGAGCAGGGGCGCGCCGCGCGTCATGTTCTCCGCGTCGTGCGGGTCCAGGCCGGTGTTGGGGAGTTCCGTCATCTCCGCGTAGACGCGCCAGCGCCCGACCTGCGGGAGGAGATGCGACGCCGGCTCGCGGTCGATGATGACGAGACGGCCGCCGGCCGAGACCCAACTGAGGATGGCCGCGGCCTCGCGTTGCTCGACCGCGTGACGCGGCGGGCCGACGACGACGAGGCTCTCGGGCTTCTCCGGCCCCGCGAGCGCGCTCATCGGCCGCCGCCAGCGCACGGCGTCGGTGCCGCTCTCGCGCAGGTACTCGAAGAGCGCGAGCGTCCCCGTCCCGCCCGAGTTCATGGTCGAGCGGTCGGGCAGCAACTCCGTCTCGGCCTCCCGCTCGACGCGCACGTACGACGCCGCGTTGAGCGCCGCGAGCACGGCGACCAGCAGGATGACCGAGAGGAAGATGAGCAGGCGGCTCTTCATGAAAATACGGTAGACGGAAGTCAGTAGTCAGTAGAAGAACATTCGACGCTCGAACCCGACGGCTCTCATCATTAACTTCAAACAGTCAGAGACCTACCGACTACTGCCTACTTCCTTCACCACCGCCCGGCAGCGCGTCTTGAAGCTCTGCCAGTCGGCGTCGGAGGCGGCGCGCAGGCCGTACCAGTGCAGCTCGAAGTCGGAGGTGAGCGGCAGCATCTCCGTGTAGAGGCGCGGGTCGGCGGCGCGGCGGACGGCGTTGAGGTAGTCGCGGTTCGTCTTGTGCTGCGCGAGGCGGACGACGCCACGGTCGCCCAACTCGCAGAGCAGCGCGACGTACGCCTTGCGGATCGCGCCGCGCGGCTCGCCCCCGCGCGCGAGCCGCTCCGCCTCGTCCAGAAGGTCCGAGGCCGTCTGGTCAGCTTCGAGCCGCTCGCCGAGCACCACGCGCGCGCCACGCTTGAGCCCGAGCGACTTCCGTCCCACCCCACGGCGCCCCCACAGCCTGACCGCGACGTAGACCAGCACCGCGAGGCAGAGCGCGATGACCACCGCCAGCGTCAGCCGCGAGACGCGCGGGCTCCCGCCCGGCGACACGGCCGCGCCCTTCGGCATGAGGCTTTGCACCCATTCGGCGAAGTCTTCGATCATGCGGTCAAGCGCGCCCTGCTTCTTCGGCGCCTGCCGGTCGAACTCCGGCCGGCGCAGGATGGAGTTGAGCCGCCCGCGCTCCGCGTCGCCGTCCAACTCGGCCGCCGACGACTCCGACTCGCGGAGCCGCGCTTCGAGCGCGCGCAGACGACCCGACAGCGCGCGCAGTCCCGCCGCGACCTTCTCGTTATCACCAGACTTCAGACCGTCGAGCGCCTCGTGCACCCACGAATTATCGACCTCGACCTCCTCGCCGCCGCCGTCCCGCCCGACCTTCTCGCGTCGCGGCAGAAGCCCGCGCACCTTCGCGAACGTCTCAACCCTCTGCTCCGGCAGCTCCGCGATGAAGTCGGAGTTGAAACCCTCCCGCGACCAGACCTCGGGCTTCTCGCTATCCCGCGCCCGCTCGTAACCCTCGGCAAGCTCTTCGAGCGGCACGACCGCCCGACTCACGCGGCCGTGGTACTCGGCGAGCGTCGCCGCGCGCCGCGCCGTGGAAGTCTGAGCCGAGGCGCCCGCAACGAATGACGCGAGCAACAGGGCCGCCGCCGCGAGCCTTCGAAACCGTCTTGTAGAAGCGTCTCTCATCAACCTTAGAAACAGAAACTCACGCCCTCAGAGCCCGAGGATCGACCCGGGCGTCTTCTCCTGCGCGGCGGGCGGCGGCGGCTGTGGGGCCGTCTCCCGAGGCGCGGAGATGGCCGGCGCCAGCGGCGCGTGGAGCCCCGCCGGCACCGCCGGCATCTCTCCGAAGACCTGCGCCGCCATCAGCTCTATGTCGTAGCCCTCGTGCCGCACGCGCTCGTCCAGGTAGAGCAGAGAGAGCCCCATCATCCACACCGGCGCCAGCAGGATGGTCGCCACCTGCCCCAACACCTGCGAGCTGACCGAGTACCAGACCGGCGTCCGCGTCGGGTCCATCCCGAGCGGGTCGAGCCCGTTCAGGTATGCGTACCAACCGAGCGGCAGCAGCAGCAACATCGCCGCCGCATACCACGCGAACCCCGTGAAGAGGAACATCCCCGTCAGCCGTCGCACGTTGCCGCGCGCGAGCCCCGCGCTGCGCCCGACCGAGTCGAACACGCCGCGCCCCTCCACCATCAACACCTGCGGCACGTAGGCCACGCGCCCCGCCACGAGGAAGAAGACCAGGAGCGTCACCACGGCCGTCGCCAGCCACAGCAGCACGGCCACCACCACCCCGACCCACTCCGCCTCCGCCTGCGCCGCCGCCATGATGACCAGCGCGACGCCCAGCGACCCCGGGATAAGCAGGACCACCCCCGCGACCAACGCCGCCACGAACGAGATGAAGAGCCAGAAGAGGACGACCAGCGTCGCCAGCAACAGCCGCCCCAGCCGCGAGCGCACGCTGCGGTAGATGAGCCGCGCCGTCACCGGCTCGCCCCACAGCAGGTGCATCACGAGGTTGCGCGAGGCCCCGCCCACGACGACGAGTTGCGCCACCAGGCCCAGCAGGTAGACGGCCGCCCCCGCCAGCGCCCCGAAGACGTAACCGGCCGCGCGCCCGTCGCTCTCCGTCGCCCCGAGCGCGCGGATGCTCACGGACCACAGCACGGTCCCCAACGCGGAGACGATGACGGGAGGGGCACTGGCGCGCACGAGCGCACCGAAGTGGCGCCGGTAGAGACGGACGGTGCGGTCGATGAGGTCGCCCGCGCCGAGCGGCGTCAGTTGCAGGTGTTTGACGGCGAGCATCGTCAGGCGTCCGGGTGTGGGGTCGTTGAGGACGGGCGGCGCCTAACGGCTCGGCCAGGCAGAGCCGTCGGAGTATAGGACGCGCACCAGAACTACGCGCTCGACGAAGGGGGGCGCGTCCTTCCGCCCCGTGGCGCGCGCGCTGACGGTCCGGGTCGGCGGCGCGAGTTTAAAGACGGACAGCTCCTTCTCCTTGCCCGGGGCTATCTTCTCGTCGCTCGTGAACTGGTGGCGCTCGATCTCGGCCTGCGTGTCGGGGTCGAGGAAGACGTAATCCCAATCGATGGACTTGATCGCCTTCTCGCCGCCGTTACGGACCGAGACCTTATACCTGTAGCCGAAGCGCGGGCGCTCCGTGGCCTTGGCCTTGTTCTCGGCGTTGGCCTTCTCGTAGACCTTCGACTCGCTCTCGGCCCTCTCGGCCGTCCCCTTGCTCCCGGCGTTGCGCGCACGCTGCGCGCGCTGCTCGGCGGCGACGCGCGCCACCATCACGTCGTAGGGCTCCGCGCCGATGGGACTCCTGTCCCACCCCGGGATCATCTCCCTCGCCCAGGATGACTTGAGGACCGTCAGCCCCGGCGGCCCTTCGGCGTCCTGGGCGGGCTGTCCCTGCTGCCGCCCCACGCCGACTGCCGACAGACACGCGACGAGAAAAAGCGCCGATACGATCTTCATCCCTGCCTCCTTCGGCCGCGCGGACTTTGCTTGCGGGGCCGCGATTATACGCCAACTCTCCGCGCCCGTCGAAAAAAGAGGCACCCCCCGGCGGGAGGTGCCTCTCTGTCAGTGCGGGTAACGGGCGCGCCGGCTCAGAACTGATACTTCGCGCTCAGAATGATGCTGCGCGTGCCCCAGTTGTTCAGGTTCTTCCCGAAGTCCGGGTTGTTCATGAGCACGACCGGCCGACCGTAGTTGTCCTGGTTGAAAGCGTTCAGGAAGTCGGCGCGGAAGATGAGGCGGTGCTCCTCCCAGGGCATGAAGAGGCGCTTCTGCAAGCTCAGGTCCGTGTTGAAGAAGCCGGGCGCGCGGAAGGTGTTGCGGCCGAGGTTGCCGTTGCCGACGCTGTTCGCCGCCCCCGTGATGAACCGGCCGCCGACGAGCGGGCTCGTGAAGGTGCGGAAGTCGCCCGTCACGGGGTCGAGCGTCAGCGTGCCGTTCGGGTTGAAGTTCGGGCGGTCGCCGAGCTGACCGTTGCCGTTCGTGTCCACGCCCGTCTGGATGGTGAAGGGCTGCCCCGACTGGCGCGTGACGATGCCCGAGACCTCCCACCCGCCGAAGACCTGGCGCCCGAAGCCCCGCTGGAAGAAGTCGCCGCCCGGCGTCGGCACTTCATAAAGGAAGTTGGCGACGAGGCGGTGCCTGCGGTCGAAGGCCGAGAGAGACTTCTCGGCGTTGATGTTGAAGAAGTCCTGCGGAATCTGCGGCGAGCCGCCGGTGATGGCCGCGACGCCGAGCGACTCGCTGTTGTTGTCGATCAGCTTGCTGAAGGTGTAGGCCACGCCGAACTGGAGGCCGTGCGAGAAACGCTTGTTGACGTTCACGTAGCCGGCGTTGTAGGTGGCCTGCGCCGTGGTCGCGATCAGCACGCGCTGGCCGAACTGCGGGAAGACGCGGCGCGCCTGCACGCTCGGGATGGCGTTGCCCGCGCGAACCGCAGCCGCCTGCGCGGCGGTCAGGATGGCCGGGTTGGCCTGGAGCTGGTTGACCTGGTTGAGCGAGCGGCTGCCGGCGTAGCCGAACTCGACGAAGTAGTCGCTGGTGAACTGGCGCTGCCAGCTCAGGCTGTAGAGGTACGACTCCGGCGACTCGGCGTCCTGCGGCGTGTTGACGAAGGTGGCGAGCGGGTTGAAGACCGGCGCGCCCGAGACCGAGACGATGTTCGGGTAGACGTTCTGGACGTTGTTCTGCTGGCCGACGACCACGCGCGGGAAGTTCGAGGCGTTGACCGTCAGGATGTTGTAGAAGAGCACGTCGAAGGTGCGGCGGAAGCCGCCGCGAATACTGGAGAGCCCGTCGCCGAAGAGGGCGCCGCCGATCCCGCCCTTGAACTGCGGGCTGTAGGCGAAGCCGACGGCCGGCGCGAAGTTGTCGTTGTCACGCTTGACGGGGCCGGGGACGAGCGCGCCGAGCGACTGCGGGTCGGTCGCGCCGAAGAAGCCGAACGGGTTGTTCGCCGTCTCGTAGCGCAGCCCGAGGTTCAGCGTCAGGTTCGGGCGCACGCGCCAGTCGTCCTGCACGAAGTAGTACTGCTGCGTCTGGACGGCGAAGAAGCTCGCGGTCTGGAGCGCCTGCGCGAAGCTGAAGGCGTTGTTGTTGACGAAGTCCTGGAAGTTGTTGAAGACGAAGGTGCCCTTCGTGTCGAACGCCGCCAGGTTGTTGAGCCGGATGTGGCGAATGTCGGTGCCGAACTTGAACGAGTGCGAGCCCGCGAGGTACGAGAGCGTGTCCGAGAACTGGTAGCTGTTCTGGACGCGCCCCTGCGGGAAGTTCGCGAGGCCGCCGACGGTGAAGAGACCCGTGATGGTCGCCGTCGGGCTGTCCGGGTCGTTCTCGGGGAAGGCGAGGTTGCGGCGGATGAAGGAGAAGCGGAACTCGTTGAGGACGCCCGGGTTGAAGATGTGCGTCTCGCTGACCGACAGGTTCTGGTCGAGGATGTCCTGGTTGCCGGCGAACTGCGAGCCGAGCGCCGTGTTGCTGGCGACGTTAACGTCGTGCGACTTGTTCGAGATGTAGCGCACCGTCAGGTTGTCGGCGCCGCCGATCTGGTGGTCGAAGCGGAGCGTGTTGTTGTACTGGTCGCTCGGCTGGGCGATGACGACGTTGGTTATCCCCGACTCGATGGCCGCGCCGTTGATGACGAAGCTCGACGTGTTGGTGGTCCCCGTCCGGTACGCCGGGTTGGTCGCGTAGATGTTGGTCAGCAGGGCGCCGAGCCGGTTCAGCACCGCCTGGCGGCTCGCGACCGTCTGGCCGGGGCCGAGCGGCGCGTTCTGGAGCGCGGCCAGCCCCGTCACGGTCGGGATGCGGACGGCGGTGGCGCTCGGCGCGGCGGCCGTGCGCAGGCGGTCGCCCTGGAAGAGGTAGAAGAAGAAGGTGCGGTTGCGGCCGTCGTAGCCGAGCCAGTCGCCGTTGCCCGTGCCCGGGATCAGTTTCGGGAGCATGACGGGGCCGTTGATGTCGAAGCCGAACTGGTTGCGGTTGAAGCGCGCGGGCCGCGTCAGTCCCTGCGACTTCTCGATGTTGTCGAGCGCGGCGAAGCGGCTGCCGCGATAGTAGTCCCACGCCTCGCCGTGGAACTCGTTCGTCCCCGACTTGGTGATGACGTTGATCTGCGCGCCGGAGTTGCGCCCGAACTCGACCGAGTAGGGATTGGTCTGAACCTGGAACTCGCCGACGGCCTCGGGGACGACCGAGGTGGTCGGGATGGTGACGCTGATGTCGTTGTTGTCCGACCCGTCGATGGTGAAGTTGTTGTTGCGGGCGCGCTGGCCGTTGGCCGAGATGCCGGACGAGCCCGGCCCCGAGAAGACGTTGGGCGAGAGCAGCGCGAGGTTGTTGATGTTGCGTCCGGCGCCGGTCGGCAGCTCGACGACCTGCCGCGTCGAGACCGTCAGGCCGACCGTGGCGTTCGTCTTGTTGAGCGCGATGGCCTCGGTCTGTGCCGTCACGTTCACCGTCTCGGCCACGCCGCCGGCCTTGAGCGTGGCGTCGAGCGAGGTCTCGTTCGAGGTCCGCACCTCGACGTTCTGGTTCTCAAGGCTGCCGAAGCCGGCCCCCTGAATCGTGACCGTGTAGACGCCGGGTTCGAGCGCGGCGACGCGGTAGAAGCCCTCCTCGTTCGTCGTCGTCTCGCGCGAGAAGTTCTTCGTCGGGTCGGTGACCTTGACGGTCGCGCCCGCGACGGCCGCCCCCGCCTCGTCGCGGACGGTGCCGTTGATGGCGCCGCGCGTCAACTGCGCGTGCGCCGCCGGAGCCAAGAGCAACAGGGCGAACAGGGCCAAGAGCGCCGGGAGCCCTGACCTGAGACTGCTAAGCGTAAGCTTCATTGTCCCCTCCAATATTCAGTTTCTAAGTTTCCCCTAGCTGAAGAAGTGGCGAATCTCAGCAAGCCTCGGGCGAGGTGGCGGTGATATCTCGGTGCCCGAAATGAAAGACGGATGCAGACACTTTTGAAGCAAAGTCCATGCCCGTGGATGGGGTTGAGCCGTTCGGCCCTATTTGCTGACTTTTTCAAGACACGTCCCGCCTTCGTCGTCGCGGGCTTTTCATTTTTGTGGATTTGGATTCCGAGTTTTGGAGACGCGGCTCCGCGAAGGGACGCGGTGGAGTCGCACCGAATATTATTCAAAAATTTGAAGCTGACTTCAAAATTTCGGTTCCAAAATCCGAAGGCGCGGACGCGCGAGCGGCCGGAGAGCCCGCCCCGACGTGTCGTGAAGTCTCGTATTCACTTAACTTAGGGTGCCTGGGGTGCTGTGTGGGTCGGGGGCGGCCTTTGAGTTGCTTCAATCCGCGCCGGGTAATACTGAAAAGCAATGTGCCTTCAACTAGAAACTGAAAACTTCTAGACAGTTAAACACAACGAAAGGAATGGTTAGCATGAAAACTCCCATCCGAATCTTGACCGTGCTGGCCCTCGCGCTCTCGTTCTTAGTGAGCGCGTCGGCCCAGACGACCACGACGGGTTCGATTGAGGGAACAGTCGTTGACGTGAACGGCGCCGCTATCCCGGGCATCACGGTTTCGGTCTCCGGGCCGAACCTGATTCGCACGCAGACGGCGACGACCAACGACGACGGGTACTTTAACCTCCCTCAGATTCCGCCGGGCCGTTACACGCTCACGATCGAGTCCGCCAAGGGCTTCGCCCGGTTCGAGCAGGCGGACGTTGAGGTCAACCTGACGAGGGTTTCGTCCCTCTCCGTCTCGCTCCGCCCGCAGGGCGCGACCGAGACCGTCGAGGTCACGGCCAGCTCGGGCGCGGCCGTCGACGTTTCGACCAACACGACCGGCACGAACGTCTCGACCGAGCAGTTCTCGAACTTCCCGACGCAGCGCACCGTGCAGTCGCTCTACACGATCGCGCCGACCGTCACCCGCTCGGGCCTGCGCGACGCCTCGGGGCGTGACCGCGACCCGTCGGTGGCCGGCTCCTCGGGCCCCGAGAACAACTACATCCTCGACGGCGTGACCGTCTCCGACCCCGCCTTCGGCGGCTCGGGCGCCAACCTGCCGTTCGAGTTCGTGCAGGAAGTCCAGGTGCTGACCGGCGCTTACGGCGCCGACATCGGCAAGTCCACGGGCGGCGTTTTCAACGTCATCACCAAGTCGGGCTCGAACGACATCCGCGGCGACGTGTTCGCCTACTTCACCGCGAAGAGCTTCGTGCGCGAGGTCAAGACCTCGGCCATCCCGTTCACGGGCGCGGCCCCGAACGGCTTCTCCGAGGTTGACGCGGGCGCCGACGTTGGCGGCCCGATCGTCAAGGACAAGCTCTGGTTCTTCGCGGCCTTCAACCCGCAGTTCCGCAAGAACTACTCGCTGACCCAGACCTTCCTGACGGAAGTCAACAACGAGGTCAAGACCCCGTTCTACGCGGGCAAGATCACGTGGGGTCCGTCCATCAACCACACGATCAACCTCTCGACCTTCGGCGACTTCACGACGCAGGAGGGCCACCTGTTCGGCTTCTCCGGCTTCGGCGCCGACCCGCGCAGCTTCCGTGGCAAGATTGAGACCGGCGGCTCGAACTACGCCGCGCGCGTCAACTCGACGTTCTCGCCGAGCTTCATCGGCGAGTTCTCGGGCGGCCTCCACTTCCAGCGCGCCAACACGCTGCCGGAGCTGGCCGACCAGACGCTCGTCACCGACCGCTTCGCCGTCCTGCGCGGCGGCTCCATCGTGACGCCGATCGAGACCACCAGCATCGCGTCCAACGGCCTGCGCCTCGCCTACGTCGATGGCTCGGGCGGCACCATCCAGCGCAACTTCGTGCGCGGCGGCTTCGGCCTCCAGTCCACGCAGGACCGCGACCGCTACGAGGCGGCCGCGCGCCTCCAGAACATTCTGGGCAAGCACACGCTCAAGTACGGCTTCGAGTTCAACCAGAACCGCTACAACATCGACACCCGCTCGACGGGTCCGAACCTGAACTTCGGCGCCGCGGGCGTCCCGCCCGGCCCGTACCGCATCGAGAACCGCTTCGCGGTCTGTCAGCGCGTGGGCTCCAGGGTGGACTGCCCCGACGACACGCGCACGGCGCGCGTCCAGCAGTTGATCACCGACGGCGCGCTCGCCGGCACCGGCATCACCAGCGCCGCGACCAACACGGCGATCCGCTCGTCGAACTTCACCACGCTCGCGAATCCGTTCCTGCTTCTCGACGTGGTGCGCGCCCGCGACTTCAGCCTGAACACGCAGGGCGAGTTCACCAAGACCAACGTCGAGAGCTTCTACATCCAGGACGACTTCAAGGCCACGCGCAACCTCCAGTTCAACCTGGGCCTGCGCTGGGACTACCAGCAGGCGTACTCGCTGGACGGCGTCTCCTACCTGAAGCTCAACGACTTCATCGCCAACCTCCAGCCGCGCCTCGGCATGATCTGGGACTTCACCGGACAGGGCCGTGGCAAGGTCTACGCCAACTTCGCCCGCTTCGTCGAGACCCCGCTCCCGCTCGACCTGAACGCGCGCGCCTCGGGCGGCGAGATTCAGAACGACTACAACCTGAACGTCAGCCGTCTGAACGGCGCGACGGGCGGGATCGTCACCGGCGGTAACCTCGGCAACCTCGGCAACCACGCCACGCCCATCGACGTTGGCCTCTCGCCGCAGACCGTGGACGAGTACACGGCCGGCATCGAGTACGAGGTGGTCAAGGACCTCGCGCTCGGCTTCCGCGGCATCTACCGCGCGCAGGACAACGTCATCGAGGACGGCTCGTTCGACGACGGCGAGAACTACTTCCTCTTCAACCCGGGCCGCCGCGTCGCCCAGAACGTGACGACCGAAGACCTGGCCTGCAACGACCCGGCCATCGGCTGCTTCGGCCCGGCCCGCCGCTACTACCGCGCGCTGGAGTTCTCGGCCACGAAGCGGTTCACGAACAACTGGCAGTTCATCGGCTCCTACGTCTACTCCAGCCTGATCGGCAACTACGAGGGGCTCTTCCGCAACGACAACGGCCAGTCTGACCCGAACATCACTTCGTTGTTCGACCTCGTCAGCCTGCTCAACGGCACCTACGGGCGCCTGCCCAACGACCGCCCGCACCAGCTCAAGTTCGACGGCAGCTACCGCTGGAAGTTCGGCCTGCTGACGAGCGCGTCGTTCCGCTACAACTCGGGCATCCCGTTCAACGCGCTGATCCCGCACTTCCTCTACGGCGACAACGAGGGCTTCTGCGGCACGCTGGCGGGCATCGGCAACGTCTGCAACCCGCGCGGCACGGCGGTCAACCCGATCACGGGCAGCAACCGCACGCCCAACAACTACAATCTGGACCTCGGCGCGTACTACCCGATCAACCTCGGCGAAGACCGCCAGCTCCGGCTCCAGCTCGACTGGTTCAACGTGACGAACGTGCAGCGCGCCATCCGCCAGGATGAGACGTTCTACATCAACTCGGGTGCGCCGGCGGCGTCGAACATCAACCCGCAGCTCAACCCGTTCTTCGGCACCGGGACCATCTTCCAGTTCCCGTCGGCCCTGCGCCTCGGCATCAAGTTCCAGTTCTAAACTGCTCTGCTTTCACGGACCCTCCGGGGGAGGTGGAAGATTCCGGGAGGGGCGAACAAAAATTCGCCCCTCCCTTTTCTTTTCCTTGTGCTATCCTGCGGGCTCGATCCCCGTGACAAGAGAATAGAGTCAAGTCGGCCCTCGATTGCGCTTCTCGAAAGGGGTTTGTCACCATGCTTTTCCCTCCGGCACGCGCCGCACGCCGCCGCACGCTCGCGACCGCTCCGCTCGTCTTCCGCGCGCTCTTCCTGTCGTTCGCCTGCGCCGTCACGGCCGTCGCGCAGGTCGGCGGCACCGACAACTCGGGGACGGGCGGCGAACACACCATCCAGGGCCGGCTCGTCGGCCCCTCGGGGCGCCGCTCCGAGCTGCGGCTCAAGGTGCGGCTGGAGAGTTCCGGCGCCGGCGACAAATACGTCTTCTCCGACGCCAACGGCACGTTCCGCTTCACCGGGCTGCGGCCGGGACCCTACACGGTCATCGTCGAGGGCGGCGACGAGTTCGAGACGGCGCGCGAGGGCGTGCTGCTCGAAGCCTCGACCATCCAGACGAGACGCGGCATCGTCGGCACGCCCTTCAACCGCCCCATCACCCTCCAGATTTATCTCCGCCCCAAGCGCGGGACCGACAATCAGGCGCAGCCCGGCGTCCTCAACGCGGCGCTGGCTAACGTGCCGAAGCCGGCCGTCGAGCTTTACCACAAGGGTATGGAGGCCGCGCGCAAGAACGAGAACGAGCGCGCCGCCGACCTCTTCCGCCTCGCCGTGGAGGCGCACCCGAACTTCCCGCTCGCGCTCACGGAACTGGGCGTCACCTACCTCAAGCTCAAGCGGCCCGAGAAGGCGTCCGAGGCGCTCTCGGCCTCGCTCAAGCTCGCGCCCGAGGACCATTGGACGCTTATCGCCTACGGCCGCGCGCTGCTCGAACTCCGCCGCCCGGCCGAGGCCGAACAGCAGTTCCGCAAGGTGCTCAGCAAGAACGCCGCGTCGCCGTCGGCGCACCTCTACCTCGGCGTGATCCTGCTCGGGCGCCGCGAGCTTGAGCAGGCCGAGCGTGAGTTGAAGGCGGCGGCCGACTCGGGCGGCGGCGATGTCGTCCGCGCGCACTACTACCTCGGCGGCCTCTACTGGGAGTTGAAGCAGTACAAGCGCGCGGCCGACGAGCTCGAAACCTATCTCAAGCTCGCCCCCACGGCCCCCGACGCCGCGCGGCTGCGCGAGACCATCAAGGAGTTGCGGGCCAAGTAGACGACGGCGCGTCCCCTCCGGCCCTTCCGGTCGCGCGCCTCCCGTTCTATAATCCGCCCGCACACCCCTGACGCCCACGCGCCCCCGGCACGCGCGGCCAACTCAAGAACGGACGCTTGCCCACATGAAGAAGACGCTCGCCATCCTCCTGACCGTCAGCTCGCTCTGCCCTTCGCTGGCGGCGCAGACGCCGGCCCCCGCGCGCCCCGAGCCGCAACCGGCGCAGACGCCGCGACAGCAGCCGCAACCCGCCGACGACGACGATGTCGTGCGCATCACGACCTCGCTCGTCCAGACCGACGTAGTCGTCACCGACAGGGATGGCCGTCAGGTCACGGACCTCAAGGCCGAGGACTTCGAGATTCTTGAGAACGACAAGCCGCAGATCATCACCAACTTTTCTTACGTGACAGCGGCGCCGGCCACGACCACGGCCGCACCCACCCCGACGCCGCCCGCGCGCGACAAGGCAGGAGCGCCGGCCGCCGCCGTCCCGCCGCCCGCGCGCCTGCGCCCCGAGCAGGTGCGACGCGCCATCGCCCTCGTCGTGGACGACCTGCGCATGTCGCACGAGGGCGTCCACGCCACGCGGCAGGCGCTCCGGAAGTACGTGGACGAGCAGGTGCAGCCCGGCGACCTCGTCGCCATCATCCGCACCAGCGCCGGCATCGGCGCGCTCCAGCAGTTCACCAACGACCGCCAGCAGCTCTACGCCGCCATCGAGCGCGTGCGCCCGCTCGCGCGCACGACGCGGCTCGGCGCCTTCACCTCCGTTGACACCCTTGAGCGTCTGGAGACGCAGGGGAGCGAGCCGACGATGGACGCGGGCGACCGCAAGCCGGAGAACCAGCGGCAGGACCGGGAGGAGGACAAGCGCCGTGGGCTCAGCGTCAACGAGTTTCGCGACACCGTCCTCACCGTCGGCACGCTCGGCGCGCTCAACTTCGTCGTGCGCGGACTCAAAGAGCTGCCCGGCCGCAAGGCCGTCGTGCTCTTCTCCGACGGCATCGCCATCTTCAACCAGAACAACGACGGCGGGCAGGACCGCCACGAGCGCGTCGTCTCGGCGCTCCGGCACCTGGTGGATCAGGCCAACCGCGCCTCGGTCGTCATCTACTCGGTGGACACGCGCGGACTCCAGCCCACGGGCACGACGGCCGCCGACATGACCTCCGGCAACCCGATGGCCCCCGACGGCGGCGTCGCCGGCCTCGCCGGCCCCATCGGCGGTGTCGGCAACATCCGCACCGACCAGATGGGCTCGCAGGTCTTCGGCAAGCGCAGCGCGGAGATGTTCGAGGGGCAGAACGGCCTCAACTACCTCGCGCGCGAGACGGGCGGCACCACCGTCTTCAACCAGAACGACCTCAACAAGGGCATCCGCCGCGCGCTCGAAGACATTCGCGGTTACTACCTCATCGGCTACCGCCCCGACGAGTCCACCTTCGACCCCGAGACGGGCCGCCGCCGCTTCAACACCTGGTCGATCAAGGTCAAGGGGCGCAACAACCTGAAGGTGCGCACGCGCGGCGGCTTCCTCGGCGTCGCCGAGGACGAGTCGCGCAAGGGCAAACGCTCGCGCTCCGAGCAGTTGATGGCCGCCCTGCTCTCGCCCTTCGCCTCGGGCGGCGTCAAGCTGCAACTGACCTCGTTCTTCATGAACGACGCCTCGTTGGGCTCGACCATCCGCTCCGTGATGCTGATGGACGCGCGCGACCTGACCTTCACGACGCTGCCCGACGGCCGCCAGCAGGCCGTCCTCGACGTGGTCGCCGTCACGCTCGGCGAGGACGGCCAGATCGTCGATCAGGTCAGTCTCGTCGAGACCATCCGCGCCAAGCCCGAGAAGCTCGAACGCTTCATGCGCGAGGGGATGCTCTACGGCATGAACGTCCCCGTCAAGAAGCCGGGCGCCTACCAGTTACGCATCGCCATCCGCGACTCGGCCTCGGGCCGCGTCGGCTCGGCCAGCCACTACATCGAAGTCCCGGACGTGAAGAAGGACAAGCTCACGCTGTCGAGCCTTGTCATCACCGGCAACCGGCCCGCGACGAAGGCGCGCGACCTGCTCACCTCCGTCCTCGGCGCGCCCGGCGCGTCGGCCGCCGCGACCGAGACGGGCGCGCGCGTCGTCGCTGGCGGCGAGGGGCTCATCGGCATGGAAGACCCTCTGGCGAGCCCCGCCTCGCGCGTCTTCCGCCACGGCTGGTTCCTCGACTACGCCTGTCTCGTCCTCAACGCGGGGAAGAAGAAGGGCTCGCAGTACAACACGCAGGTGAAGCTCTTCCGCGAGGGGCAGCAGGTCTTCACCGGCGAGGTCATCCCCGTCGAGATGAGCACGCAGGCCGACGTGTCGCGGCTCGTCGTCGCGCGCCGCCTGCAACTGGGCACGATCCTTGAGCCGGGCGACTACATGCTGCAACTGACCGTCTCGGAGGCGGGCGCCTCAAGCGGCGGCCGGACGGCCACGCGCTGGATAGATTTCAAACTGGTCAACTGAAGGGGGGCCGCTGTCCGACGGGACGCGCGCCGCCCCCGGAATGCCTTTAGCTTACAGCTAGGGGACAACTCACACATTCAGGAGGACGACTCACATGAAGAAGCTAACGCTAGCCTTTGCGCTTCTGCTCACCGCCTCCGCGGCCGCGCACGCGCAGATGCCTACCCGCCCGAGCAACGACCCGTTGGGGCGCGACACAGACCCGCGTCCCGGTATTGCCCGCGACGAGATAAACATCGGCGACTCCCGCAGCCGCGTCTCCTCGATGGAGCGCGAGGCCGACCGCGCGCGTCGCTCCTCGCCCGGCAACCTCAAGGCCGAGTTTGAGGTCACGAACAATGCCGACAAGGCCATCAAGTCCGTCGCCTGGACCGCGACGATCACCAACGCCGACTCGGGCGATGTCATCCAGACCCAGCAACTGACGACCAACACCCGCATCGACCCCGGCAAGACGAAGAAACTCTCGAAGCGCCTGAAGGCGCCCCGCGCCGACGAGGTGAAGGGCGGCTACTTCCCGGGCCTTCCGTTCTGGTTCGGCCCCGTCAAGGTCGAGATCAAATCCGTCACCTACGTTGACGGCTCGACCTCGACGACGCCTTAAGCCAACGGTGCGCCGGATAGATTTCGAACTGGTCAACTGAAAGTGCGGCGGCCGTCATCCAAGCGGACGTAAGCCGACCACAACACGCCTTCGTTTAAGGAGAACGCTTCAAGTGAAGAAGCTGACTTTAATCTTCGCGCTCCTGCTGGCAGCGGCCGCCGCCGCGCACGCGCAGGTGCCCAACAACAACCCCGCGCAGCTACCCAACAACAACCCCGGCACCGACCCCTTCCGCGACGCGAGGCTCTCGCGCGACCCGGCCAAGTCTGAAGAGGCGCTCATCTCCGCCTCGCGCGCCTCGAACGCGAGAGCCGAGAGCGAGGCCGACGCCGTGCGTCGCAACTTGCCCGCGACCTTCAACGCCGAAGTCGAGGTCACGAACAGCGCCGCCAAGACCATCAAGTCCGTCGCCTGGACGGCCACGCTCCTCGACTCCGAGACCGGCGCCGTCATCCGCAGCTACGACGTGACCACCAACGCCCGCATCGCCCCCGGCAAGACGAAGAAACTCTCGAAGTTCCTGCGGACGCCCCGCGCCAACGTGGTGAAGGTCTCTTCGCGGGCGGCTCGCAGGCCGCCGGTCGCGGACCTCAAGGTCAAGGTCATCGGCGTCACCTACGAGGACGGCTCAACCTCGACGACGCCTTGAACGTCGGGCGCGGGATGTAGGTCCGCGCCTGCTGCTGCTCTGGAAAGGGGTGCGAAATGAGGAGAGCGGTCTTTCTGTTCTTCATGTTCCTGCTCGGCGCCGCCTCGGTCGCGGCGCAGGCCCCGGCCGCGACCGTCCCGGCGACGCCGGCCATCCCGCCCGACCTCGTCGTCCTTCAGAAGAAGTGGCAGACCTACACGCGCAACCCCGCGCTCGACCAGGACCCTTTCGCCGCCAACGACGACTTCGCCGACGCACAGCGGCAGCAGCGAATGAACGACCTCCAGAACAAGATCAGGGGGCGCGGCGCCGAGGCGCTCGAACCGCCGACGCCGCGCGCCAAGAACTCTAATAAAGAGGCCCCGCCGATGGGGACCGTCACGACCTACGTCTACCGCGCCAAGGTCAAGAACACCGGCGCGAAGACCATCCGCCTCATCGACTGGGGCTACACCTTCCTCGACCCCGACACGCGGCAGGAGATCGGGCGCCACCTCTACACCGCCAAGGTCAAGCTTCGCCCCGGCCAGGACAACGAACTGGTCGGCCGCTCCGCCAAGCCGCAGACCTCGACCGTCAACGTCAAGAGCGCCGGCAAGGAGCCGGGCGAGCAGGTCGTCATCTACCGCGTCGAGTACGACGACGGCTCGGTCTGGCAGCCCCCACCGCAGTAGCCGCGCGCGCCTCGCCGCCCCGACACGTCAAGCCCGCCGCCCGCCCGCCCGCGCCTCTCGCGCCCGCCGACGAATCCGTCCGTCCATACGAGAATTCGTATAGGAAATTCAAATTTGTCAATTTCCAATTCTTTTCCTCACCCGGCCCGGCGGTTTAATCCACTACTATGAACAATTTACACATCAAGGGTTTGTCGGCACGGCACTTGCCACCACGCTGACGAGTAAGGCGATAATGAGGCGTTGACGATTTAAGCCCCTGTCTTACGACGCATCCGTTGGGAAATCACCCAAAACTCTGTTTCCGCCGGCAGGACTTTCAAGGATAGGAATGTCCTGCGCGGCGGGAGCCTCCGAAGAAGCCCACTTTTTAAGGAGTACATGATGAGGAAATTTACGTTGGCGGTTCTGGCGCTCTGCGTGTTCAGCGTCACCGCTTTCGCCCAGGGCGGCCAGGGCAGCCTGGTCGGCACGGTCGCCGGGCCGGACGGCAACATCGCCGGCGCCACCGTGACGGTGAAGGATAACCAGACCGGTAAGGAACAGACGGTCCAGGCCAGCGGCGAAGGCGCCTTTACCTTCCAGCAGCTCGAAGTCGGCACCTACACCGTGACCATCACGGCGCCCGGGTTCAAGACGAGGGTCGTCACCGACGTTAAGATCGACATCGGCCGCGCCTTCGCGCTCAACCCGGTGCTTGAGATCGGCAACATCAGCGAGACGGTGGAAGTCGTCGCCGGCGCCGATGTCGTCAACTCGACGAACGCCGAGCTGAGCAACACCGTCACCCCCCGTCAGGTGAAGGAGCTGCCGATCAACGGCCGCAACCCCCTGACCCTGCTCAACCTGATCGCAGGCTCGAACACGACGAGCAGTTCGATCAACGGGCAGCGCTCCTCGTCGGTCAACTACACCCGCGACGGCATGAACGTCCAGGACAACTTCATCCGTAACGGCTTCGTCTCCGACCAGCCGACCGTCGATGACACGGGCGAGTTCACCGTCATCACGCAGAACGCGGGCGCCGAGTACGGCACCGGCTCCACGCAGGTCGTGCTCGTCACGCCGCGCGGCGGCTCGGACTTCCACGGCAACGCCTTCATCTTCAACCGCAACTCGCGCTTCGCCGCCAACAACTTCTTCAACAACTGGAACAACGTGCCGCGCGCGTTCCTGAACCGCAACCAGTTCGGCGGCACGCTGAGCGGCCCGACGCCCATCCCCCACTTCGGCGAGGGCGGCCCGCGCCTCGACCGTGGCAAGGCGTTCTTCTTCGCCAACTACGAGGGCTTCCGCCTCGCCAACCAGGTGCCGATCACGACGACGACGCTGCTCCCGGCGGCGCGCACCGGGAACTTCTCCTACACGGTGACCTGCGGCACGCCGACGACGGCGGCCTGCCCGGCCGGCATCACCGCGGGGCAGACCATCACCACCAACGTCCTGACGGGCTCGGGCCTGAACCTCGCGGGCACCGCCGGGACCACCTTCACCAGCGCGGGCGGCGTGCTCACGGTCGATCCGACCATCCAGACGCGCATCCTTAACCAGCTCCCGACCTCGGGCAACGGCGCGACGACCGGCATCAACCTGCTTCAGGCCGTCGCGTTCCAGCGCTCGAACCCCGAGACGCGCGACGCCATCACCGGCCGCTTCGACGTTGACTTCAACGACCAGAACTCGTTCAACTTCGTCCTCAAGCGCAACACCATCACCGACGCGCGCACCGACGTTGCCGCCGGCTTCGCACCGAACACCTTCACCTCTCAGGGCGGTCCGACGACGCTCCTCGTCGGCGCCTATCGCATGTCGCCGACCACGTCGCTGACGAACGAGATCCGCGTCGGCTACCAGCGCTCCGAGCCGTTCTTCCTCGCGACGACCGACCCGCGCAACCTGCCCTTCCTGCTCACGGTCCCGCTCGTCACGAACCCCGAGCCGAGCTTCCAGAGCCAGGGCCGCAACACCGACTACTACAACGTTCAGGACAACGCGACCTGGACGCGCGGCAACCATGCCTTCCGCTTCGGCGGCGTCGGCCAGTTCTACCGCATCGAGTCGTCGAACAACGCCCTCGTCACGCCGGTCTACACCATCGGCGGCGGCGGCACGGCCACGCCCGGGCTCGCCGCGGCGAACTTCCTCGGCGGCATCAACACGACCGACCTCGGTCGCGCCAACAGCCTGCGCCTCCTGCTCGGCGGCGTCATCGGTAGCGGCCAGCAGCGCGCCAACGCCGTCAGCTCGACCTCCGGCTTCGTCGCCGGCGCGGGTCAGGTCCGCAAGTTCGAGTTCGAGAACTACGGCTTCTACATCTCCGACCAGTGGCGCCTGTCCGACAAGCTGACCGTCAACCTCGGTCTGCGCTACGAGCTCTACACGCCGCTCAACAACGCGAACCTCGTCTCGCTGGAGCCGGTCATCCAGTCGGGCCAGACGCCGCTCCAGGCGATTCTCAACCCGAACGGCGAGTACCGCCTGATCGGCACCAACGCCGGCAACCCGGGCGACTTCTTCAAGATGGACAAGGACAACTTCGGTCCCAACATCAGCGTCGCCTACACGCCGAACTTCCGCAGCCGCTTCCTCGGGGGCATCTTCCCCGGCGAGGGCAAGACGGTCATCCGCGGCGGCTACCGCGTCAACTACGTCAACGACGAGTACGTGCGCGCCCCCGACAACGCCTCGCTCAACAACACGGGCCTCGGTAACTTCGACGCCCCGGCGCGCCTCGGCGGCACGGCCGGCGGCGCGGCCCAGTTCCGCATCATCGGCGCCGGCAACGTGCCGACGCTGGCGCCCATCGTCGTCCCGGCCTCGTCGTTCGGCCCGGGCGGCGCGGGCTTCCGCACCTACGCGCAGAACAACGCCGCGACCGGCACCAACTTCGGTACCGTCTCGCTCATCGACCCGAACCTTCAGGTCCAGCGCAACTACGAGTACAACTTCGGCATCCAGCGCGAGATCGGCTTCCAGAGCGTGATCGAGGTCCGCTACGTCGGCGGCTACAGCAAGGAGCTGCTCCGCTCGATTGACTACAACCAGGTTGACATCCGCAACAACGGCTTCCTGGCCGACTTCAATCGCGCGCGCGCCAACTTCCTCCTGACCGGCAACCCGGGCTGCACCACCGCCGGCTGCCAGACGCTGACCGTCTTCCCGAACTTGGCGAGCGGCGGACTGCTGACGAACGCCACCATCATCTCGCAGATCCAGAACGGCGTCCCCGCCGACCTGGCGATTATCTACATCCAGAACGGTCTGGCCGGCACCGTGCCCTTCCTGGCCAACCCGAACACCGGCGTCGCGAACTTCACGACCAACGGTGGGCACTTCAACTACAACTCGCTCCAGACCGAGTTCCGCCGCCGGTTCACGCAGGGGCTGAGCCTCCAGGCCAACTACACGTTCCAGAAGATTCTGACGGACGTGACGGGCAGCACCGACGAGGTCAACCAGACCCGCGTCGAGCCCTACCTCGACAACCTGAACCCCGACCGCGACTACGGCCGGGCCATCTACGACCGCGCACACACGTTCAACTTCAACGGCCTCTACGAGATTCCGTTCGGCCGTGGCAAGCGCTGGCTCAACCAGGGCGGCGTCGTCGATAAGATCGTCGGCGGCTTCCAGTTCTCGTCGATCCTGAACATCAGCTCGGGCATCCCGACGACCGTCATCGATGGCCGTGGTACGCTCAACCGCGCGGGCCGCTCGGCGACGCAGCCGGCGACCACGTCGCTGACGGCCGACCAGGTGAAGGAACTCTTCGGCGTCTTCAAGACCCCGAACGGCGTCTTCATCGTCAACCCGAGCGTGCTCTTCGCCACGGCGCAGAACCCCGCCACCGGCGCGACGCTGAGCGGCGTTGACCTGACCAAGCCGCTGCCTGCCGGCTTCGTGATTTCGAGCGTCCGCGGCGCCGCCGCCGTCGGCTCGGCCCCGTTCGCCAATCAGGTGTTCTTCCCGAACGCCCCCGGCTCGACGGGTAACATGTCGCGCAACTTCATCAACGGCCCGATGTACCTCAACTGGGACGCGGGCCTCCTGAAGAACATCAGCATCACGGAGAACACCCGCCTCCAGCTCCGTGGCGAGGTCTTCAACGTGCTCAACAACGCGAACTTCTTCGCCGGCAGCAACCCCGGCATCCTCGACGTGAACAGCACGAGCTTCGGGCGCCTGACCGGCGCGGGCAATGCCTACGCGCCGCGCATCGTGCAGTTCGGCGCTCGCTTCGAGTTTTAACTCGTCGCCCTGACTCGTTCAGGGCTGCCCACCTTCCGGCGGGCGGTGCTTCGGCGCCGCCCGCTTTTTTTATTCCGCAACTTTGGCCTCCGACCGACGTTTATAGTAGGCTATGTCGGCTCCCCGACCGGCGGCGCCGCATGGCGGCCCGCACGCGCACCAGCCCACTCGGCCAGGTCACAAACTTTCAACGACAGCGATAGATTTCGCGGGAACTTTTTGCGCCCCGCGACGCAAGTTCCGACGGAGGATTTAAAGAGATGTTCAAGACCCGCACCCCCCGCAGCCGCCGCGCGCTCGCGCTCGCCTGCGCCCTGCTCGCCGCGCTGCTGCCCTCAACGCCGCGCGCGGCCGGCGCCGTCCCCACGCAGGACAAGATGAAGGCCGAGGACGTTATCGCCAAGCACCTCGAATCGCTCGGGCCGGAGGCGGCACGCTCGGCCGCGAAGACGCGCATCGTCGGCGGCACCTCGCGCGCCATCTTCAAGGCGCGGAGCACCTCGGGCGCCATCGACGGCCAGGTCGTCCTCGCGTCCGACGACCACAAGCTCGTCCTCGGCATGAAGTTCGACGCGCCGAACTACCCCGGCGAGCGTTTCGGCTTCGACGGCAAGAGGTTCACCGTCGGCTACCTCACGCCGGGCGTGCGCTCGCCGCTCGGCAACTTCGCCCAGACCCACGGCGAAATCTTCAAGGAAGGTCTGATCGGCGGCACGCTCACCTCGGCCTGGCCGCTCCTCAACCTCTCGGAGCGCAAGGCCAAGCTTGAGTACGGCGGCACCGACAAGGTCAACGACCGTCCCGTGCACAAGCTCAAGTACTACCCGAACAAGGGCTCCGACGTGAAGATCACGCTCTTCTTCGACGCGGAGACCTTCCAGCACGTCCGCACGCAGTACGACCGCATCATCGGCGCCAAGCTCGGCTCGGGCGTGGACGCCTCGGCCAGCCAGCGCGAGACGCGCTACAGGATCGTCGAGGATTTCGGCGACTACAAGGAGGAGAGTAAGCTGAAGCTCCCGCACAGCTACAAGCTCCAGCTCGAAATCGAGAAGACGGGCGGCAACTCTCTCGACCGCTGGGAGATGACGCTCGACCAGTTCGCCTTTGACCAGGAGATTGACGACCGCATGTTCAACGTCGAGGCCGGCTGACCCGCCAAACTCGTCCGTGAACGAACCCGCGCCCGCGATGAGGGGGCGCGTCCCCGGCCCAGGGCCGAGGGACGCGCCCCTTCGCTGCTTCAGGCCGCCCGGCCGAAATAATCCCTGAATCTTCATAAATTCGGATGGCCTTATTTACATTTCTGAATTTTACCGACCCATAAAAGATTCGAGGCCCGCACATTCCGAGATATACCCCAGCAAACCAATAATTTGAACGGTGGAACACTCCTTGCCGTGTTAGTCGTCGTCCCTCTGTTCTCTTAAACCGCTCCGGCACGCCGCGCCCAAGCCCCACGCACGAACGTACAGAATTCTGCGCGAAAGGGCATGGATTTGGACGCGCCGTGCCACGACTTGCGAAGGTAGATTCCCGGCGTGAACGTCTCCGTCACGCCGCCGGAACCAAGCCTACGCCCTAACCCGCGCGGGTCGGGCACAACTCGACCCGGGACGTAAGTGGCCCCTTTTGCCAGTTAGAAAAGGAGATTTATTCAATGAGTAAGCTCACATTAGCAGGACTGTTTACCGGCGCCCGTCGGGCGCTCGGCGGAAGCACCGCTCTGAAGAGTGTCGCGTCCGCCGTCGTCCTCACGCTCCTCGCGACTTCGTTAACGTTCGCCCAGTCGTCCAAGGGCAGTCTCACGGGCGTCGTGAGGGACCCGAACGGCGCGGCGGTGGCCGGCGCCACCGTCGAGGCGACCAACGAAGCCAACGGCGAGAAGCGCACGGCGACCGCCACCGAAGACGGCGCCTACAACATCCCGAACCTCGAAGCCGGCACCTACACCGTGACGGCCACCGGGGCGGGCTTCGCCACCTCCACCGTCAAGCAGGTCATCGTCTCCGTCTCCTTCACGGGGACGCAGGACATCCAGCTCGCGCCAGCCGGCGCGCAGGAGGTGGTGACGGTCGCCAGCACGGCCGGCGAGACGGCGCTCAACACGACCGACCAGCAGATTTCGACGCTCATCTCGCAGAAGAAGATTCTCGACCTGCCGCTGCTCTCGCGCGACCCGAACTCGCTCCTGCTGCTCGCGCCGGGCACGACCGCCTCGACCTCCCGCCTCGGCGGCGTCACGGTCAACGGCCAGCGCGAGCGCAACAACAACTTCCTGGTTGACGGCATCGACAACAACGACACGGACGTGCCCGGCATCCCGGGCGGCGTCTCGACGCCGAACGTGGACGCGACGCAAGAGTTCCGCGTCATCACCAACAACTTCAACGCCGAGTACGGCCGCAACACCGGCGCCATCATCAACGTCGCCACCAAGAGCGGCACCAACGAGTTCCACGGCGGCGGCTACATCTACTACCGCTCCGACAAGTTCGCCGCCCGCAACTTCTTCGACACGTCGGGCGAGCGCGACCCGCTCCAGCGCCGCCAGTACGGCGCCTCCATCGGCGGCCCCATCAAGAAGGACCGCACCTTCTTCTTCTTCAACATCGAACGCGACATCTTCGACCAGGGCATCCAGGTCCTCCAGACCGTCCCGTCGGCCGCCGCGCGCCAGGGCATCTTCAACCTGAGCAACGTGCTCGACTCCGACACCGGCCTGCCCATCGGCATCATCGACGCGCGGCCCGGCAGCGTGAACAACCAGTTCGGCTTCGAGATCAACCCGGAGCTGACGAAGCTGCTCAACCAGCTCTACCCGCTCGGCAACTCGCCCGCGGACAGCCCGCTGCCCGGCGTCTTCGACGCGTTCCGCTTCACGACGCAGACCAACGACCGCCAGAAGCAGATTTCGACGCGCGTCGATCACCAGATCAGCGAGAAGCACAGCCTGACGGGCAGCTTCGCCTACTCCGACGGCAGCTTCGAGTTCTGCTGCGAGTCATTCCCCGGCGCCGACGACGCCATCCGCTCGCCGCAGACCACCTTCCGCCTCTCGACCAACCTGGTCTCGACCCTCTCGCCCAACAAGATTAATGAGTTCCGTTTCGGCGGCAACCGCCTGGAACTGGTCTTCGCGGGCGAGGGTGACGGCGGCGTCTCGGCGACGCGCGGCGAGTCGGTGCTCGCGGCGCTCGACCGCGCCGGCTCCGCGCGCGAGAACAGCCCGCGCGGCGGCGTCAACGGCAGCCTGATCAACCTCGCCATCGCCGGCATCACGGCCCCGACCTCGGGCTTCGGCACGCAGTTCCGCTTCACGGGCACGACGCACGTCGGCGACTCGTTCACCTGGATCAAGGGGAACCACAGCTTCAAGATGGGCGGCGAGTTCCGCTGGGTCTACTCGAACGGCGCGAGCAACTTCTTCCGCCAGGAGAGCATAGACTTCAACACCCCGACCAACTTCGGCTTCCCGGTCTTCTTCGCCAACGACCCGCGCAACCTCGACGCCGACCCCGACAACGATGTCTTCGTCGGCCTCGGCGGCCAGGGCGGGACGGTGCAGAACTTCGCCAGCTACCTCTACGGGCTGGTCGCCTTCCAGACGCAGTCGCAGTACTTCGACCGCGCGGGCAGCCGCACCGACGCCGACTACCGCGGCTATCGCCAGCGCGAGTTGGAGGTCTTCTGGCAGGACACGTGGAAGGTCAGGTCGAACCTGACGCTCAACTACGGCGTCCGCTACTCCCGGAACGGCGTGCCCTTCGAGGTCAACGGACAGTTGTCGAACCTCGTCAACCAGGACCCGAGCGGGGCCACGCCCACGGGCGGCTTCCGCTTCGAGCTGGTTGGTAAGAACTCGGGCGGCAGCTCCGACCTCTACCTGAACGACAACAACAACATCGCGCCGCGCGTCGGCTTCGCCTACAGCCCCGACTACAAGACGGGCTGGGTCTCGAAGCTCACGGGCGGGCCGGGCCAGACCTCGATCCGCGGCGGCTACGGCGTCTTCTACGACCGCGTCTTCGGCAACCTCTTCAGCAACTCGTCGGCCAACCCGCCGTTCCAGCGCGACGTTTTCAACATCGTCGGCGACTTCCTTGAGTTCGTCGGCCGGCCCGAGACGCAGGACCCGACGCCCCTCGCCAACGATGGCGACTTCCTCGCGCCCGTGCTCTTCGCGCTGCCGGGCAACAACCCGTTCCAGTCGAAGTTCGCCATGCCCTACACGCAGAGCTGGAACTTCGGCATCCAGCGCCAGTTCAAAGCCAACACGCTCTTCGAGGCCGACTACGTGGGCTCGAAGGGCACGAACCTGCTGCGCGCCCTGGACGGCAACATGACGAGCGTCACGCGCATCAACGCCATCACGGGCTCGCACAACACCATCGACCCGTTCAGCACGTTCACCAACTTCCAGAACGGCTCGCTCAACACGGCCTTCTTCCAGGCGTCGCTGAACGTCGCGCTCGGCCATTCGACCTACCACGCCGGCCAGTTCCGCCTAACGAAGACGCTGACCGAGAGCCGCTTCGGCCTCGGCCAGATTCAGGCGGCCTACACGATCTCGCACTCGATTGACAACGCGCCCGACCCCATCGATCCGCAGAGCGGCGAGCGCAGCTTCCCGCGCGACTCGTCGGGCTTCGCGGGCGGCCTCGGCGCCGAGCGCGGCAACTCGGGCTTCGACGTGCGCCACCGCTTCGTCGGCAACATGGTCTACGAGCTGCCCTTCCGCTTCAGCAACAGGTTCGTGCAGGGCGCGCTCGGCAACTGGACGATGTCGGGCATCTGGCAGTACCAGTCGGGCAGCCCGTACTCGATCTTCGGCTTCACCGACAGCGCCGGCACAGGCATCGGCCACCGCGCCGACTTCGCTTCGACCGGCACCGGCATCGAGGCCGGGGACAACGACAACAGCGACCCGCGCACACAGACCGGCCCGAGCCGCAACCTGTTCGCGAGCGCCTGCCCCGTCGGCGACACGAACTGCGACGGCACGAGCACCGTCGGCCGCCAGGGGCTCACCGGCCGCAACCAGTTCTACGGCCCGCGCTTCAACAACGTGGACTTCTCGCTCATCAAGCGTTTCCCGTTCGGCGACGAGGGCCGTTACCGGTTCACGATTCGCGCGGACTTCTTCAACCTCTTCAACCAGGTCAACTTCGGCAAGCCGGTCAACACGATTGCGAGCAGTAACTTCGGTCACTCGGTCGATACCTTCGCCTCGCGTCGCATACAGTTCGTCGGCCGCTTCGACTTCTAAACCTGCCCCAACGGTTAAAGGGCGTCGCCTCCAAACAGAGGCGACGCCCTTATTTTTTCTCACGACTCCGAGCCGCTCAGCCTACGCCAGCAACAGGCGCGACAGCCCCTCCATGTCGAGCGGGCGGACGGGCAGCCCAAGCTTCTGTTCAAGATCGTCGAGCCGCGTGCCGTCGAGCATGATGGGCTCGTCAGACTTGTGCGCCGTCTTCGGGATGACGACGAACTCGCCCTCCAACTTATTCTTCACGGCCTCGACGCATTGGCCGGTCATCAGGCCCGCGACGACGATCTCCTCGCCGAAGTACCTGTTCTCCACCGCGACGACGCGGAGGCGCGTCCCCGCCTTCTCGTTCAACTGCCCGACCAATTCTTCGAGCACGGGCGCGAAGAGCGTCCCCGTCAACACCGTGCCGTGCAGGCGCGCGGCGTCGCGCACGCCCGCCTTCTCTATCTTCTTCATCAGCCGCGCGAACTCCTCGCGGAACGAGCGCACCATGCCGACGCCGTCCTCGATCTGCGGGTAGTCGCCGTAGTGCCTGCGCCCTGGAACGTCGATGCCCGCGCGCAGATAGACCTCGTCGCCGAGGAAGGCGAAGTTGGTCCCCAGACGCTTCTTCAAGTCCCTCTGCAACACGCCGACTTCGCCGATGATCCGACGGCACCACTCGGGCGTGACGGGCGTCAGGCGCTCGTCCGTGTTGTAGCGCGTGAGCCCCAGAGGCACGATGGCGACGCTGCGCACGCGCGGGTACTCGGCGGCCAGGTCCGCGACCGTCTTCTTTAAAACTTCTCCGTCGTTGATGGCGGGGCAGAGCACGACCTGCGCGTGTATCTCGATGCCGGCGTCCATCATGCGCTGCATCTTGTCGGAGATGTCGGCGCGCTTCTCATCAACTCCCAGGAGGTAGGCGCGCACCTTCAGGTCGGTCGCGTGGACCGAGACGTACTGCGGGGTGAGGCGCTGCTCGACGACGCGCGTCATCTCGTCTTCGGTGATTGACGAGAGCGTCGTGTAGTTGCCGTAGAGGAAGGAGAGGCGCACGTCCTCGTCGCGGAAGAAGAGCGCGGGGCGCGCGTCGGGCGGGTTGCCCTTGCAGAAGCAGAACAGGCACTCGTTGGCGCACTGCCGGGGGGCGATGTTCTCGAACTGGATGCCGAAGTCCTCGCCCTCGGCGCGCTCGACCTCGACCTCCCACTCCTCGCCGCCGCGCTTGAGCACGTCGAGCGTTAGCTCGGTCTCGCCGCCCGTGTGGAAACGGAAGTCGAGGTAGTCGCGCACCACGCGGCCGTTAACTTTCACGACGCGGTCGCCCGGCTCAAGCTCAAGCTCTTCGCCCAGGCTCCCGGGTTCGACCTCCGTGATGGTCACGCCTCGGCGGCGTATCTGCGTGACGGCTGGCGTGACTGCAAACTCGTACATCTCGACTCGGTCTCTTACGTTCCTACTGCCCTAAAGACTTTTCCTGTATTTCGCCCGACCCGTGAGTATGGCCGAAGCCCCTCGACACTTCAACCGGCGAAAGAAGATAGATGTGCGCGCACGCCGGCCGGTTCGCCGTGGCAGACTGACCGGGCGGCCGGTCAGAAAGAGAGATTGACTGAAACGTTGCGCGCCTCTACAGTAGTTTCGGCGCCGTGGCCGCCGCCGCTCGCGGGCACACGGGTTGCTAAAGTTCACGGCGGCGTTCGTTCTCTCCCACCCGCTCCAGCCGCCGAGCACGCCGGAAAGGTTCTCGAACAGACTGATGGGTATCTTGCTTCAAGGGCTCGAACAGGCCGACGCGCAGGCCGCGCGGGACGAGGAGCCGCGCGCGCGCCGGACCGTCCTGCTCGCCGAGGACGACCGCGCGCTGCGGCGCTACCTCGAAGTCGTCCTGCGGCGCGCGGGCTACGAAGTGCTGACGGCGGCCGACGGGCTCGAAGCGATGAAGGCGCTGCTCTCGAACGAGGTGGACGCGGTCGTGACCGACGCCCTCATGCCGCACCTCTCCGGACACGAACTCTGCCGCTTCCTGCGCGAGCACCCGCGTCTCAAAGAACTGCCGGTCGTGCTGCTAAGCGGCGAAGAGTCGGCCGCGCGCTGCGACGGCGCGGGCGCAGACCTCTACCTCTCGAAGCCCGTCCCGGCCGAAGAACTCGCGGCCAGCCTCGCGCGCCTGCTCGCCTGAAGAAGAATCAATCAACAAGAAGAGGCGCGACTAAGTGTTCTTAGTCGCGCCTCTTCTTCTTAGTTGATTGTTCTTAACGCGTCACACGCCGCCGGCCGTCGAATTGGTCTGCGGCGTGAGGCCGAGCATCTCGTCGAGCGAAGTGTATTCGAGCCCCTGGTCGTCGGCGACGGCCTTGTAGGTCAGCTTGCCGGCGTAGGTGTTGACGCCCTCCTTCAGTCCCGGGTCGGCGGCGATGGCGTCGATGAAGCCGCGATTGGCCAGGCGCAGCGCGTAAGGGAGCGTCGCGTTCGTCAGCGCGAAGGTCGAGGTGCGCGGCACCGCGCCCGGCATGTTCGCCACGCAGTAGTGCAAAACGTCCTCGACGTAGTAGGTCGGGTCGGAGTGGGTCGTCGGCCGCGTCGTCTCGATGCAGCCGCCCTGGTCCACCGCCACGTCCACGATGACCGAGCCTTTCGACACGTCCTTCAGCATCTCGCGCGTGACGAGCTTCGGCGCGGCCGCGCCGGGCACGAGCACGCCGCCGATGATGAGATCGGCCTCCGAGATGGCCCCGTGAATAGCGTAGGCCGACGAGGCGAGCGTCGAAATCTTCGACAGGAAGATGTCGTCGAGTTCGCGCAGGCGGTCGAGGTTCTTATCGACAATCGTGACCTGCGCGCCCATGCCGACGGCGATCTTCGCGGCGTTGGTGCCGACCACGCCGCCGCCGAGGATGACGACGCGCGCCGCCGGCACGCCCGGCACGCCGCCGATGAGCACGCCGCGCCCGCCGTTCATCTTCTCAAGGTACTGCGCGCCGACCTGCACGGCCATGCGCCCCGCCACCTCCGACATCGGCGTCAGCAGCGGCAGCGTGCCCTTGCGGTCGGTGATGGTCTCGTAGGCGATGCCCGTGACCTTGCGTTCCAAGAGCGCCCGCGTCTGTTTCGGGTCGGGCGCCAAGTGCAGGTAGGTGAAGAGGAGCAGTCCCTCCTTCATCCGTGGGTACTCGGGCTCGATGGGCTCTTTGACCTTGACGATCATCTCGGCGCCGGCCCACACGTCGTCGGCCGTCGGGAGGATGGTCGCCCCGGCGCGCTCGTAGAGTACGTCCTCGAAGCCCGAGCCCTCGCCCGCGCTCTTCTCCACGATGACCTTGTGCCCGGCGTCCGTCAGCGCGCGCGCGCCGGCCGGCGTGAGCCCCACGCGGTACTCGTTGTCCTTAATCTCTTTCGGGAGTCCGACGATCACTGTTCTTTTGTCTCCAATCTTTTAGTTTTGGGACGAGGGCAAGGCTACTTCAGTGACCGATGCTCTCATCTCGTCGGGTCTTGCACTGTTCAAGACTTTAAGAGGCGCCCTCCGTCTATTCGAAGCTCACCTCGTCGATCTGCGCGCGTTGCAGCTTGCCGCTGTAGTCAACATAGATTGACTTCCACTCGGTGAAGATGTCGAGGACCTGCGTGCCGGCCTCGCGGTGGCCGTTGCCGGTCCCCTTGGTGCCGCCGAAGGGGAGGTGGACTTCGGCGCCGATGGTCGAGGAGTTGACGTAGAAGATGCCCGTGTACATCTCCTGCATCGCGCGGAAGGCGCGGTTCACGTCCTGCGTGTAGATGGAGGCCGACAGCCCGTAGCGCACGCCGTTGCCGATCTCGACCGCCTCTTCGAGCGAGTTCGTCGGGATGACTGTCGTAACGGGGCCGAAAATCTCTTCCTGAGCGATGCGCATCGTGGGCGCCGCGTCGGTGAAGACGGTGGGCTCGATGAAGTAGCCGTTGGCGTGGTCGCCGGTATCTAAACGGTTGCCGCCGCAGGCGAGCTTGGCCCCGTCCTCCTTCTGGCCGATTTCGATGTAGCCGAGAATCTTGTGGACGGCGTCGGCGTTGATGACCGGCCCCACGTCAGTCTTCTCGTCGAGCCCGTTGCCGACGCGCAGATTCTTCGCGCGCTCGACGAGCAACTGCGTGAACTTCTTGTAGACCTTCTTGTGCACGACGACGCGCGAGGAGGCCGTGCAGCGTTGGCCGGAAGTTCCGAACGCGCCCCAGACGGCGCCCTCGACGGCGAGGTCGAGGTCCGCGTCCTCCATCACCATGATGACGTTCTTGCCGCCCATCTCAAGCGAGCAGATGGCGTTGCGGTCGGCGCAGGCCGAGGCGACGACGCGGCCCGTCTCGGTCGAGCCCGTAAACGAGATGAGCCTCACCGAAGGGTGCTCGACTATCCCGGCGCCCGCCGTCTCGCCGTAGCCCGTCACGAGGTTCACGACGCCCGCCGGGACACTGGCCTCTTCACAAGCCTTCACCAAGTTGTAAGTGGAGAGCGGCGTGTCTTCGGCGGGTTTGATGACGACGGTGTTGCCGCAGACGAGCGCGGGGATGAGCTTCCACGAAGGTATCGCCATCGGGAAGTTCCAGGGCGTTATCAGCCCGCAGACGCCGACGGGCTGACGCACGCACATGGCGAACTTGTCGGGCATCTCGGCGGGCGTGGTGAAGCCGTGCAGGCGGCGCCCCTCGCCGGCCGTGTAGTAGGTGCAGTCGATGGCCTCCTGCACGTCGCCGCCGGTCTCCTTCAAGACCTTGCCCATCTCGCGCGTCATCTCGCGCGCGTATTGGTCCTTGTTGCGGATGAGAATCTCGCCGAGGCGGAAGAGTATCTCCGCGCGGCGCGGCGCGGGGAGCCTGCGCCAGCGGTCGGCGGCCGACTTCGCCGCCGCGACGGCCCGCTCCACGTCCTCGCGCGTCGAGACGGGGAAACGGCCGACCACGTCGCGCGTGTCGGCCGGGTTCGCGTCCTCGAACCACTCGCCCGATTGGGAAGGAACCCACTCGCCGCCGATGTAGTTCGGGTACTTCTTAATGCCTGGGCGCGACGCCGCGCCGCCCTTCTTTCCGCTCTTCCGGAGCGCCTTCTTAGCCTGTGCCATTTGTTCCTATCGTAAACTAATAGACGTAAACCGTAAACCGCGAAGAGGCGTCAACCGTAAACCGCGAACCGTGACGAGAGGGAGTCGAGCCCTTCTCGTCACGGTTCGCGGTTTACGGTTTAAGCCTCTTGACAGTTCTTACTGGAAGGTGAACTGGACTATCTGCTGCGTGACCTTCTCGCCGTTGTAGGCCGAGACGTGGAGGACGATGGGGTCGCCCGGCTTGAGCGCGTTGATGACGCGCTCGAAGTCCTCGATGGACGAGATCGACTGGCGGTTGATGCGCTGGATGACCATGCTCTTCGCGACGCCCGCGTCGGAGGCGATGCCGGCCGGGTCCACGTCCTGCACGTAGAGGCCACGGACGCCCTTCAGGTTCCGCTCGTTGGCGATCTGCGGCGTCAACTCGCTCAGCTTGAGCCCGAGGACGGGGCGCTCGTTCTTGTCAGCGGGGGCGCTCTCCGGCGTCTCGGTCGCCTTGCCGGGTTTCTCCTCCGACTTGACGGCGGCGCCGTTCGCCGCGCCGCCGCGCGCGGGGCGCTCGCCGACCGTGACGCTGGTCGAGCGGCGCTCAAGGCGGTCGGCCACCTCGCGCAGGTAGATGACGGGCACCGCCTGCCCGACCGGGGTCGAGGCGACCTTGTTGATAAGGTCCTGCGCGTTCTCGACGGGCTGGCCGTTGAACTCGACGACCACGTCGTTGGTCAGGATGCCGGCCGTGGCCGCCGGGCCTTTGTCGTCGGCCACGTCCTTGATGATGGCGCCCGCCGCCTTCGGCAACTGGTAGACGCGCGCGAACTCGGGCTTGACCGAGTCGAGGAAGACGCCGAGGTAGCCGCGCCGGACCTTGCCCGTCGTCATCAACTGCTTGTAGACGGAGGAGGCGATGTTGGTCGGGAGCGCGAAGCCGATGCCGTTGTAGTCGCCCGTCGAGGTGGCGATCTGCGAGTTGATGCCGATGACCTCGCCGCGCATGTTGACGAGCGGGCCGCCGGAGTTGCCACGGTTGATGGCGGCGTCGGTCTGGATGAAGCGGCGGAAGGAGGCGCCCGGGTCGGTCTGCCGCTCCTTGGTCGAGATGATGCCGGCCGTCACGGTCTGCTCAAGGCCGAAGGGCGAGCCGATGGCGAGCACCCAGTCGCCGACCTGCATCTCGTCGGAGTTGCCGAGGTTGACGGCCGGGAGGTCGCGCCCCGCGTTGACCTTGATGACGGCGATGTCGGTCTCCTCGTCAGAGGCGATCATGGTGCCGCGTAGTTGCTCGCCGGACTGGAGCTTGACCATGATGCCGGTCATGTTCTCGACGACGTGGTAGTTCGTCAGGATGATGCCCTTCGGGTCCACGATGAAGCCGCTCCCGACGCCGCGCGAGGGGCGCCGCGCGTTGCGGCGCAGCATGTCGAGCAGCGGGTTGTCGCTCCCCTCCTCGGCGCCGTCCTCGTCGTCGTCGCCGTCCTTCTCGGCGACCTGCGGGGTGGCCGAGACGGTGTCGATGTTGACGACCGACGGCTCGACGCGGCGCGCGATCTCGGCGAAGGAGGCCGACAGCGCCTCGGGCGCGCGCGTGACCGACGCGGGCACGGCGGGCTGTTCGCCCTCGCCCGCCAGGACGCTCGTCCGGCTCAGCATCGCGCCGACGCCGACGCCGACCACGAGGCAGCCCAGCGCCAGCGCCGCGATCCAGACGCGGAGTTGGCGCAGGATGGCGCGCTCCGACTCAGTCGTATGGCCCTTCGGGATTTGCAACATAAAACTCTTCACCTTCTAAAATTCAAAAGGAGTCGGTAGGGTCCGCGGCCGTTTGCCTTGAAGTCCGCGCGGCCGCCTGTTCTGTGCGCCGAGACGAGGGAGACTCAGAAGCCACAGAGGCGAGCCCAGAGTATAACTAATGCCGCCGCCTGCGGCAAAGACGATTCGTCGCAAGGCCGCCCCGTAAAATTTGTGCCGGGCCGCCGCGCTCCTCCTCTATAATTTCCGTGGCCGAACGAATGGCCCGCCGGAGGTTACGCATGACAGTTGAAGTGTTGAGACTGAGGGCCGCCGCTGGCGCGTGCCTCTGCTGTGCGTTGCTATTGCTCGCGGCGTGCGCGCGGAGTTCCTCGGCGCCGGCCGGCGGCGAGACGGTCGCGCGGTCACAGTCGCTTGTCACACGCCCGACCCCCGCCCAAAACACACAGCCCACGCCCGCGCGGAGCCCCGTGGGCGAGAGCCCGCTCTCGCCGCCCGTCGGCTACGTCAAGGACGACGCCAACGTCATCGACGCGCGGGCGGAAGGGCTGCTCGAAGAGAAGCTCAAGCAACTGAAGGAGCGCGCCAAGATCGAGATGGCCGTCGCCACCGTCGAGACGACGGGCGAGCAGGACATCTACGACTACTCGCTGGCCGTCGCGCGCGGCTGGGGCATCGGCCCGCCAGCGGGCGAAGAGGGCGGCGGCGTCCTGCTGCTGCTCGCCGTCAAAGACCGCAAGTGGCGCATACAGGTGACCCGTAGTCTGGAGGCCGACATCCCCAACGACGCGGCCGCCGACATCGGCCGCCTCATGGGGCCGTCGCTCCGCGCGGGCCGTTACGGCGAAGCCGTCACCAAATGCGTTGACGGCCTCATTCAACGCCTCGCCGAACGCCGTGGCTTCTCGATGAAGGCGAGCGAACTGAACGTGAAAACAAAGAACGCGAACCGTAAACCATGACGAGTACATCAATCGTGAATCGTCAATAGAAAAACCACTCCAACGATTGACGATTGACGGTTCACGTCTTTTCGTCCTCCGCGCGACTTTCTTCCCTTCCCCAACGCAGTTCCGAGACGACGACGCCCGCGAGGACGAGGAGGGCGCCGACGGTGGCGCGGTGTCCGGTCCACTCGGCGGAGCCGCGCAGGAGGACGGCGAAGGCCGTGGCGAAGACCGGCTCAAGGCTGAAGATGACGGCGGCGTGCGTCGCGGACATGCGCGCCTGTCCCCACGTCCAGAGCAGGAAGGTCACGACCGTCGAGAAGAGCGTGAGGTAGACGATCTGCCACGCGACCCCCGCGCTCCAGACGGGCGCGAACGTCTCGCGCGCGAGCCCCGGCGGCAGCGCGTCCGTGCCCGCGAGCGCCGCGTAGACGCGCAGGCACGCCCACGCGCAGAGGATGAGCGCGGCGGCCGTCGCGATCTGGAGGGCGCTCAACTGCCGCACGTCGAAGCGGCGCGAGTACACGCTCATCAGCGTGAGGTGCAGGGCGAACAGGAGCGTGGTCGAGAGCGTGATGAGGTCGCCCGCGTTGACCCCGCCGGCGCTCGCGGGCGCGAGGATGAGCGCGCCGCCGATTGAGGCGAGGATGATTCCCAACAAATTCTCGCGGCTCGGGCGCGCGCGCCACAGGACGTAAACGAAGACGGGGACGAGCGGCGTCGAGATACCGGTGATGAAGGCGGACTTGGCCGGCGTCGTGTAGAGCAGGCCGACGGTCTGCACCACGAAGCCGACGCCGATGAGCGCGCCGAGCGTCGCGCCCGCGCGCCACGCCGCGCGCGTCGCGACGAAGACCTGTTGCGGGAAGAGCGCGACGAAGACGAGCGCCGCCAGCGGCATCCGCACCGCGAGGTACGTGAGCGGCGGCCAGTGGTCGAGCACCCCGCGCGAGACGGAGAAGGTCGAGCCCCAGATGACCGTCGTCAACAGTATCGCGCCGTCGGCGGCGATGTTTGTCTTAAGCCTCATAAGCGGTCAGCGGTGAGCTATCAGCTTTAATCCTTCGTGACCTTTGTGGTTAAGAGAGTCTGACTTAAACACAAAGGTCACGAAGGATTCCACGGAGGACACAAAGGTTTTAAAGCTGATGGCTGACCACTACATCCTGAGCAGGACTTTGAGGACGCCGGGCTCGGCGGCGCGCGCGAGGGCGCGGGGGCCTTCGGAGAGCGGGAATTCGTCCGTGATGAGGGCGTCGGTCTCGACGGCGCCACGGCGCAGCAGTTCGAGCGCGGGCTTGAAGCGCCCGCAGCGCGAGCCGACGATGCTGATCTCGTCCACGACGACGGGCGCCGCGTTCAGCTCCGTCGTTCCGTGGAAGGTGGACTTGAGGACGAGCGTGCCGCGCGGACGCAAGAGTTTGAGCGCGGTCTCCAGACCGGAGGGCGAACCCGACGCCTCGACCGTCACGTCGAAGGCGCGTTCGAAGGAGGCGGGCAGTTCGTCGGGCTTGAACGCGCGGACGCCGCGCTCCCGAACAATGTCAAGCTTGTTGTCGTGGCGGCCGACGAGGGTCACGCCCGCGCCCGTCGCGGCCTTCAACGCCTGCGCGCATAACAGCCCGAGCTTGCCGTCGCCGACGACGGCGACGCGCGTCTCCGTCTCTATCTTCACGCGCTCGTTGATGCCGCAGGCGGCGGCGAGCGGTTCGGTGAAGACGGCGCGCTCGTCGGGCACCTCGTCGGGCACGGGCAGGAGGTTGACGACGGGAAGCGTTAGGTACTCGGCGAAGGCGCCGTCGCGGCCGACGATGCCGAGCACCGTGCGCGCGGGGCAGTGGCGCGCGTCGCCCGCGCGGCAGAGTTGGCAGCGGCCGCAGCCGGCGTTGATCTCGCCGACGACCCTCCGGCCCTCAAGCTCCGGCGCGCCGGGCGCGCGCTTGACCTCGCCCACGAACTCGTGACCCAAAGTCCCCTCGAACCCCGCGTACCCGCGCACGATCTCAAGGTCCGTGTTGCACACGCCCGCCAGGCGCACGCGCACCAACGCCTCGCCCTCGCGCCCGGGCGCCGCCACGTCCGCCAGTCTGAGTTGACCGTTCTCGAAACGAAGGGCCTTCATACGCAATAAATGATAAGTGATGAGTGATGAGTGATAAGAAGTAACTTGCTTCTCTTATCACTCATCACTCATCACTTATCACTTCCTTCAAAATCTTTTCGCGCGGAGGTAGGCGTTCTCTTTCGTCAGCTCGACGGTCTTTTCGCGGCCGGTGACCTCGACGTAGAAGCGCCAGGCGAGTTCGCGTTCGCCGTCAATCTCGGCGTGTATCCACCACTTGCCGGGGGGCACCTGGACGGCGACCTCGCCGCCCTCGTCCAGTTCCGCGTCGATCTTGCGGCGGCCGCTCATCAGTCGCGCCGCGAAATCCTCGAAGCGTTGGCCGGGCCGCTGCTCGGAGTCGAACTCCCTGCGCGCGGCCGTCATGTTGATGGGGTAGAGTTGGACTGGAACTCTCTTCGCCGAGACAGGGAAGCCGACGCCCTCGCGGCGCAGGCGCACGTGGAGCGTGGTCGTGCGCTGGCCGGGGCGCGCGAGACGCGAAGCCGCGCGCTCGTCTTTGGGCAGGCGGCGGTAGACGCTCAGCACGGCCCAGCCGAGCCCCGCCACGAGCGCGGCGCCCGCCAGCACCGTCAGGAGCCTGCGTGTGATGCTGTGTCCCTCGCTCATCGGTCGTCAGGCCATCAGGCCGCGCTCGCGCAGCGTGCTCGTCAACTCGTGGTCGGTCGGGGTCGAGAGTACCTGCCCGGCGATGTCAACGGTCGGCTTGCGCTCCTTACCGCCGTTATGCTCCCGCACCCACGCGGCGGCCGCCTCGTCCTGCTCGATATCGACGTACTGGTACTGCACGCCGAGGCGGTCGAGAAACTCGCGCGCGTGCCGCGTGTCTTCGCACCAGTCCGCGCCGTAGACCTTCACTCCGAACAAGGGCCTTGCACCTCCGCCCCAGAATCCGCGGCGATCATGATAGCACGCAGGATTGAGGAACGATGAACTATGAACGCTGAACTGAAGGCATCGCGCTTACAGTTCAGCGTTCATAGTTCATCGTTCCCGCCCACGGTGTTACAATGTCGTTTCGAACTCAGTCAGGGAACTTCGGCGGCCACATGACTCCAAACGACGGCGGCGCGGGCGAGACGGCGCGGGGCGGTTTCCGCGACGAGTGCGGCGTGTTCGGCATCTACGGGCACGACGACGCGGCGCGACTCGCGTATCTCGGGCTCTACCAACTACAGCATCGCGGGCAGGAGTCGTGCGGCATCGTCGCCTCCGACGGCCTGCTCCGCTCCGAGCGCGCGATGGGGCTCGTCTCGGAGGTCTTCGACGAGGAACGTCTGAACCGCCTGCCCGGCACCGCCGCCATCGGCCACACGCGCTACTCGACCGCGGGCGAGGTCTCCGTGCGCGAGGCACAGCCCTTCCTCGTCGCCTGCAAGCACGGCCAGGTCGCCGTCTGCCACAACGGCAACCTCCCCTTCGCCACCGAGGAGCGCAAGAGCCTCGAACGCGACGGCGCCATCTTCTCCTCGACCTCCGACACCGAAGTCATCCTCCACCGCATCGCGCGTTCGCGCGCCGTCACCGTCGAGGAGGCCATCCCCGAAGTCCTCTGCGAAACGGAGGGCGCGTTCTCGATGTTGTTCCTCACGCCCGACGCGCTCATCGCCGTCCGCGACCCTCGGGGTTTTCGCCCGCTCGCGCTCGGCCGACTCGACGGCGCGTGGGTCGTCGCCTCCGAGACGTGCGCGTTCGACCTCATCGGCGCCGAGTACGTCCGCGACGTGGAGCCGGGCGAGATGATCGTCGTCAACGGCGCGGGCCTGCGCTCGACCTTCCCGCTGCCCGAGCGCCCGCGCTCGTTCTGCGTCTTCGAGCACGTCTACTTCTCGCGCCCCGACTCGCTCATCTACGGCCGCTCGGTCAACGAGACGCGCCACAAGATGGGCAAGCGGCTCGCCGTCGAGCAGCCCGCGCCCGGCGACATCGTCGTCCCCGTTCCCGACTCGGGCGTCGCCGCCGCCATCGGCTACGCCGCCGAGAGCCGCATCAACTTCCGCTTCGGGCTCGTGCGCAACCACTACGTCGGCCGCACTTTCATCGAGCCCAAACAGTCCATCCGTTCTTTCGGCGTCCGCCTCAAGCTCAACCCCGTGCGCGACCTCATCCGGGGCCGCAGCGTCGTCCTCATCGACGACTCCATCGTGCGCGGCACGACCTCGAAGAAGATCGTCAGGCTCGTGCGCGAGGCGGGCGCGCGCGAGGTGCACGTGCGCATCAGTTGCCCGCCGACGGTGAGCCCCTGCTACTACGGCGTGGACACGCCGAACAAGTCGGAGCTGATCGCCGCGCGGATGTCGGTCGAAGAGGTGCGCGACTTCATCGAGGCCGACTCGCTCGGCTACCTCTCGATGGAGGGCATGCTCGAAGCCTGCGGCCTCCCCTTCGACACCTCCTGCGTCGCCTGCTGGACGGGCCACTACCCCACCCGCATCAGCCCCGTCGCCGAGACCCAATACGCGCGCGAGCGCGAGCCCGTACCGTCTGACTGAATCGGAGCGACTGATGTCCGACCTCCTTAAAAGAATCACGATCAACCCGGAGCAGTGCGGCGGCCGCCCCTGCATTCGCGGCATGCGCATCCGCGTGACCGACGTGCTCGACCTCTTCGCCGCCGGCCTCAGCGCCGAACAGATTCTCGAAGAGATGCCCGACCTTGAGGCCGACGACCTGAAAGCGTCTCTGCTTTACGCGGCGCGCTGGCTCGACCATCCCGTAGTAGCTGCGTGATTATCTGGGTTGCTGCTCAACTCTCTCCGGCCGTAGCGACCTGGCTGACCAGCACCTTCGGAGTCCAGTCAGTCGCGGTCAGGGGACTTAGGGCTGCGCGAAGCCGCCGCCCGTGCCATCTTCCTTGCCGCGCGCAGCGCGGCGGCCGTCGTGATGACGAAGGACAGCGACTTCGTCATGCTGCTCGAAGAGTTCGGTCCTCCGCCGCGGGTCATCTGGCTCACCTGCGGCAATACCTCGAACGCAAGGTTGAAGCAAATTCTGACCAATGCTTTGCCCCGAGCGATTGAGCTTTTAGAATCGGGTGAGCCGTTGGTTGAAGTCCGTTAACTGAGAAATGTTGGACGGCAGTGAGATGAGAGGTAGGCTAAGTGGCGCAGAGTAGAAAGGGGTGCGGGTGCGTGCTGGTGGCGCTGGCGGCGGTGCTGCTGGTCGGCGGGTACGTCGGGTGGCGGTTCGTCGTCAAGCCGTGGATGGAGAAGCGCGCGGCCGAGGCGCCGCCGCCCGCGTCGGGCGACGAGATGAAGGTGGTCGTGCTCGACGTGGGGCAGGGCGACTCGATCCTCGTCGTCACGCCGGGCGGCAAGACCGCGCTCGTGGACGCGGGCGAGCCGGGCGACGGCAAGATCATCCTCGCGGCCCTGAAGAAGTACGGCGTGGACCACATCGACCTCCTCGTCGCCACGCACGCGCACGCCGACCACATCGGCGCGGCCGACGAAGTCATCAAGGCGATACCGGTCGCGCACGTCCTCTACTCCGGCGTGCCGAACACGACGAAGAACTACGAAGACTTCCTCAAGGCCATCGACGAGAAGAAGATCGACCTCATCCGCGCCGCGCCGGGGCAGTCGTTCGAGTTGGGCGGCAACGCGCGCCTGCTCGTGCTCGCGCCCGTCGAGCCCTTCTTCAAGAAAGACGACCTGCGCTCGGGCGGCAACGAGCCGAACGCCAACTCGGTCGTGACGCGCCTCGACTACGGCGCCTTCTCCATCCTGCTCACCGGCGACGCGGAGGAGCAGACCGAGCGCGAGCGACTCATCAAGAGCGGCGCCAACATCCGCGCGACCGTGCTGAAGGTCGGGCACCACGGGTCGAAGTACGCGACTTCAGAAGATTTCCTCAAGCGCGGCGAGTTCAAGTACGCGGTCATCTCGGCGGGGCTCGACAACCGCTACGGCCATCCGTCGCAGGAGGTGCTCGACCGCCTCAAGGCCGCGCAGGTCAAAATCTACCGCACGGACTTTCAGGGCGAGGTCGTCATCTCGACGCGCGGCCAGGAGGGCGACGTGAAGATCACGACCGCGCGCGAGCCCAAACCCAACGAGGACATGTGGGCCGGCCGGCCGGCCCTGCGCGACGACTCGGCCAAGCGCGGCTTCATAGACTTCGGCGACCTCCCGCCCGCGCCGAAGCCGAAGGACGAGGCGCGCTCGAACTCGAACGCGAAGAACACGAACTCGAACAGGTCACGCGGCGGGAGGTGATGCGCCATGACTGAAGAGAAGGGGAAGTCGAAACGCACGCGCGCCGTCATCGACCGCGTCGAAGACGGCGGCACCGCCGTCCTGCTTGCCGGTGACGACGAAGTAAAAGTCGAACTGCCCGCCTCGCTCCTCCCCGAAGGCGCCGAAGAGGGCAGCCACCTCGTCATCACCGTCGCGCTCGACGAAGCCTCGCGCAAAGAGGCGGAAGAGCGCGTCAAGGCGCTTCAAGAGAAACTCGAAAAGCGCGGCGGCGAGGGGCAGAAGAACTTCAAGCTCTGATAAATCCTTCGCGGTCCCGGCCGCTATAGTTTGAGAAAGGAAACGGCCCCTGCTCCCGCTTCGTTTGTGACGCGCGGCGAAAAGAGATGAGCAAATCAATTACTTACTCCGACGCGGGCGTGTCGATTGACGCGGCAAACGCGGCGGTCGAGAAGATCAAGCGGCTGGCGCGCGGCACCTTCAACGCGCGGACCCTGTCCGAGATCGGGAGCTTCGGCGGGATGTTCGACGGCGCGTTTCCGGGCATGAGCGAGCCTGTGCTCGTCGCCTCGGCCGACGGCGTCGGGACGAAGCTGAAGATTGCCTTCATGACGGGCGTTCACGACACGGTCGGGCGCGACCTCGTCAACCACTGCACCAACGACATCCTCGTGCAGGGCGCGCGCCCGCTCTTCTTCCTGGACTACGTGGCGACGGGCGTGCTCTCTCCCGAAGTCATCGTCTCCGTGGTTAACGGCATCGCGCAGGGGTGCCGCGAGAACGGCTGCGTGCTGCTGGGCGGCGAGACGGCAGAGATGCCGGGCTTCTACGCCGAGGGCGAGTACGACGTGGCGGGCTTCGTCGTCGGCGTCGTGGATCGCGCGAAGGTCATCGACGGCCATTCGGTCGAGCCGGGCGACGTGCTGCTCGGGCTCCCTTCGGCGGGCCTGCACACCAACGGCTACTCGCTCGCGCGCAAGCTCTTCTTCGAGGTCGCGGGCTACGACGTGAACACGCGGCTCGACGCCTTGGGCGAGACCGTGGGCGAGGCGCTCTTGCGGCCCCACCTCAGTTACCTCCGGCCGCTCGAAGGCTTGCTCGACACGGGCGCGGTCAAGGCGCTCGCGCACATCACGGGCGGCGGGCTCGTGGAGAACATCCCGCGCGTGCTGCCCGAGGGCACAGCGGTCGAGATCGACAAGGGCTCGTGGCCCGTGCCCGCGCTCTTCCGCGTGATGCAGGAGTTGGGCAACGTCTCTGAAGCCGAGATGCACCGCACCTTCAACATGGGCGTCGGGATGGTCGTCGTCTGCACGCCGGCCGACGCCCTCGCCGTCAAAACACATCTCGAAAATCTCGGCGAGACGTGCCACACCATCGGGCGCGTGACCCACGGCGCGCGCGAAGTGGTTCTCGCCTGAGCCGCCGCTCGTCGGATGCGAGTAGAGGGTAGGCTCCGCTTCGCGGGGTTGTTGACGAGAGCCGGCGGGTCCGGGCGTCGAAGGTTCTTCCAAGGAGCGGAGGAGAGTCTTGTCGGACGAAGCGTGCGGGGCGCGGCGCGTGGGCATTCTCATCTCGGGGCGCGGGTCGAACATGACGGCGCTCGCCGATGCTGTCGCCGCGGGCAGCGTGCCCGGCGCGCGCATCACTTTAGTCGTCAGCGACAAGCCGCGCGCCGCCGGGCTCGAAGCCGCGCGGGAGAGAGGGATTGAGACGGCCGTCGTCGTCAGGCGGGGCCGCACGCGCGCAGAGCACGAGCGCGAGGTCATCGACGCGTTGAAGGCGAGCGGCGTCGAGTTGGTCTGTCTCGCAGGTTACATGCGCCTGCTCTCGCCCTGCTTCGTCGAAGAGTTTCGCGGCCGCATCCTCAACATACACCCCTCGCTGCTCCCTGCCTTCCCCGGCCTCGACGCGCAGCGGCAGGCCGTCGAGCACGGCGTCCGCGTCTCCGGCTGCACCGTCCATTTCGTGGACGAGTCGCTCGACGGCGGCCCCATCGTCACCCAACGCACCGTCCCCGTCCTCGACACGGACACCCCCGACACCCTCGCCGCCCGAATACTTATCGAAGAGCACAAAGCCTACCCCGAGGCGCTCGCCCTCGTCTGCTCCGGCGCCTACGAAATCGTCGGCCGTCGAGTCGTTGAAAAGGACTGAGGACTGAGTGAGAAGAAGCGTCTTGTCTTTCACTCAATCCTTCAGTCCTCAGTCCTCAGTCCTGATATACTTTCGTCCATGAACATCGACGAGCAGTTGGAGTTCCTGCGCAAGGGCGCGGTCGAGATCATCCGCGAGGAGGACTTGCGGGCGAAGCTTCAGAAGAGCGCGCGGACGAATCGGCCGCTGCGCGTCAAGCTCGGCGCGGACCCGACGGCGCCCGACATACACCTCGGCCACACGGTCGTCATCCGCAAGCTCCGGCACTTTCAGGAACTCGGCCACACCGTCATCTTCCTCATCGGCGACTTCACCGGCCTCATCGGCGACCCGTCGGGCAAGTCCGCCACGCGCCCGCAGCTCACGCGCGAAGAGATCAACGCCAACGCGGAGACCTACAAGAAGCAGATATTTAAACTGCTCGACCCCGACAAGACCGAGATACGCTTCAATTCCGAGTGGATGGATAAGCTCGGCTCCGACGGCTTCATCCGCCTCGCCTCGCACGTCACGGTCAAGCAGATTCTCGAACGCGACGACTTCCAGAAGCGCCTCGCGGAAGAGCGCCCCGTCGCGCTCCACGAACTGCTCTACCCGCTGACGCAGGCATACGACTCGGTCGCGCTCGAAGCGGACGTGGAACTCGGCGGCACCGACCAGAAGTTCAACCTCCTCTTGGGTCGCAACCTCCAGCGCGAGTACGAACAGGAGCCGCAGGTCGCCGTCATCACGCCGCTCTTGGAAGGCACCGACGGCGTCCAGAAGATGTCGAAGTCGCTCGGCAACTACATCGGCATCGACGAGCCGCCGCAGGAGATGTTCGGCAAGATCATGTCTATCTCCGACGAACTCATGTGGCGCTACTACGAACTGCTCACCGACCTCTCGGTCAACGACATCAAGCAACTGCGCGAGCGCGCCGGCTCCGGCGAGGCCAACCCGCGCGACCTCAAGGTCGCGCTCGCCAAGCACGTCATCACGGACTTTCACTCGGCGGACGCGGCCGACGCCGCCGAGGAGGAGTTCGTCCGACGCTTCCGCAACAAGGAGGTGCCCGACGAGGTCGAGACGGTCGAAGTGGAAACGGAGTCAGGTTCGCTGCCACTTGCCCGCCTTCTGGTTAAGACCGGACTGGCCCCGTCGGTCGCGGAGGGACGGCGATTGGTCGAACAGGGTGGCGTGCGTATCGGGAGCGTTAAGCAGAGCGACCCGAATGTAGTGCTCGGGGTGAAGAGCGGAGAGGAAGTTCTCATCCAGGTTGGCAAGCGTCGTTTCCTGAGAATGCGAGTCCGTTAGTTCAGGCGTCGCTGACGCGGCGGATAACTGCGATGAAAAAGAGGCTCACACGTCGAGAGTTCGTCGCTTCGGCGGTCGCGGCGTCGGCGCTGGCGGGCGCGGCGGAGGCTTCTCCACAGGCGCAGCGGGGCGCGAGGCCGAACGTCGTCTACATCATGGCGGACGATTTGGGGTGGGGCGACTTGAGCTGTTACGGGCGGCCGGACTATCGCACGCCGAACCTCGACCGTCTGGCGTCGGAGGGCGTGCGGTTCACGCAAGGGTATTCGGCCGCGCCCGTCTGCACGCCGGCGCGGTGCGCGTTCGTGACGGGTCGTTATCCCGCGCGCACGGCCGTGGGGCTCGAAGAGCCGCTCCATTGGAAGAGGCAGCTCGTCGAACAGAAGCGCGACCCGGGGCTTCCGCCCGAGCACCCGACCGTCGCGTCGCTCTTGAAGGCGGCCGGGTATCGGACGGCGCTCGTGGGCAAGTGGCACCTCGGTTACCTGCCGACGTACAGCCCCGTCAAGAGCGGCTTCGAAGAGTTCTTCGGCATCATGAGCGGCGGCGCCGACTACTTCACGCACAAGGATGGGAACGGCGACGTTGACCTCTTCGAGGCCGAGGTGCCCGTCGAGCGCGTCGGCTACATGACCGACCTCATCACGGAGCGCGCCGTCGAATACCTGCGCCGCCAGCGCCCCGCTCAACCCTTCTTCCTGAGCCTCAACTACACCGCGCCGCACTGGCCGTGGGAGGGGCCGCGCGACGAGTCGTTCAGCCGCGCGCTCGCGGGGAGCGGCCGCGCCGGCTTCGGTTCGGGCGGCTCGCTTAAAGTTTACGCCGAGATGATGAAGAGTCTCGACGAAGGCGTCGGCCGCGTCCTGCGCGCGCTCGAAGAGGCGGGGCACGCCCGCTCGACGCTCGTCATCTTCACGAGCGACAACGGCGGCGAACGCTTCTCCTACAACTGGCCCTTCAGCGGCTCGAAGTTCGACCTGCATGAGGGCGGCATACGCGTCCCCGCCCTCGTCCGCTGGCCCGGCGTCGTCCCCAGGGGGCGCACGACCGAGCAGGTCGCCGTCACGATGGACTGGACGGCCACCATCCTCGCCGCCGCGAACGCCTCGGCCCACCCCGACTACCCGCTCGACGGCGTTGACCTCCTGCCCGTGCTGCGCGGGCGGCGCGCGCCCTTCGAGCGCACGCTCTTCTGGCGCAACGACGTGCAGGGCGCCGCGCGCTCCGGCCGTTGGAAGTATCTGAAAGACGGCACGCGGCCCGAGCGCCTCTTCGACCTTCAAACGGACGCGCGCGAGCAGGCCGACTCGCGCGCCTCGCGCCCCGAAATCTTCGAGCGCCTGAAGGCCGATTACCAGAAGTGGGAGTCACAGATGTTGAAGCAGCGCCCCACGCGCACGGCTGACTGAGGAGAAGTGAGATATTAGCAGTCGGCAGATGGCAGTAGGCAGTTGAAAGCCCTGCTGCCGAAAACTTCAGCTTAACCTTTCAACTGACTTAACGCGGGGCGACTGCCTACCGCCATCTGCCGACTGCCTACTCTTCTTATGTCCGCAGCAGTCCACACAGACGAGACGCTCATCATCGAGACGCCGGAGCGCGTGCCGCTGCACTTCGCGCTGGCCTCGACGGGCAACCGCTTCCTCGCGTGCGCCTTCGACCACTTTCTGCAACTGCTCGTCATCCTCATCCTCACGCTCGGCGGCATGTGGTGGATCGGGTTTTCGGACGTGGGGAGTTGGGCGAGTAACGCGCCGAAGTGGGTCTACGCGGTCCTGCTCGTCGCCGTCTTCACGCTCTGGTCGGGCTACTTCGTGTTGTTCGAGTGGTGGTGGGCCGGGCAGACGCCGGGCAAGCGTTGGCTGCGGCTGCGCGTGATCCGCGAGGACGGACGGCCCGTCACCTTCTGGGAGGCGGCCGTGCGCAACGTCGTCCGCATCGTGGACATGGAGCCGGCCCCCTTCTACTCGGTCGGGCTCGTCTCGGTCTTCGTCAGCAGCCGCGACCAGCGTCTCGGCGACCTCGTCGCCGGCACCGTCGTCGTCCGCGAGCGCGAGGCGCAGGCGCCCACCTTCGACCAGGTCTTCTCCGCCCCGACGGCCGACGCCGCGCTGCGCCGCTCCTTCAAGCCCGTCAACTTCCGCGCGGACCTCTCGACGCTCACAGAGCCCGAGGTCGAAGTGGTCGAGGCGTATCTGCGCCGCCGCTGGGACATGGAGGACATGCCCCGCCAGTGGATGGCCTGGCGCATCGCCACGCCCCTGCTCCACAAGCTGCGCCCGGACTACGACCCCGCCGAATTCACCTACGAAGGCTTCCTCGAAGAACTCCTCCACCGCTACCGCGCCACGCACCGCTTCTCGGAGTGAGCCCGCGCGCCACGTATCGAGCAATCACCTGCCGCGACGCCTCACGCCTTCGTGCTTCTTCGCGCTCGGCAGTTTGGCAGGCAGGTCAAGCTCGTCGTCAATCAAGACCTCGACGTAGACGTTCGCGGCGCGGGCATACTGTAAGAGGATGAGCAACGACGGTTCGCGTTTCCCGGTCTCAAACTGAGAGACGTAGTGCCGGTAGCCGGTCTCGCCCAACCCGATTTGGTAGAGCATGTCTCCCTGCGACACGCCGAGGGTGGTGCGTATTTGAAGAAGCTTTTCGGCGAGCCTCGCGGGCCGTTCTCGTGCGCCGCCCATCAGGAGTCCCCTCCTGACGTGACAGCCGAATACACGCGCCGCTTGCCTTTAGTCACTACAGTGACTAAAATGACTTCCGGTAACTGATTCGCCGTGAGTAGAGACCTCTCATGCTCAACGGCGATGCTCATCTCTCTGAGATTGAGGGTGAGCAGGCACGCATCCGACCCGTTGCCTTATTTCAAAGACTGAACGCAAAGGAGATTATCACATGGGCATTCTTGTCACTTAACGCTGGCACGCCCGAAGGGGGGGGCCGTGCCGCCGCCCCGGCGATCCACGTCGGGGCGCTTGGGGCCGCGTGCGCGCCGTCGAGCGTGTACGCGACTCTCCCGGGTTTCGGGCCAAATTGACGCTGTGGCGCGCGGTCGGCTACACTGCCCGGTTACTTTGGCGGGCAGATTTCTGACTGTGAGGCACATCTAACAGACACTATGACGAAAGACATCTTTATCCTCGGCGGCAGGCGCACGCCGATGACCAGTTACGTGGGCGCTTTGAAGGACGTGAAGGCCATCGACCTCGGCGCGGCGGCGGCGCGCGGCGCGCTGGAGGCGACCGGCGTGGCGGCCGAAGAGATTGACCATACGGTCGTCGGCAACGCGTTGCAGACGAGCGGCGACGCCATCTACGGCGCGCGCCACGTCGCACTGAAGGCGGGCGTGCCCGCCGACCGCCCGGCCCTGACCGTCAACCGTCTGTGCGGGAGCGGCATCCAGTCGGTCGTCTCCGGCGCGCACATGATTCTGTTGGACGAGGCGCGCAACGCGCTCGTCGGCGGCATGGAGTCGATGTCGATGGCGCCGCACGTCATCTACGGCGCGCGCTCTGGCTTCGGGTTGGGACAGGGTAAGTTGGAAGACTCCTTGATGGTGGCCCTGCTCGACACCTACTGCAACACGACGATGGCGGGCACGGCCGAGAACCTCGCGCGCCGCTACGAGGTCTCGCGCGAGGAGCAGGACGCCTACGCGCTGCGCTCGCAACAGGAGGCCAAGCGCGCGCAGGACGCGGGCGTCTTCGCCGAAGAGATAACGCCCGTCGAGGTCAAGACGCGCAAGGGCGTGAAGGTCGTTGACACGGACGACCACCTCCGCCCCGACACGACGCTCGAAGTGCTCGCGAAACTCCCGACGGCCTTCAGCAAGGACGGCTTTGTCACCGCGGGCAACGCCTCCGGCATCGTTGACGGCGCGGCCATGCTCGTCATCGCGGGCGGGGATTACGTGAAGGAGAAGAACCTGACGCCGGCCGGTCGCATCGTCAGTTGGGCCTACGCGGGCGTCGAGCCCGACGTGATGGGCATCGGCCCCGTCCCCGCGATTCGTAAGGCGCTTGAGAAGGCGAACCTGAAGCTCGACGACATCGACCTCGTCGAGGTCAACGAGGCTTTCGCCTGCCAGTATCTCGCCGTCGAGAAGGAACTCGGGCTCGACCGCGCGAAGACGAACGTCAACGGCGGCGCCATCGCGCTCGGCCACCCGCTCGGCGCCTCGGGCACACGCCTCATCCTGACGGCGCTCAACGAACTGAAGCGCCGCAACGGCCGCTACGGTCTCGCCTCCGCCTGCATCGGCGGCGGTCAGGGTATTGCCATCATCTTCGAGCGCGTGTAAGATTTCGGCGCTTCGATTGCGGCGGGCGCGCGGACTCCCCCCGCGCGCCCGTCCATAACTTCGACCCGCGACCACTTCGTCGAACTCACGCCGGCCTTTCTCCGAGGCCGCGCCTCCTACGCTACTCACAGAGAGGAGCCTCTCAAATGTTCCAGACGCTCAACCACAAAAAGACGCACGCGCCTTCGCTCGCGAGACTGTTCACGCCCGCGCTCTTCGCCGCGCTGGCCTTCATCACGGTCGCCGCCACGGCGCGCGTCGCGTCGGCGCAGCCCGCCGTCGGCTCGCCCGACCTCGTCATCAGTCAGGTCTACACGCGCGGCGGCGAGCCGGGCTCGGCCTTCCAGAACGACTTCATCGAAATCTTCAACCGCGGCAACGTGACCGTAGACCTCACGGCCTACACCATCATGGTGCTTACGGAGATGGAGCCCGACGAGAACTCCCCCGGCGGCCTCATCACCCTGGCCTTCCTCCCCCGCCCCGGCACGACCCTCGCTCCCGGCCAGTATTACCTCTACCAGTTCGGCCGCAGCGGCGACGACGGCGAGCCGCTCCCCACGCCCGACGAGGGCCGCGGCACCTTCCTCAACCCCAGCCCCCTCGCCCCCTACAACCTACCGAGCACGACCAGCCGCGTCGCAATCGTCAAAGGGGTCTTCACGGAAATCTACACGCTGCACGGCTGCGCGGTCGGCGTGGACGCGGCGGTCGCCGACTTCTTCTCCTACGGCGCGGCGACCTGCGTCGAGGGCGGCACGAACTTCCCCGCGCCTTCGCCGGCCACCGCCGCGCTGAGGAACACGGACGGCTGCGACGACACGGACAACAACGTCGCGGACTTCTCGACGGCCGCGCCCACCCCGCGCAACAGCGCGGCGCCACTGCGCCCCTGCAACTTCCCCGCGCCGGCCGGCAGCGTGCAGTTCGAGACCTCGACCGCCACCGTGAGCGAGGGCGCGGGCTTCGCCGAAATTTTCGTCACGCGCTCCGGCGCGACCGGGGCAGCCGCCTCCGTCCAGTACGCCACAAACATCGCCTTCCAGTTTAACATCGGCTTCGGCGCCTCCGACCTCACCGACTACACGACGACGCTCGGCACGCTCGACTTCGCGCCGGGCGAGACGCGCAAGAGCTTCCGCGTCCTCATCACCAACGACGCGCGCTCGGAGCGCGGCGAGCCGCTGACCCTCTCGCTCAACTACCCGACCGGCGGCGTCGCGCTCGGCCCGCGCCACATCATGCGTCTGACCATCGACGACGACGACGCGACCAACGGCGCCAACCCCATCGACACGACCGACTTCTTCGTCCGCCAGCACTACGCCGACTTTCTCTCGCGCGAGCCCGACACGACGGGCTTCAACTTCTGGAAGGACGAGATCGAAGGCTGCAACGCGGACGCGCAGTGCCGCGAGGTCAAGCGCATCAACGTCTCGGCGGCCTTCTTCGTCTCCATCGAGTTTCAGGACACGGGCTTCTACGCCTATCGCGCCTACAAGGCTTCGTTCCCCGACAGCGGCTCGCGCCTGCGCGGCTTCCCGCTCTACCGCGAGTTGTGGCGCGACGCGCGGCGCATCGGGCGCGGCGTCGTGGTCGGCGAGGGCGCGTGGGAGCAGCAGCTCGCCGCGAACAAGCAGGCGTACGCCCTTGAGTTCGTGACGCGCCCCGAGTTCGTCCTCCGCTATCCGGCCTCGCGGACGCCCGCGCAGTTCGTGGACTTGCTGAACGCGACGGCCGGCAACCCGCTCTCGCAGGCCGAGCGCGACCAGCAGGTCGCCAACCTGACCGCGTCGGGCAACGGCACCGCCGGCCGCGCCGCCGTGCTCGCGAGCGTCGTCGAGGACGCGGACTTCAAGGCCGCCGAGTTCAACCGCGCCTTCGTCCTCGCGCAATACTTCGGCTACATGCGCCGCAACCCGAGCTTCGGGCCGGACACGGACTTCACCGGCTTCGACTTCTGGCTCACGAAGCTCAACGAGTTCAACGGCAACTACGTCGCGGCCGAGATGGTCAAGGCTTTCATCTCGTCCGACGAATACCGCAACCGCTTCGTACAGTAGCAGTCAGTAGAAAAGCATCTAACAACAATTCGATAGCGCGCGCGACGCGGGGCGCTACTGTCCACTGTCTACTGCTTTTCGGGCACGGGCCTTGCCGTGTAAGCCTCACATCAAGGGGGCTCCCAGTAATTTCGCTTTTCGGAGTCTAAACATGTCTAATTTTCCCTGCGGCGCGAACCTGCGTCGCTCCAACTGGCGCAGGTTCGCTGCGCGTGTGACGGCCGTCACGGCCTTCGCCATTCTCATCTTCTTCGTGCCGAACGAACCGGCGCGGGCGCAGTCGAACGGCTCGCCCAACCTCGTCATCAGTCAGGTCTACACGCGCGGCGGCGCGGCGGGCGCGTCCTACAACAGGGACTTCGTCGAAATCTTCAACCGTGGCACGGAGCCCGTTGACTTCAACAACTACGGACTGCACGTCACACTCGACAGCAGCCCCGTCCCCGGCTCGCTCTTCGTCCGCATCGCCTCCAGCCGCAGCATCGTCATCCAGCCCGGCCGCTACCTGCTCATCGCCTTCAAGGGCGACGGCGTGGGAGGCCAGGCGCTCCCCACCCCCGACTTCGACCTCGGCATCACGCTGCCCGGCCCCTTCCCCGTCTCCTCCAACCTCCACCCCACGTCCGGCGCCGTCGTGCTGGTCGCGCCCGACGGCTCCTACACGACATGCACCACGGCCGGGCAGACGGGCGTCGTTGACATGGTGGGTTACGGCCCGCAGTCGCCCTGCCGCGAGGCGCAGGCCGCGCCCTCGCCGACGCTCACCGAGTCCTTGCAACGCTTCGGCGGCGGCTGCACCGACACCAACAACAACTCGTCCGACTTCCAACCGAGCCCCGTGCTTCCGCGCAACTCCGGATGGGCGGCCGGCCAGTGCTCGGGCTCGACGCCGCTCAGCTTCTTCAACTTCGGCGTGTCGCAGTTCGACACGCACGAGGCCGCGGGCCACGCCGAGATCGTCGTCACGCGCACGGGCGACCTCTCGACGCCGGCCACGGTCGAGTACTCCATCAGCGGCGGCAGCGCGTTCGAGCGCGCGGACTACACGACCGCCGCCGGCCGCCTGCGCTTCGCGCCCGGCGAGTCGCAGAAGTCGTTCGACATCCTCCTCACCGACGACGCCACGCAGGAGCAGAACGAGACAATCGAGCTGCTCATCTGGAAGCCCACGGGCACGGGCGCCGTGATGGGCATCCGCGACCACGCCACCCTCGTCATCCACGACAACGACCTCGGCCCGGCCGCGTCGAACCCCGTGGACGCCTCGGCCTTCTTCGTGCGCCAGCACTACCACGACTTCCTCAACCGCGAGCCCGACACCGACGGCCTCAACTTCTGGATCGACAACATCGAGAAGTGCAACGACGACCAGCAGTGCCGCGAGGTCAAACGCATCGACACGTCGGCCGCCTTCTTCTTCTCCATCGAGTTCCAGCGCACGGGCTTCCTCGTCTACAGGCTCTATAAAGCTGCGCTGCCCGAGAAGGATTATCGCCTGCGCTCGCTGCCGCGTTACCTCGAATTCGTGCGCGACACGCAGGAGGTGGGCCGCAACGTCGTCGTCGGTCAGGCCGGTTGGGAGGCGCAACTCGATGCGAACACGGCGCTCCTGCTCGAAGACTTCATGTCGCGCCCCGAGTTCGCCGTCAACTACCCCGAGTCGTTGCCGCCCAACGAGTACGTTGACAAGCTCAACGCGCAGGCCGGCTCGCCGCTCACGCAACAAGAGCGCGACCAGCTCGTCGCCGGCCTCTTCATCGGCAGCGAGACGCGCGCCACCGTGCTGCGCAAGGTCGCCGAGAACGCCGAGTTCACGCGCCGCCAGACGCTCCCGGCCTTCGTCTACATGCAGTACGTCGGCTACCTGCGCCGCGCGCCGAACGACCCGCCCGACACGGACTTCTCCGGGCTCGACTTCTGGCTCGCGAAGCTCAACGACTTCGGCGGCGACTATCGCGGCGCCGAGATGGTCAAGGCGTTCGTCACGTCCATCGAGTACCGCGCCCGCTTCATGACGCCCGCGCCCTGAGTCCGCCGCCGCAATTTACGGCCGCTTAAGATGACGCTAACCGCCCCGTAACATCGGGCGGTTAGCGTCACTTTTTTAGGCCCGGCGCCGCGCCTTCGGGGCTTGACGTTGCGCCGGCTTTACCGTAAAAACTCTACGCCGCAATTATCTGCGCGCGCGTCTCGCCTGCCGGCCGCCGGGCCGGCTCTCGCAAGCATTCAAGGTCAAGACTCTCGCAAACATTCAAGGTCAAGAAAGGACTTAAAACCTGTGTCTACCCTGCCCCAGAGCGGCCGGCGACCGGCCCCCGTACGCCGCCAACTGATCGCAGTTCTGACCGCCGCCTTCTTCATCTTCCAACAGGCAATCCTGCTCGCGCCCGCCGCCTCGGCGCAGACGCGCCGCGCGACGACGCTCGGCAACGTCGCCGTCAAGAAGTCGCCGGTCACGGCCGGCGTTAAGAAGGCGCCCGTCGCCACGCTCGACGAGCCGGGCGACCCCGACATCAGCGTCACCACGCTCGACGTGCCCATCACGCAGAACTTCGACACGCTGCCCGCCTCCGGGAGCGCGACGTGGACGAACGACAGCACGCTGACCGGTTGGTACCACGCGCGCACCGGCACCGGCACGACCATCGTTGCCAACGACGGGAGCAGCAACGCGGGCAACCTCTATAGCTACGGCACGGGGACGGCCACGGACCGCGCGCTCGGCTCGCTCGGCTCCGGCAACGCCGCTATCGGCAACCTCTTCTGGGGCATCCGCCTGACGAACAACACCGGCGCGACCATCACCTCGCTTGATGTCTCCTACAACGGCGAGCAGTGGCGCAACAGCGCGGCCGCGGCACAGACTGTCGCCTTCTCTTACCTCGTCGGGTCGCCGACCGTGACCGGCTCTCTCGCGGAGTTCCAGTCGGCGGGCGTCGCCGTCCCGTCGCTCGACTTCACGAGCCCCATCACCGGCGGGGCCGCGGGCGCCCTCAACGGCAACCTCGCCGCGAACCGCACCGCGAAGAGCTTCACCATCACCGGCCTCAACGTCCCCAACGGGACCGACATCATGCTCCGCTGGTCGGACCCCGACCACACCGGCGCCGACCACGGCCTCTCGATTGACGACTTCTCTGTCACGCCCCACGGCGCGGCGGTGGTGACCCCGACGCTCTCCATCAACGACGTGTCGCAGGACGAGGGCAATGCGGGCACGACCGCCTTCACCTTCACCGTCTCGCTCTCGACCTCGACGCACTCGGGCGTCACCTTCAACATCTGCTCGGCCGACGGCACGGCGCAGGACGGCAGCAACGTCGGCGAGGACACGGATTACTCGCCCATCTGCTTCGGCTCGCAATCAATCGCCAACGGGAGCGACTCCGCGCAGTACACCGTCAACGTCAACGGCGACACGACGAACGAGCCGAACGAGACCTTCTTCGTCAACGTCGACACCGTCACCGGCGCCACCGTCTCTGACGGACAGGGGCAGGGCACCATCCAGAACGACGACGTGACGCTCACGCCCATTCACGACATACAGGGCAACGGCGCCGCGTCGCCCATCGCGGGCCAGGCCGTCTCCACGACCGGCGTCGTCACGCTGCTCAAGACCGGCAGCAACGCGGGCGCGGGCGCGGCCAACGGCTTCTTCATGCAAGACCCGACCGCCGACGCCGACCCGAATACCTCCGAAGGCATCTTCGTCTTTACCTCTTCCGTCCCGACGGTGGCCGTCGGCGACTCGGTGCGCGTGTCCGGCACCGTGGTCGAGTTCAACGGGCTGACCGAGCTCGGCTCCGTCACCAGCACCAGCGTTCTCTCGACCGGCAACACGCTCCCGACGGCCGTCACGCTCGACGCGACCATTCTCGACCCGACGGCGCAGCCGACGCAGCCGCAGCTTGAGAAGTACGAGAGCATGCGCATGACCGGCACGCTCAAGACGGTCGCGCCCAACGACACCTTCTACGACGTGGACACGGTGCTCTCGACGGTCGCGCGCCCCATGCGCGAGCCCGGCATCCCCGCGACCGACCCCATCCCGCCCGACCCGACTTCGGGCGTGCCTGACGCGAACATCCCCATCTGGGACGAGAACCCCGAGCGGCTCGTTGTTGACACCAACGGGCGGGCCGGCGCGGCCAACGTGGGCTACACGTCGAACGTCACGTTCACGAACGTCGCGGGGCCGCTCGACTACTCCTTCGGCAGATACCGCCTCGTCGCCGACGCTAACCCCTCGGCCTCGGCCAACATGCCTGTGACCGCCGTCGGGTCGCCCGAGGAGACCGAGTTCACCATCGCCAGCTACAACATCGAGAACTTCAACAACAACACCACGCAGCGGCAGAAGGCCGCCGCCACCATCCGCAGCGTCCTCTTCACCCCGGACATCATCGGCACGGTCGAGATAGACGACCTCGCGCACCTCCAGGCGCTGGCCACGGAGGTCAACGCCCTCACGGCCGGCGACCCGGAGCCGACGCAGTATGTGGCCTATCTCTCCGAGGGGAACGTCGAAGGTGGCGGCGACGTTGACCAGAACGTCGGCTTCCTCGTCGATAGCGCGCGCGTGCAGGTCAACAGCGTCACGCAGGAGCGTAAGGACGAGACCTATGTGGAGCCGGGCGGCGCGACGGCCTTCCTGCACGACCGCCCGCCCCTCGTCCTCGACGCCGTCGTGGACCCGTCGGGCGAGAACCCGCAGCACGTCTTCGTCGTCGTCAACCACCTCCGCTCCTTCATCAACATCGAGCTGGTCGCGGGCGACGGGCCGCGCGTGCGCGAGAAGAGGAAGAAGCAGGCCGAGAGTGTGGCCGACCTCCTCAACGACTTGCAGACGGCCAACCCGGGCGTGCCCGTCATCTCGGTCGGCGACTACAACGCCTTCGAGTTCAACAGCGGCTACGACGACCCCATCAGCGTCATCAAGGGCACGCCGACGGCCGACGACCAGATCGTCGTTGACCAGAGCCCCGACCTTGTTGACCCGAACTTCTTCAACCTCATCGAGACGCTGCCGGTGCTCGACCGCTACAGCTTCGTCTTCGAGGGGACGCCGCAGGCGCTCGACCACCACCTCGTCAACGCGGCGGCGCGCGCGCGCAACACGCGCACGATGATCGCCCGCGTCAACGCGGACTTCCCAGAGGCGCCCGCCGCGACCTACGCCAGCAACGTGGCGACGCCCGCGCGCAACTCCGACCACGACCCCGTCGTCTCCTACTACCGGCTCGGCGCGGCGCAGGCGGCCGGCTCGCTCATCATCAGCGAGTTCCGCTTCCGTGGCCCCGGCGTCAGCGAGGAGGTCCGGCCCGTCGGGAGCGGCGACGGCGCGGGCGGCACCGACGTTCCCGGCACGCCGCAGGAGGGCGATGAGTTCATCGAGCTTTACAACAACACGAACTCGGACATCACGGTCGCGACGCTCGACGGCTCGGCCGGCTGGGCGGTCGTGGCCTCGGACGGGGTGACGCGCTTCATCGTCCCGAACGACACGGTCATCCCGGCGCACGGCTACTTCCTGGCGGGCGGCCCCGGCTACTCGCTCGAATTCTACGGCACGCCCGACGAGTTCGTGCTGCCCTCCGACACGGTCACGCCCGTCACGCGCTACGCGGACGAGATTCCCGACGGCAGCGGCATCGCGCTCTTCAGCACGGCCAACCCGGCGAACTACACGCTCGACAACCGGCTCGACGCGGCCGGCTACGCGACCGTCAACGCGCTCTATCGCGAGGGCGTCGGCTTCCCCGCGCCCGGCGCCGAGGCGACGAGCGACCTGGAGTACAGCTTCGTCCGCAAGGTCTGCGTCTTCGGCGGCCCCGGGTGCACCGGGCCGGGCCAGCCGAATGACAGTGCGGAGAACGCGCTCGACTTCATCGTCGTCAACACCGACGGCGCCGCGACCACGCTCGGCGCCAAGCTCGGCGCGCCCGGGCCGCAGGGTTTGACCAGCCCCATCGACGGCAACGCGGGGCTCTCGGGCTCTCTGCTCGACCCGGATGTTTCGGCGTCGCAGCCGCCGAACCGCGTCCGCGAGTTTACGATGGTGCCCAACGGCACGTTCGGCACTCTCTCGATCCGCCGCACCATCACGAACAACACGGCGAACCCGGTCCGCTACCTCGCCTTCCGCATCATCGACATGACGACCAACCCCGTCCCGACGGGCACGGCCGACCTGCGCGCGCTCGACTCCGACGACATCACGGTCACGGTCGATGGCAACCCCGTGGACGTGCTCGGCACCTTCGTCGAGCAGCCGCCGATTCAGCCGAACGGTGGCGGGCTCAACGGCACGCTGGCGGTCGGGGCTCTCAACGTGGAGAACCAGATCGAACCCGGCGAGTCGGTCAACGTCCAGTTCCTGCTCGGCATCCAGCAGACGGGCGGCTATCGCTTCTACGTCAACATCGAGATGATCAACGACGGCCTCGTCCCCGAAGGCCCGGTCTCGCTCACCTCGCGCAACCTGTCCAAGCTCCGGCAGGAGCAGAAGCAGCAGTTGAAGCACCACAAGCAGCAGAAGCAGCGCCCCCGCCGCGTCACCAACTAGACCGCGCCCTCGCGGCGCCCACGACGGCCCGAGGCCGCGCGGAAGTCTCAAAGCTTCCGCGCGGCCTCGCCGCTTTTCGGAACGCGGAAGTAGGAACGCGGAACGCTGAACTGAAAGCCTTAATGTCTTCAGTTCAGCGTTCCGCGTTCCTACTTCATCCCTCCTCTTGCTGGCATACTTTTTGTTGTTCCGGACGACGAAGGTTCGAGACCTTTGTCCGCCCGGAGGAGGGCGCGCGGGAGGGGGCGGTGAAACCCTTTCTCGTTGTTCTAGTTAAGTTAGAGGGTCTTTGAAAGGTCACGCACCCGGGCCAGAAGGAGGGTCCGCCCGCATCCGATTTTTTGGACTTTTCGATTCAAGTTTTCGGACGGCGAAACCCGTGGCCCCGGGCGTCGCTTCAGCCTTGCGGGGCGCGCCGAAATGTAGTATTTAACATCGCGTTTCCGCCGCCGTAACAGCCGCGAAAACATCTTCCCGTAAGGTACGTGTTTCAGTTCTCTTTCTAGCCATCTTTCATCAAACAAGGTCGGACGACAGTTCTCGGGAGACGTTCAGAAAGGACGGCACCCTTTGTCCCGAACCACCGCAGCTAACTCAGCAGGAAAAGGAAGAAATATGCCGAAAAATCCCCTCCGCAAGTCAGCCTCCGTGCTGACCTTGCTCATCTTCTGCCTCGTGATGGCCGCGCCCGCGTGGGCGCAGTCCACGACCCAGGGCGCCGTCGGCGGCACGGTCAAAGACCCGCAGGGCGCCGTCGTGGCCAACGCGTCGGTCACCGTCAAGAACGAGGAGACGAACAAGGAGGTCTCCGCCACGACCGACGACGAGGGACGCTTCCGCGTCGTCCAGCTCGACCCGGGCAACTACACCGTCACCATCAACGCCTCGGGCTTCGCCGCCTTCACCCAGCAGAAGGTCGTCGTCGAGGTCGGCCGCGTGACGCCCATCGAAATCGACCTCGGCGTCGCGGGCGCGCAGGAGACCGTGCAGGTGACGAGCGAGGCGCCCGTCATCAACACGCAGCAGCAGGACTTCTCGACCAACGTCAACCAGACCTCGATCAACAACCTGCCGATCAACGGCCGCCGCTGGTCGAACTACGCGCTGCTCTCGCCGGGCGCGGTGCCCGACGGCACCTTCGGCCTCATCTCGTTCCGCGGCATCTCGGGCCTGCTGAACAACAACACCATCGACGGCGGCGACAACAACCAGGCGTTCTTCGCCGAGGAGCGGGGCCGCACCCGCATCAGCTACTCGGTCAGCCAGTCGGCCATCCGTGAGTTCCAGGTCAACACGTCGAGCTACTCGGCCGAGTACGGCCGCTCGGCCGGCGGCGTCGTCAACGCCGTCACCAAGTCGGGGACGAACAACTTCCACGGCGATGTCTTCTACTTCCAGCGTAACAACGAGTGGGGCGCGCGCAACCCGCGCAGCTTCGTCAGCCAGCAGGTCGCCACGACGACCATCAACGGCGCGACCGTGCCCGTCTTCGGCCCCGTCGCCTTCAAGCCCGAGGACGTGCGCCACCAGTACGGCGGCACCATCGGCGGCCCCATCGTCAAGGACAAGGCGTTCTTCTTCTTCTCCTTCGACCAGCAGAAGCGCAACTTCCCCGGCGTCGCCGGCTTCTCGTCGGTTGACTTCCTGAACCGCGTCGATACCTGCCTGCTCACGTCCACCCGTGGCGCCGCCGTCAACCTCGCGACCTGCGGGGCCTACCCCGGCACGGCCAGCGCGGCGCGCACCGGCTCGCTCGCCGTCGGCAAGGGCCTGACCGGCGCGCAGGTCACCAACGCGCTCAACTTCCTCAACAGCATCACCGGCGAGGTGCCGCGCACCGGCGACCAGCGCCTCTTCCTGCCGAAGATCGACTGGAACATCAACGACAAGAACACGCTGACGGGCACCTTCAACAGCCTGCGCTGGGAATCGCCGGCCGGCGTCCAGACCCAGGCCATCAACACCCGCGCCCGCGACAACTTCGGCAACGACGGCGTCAACATCGACTGGCTCACGCTGCGTCTCAACTCGACGCTCTCGAACACGCTGCTGAACGAGTCGCGCTACCAGTACGGCCGCGACTTCGAGTTCCAGCTCAGCCAGCCGCCGCTGCCGGGCGAGCCGACCAACTCCGTCGGCGGCCGCTCGCCGCAGACCTTCATCACCAACGGCCTCTCCTTCGGCATCCCCGAGTTCCTTGAGCGCGCCTCGTACCCCGACGAGCGGCGCAACCAGTTCGCCGACACCGTGACCTGGTCGAGCGGCAACCACACGCTCAAGTTCGGCGGCGACGTGAACTTCGTCAAGGACATTCTCAACAACCTCCGCTTCTCGGGCGGCGAGTTCAACTACACGGGCGGCGTCAACGCGGCCGGCTACTACGGCGGCCTCAACGACTTCATCATCGACTACACCAACTTCTCCACCTCCGGCGGCATCAACGCGGCGACGCCCTGCTACAGCAGCACGCGCACCGTCGGCAAGTGCTACGGCGGCAACTTCAACCAGGGCCTCGGCGTGCTCGGCCTGACGATGAAGACGACCGACTACAACTTCTTCATCCAGGACGACTGGCGCATCAACCCGCGCCTCACGCTCAACCTCGGCCTGCGCTACGAGTACCAGCAGAACCCCGACCCGATCAACGTCAACCCGGCGCTGCCGCAGACCGGCAACATGGTCAGCGACAAGAACAACTGGGGCCCGCGCCTCGGCTTCGCCTACGACCTGACGGGCGACGGCAAGACCTCGATGCGCGGCGGCTGGGGCCTCTACTACGGCCGCGTCATCAACTCGACCGTCTACAACGCGCTCATCAACACGGGCGTCGGCCCCGACGTGGCGCAGCGGCAGGTCACGCTCCCGGCGACCAACGCCGGCGCCCCGTCCTACCCGAACCTCCTCGCCGCCGGGACGCTCGTGCCCTCGGCCGTCCAGTACTTCTCGCCCGACTTCCAGCTCCCGCAGATTCACCAGGCCGACCTGATCTTCGAGCGCCAGATCGCGCGCAACACGGTCGTCTCGGCCTCGTATCTGTTCAGCTTCGGCAACTCGCTGCCGAACTTCGTGGACACGAACCTGCCGGCCCCGGTCTTCGTTGACCTCAACGTCGTGGGCGGGCCTTTCGGGGGCCAGGTCTTCCGCACTCCGCTCTTCCTCGGCGCGACGCAGCCGACCGCGTTCACGACCGCGAGGCCGAATCGTGACTACGCGGCCATCACCGAGATCCGTAGCAACGTCTGGTCGAAGTACCACGCGCTGGTGCTTCAGGCCAACCGTCGCCTGACGGGCGGCCTCCAGATGCAGGCCAACTACACGCTCGCGCGCGCCACGGACAACGGTCAGACCTCGACCACGTTCACCGCGAACAACTCGCCCTTCAACGCCTTCGACCAGCAGGCCGACAAGGCGTATTCGAGCTTCGACCGCCGGCACAAGTTCGTCGCCAGCGTCGTCTACAACACCGACTTCGCCAGCCTGAAGGAGAACGCGGTCGGCCGCGCCATCTTCAACGGTTGGACCATCGCGCCGATCTTCAACGCCTTCTCGGGCCAGCGCTACTCGGGCTTCCTGAGCGGCAACATCGCGCCGGCCTCGTTCGGCTTCGCCACCTGCACCAGCGGCGGCGTGACGGCGGCCTGCACGACGCCGGCCGGCGGCGCCAACGGCTCGGGCGGCTCCAACCGCTTCGGCGGCGCGGTTCGCAACTTCTTCAAGCAGCCGAAGATTTGGTACCTCGACATGCGCGTCTCGCGCCGCTTCCAGATCAAGGAGGACGTGCGGTTCGAGATTCTGGCCGAGGCTTTCAACCTCTTCAACCGGACGCAGGTCACGGGCGTCAACACGACGGCCTACACCCTCTCGGGCAACACCCTGACCTTCAACGGCGGGGCCACCGGCTTCGGCGCGGTTACTGGCGCCGACAGCACGCTCTTCCGCGAGCGTCAGGTCCAGCTCGGCGCACGCTTCGAGTTCTAAAAGAAGAACTCTCGGAGCCGCCACTCCTTCAAGGGCGCGCGACCTCTAAGGGTCGCGCGCCCTCTTTTCTTTTCACCGAACCTTGTCCCAAGACAGGGCGCCGGGCCGTACGGAAACGAACCCGCCGCGCCCGCGCGCCGAGGGCGACGCCCGTCGCATTCCCGCTGATTACAACACTTTCGACGGCGTGCCCCGCTGGCATGTCGGTTGCCATCTTCAGCTCCTGAGACGTGAGAGTTTGACGCGCTCTCCAGCATTCACACACTTAGGAGGATTGACGAACATGGGTGCTCCGAACAGTGACGAGATCGAAGGCAAATACGAACAGGCCAAAGGTTCTATCAAGGAAGGCTTAGGCCGCCTGACCGGCGACGAAGAGTTGGAGGCTGAAGGTTCGGCCGACAAGGTGAAGGGCGACGTTCAGGAGGGCTGGGGCAGCGCCAAGCGCAACGTTGGTGAAGCGATCGAAGACGTGGGCGACGCCATCAAGCGCTAAGGCGTAAGCCTGACGCGGAACGATGAACGCGGAGCGATGAACTGAGGAATACAGTTCATCGCTCCGCGTTCTTACTTCCAACTTCCTAGCGGCGGGCTTCCGCCGAAGACGCTGAAGACTTCAACCGCGACGCCCGCGCCAATCCTCGGGCGGATGTTCCAACAACCTGTCAACGCCCCTGTGCAGGTAACGCCCGCGCCCGCGCAACTCCTCCGCCTCGCGCCCGCGCCGCCCGTCCGCGCGCTCGTCCCGCTCGACGCGGACGACTCTGGGCACGTGTCCGCGTTCTCTCCGGCGCGTGCGCTCGGCCAGCCGCTTGAGCCGCGCTAAGTCTTCCTCCAACTGCTCCTCCGGATGACGCCCGAAGAAGCGCGCGACGGCGCGGCCCGTGCGCCCGCCCGGCGTGTCGTAACCGCGCACGACGCGCAGCAGTGTCGTGTCCCGCTGCGTCACAGAGAAGACCGCCTCGCAGTCGGCGTGTATGTCGCCGCCGACCGAGCGCCAGACGATGCGACGGTCGGGCGCAAAGACGACGACCTCTGCCTCCCACTCAACGTCTATGTCGAGCGCGGTCTCGGCCGCCCAACGGAACGTGCGCCGCCCCGTCCGCCGCACGTCGAGCACGCCGCCCGCCCAACGCGGCGCCGCCTCGAAGTCCGCGAAGATGTCGAACACGCGCTCGACCGGCGCGTCGATCTCGACGAAACCCTCGTACCTACGCATAAGACCTCGCTCGGAAGTCAGCAGTAGGAACGCTGAACGATGAACTGTAACGCACCTGCTTACAGTTCATCGTTCAGCGTTCCTACTTCATCCTTATTCCTGCCGTATGTACTCGGCGCCCAAGTCCTTGAGCAACTCTTCGAGCTTGTCGGCCTCCTCGTCGGTCTTGGCCTCGACGCCGATGAGGATGCCGCCCGCGCGCAGTGTAGAGTCATAGACCCTCGCGCGGTGCTCGGGGATGCCCGCGCCGACGAGGGCGCCGATGAGCCCGCCGGCCGCGCCGCCCGCGCCCGCGCCCGCGAGCGCGGCCGCCAGAGGCCCCGCCACGACGAGCCCGAGGCCCGGCAGCACGACGTTCGTCCCGACGGCGACGATTGCCGCCACCACCGCGCCCACCGTCCCGCCGACGGCCGCGCCGTAGCCGAGCCCGTCGGCCGCGTGCGTGCGCGTCTCGATGGCGAACTCCTTCGACTTGGTCGAGTCGGACATCAGCACAGAGATATCGTCGCGCGTGTAGCCGCGTTTGAGTATCGCGTCCACGGCCGCCTCCGCGGCCACGCGCGTCTTGAAAACTCCCGTCACAAGCTTTGCCATAATGAGACTCCTCACTCGAAAAGAGACCTACCCGCGCGTACACATCGCAAGCCCCGTGCCGACCTCCCTCACGCGCATCCTCTTCAAATCATCAAGCGATAGAACCAATTACGCCGCGCCGCGTTCGCCGTCCTTCAAACCTTCCCGTACCAAACCGGAACGAGCGGGCGCGGCTGTGTTCTGTTCGGCGTCAGCGCCCGCGTCGAGCGACGGCCGGCGCGCGCGCTGGTATAATCCCTGCCTTCTGACGAACTGCTTTTCAAACTTTTCAAGGGGAGAATTCCGTGATCAAGGCGGTCATCTTCGACGTGGACGGAACGCTCGTCGATTCCGTGGACCTGCACGCGCGCGCGTGGCAGGAGGCGTTCGCGCACTTCGGCAAGCACTTCGACTTCGAGCGCGTGCGCTACCAGATAGGCAAGGGCGGCGACCAACTGATGCCCGTCTTCCTCTCCGAAGAGGAACTGGATGAGTTCGGCGAAGAGCTTGAGGAGTATCGCGGCGCACTCTTCAAGCGCGAATACCTGCCGCGCGTCAAAGCCTTCAACGCCGTGCGCGAGCTATTCCAACGTGTGAAGGCCGAAGGGCTCCAGACCGCGCTCGCCTCGTCGGCCAGGAGTGAAGAGTTGAAGACTTACAAGAAGCTTGCGCGCATCGAAGACCTCGTCGAGGAGGAGACTTCGGCCGACGACGCGGAGAAGTCCAAGCCGCACCCCGACATCTTCGAGGCCGCGCTCGAACGTCTCGACGACACGCGCCCGTCGGAGGCCGTCGTCGTCGGCGACACGCCCTACGACGCGGAGGCCGCGAGTAAGGCGGGGTTGAAGACAATCGGCCTTCTCTCCGGCGGCTTCCCCGAAGAAGACCTGCGCGCCGCCGGCTGCGTCCGCATCTACAAGGACGCCGCCGATCTCCTCGCCAACTACGACGCCTCGCCGCTCGCGAAGGCGGAGGGGGAACGATGAACCCGACCACCTTCCTCTTCGACGCTTCGCCCGACGCACCCGACGCTTCGCCTTGATACGAGTCTTACAGGTCAGCTCCGCGCGCGCGTTCGGCGGCGGCGAGCGCCACCTCGCCGACCTCGCGCGCGGCCTCCACGCGCGAGGCCACGAACTTCTCTTCGCGCTGCGGGAAGACTCGCCGCTTCGCGCGCGACTCTCGTTCCTCCCCGAACAGAACGTCTACACGCTGCCCCTCGGCAACGCACTCGACCTCTTCAGCGCATGGAGACTTGCGCGCATCGCGCGGGAGCGCAAGGCCGACATCATCCACGCGCACGTCGCGCGCGACTACGTGCCCGCGTCCCTCGCCGCGCGGCTCGCGCCCGCCTCGCGCCTCGTCATCACGCGCCACGTCCTCTTTCCCCTGAGCCGCGCTCATCGACTTACACTCTCGAACGTCGCGCGCGTCGTCGCCGTCTCCGACCCTGTCGCGCGCGCACTGCGTTCACAAAAGATTTTCGACGAGGACAGGATTCGCGTCGTCGAGAACGCCGTTGACCTCGCACGCTTCGAGCGCGCACGCGCGGAGGTTGAGAGCAACACCAACGACACGCCTCTCCGCGTCGGCATCGTCGGCGAGCTGAGCGAGGTCAAAGGTCAGTTGGAGTTCGTGCGCGCGGCGGCGCTCGTCGCGGAAGAGTTCGGGGAACGTGTCGAGTTCCTCGTCGTCGGCGACGACCACTCGCGCGGCGGCGAGTACCGCGCGCGCGTCGAGCATCTTGTTGCTGAATTGGGTTTGAAGAAGCGCGTGCGCCTGCTCGGACGCGTGGAGGACGCGTCGAGCGTCGTCGTCGGACTCGACGTGCTCGTCTCGGCCTCGCGCTCCGAAGCCTTCGGCCTGGCGATGGCCGAGGCGCTCGTCTGCGGCGTGCCCGTCGTCGCGACGGCGACCGAGGGCGCGCGTTCGTTGATACAAGACGGCTTTAACGGCCTCATCGTTCCCGTTGGCGACGTGCACGCGTTGGCGGCGGCCGTCTCCTCTCTGCTCGCGGACGAGGGTCTGCGCGTCGGGCTCGGCGCGCGCGGCGTCTTAACGGCGCGCGAACGTTTCAGCCCCGAGCGCATGCTCGAAGCGACCGAGTTCGTGTATGAAGAAGTGCTCGGCCGGATTGACCACCGGCGCTATTAAACATTCGCGCCCGTGGCGATATGATGAGACGCTAGTCTCCCAAGACAGAACTTACGAATGTGGAGTGTGTATGGGCAAAGATTTGGCGCGCGTGCGCGGCATCGAGGTGGCTTACGACGACACGGGAGGCGGCGGGCCCGCGCTCGTGCTGCTGCACGGCTTCCCCTTCGACCGTTCGTCTTGGCGCGGGCAGGCGGAGGCGCTCGGCGACGAGTTCCGCGTCGTCGCGCCAGACCTGCGCGGGATGGGTGAGACGCCGCTCGGCGAAGGCGCGGTAACGATTGAAGCGATGGCCGAAGACGTGGCCGCGCTTCTGGACGAGTTGAAGCTCAACAGCGTCGTTCTCGGCGGGCTCTCGATGGGCGGCTACGTCGCGTTTGAGTTCTTCCGCAAGTTCCCCGCGCTTGTGCGCGCGCTCGTCCTCGCGGATACACGCCCGCAGGCCGACACGGAAGAGGGCCGGCTCGCGCGCGAAGAGAGCGCGCAACGCGCACTCAAAGAGGGAATGGAACCAATCGTCGCGTCGATGCTTCCGAAGCTCCTCACGGCGGAAACGCGCGAGCGCGGCGGGGAAATATTGGAGAGCGTGCGCGCGATGATGCTCGGCACGCGTCCCGATGGCGCGGCCGCCGCGCTGCGCGCGATGGCGTTGAGGAGAGACCAGACGGGGTTGCTGACTTCGATAAACGTCCCGACGCTTATCATCGTCGGCGGCGAGGATTCGATAACCCCGCCAGCGGACGCGGAGTCGATGAAGGCGAAGATTGAGGGCTCGCGTCTAGTCGTCGTCGAAGGCGCGGGGCATCTCTCCAACGTCGAGCGGCCGGAGGAGTTCAACCGCGCGCTCGCGGAGTTCCTGCGCGGGCTGCCCGCCTGAACTTATTCGCGTGAAGGATTGAAGGGAGTAGAACCAACGGCGTGAACGAGACATGGAAATATCGCATCGAGGAGCGCGTCCGCTGGGGCGACGTGGACGCGGCGCGCATTATCTTCTACGGCGCCTACATACGCTTCTTCGAGTTCGCCGAGACCGAGCTGTTCCGCGCCGTCGGCCTGCCCTACGGCGTGATGTTCGACGAACTGGACGTGTGGTTGCCGCGCGCTCATCTCGAATGTGACTTTCATAAAGCCGCGCAGCTCGACGACCTGCTTGAAGTCTGCGTTTACGTCGGCCGCGTCGGCACCAAGTCGCTCCGACTCGACTTCGAGGTGCGCCGCAACGGCGGCGACGAACTCGTCGCGACCGCACACTTCGTCCTCGTCGCCGTCCGCCGACATACCTTCGAATCCGTCCCCGTCCCCGAAGAACTCAAACGACACCTCGCCCCCTACACGCGGCCCGAGGATTTCTGACTCTGTAAACAGGAAATCAAACCGCCCACCGCACCACACCGCGCACAGGAAGGGAATTCAGCGCAATTAAGTCGGAAATCGCACCGCAGAAGACCCAACTCACTGCAATCAAGACCAAAATCCGTCTTTGAAGACCGGAATCACGTCAACGGGTACCGAAATCGAATAATTGTTGACCATAATCCAGCCATCTTCTACGAACATCTGTAGATTTCTATGAGAATCTACAATTCAAGACGAATATCTGCGTCGAGTTTAAGAAAATCACGTACATGGTTCCCATTACCACGAAAATTTTTACGTAATCGGGAAGATGAGCCCGTAATCTAACGAACTGTCACTGTAACCGAGAAATCTTTTATGGCTCGGGGTCACGTCTGATGAAAAGTCAAAATGGATTTAGGGCGCGGCGCGCGAGTGTGCGCTTGAGATTGAGATATCCCTGGTCTCCCGTGACCAACTCGCGCAGCGTGCGGCGGATGCCGGGGTGCGCGCGCGCGAGTTTGATCATGCGGTCGGTGAAGGGGCCGCCCCAGAATTCGCCGTAGAACCTGCGGCGCATCTTCGACGCGCGACGCAGTTCGCCCCCGAAGTCCGCGCGCCAACGGCTCTCGTAAGACTTCACGTCGCCGCCGAGATATGCCTCCGCGAACAACTCCGCCGAACGCAGCGCGTAGTAAATCCCTTCGCCCGTCACGGGGTCCGCGAAGCCCGCCGCGTCGCCGAGAAGAGCCCAATCGTCGCCCGCCGCGCGCCGCGCGTCCAACGTTTCGGGCGCGAGGCCGGGGATGCGCGCCGCGTAACGCTCGGCCACACGGCGCAGCCTCTCTTCGACCTCGCCCTCGCCTTCGAGCGACAAACCTTTACTCGAAGACGACGCGCCGCCCTTCTCACGCTCGCGGTAATAGTTGACCATGAAGTCCCAGAGCATACGGTCGAGCGTCTTGTGCTCGAAGGCATCCTGCGCGGTGGCGATACCAAAAGAGATGTGGTCGAGACGCGGGAAGGCCCACGCGTAACCGGCCCACCCCGGCAGGAAGGCGATGACCGTCGGCGCCTCGTCCGCCTCGTTGAGAGGAGTGCGATAGCCGAACGCAACCTCCATGTCGGAGTTAGAAAGAGGACCGGCCAGCCTCTTCGCAATCGCGCTGTTCGCACCGTCCGCCGCGACGAGCACGCGGCCGCGCCAACTCTCACCTTCGCGCGAACGCACGACCCAAAGACCTTCATCATCCTTCGTCTCTGAAGCGCCGACGCGGCAATCGAAGACGCGCGCGCACGCTCTCTCCGCACGCTCGCGCATGTAAGAGTCGAACGCGCAGCGCGAGTAGATTGCGAAAGGCTCCGCGAGCTTCAGGCGGACGCCGTCGCCCGCAGGCGAGACCATCTCAACCTCCGTCACCGCCCGCCCGCCCGCTTCCAACAGGAACGGCCAAGCCTTCAACGCCTTCGAAGTGACGCCGCCGCCGCACGCCTTCGCCTCGCCCGCCGGCCGTCCGTCGAACAAAGCCACGCGCGCGCCCCCGCGCGCAACTCTCTCCGCCGCGAACGAGCCCGCCGGCCCCGCGCCGACGATCAGCACGTCGAATGTCTCTTCAACTACCCCCACGTATCTCCTCTTCATCAAGCGCGGCCGCCGTCATGCTTGCCGACCAAAAGCACAGTTGTTAGAATCCCTGCCGACCCCTACAAGTAAATCACGCGTCAGAGCTTTCCCCTTGCGACGAGGCCGAGGATGATTAACGCAAGCCACCTCGTATTCGTCGGCGTCGTACCGCACCCGCCGATCATGGTCCCGGAGGTCGGCGGCACGCGCGTCGGCGAAGTGCGCGCCTCCGTGGACGCCATGCGCGACCTGACCGAACGAATCAGGGCGTGCGGCGCGGAGACCGTCGTGCTCGTCTCGCCGCACGCGCCGCTTGAGCGGAGCACCTTCGTCGCCTACGGCGGCCCGCGCCTGCGCGGAGATTTTGCCAACTTCCATGCCCCACAGGCAATCGTCGAAGTGCCTGTTGACGAAGAACTGCTCGGCGCCATTCAACAGGCCGCCGCCGCGGAGAAGTATCGCGTCGCCCGGCTTGAGCCGCAAGAGTTGGACCACGGCACGGCCGTCCCGCTCTATTTCCTGCTGCGCAACGGTTGGGCCGGCCGCGTCGTCGCTCTCGGCTACAGCTTCCTTTCAGACGAAGACCACCTGCGCTTCGGTGAGTGTGTCACGCGCGCCGTCGAAGTCACCAGGCGCCCGACCGCCTTCGTCGCCAGCGGCGACCTCAGCCACCGGCTCAAACCCGGCGCGCCCGCGGGCTTCGACCCCGACGCGAGAAAATTCGACGAGCAGGTCGTCGCGGCCCTCCGCGCCAACACTCCGGGAGAGATACCGCGCATCGACCAAAGTCTCCGGCGGCTCGCGGGCGAGTGCGGCTATCGCTCGATGCTGGTCGCGCTCGGCGCCGCGACCGCGTCCGAGCCTGACTGCGAAGTCATCAGCTACGAAGCCCCCTTCGGAGTCGGCTACCTCGTCGCGCAACTGTCGCGCACGAGCATGAACTAACCGATGCGTCTCAACGCGAACATCGTCGGACACACGCCGCCGCCGGCGCTCAACCCGTGCGACGAAAGTTCGATTGCCGTGCTGGCGCGAATCGCCGTCGAAGCATACATCCTGAGCGGGTGCGTCCTGGAGCCGCCGACGTTCTCCGACGAGTCGCCGCTGGCAAAGCCCTCGGCCTGCTTCGTCTGCATCAAGACCCTTGAACGCGAGCTGCGGGGCTGCATCGGCACGGTCGAGCCGGCGCTCCCGACGCTGGCCGAAGAGGTCATCGCCAACGCCGTCAAAGCGGCCACGCGCGACCCGCGCTTCCGCCCCGTCTCGGGCGACGAACTGCCGTCCCTGCTCTACTCCGTGGACGTGCTTGGGAGTCTGGAGCCGGCGCGGTTGGAGGATTTGAACCCCGCGACCTTCGGCGTGGTCGTGACCGACCGGTCGGGCTCGCGCAGAGGACTGCTGCTGCCCGCCATCGAAAGTATCGAGACGGCCGACCAGCAGGTCGGCGTCGCCGCCAGGAAGGCGGGCATTGAACCCGGCGAGCCGCTCAGGCTCTACCGCTTTCGCACGCGCCGCTTCAGCGAATCGGCGTGAACTTCTACTAACGAACGAGGAGGATACGGATGCCAGACAACAACCAGACCAAAAGCTCCCTCGGGGAGAGAAATGAGGAGCCCGAGCTCAAGCCCGACGCCACGCCCAACCCCATCGAAGACATCAACCCCGCGAACGACGAACGCACCATCGACGTGGGCGAGTCGGGTCAGTTTGCCCCCGGTGGGCGCTACAATGAGTTGGGAGTTACATCGCCGCGTCGCATAGACCTCGACGAACAGGTTGACAGCGCGCTCTCCAAAGAGGAGTAGAAACCGCGTTGAGATGCCCCCCGCTGGCTTCCGTCTTCTGTCCGGCGGCGGGCATTTCCGAAGCAAAATTTTTCCCAAAAAAAATCCCGCTGCATACGCGAGATGTATGCAGCGGTAAGATCCACAGGAGGAAAGGGTCTTCATTCTACACAAGCGGGCGGAGTGTGTCAAATAGATTCACATTCCGCCCGCCCGCATAGGATGATTTACACGTCCAAGTTCTTCACATCCAAGGCGTTGTCCTCGATGAACTTACGCCGGGGTTCGACCGCGTCGCCCATCAGGATGGTGAAAATCTGGTCCGTCTCGACCGCGTCGTCAATCTTAACCTGAAGCAGCGTACGCTTTTCCGGGTTCATCGTGGTCTCCCAGAGCTGCTCCGGGTTCATCTCGCCGAGCCCCTTGTAACGCTGAATCGTCAGGTCCTTCTTCGCGGCCGTCAGCACCCGCTCCAAAAGCTCTTCGCGGGTGTTGATGGTCTCTTTCGTGCCGTTTTCGCCGAGAACGAAGGGCGCGGTCAGACGCTTTTCGAGCGTCTTGTAAATCTCCACGGCCTTCTGGAACTCGACGTGACTCGCGAGGTCCCAGTCGATTTTAACTTTTGAACCGCCCGACACTATCGTGTCGATCTCCCAGAGCCCGTGCTCCTCGTCCGGGGCCAGTTCGGTCTTGTAACCCGCGTCGGCCAGCGCCTTCTCGACACGCCCGATTCTCTCCCCCTCCTCTTCCTGGAAGATTCCCTTGAGGGTCGCCCCCTCTTCGGTGAGCACGCCGTCGCGCCCGCTGAAGGACTCAAGTAGGAGGTGCAGCAGTCGTGCGTCGTTGCCGAGCCTGCGGATAAGCTTTTCACAGTAACGGTTTAGCTCGACCATCTGCTCAAGGGCGCGGGCCAGTTCCTTGCCCTCGATGGTGCCGTTCCCGTTGGCGGAAGTGACCTTCATGTCGCTGGTCGCCTGGCGCACGAGATAACGAACAATCGACTTCTCGTCCTTGATGTACTCTTCCTTCTTTCCACGTTTTACTTTAAACAGCGGCGGTTGCGCGATGAAGACGTGGCCGGACTCGATGAGCTTCGGCATCTGGCGGAAGAAGAAGGTCAGCAGCAGCGTACGGATGTGCGACCCGTCCACGTCCGCGTCCGTCATGAAGATGATCTTGTGGTAGCGTAACTTGTTGAGGTCAAAGTCCTCTTCGCTCTTGCCGATGCCCGTGCCGAGCGCCGTAATCAGCGTTTTTATCTCGCTGTGGCCAAGCATTTTGTCGAAGCGAGCCTTCTCCACGTTCAAGATTTTACCTTTTAACGGGAGAACGGCCTGATTCCTCCGGTCACGCCCCTGCTTCGCGCTCCCGCCGGCCGAATCGCCCTCGACGATGTAGAGTTCGCACTGCGCCGGGTCTCGCTCCTGACAGTCCGCGAGTTTGCCCGGCAGCATCGTGGAGCCCATCGCCCCCTTGCGGACTATTTCGCGGGCCTTGCGTGCCGCGTCGCGCGCACGGGCGGCATCTACGGCTTTCCCGACGATTTTCTTGGCGACCGTCGGGTTTTGCTCGAAATACTCGGTCAGACGCTCGTTGAGGAACGACTCGACCGCGCCCTTCACGTCGGAGTTGAGCTTGCCCTTGGTCTGTCCTTCGAACTGCGGCTGCGGCAGCTTGACGGAGATGACCGCGACCAGTCCTTCGCGCACGTCGTCGCCCGACAAGGTGGTTTTGAAGTTCTTGGAGAGACCCGAAGATTGCGCGTAGGCATTGATCGTGCGCGTCAGCGCCGAGCGGAAGCCGGAGAGGTGTGTGCCACCGTCAACGGTGTTAATGTTGTTGGCAAAGGAGTAGACCTTCTCGTCGTACCCGTCGTTATACTGGATGGCAACATCGACCGAGAGGGCGTCGCCCGATTTTTCAAAGTAAACTGGCTTGTCGTGCAGCACCGTCTTGTTCTTGTTGAGGTGCTTGACGAACTCGGCGATGCCGCCACGGTAGTAGAACTCGTGCGAGCGCTCGGGCTCCTGCCGCTCGTCCTTGATGGTGATGCGGATGCCCTTGTTGAGGAACGCCTTTTCGCGCAGGCGCTCGGAGAGTTTGTCGAAGCTGAACTCGGTGACCTCGAAAATCTCGCCGTCGGGCTTGAAAGTGATCTTGGTGCCGCGACGGCGGGTCTTGCCCGTCATCTCCAGTTTGGACGCAGGGATGCCACGGACGTATTCCTGCTCGTAAGTGGCCCCGTCCCTCCAGATTTCCAGCCGGAGCGCCTCAGAGAGGAAATTTACGCAAGAGACGCCCACTCCGTGCAGGCCCCCGGACACCTTGTAGGCGTTCGAGTCGAACTTGCCGCCGGCGTGGAGCTTGGTCATGACGACCTCGGCGGCCGACCTCTTCTCCTGCTTGTGGTAATCGACCGGGATGCCACGGCCGTTGTCGATGACGGTGACGGAGTTGTCGAGGTGGATGGTGACCTCGACCGTGTCGCAGAAGCCGGCGAGGGCTTCGTCAACCGAGTTGTCCACGACCTCGTAGACGAGGTGGTGGAGCCCCATGTCGCCCGTCGAGCCGATGTACATGGCCGGGCGCTTGCGGACGGCCTCGCGGCCTTCAAGTACCGTGATTGAAGTCGCAGTATACGAGTCGTTCTTCTTCTTTGTTAAAGTTGTTGCTGTAGGCAAAGTTGTCTCCTCTTCTTGCATAGCTCGATACCATTTCCCGGCTTTAGAAAGACTGACGGATGACGGGGATTAGATGCTATCCGCGGACGTAGCGATTGTTCTCTCCGCCTCGACGCGCGCGCCGCCGAAGGCCAGACCATCCCTTACTTCCACGAGTTTGGCACGTGCGGCAAACCCTTTGATGAGGTCATTTTTGGAGGTCGTAATGAACGTCTGCGTGCGCCCTTCAAGGTATTCCAGCAAATGACCGATTCGCTTCTGATCCAGCTCGGCATCCACGTCGTCCATCAGGAAAAGCGGATACTCATTGTGCCACGAATAATACACCGAAATTGCCGCTAAGTCAAGTAGAATCAACGCACTACGCTGCTGACCGGAGCTGCCGTAAGTGCGTATGTCGCGGCCGTCGAAGAGTATTTCCAGCTCGTCCCGGTGTGGGCCGATGAGCGAGTAGCCTGAACTGATTTCGGCGGTTAGGCGCAGGCGCAGACGCTCTTTTATCAACCCCTCGTAATCACCCAGATCGCCCTTCCCTTCGAGCGCGGAGACGTAGCGAATCGTGACCTCCTCGCGCTCGAACAGGCGTTGCTGGAGGCTTCGGCCGAGGCGCTCCACGTAGTCGCCGCGTGCGCGGTGGATGACGGCGCCCAGAGAGACAATCTGTTCGTTCCAGGGCTCAATTAATTCGCGCGCGTTCTCGATGCTGGTCTCCGAATCGGAGATGTCTTGAAGCAGGCGGTTCTTCTGCTTGATGACTCGTTGATAGTCGGCGAGCGTCTGGACGTAGCTGTGGTGGAGCGAGACGACGCCGCGGTCGAGGAAGCGACGCCGGGCGTCCGGGCCGCCGCGCACGACTTCGAGTTCGTCGGCGGTGAAGGGCACGACGTGGAGTTGACTGAGGTAGCTTGCGACCGTCTCGCGCTTGCCGTTGAGGGAGAGCGTCTTCGAGCTTCCCTGAATGGTGACCTGCAAGTCCCTATGTACGTCCTGCGCGCGCGCGACGCGCCCACGGACCACCGAGAGGTTCTCGCCGAAGCGTATGGCCTCCTGCGGCCGCTGCGTGCGGAAGGACTTCGAAGTGGCGAGGAGGTAGATGGCTTCGAGCCAGTTCGTCTTCCCCTGACCGTTGTCGCCCGAGATGACGTTCAGGCCCTCGCCCCAGTGGATTTCGCCGCCCAAATTCCTGAAATTGTGAGCCTCAATGGATTCGAGCAGCATGCGTTAAATCTTAACACACGCCATCTGACTGAATCGCTTTACGCCGACCAACTTTAGTCTTGACTGTTCACTCGATAGGCGTAATATCTACCTCGCATCAATCGTTATATCTACCTCGCATCAATCGTTTCAACAGGTCTCAAGGTCACTCCGCACCTCGTCTGAGACAAGGCGCCAACCTCAAACTAACCTGCTCTAAGACAACTGCATCCGAGAGGAGAACTGCCGTGAAATCGAGTACATCCTCCGCCCTCCCCATGCGGCTCTTTCGTTCGGCCAACCTGACTCTGTGGGTCTGCACGCTCTTACTTGCGGTCGCCTTGCCTGCGGCGGCCTCGGGTCAGAGCCGCGTCAGGAAAAACATCGACGACCTCAACGAGCAGGAGTTGGACAACTACATCCACGCCGTCAACGCGCTCAAGAAGAAGGCCCTGGCCGACCCGAACAGCAAGGACGGGTTTCTCTATTACGCGTCGCTGCACGACAGTCTGCGGATCGGACCCTGCGAGCACGGGCAGGACTCTTTCCTGCCCTGGCACCGCGCGCTCCTGTGGCTCTTCGAGGAGGCGCTGCGCAGGTCGGACCCGCCCGTCACGTCGAACGTGACCATCCCTTACTGGGACTGGTCGAGGCCGCCCAGCGGGTTGCGCTTCCCCAAAATCTTCGAGACGAAGCTGTACAAAGGGGCGCAGAATCCGCTCAACGACATGCGCCCCCTCTTCACCGTGACGCGGGCCAAAGGCAAGATATGTCCGCAGGTCTGCCCGCCCGGACAAGACCCGCCGCCCGGCTGTCAGTGTCTACCCTGGCCGCGCTGGTGGCTTGAGGAGAACGTGCTGAATAACAGCATCTGGGAGGGCGTCGGCAACTTCGCCGGGGCGCACTTCGACGACCGGAGTTGCGGCTCCTTCTCGCGGCACGCTTACGGGAAGTTGGAGAGCGACCCGCACAACTCGATCCACGACACATATGTCGGCGGTAACATGGCCGACCCCAGCACGGCCGGCGAAGACCTCCTCTTCTGGTCATTCCACAACTACATCGATCTGCTGTTTGCGCAGTGGCAGGAGCGCGGCAACAAGGTGGACACTTGCCTGCAATGCGAGTTCTGCGGCCTGTTCAAGCCGACGGAGCCGACGGTGCGCTACAAGGTCGAAGATGTCGTTGACATACAGCAGATGGGTTACAGCTACGAGTACAACCCACCGGCGGCGCCGGGCGTCTTGCTGACGCAGGCGGGCAAGCGCGCCGCGCCGGGCCGCTACTTCGAGCCCCACCCGGCGATTGACTTCGCGCTCAGCGGCGCGCGGGCTTCCGACATAACAAGGTCGGAGAACGTCACCGTCCCGCAGCCCGGATTCGGAGAGGCCAAGCTGCGGCTCTCGGGCATCAAAGTAAACACGGCCTTCAGTTATCAAGGCAACGTCTACCTCTACCCGGCCGGTACGGCTTTCGCGCCCCGAAGCAGACCGTTCAGGAGCCGCTACCTCGTCGATGTCTTCACGATCTGGAAAACTCCCTCGGCCGACGGCGGCCAGGGACACGCGGCGCACGCGCGGGAGCAGGAGACGGACTTGAATTTCGACCTGACCGACGAGATGAAGAACTTGGTCGCCTCTCAGGCCGGCAAGAGGTGGGTCATGACGGTCGTCCTGGTCGCGCAAGAGCCCGCGAACAAAGCGGCGGCGACTAAGAGAGCGGGGAGGAGAACGCTTTCGACCGGAAGGACGGCGGCCTCTTCTTTAAAATTTGACACGATGAAACTTGAGATCACCCGGCCGTAGCCGGCAGGAGGAGACGCCATGCCCGCTCAAAACCGTGTCCCCGTCTTCGAGCTGCACATCCGCCCGATGCTGCGGCTTCTGGATCGCTACCACATGCTCGACGCGTTCGACCTGTGGGACTTGAAGACCGTTTGGAAGAAGCGAGACTCAATTCTCAAGAGGGTCAAAGGCCTCGGGCCGCTCATGCCGCCCGCGCGTTACGGCGGCCCCTGGCCGGCCGAATGGATCGCGCTGTTCGAGCGGTGGATAGCAACCGGCGACGATAACAAGGTCGGGCACAGTCTGGAGATGTCCGCGCCCGACGACGGCCTCTACACCATCAGACGCGAGGTGGGCGACGAGCTACGACTCACCGCGGACATCACACTCCCGACCGACGGCTACCGCGCGTGGTTCGATCTCTCGGCCGTCGCCGACGGCGTCAGGTACTACACCCTCTACGTCGAGCCACCCTACCCGCGTCCCGAAGAGCCTGACGAAACTACCATCACGGCTCTGGAGAAGTTCATCAAGGGTACGGAGCACAAAATTATCATCGAAGATAAGAACGGCACGCACGAGTACCCGCTGCCCTGAACTTCTCCACAAAACGCTTGTAAGCATTTCCAACCATCTGTCGGCGAGAGAAAGCCCGCGTGGCCGTTATGAAAACGGCCGCGCGGGCTTTCTCTCGCTGACTCGAATCAACGTCCGAGCCCTCTGAATTGGCGAATCATAAACGCATGGGCATGACGACGTAGCGGTAGTCGTAGCCGTCGTCGGAGGCGGGGCGGAGTTGCGCCTGTGAGTTGCCGTCTTTGAACTCGAAGGCGACGTTGCCTTCGCTAAGGACGTTGAGGAAGTCCTGGAGGTAGGCGGCGTTGAAGCCGATCTCGGTCTCGTCGCCCGCGTACTCGGTGGTGACGGTCTCGCGCGCCTCGCCCTCTTCGGCCGTCTGCGAGCTGATGTGGAGGCTGCCGGGCGTCAGGTGGAAGCGGATGGAGTGCGAGCGGTCGTCGGCCATCAGCGCGACGCGCCGTATGGCCTGCCCGAGCGAGACGGAATCGAACTCGGCCCTCTTGTCGTTCGTCTTCGGCATCACCATCTCGTAGTTCGGGAACTGCCCCGTCAGCGTGCGCGAGATGAGGAGGCGCGGGCCGACCTCGAAGTAGATGTGATTCTCGTCGGCGCCCAGCCCTATCTCGCCTTCAAAGGATGAGGTCAGCTTCGTCAACTCGGCGAGAGTCTTGCGCGGGATGAGCACGTCGATATCTTCGGAGGGGGTGCCCGCGCCGAGGTCCTTGCGCTCGACGTAGGCGAGACGGTGGCCGTCGGTCGTCACCATCTTCGCGCCCGACTTGTCGAGCATGAACTTCGCGCCCGAGAGCGTGTACCGAGACTCCTCAAGGGTGATGGCGAAGATCGTCCGGTCGATGAGCGTCTTGAAGACGCTGGCCGGGAGCTTGACGGGCGCGGACTTGAAGCTGGGCACCTCGGGGAAGTTGTCGCGGTCGATGCCCGCGATGCGGAAGTTGGAGCGTTCGCACTTGACCGTCGCCCAGTTGTTCTCCTCCTTGCGGAAGCTGACGGGCGCGTCTGGCAGCACGCGCGCGATGTCGAAGAGCTTGCGGGCACCCACGCACATCGTGCCGGGCGTCTTAATCTCCGCCTCGGTCTCGCAGCGCAAGGTCACATCCAGGTCGGTGCCCGTGATGCGTATCGTGCCATCGCCCACCGACTCGATGAGGATGTTCGAGAGCGCGGGAATCGTGTTCTTCTTCTCGACCGTGCCCTGAACCAGACCCAGCTCCTTCTGGAGAGAGGTTTTGCTGATTGTGAACTCCATCTTTGAACTCCTCTGGGGAACTTAACTGTTCAAATCACATGATAGCTGTAAGAGCCTTCTGTGTGTGATATCACGCTCGACGCTTTTCCTGTTACTTCTAATTAAATACCTTATATTTATATCTAGTAGTAGTAGTAGGGCCTGTGGAAATGTGGAAAAGTGACCTAATTGTTGTGTCCGTTGGAATTGTTTTCCACAGCCCCTGTGGAAAATGCTGTGGAAATCTTTAGCTTTATGTGGAAAAAGGTCTCAAAGGAAAAGTTTTCCACATTTCCACAGGCTGCTTTCACAGGTAGCCTGTGGAAATGTGGAAAACTTTTACCTAAGTCGCTGATAGGAAACAATTTAATCGAAATTCTGCCTGTGGAAAATAATTCACCCCAAAAGTGAGCTAACTACTTGCAAAGATTATCCATAATGTCACTCACGACCCTGTGGAAATTCTGATCCTTGGAAACCAGAGCTTCAATCTTCTCCACGGAGTGAATCACGGTCGTGTGGTGCTTCCCTCCGAACTCCCTGCCTATCTCCGGAAAGCTGTGCTTGGTCAAGCGTTTGCACAGGTACATCGCCACCTGGCGAGGCACGGCTATCTGGCGCGAGTTGTTCTTCGACTTCAAATCGTCAACGCGCAGTTTGTAGTGCGAGCCGACCGCGCGTTGAATCTGTTCGATGCTGATGCCGGCTGGCCGGTCGTCCTCCGCGATGTTGCGGATGGCGTCCTGCGCGAGCATCTTCGAGATGGGCAGGCCGCGCAGCGAAGAGATTGCGATCAGGCGGACGAGCGAGCCTTCCAACTCGCGTATGTTGCTCTTGACCTTGCTGGCGATGAAGAAGGCCACGTCGTCGGGCAGCGTGACGCCGTCTAAATCGGCTTTGCGCTTGAGAATCGCGACCTTGGTTTCGAGGTCGGGCGGCTCGATGTCGGCGATGAGCCCCCATTCGAAGCGCGAGTGGAGCCGCTCTTCGAGCGTCGGAATCTCACGCGGCGGGCAGTCCGAGGTGATGACGATCTGCTTCTGGCCGTCGTAGAGCGCGTTGAAGGTGTGGAAGAACTCCTCCTGCGTGCGCTCCTTGCCGGCCATGAACTGTATGTCGTCCATCAAAAGCACGTCGATTGACCTGTATTTCTCACGAAAAGTCTGCGTCTTGTCGTACCGGATGGCGTTAATCAGCTCGTTCATGAACCGCTCCGCCGAAATGTAGGACAGGCGGAGGTAGCGGTTACGCTCCTTGACCGCGTGCCCGATGGCGTGGACGAGGTGTGTCTTCCCTAAACCGACTCCGCCGTAAATGTAGAGCGGATTGTAGGTTTTACCCGGCGCTTCCGCGACGGCCAGCGCCGCCGCGTGCGCGAACTGGTTGCAGGAGCCGACGACGAAAGTCCCGAAAGCACACTTGGGGTTGAGCGAATTTTCCAGCGGCTCAATGTCTACGAAGGTCGTCGCGCCCGGCGTCAGGCCATCCGATTCGGCCGCCTCTAATAAGGAGAAGAGGCTGGAAGAGGTGCTCTTCGAGCCGTTGCTCACGGGCTGCTGCTCCAGGTCGAGCGTGCCCAGGTTGTCCATCTCCTTGCCCGTGACGGAGTTCGGGCTCTGCGAGTCCTCGTCAACGGTCCAATCGACCTGATAGTCGGACAGGTTCAATTCGGACAGCGACGCGTCGAGCACATCCGAGTAGTTTGAACTCACCCAGTCTTTGACCACGTGGTTGGGGGCGCGAAGGTGGAGCACGTGTCCGGCTTCGTCGTAGCCCTCGAAGTGGATCGGCCGTATCCACGTTTCGAAGCTCTGACGGTTCAGCCGCTTCTCGACTGCGAGAAGGATGTCGTTCCAAATTCTATTCTCGTAAGTTGCGCTCATAAGCTTCTCGCCTTCAACCGAGAGGGGAGACTAACGGCTGACTTGAAAAAGTACGGTCGTCTTCTAGGATTTGCTCAACCTAACTGTTGAACCAATCACCGGAAGATGTTGTAAAACTTCCCTTTTAAGCTCTCTTTTGGAACTTCCCGAAGGGTTTTCCACAGAGTTTTCCACAGCCCTGTGGAAAACTCTCGAAAACTTAAAGTGAAGCTTTAAGTGTTTTACTTTCAATTACTTACAGGCGGTAACCGTCTGTGAAACGGGCGCGAGACTAGCATAACCAGCCCACAGATGCAAGAGAAATCCACAGGGCTTAAAAATTTCCCCGTAGCCCCGTTTTTACGCCTTTTTAATATCCGTGTAATTTTCGCTTTTTTGAAGAGAGAGTGAATTTGTGAACTATTTTGGGACAAGTCGATTTTTCTGTTTTTGAGGAATTTAAGGTAGCTTGCACAAAATTTAGCTACTAAATTTGGCTTTTATCGACCCGCCTTTCCTTGACACGGACCACATAAGTCGCTAGTCTTGTCACTTTCGTCTTAAGGAGAAAATTTCAACAGTTATGCCTAAGAGAACATTCCAACCGAACAACCGGCGCCGCGCCAAGACACACGGCTTCCGCGCGCGCATGGCTACGAAGAGCGGTCGCCTGGTTTTGAAGAGGCGGCGGGCCAAGGGCCGCAAGCGCCTGACGCCGTCGCACTACTAATCGAGATCGCTTTGCCGAAGGATGCACGTTTGCGTAAATCCGCGGAATTCCGCGCCGTTTACAATGGGGGGAGGCGGTTTGAAGGGCGTCTGGTGACGGCTTTCGTCCTGCCGACTCAGCTCGAACAGCATCGTTTGGGGATAACGGCCTCGCGGAAGATGTCGCGCCTCGCCGTTAAGCGCAACCGCGCCAAACGTCTCTTGCGTGAGGCTTTCCGCCTGACGGGCAACGAGTTGGGCGGCCTCGGAAACAGATATGACTGGGTTTTCAACGCCCGTCGTCTGATAATTGAGGAGAAGGCGGACGCGGTGGTGGCGGATTTAAGGCAGATAATTACTCAGGTCGGGCGAAGCGAACGGTCGTCTCCGTGCGAAACGGAAAAGTAATTGTTTAGAGTCGCTCTGACATCTCTACTGCGGTTCTACAAGGCGTTCATCTCGCCCTTACTCCCGCCCGCCTGTCGTTTCGTCCCAACCTGTTCTGAGTACGCGCTGGAAGCCATCGAGCGTTACGGGGCTCTGCGCGGAAGCTGGATGGGCTTGCGCCGCCTGTTGCGCTGTCACCCTTTTCACCCGGGGGGGTACGACCCGGTCAAATAATTTAGACAGTTTGTTCACACAAGACGTATTGTGTTAGAGCTAACGGCTTGAAATAGATGGATCAAAAGCGACTTTTATTTGCCTTCGTACTCTCGGCGGTAATTCTTTTCGGGTGGACATATCTTTTCCCCCCGACGGGTGATCAGCAGAACTCCAATAACTCGCAGCCGGCTGCGACCGCCTCTCCGACGCCCGCCACTTCCCAGCAACCCACACAGGCCGACGCGCAGCCCGTCCTTGCAGTCCCCTCAGCCTCCGACACAGTCCCGCAGCGAACTGTCGTCGTCTCGACCCCGCTCTACAAGATCACGTTCGACACTCGCGGCGCGACTGCCAAGAGCTGGATTATTAAGAAAAATAAAGAAAAAGACGGCGAAGGCAAGCCGCTCCGTTCGGCTTCGAGCACAAAAGATAAGCCGGAGCCGCTTGAGTTGGTCTCGCAGGAGGGTCTCAAACGTGGCTTGGCTCCGCTCAGAATTCTGACGGGCCGCCAGGATTTGGACGCGGCGCTGGCGTCGAGGAATTACGTCGTCGGAGGTGTCGAGGGCGGGACGACTGAAGCATTACTGGACTTGAAGCCGGGCGAGCAGAGGGCGGTCGAGTTCAGTTTGAGCGAGCCGGGCGGCAATTTCGAGGTTTTAAAGAAACTGACCTTCGACGCGGATAATTACGCAGTCAGGCTTGAAACTAAGGTTTTGCAAGGCGGTCAGCCGGTTCCGAACTCGAAGATAGCCATCGGGCCGAGCATCGGCGACCAGGGCGTCAAAGAGTTTAACTTCTATTCCATCGCGCCCGAGGGAATTGTAGCTGTTGGCGACGCATCCCCGGAACACTTGACGGCACATGTCGATGACAAAACCGCGCAAGTCATCGAGAATGAAGATAAACTGCAAGTCCAGAAGTTTGATGCTCCCGCTCGTTGGGCCGGCGTCGGGGATACTTATTTTGCAATGGCCCTGATACTACCTCAGCCTATCTCCGGCCTTGAGTATCAGACTATAAAGCCCAAGCATCAAGTTAACGGACAAGATATCTATTTAATTACGGCTTACGTCCCCCTCCCCACGGATGGAGCGCCGACGTACCTTTTCGCAGGTCCGAAAGACCACGACCAGCTACAGGAAACCAGCGAATTTATTAGCAAAAATATCCCCGGCCATCAGGTCGATCTGGGGCAGTTAATCAATTACGGCTGGACGCAGCGTGTCACGAAACCGCTTGCGGCCCCGATTCTCTGGTCTATCAATCGTCTCAACAAGCTGACGGGGAGCTACGGGCTCGCAATCATCCTCTTTACTATCATCATTTACACCCTCTTTTTCCCGCTCAAGTGGCGCTCTTCCAAGTCGATGAAGAAGGCTCAGAAGCTCGCGCCACGTATGAAGGAGTTGCAGGAAAAGATAAAGGGGATGAAGCAGAACGACCCTCGGCTCAAAGAGTTACAGATGGAGCAGTTGCGTCTGATGAAGGAGGGCAATCCGCTCGGCGGCTGTCTGCCCCTCCTGCTTCAGATGCCTTTCCTGATTGCGCTCTACGTCGCGATTACTATCTCGATTGACTTCCGTCAGTCTTCATTCCTCTGGATTCAGGACCTTTCGGCCGGCGACCCGACGAAGCTGCTGCCCATCCTGATGGCCGGGTCGATGCTGGTCTTGCAGCTCATCACGCCCGCGCCTTCGGCAGACCCTCTGCAACGTAAGATGATGGCGGTCATCATGCCGCTCATGATGCTCTACATTCTCTGGAGCGCGCCAGCGGGACTTCTGGTCTACTGGCTGGTCGGCAACCTCGTCGGCTTCGGCCAGCAGCTCATCATCAATCGCATGCTCAAGTCGAAAGACGACGAGGAGCAGCCGCCGCAAGAGAAGGATCGAGCCGGCTCGCGGCAGAAGAAGAAGTTTAACGACGCGAGTCCGACTGAGGCGTAAGAGCTTTATTCTCAACAGTTTCTCTGTTTCGGGTGACAAATGAAGGAAGCTTACGCACAGGCAGAGCAGTTCCTAAACGACATTTTCCGCACGGCCGGATTCGACCTTCGTGCACAGGCGAGTGAAGAGACCGACGGCTGCGTCCTGAACATTGACGGCGCGGACTCTCCCGCTGTGCGTAGCGAAGGCGGCGAGCTTCTGGACGCGCTTGAGCACTTCGTCAACCAGTCGTTCGGACGTAGTCTCGCGGAGGGCGAGCGTTTCATTTGCGACGTTGATAATTTTCGCTCGATTCGCGAAACGGAGCTGCGCGCGATGGCGCGTCACGCGGCCGACCGCGTCCGCTCGACCGGCCTGCCCTTCTTCTTTGGCCCGATGACCGCCGCTGAAAGGCGCGTCATACACCTGACACTCGCCGAAGAAGCGAACCTTTTCACCGAATCGGTCGGCGAAGGGAACGCCCGCCGCCTGAAAGTCAGCCTGAAGAAAACGGATAAAAACTAACTTTTCCTGAAGGGGACGGCGCGTGTGTTTTAATCTCTGCGCTGTCCCCTTCTCTTTTCAGTGAATTTTCTCACCTGAAGTGCAAGCAGCCGGCACCATCGTTGCACTCTCCACGCCGCCGGGCCGAAGCGGAATCGGCGTCATACGCCTCAGCGGCGAAAAGGCTCTCGAACTCACGCGTTCCCTCGTCCGAGACCCTGATTTTTCACCGGAACCGAATCGCGTCGCCTTAAAAGCCATCTTTGACCCTGATACGCTCGAAGTCATTGACCGTGCTGTAGTTACCTTCTTTAAATCGCCCCATTCCTACACCGGTGATGATGTCGTGGAACTGAGCTGCCACGGCTCTCCGCCCCTTCTTCTGCGTGTTCTCGATTCACTGCTCCTCTTTGGTGCGAGGACCGCCGATCCGGGCGAATTCACCATGAGGGCCGTTGCTAACGGCCGCCTCAATCTCACGCAGGCCGAAGCTGTCCGAGACCTCATCGACGCCCAGACGCACGCGGCCGTACGTCAGGCTGCACGTCAACTTGGCGGCGAACTCTCCAATAGACTTCTGCCGATTAAAGATGCGCTCCTTGAAATCATCGTCCCGCTTGAATCCTCGCTGGAGTTCGTCGAGGATGATCTCCCGGAGGACATCGCACGTAACATTGAGCAAAAGCTCTCCGTACTCTCGGCGAATATTGACCAGATGGCCGCCTCTTTTCGCCGTGGGAGGCTTCTGAAAGATGGGCTGCGTGTCGCCCTTGTCGGTCGGCCGAATGTGGGTAAGTCAAGCCTCTTCAATAGCTTACTATCTTCTGACAGGGCTATTGTTACGGAGATACCCGGTACGACACGTGACACTATCAGCGAAGTTATTAATATTGAAGGTATTCCCGTCTTAATAACTGACACTGCGGGCGTTCGCACTTCCTCGGACATGATTGAGCAACTTGGCATTGAGCGTACGCGGCGCGCGATAGCTGACGCCGACCTCATTGTCGCTGTACTCGACGGTTCTCGGCTTTTGACGGATGAAGATTTGGAGATAGTTCGGGAAGCTTCTACTAACCGCTGCCTAATCGCCTTAAACAAGAGTGATTTAGAAAGCTTTTGCAGCAATAATGCGCAACAACTGGACGATAATTTAGTAGCTGTTTTCGTGTCCGCCAAAACAGGAAATGGCCTGGACGCTCTTTGCGCGGAGATTATTAAACCTTTCGCCGCCGGCTATCATGATGAAAGTAGCTTTGTCATAACCAACGCACGGCATTATGATCTTTTGAGACGTACAAGTGAGGCTTTGCAGGCCGCGCAGAGTTCAGTTAGAGAGAGGGCTTCTGAAGAACTAATCCTGGCCAATCTCTATGAGGGTTTGCGCTTTCTAGGTGAAATCACCGGCGAAACGACCCCCGAAGACGTACTCTCCCAGATATTTTCGACCTTCTGCATTGGAAAATGAGAAAGAGTTTTGACGAAGATTTCGACGTAATCGTGATCGGCGCCGGACACGCCGGTTGCGAAGCGGCTTCGGCCTGCGCACGCATGGGCTGTGAGACCGCTCTGGTCACCATCAGTCTGGACGCGATTGGTCAGATGTCGTGTAATCCGGCTGTCGGAGGGATAGCCAAGGGTCACTTGGTGCGTGAGATTGACGCCCTGGGCGGCATCATGGGCCGTGTCATCGACCGCACGGGTATTCAATTTCGCCTGCTCAATCGTTCCAGAGGCCCGGCTGTCCAAGCGCCGCGTGCTCAAGCCGACAGAGCCCTCTACCGCACGGAGATGCGCCATGTGCTTGAGCACACACCGAATTTGCATCTCCGACAGGGCGTCGTTACCGACTTTGTAATAGAGAACGGGCAGGTTACAGGCATTCAGCTTCAGGATACGAGGCGGCTCAGAGCGAATGCCATAGTTCTCGCCGCCGGAACCTTCCTGAATGGCTTAATTCATACGGGACGCTCGACTTACACTGCGGGTCGGGCTGGAGAGCCGGCCTCTATTGAATTGGCCGAGAGTCTGAAACGACTGGGTTTTCCAGTGGGACGCCTGAAGACCGGCACACCTCCGCGTCTGGACGGCCGCACAATCGATTGGGACATTTTTGAGTCACAACCGGCCGACGAGCGCCCTGTTCCCTTCTCCTTTTCGACTGAAAGTATTGAGCAGCCTCAAGTTAATTGCCATATTGGCTATACGAACGAGTCTGTCCATAAGACTATTCGTGAAAATCTACAGGAGTCGCCTCTCTATTCCGGTCAAATTAAAGGCGTTGGCCCTCGTTACTGCCCGTCGATTGAGGATAAGGTCGTCAAGTTTCCCGAAAAAACTCGACACCAGTTATTCCTTGAACCAGAGGGTTATGACACATACGAAGTTTACCTGAATGGTTTTTCGACTTCATTACCCTTCGAACTCCAACAAGAACTCGTACACAAAATCCCGGGTCTTGACCAGACGAAGATTATACGGCCCGGATACGCCATCGAATATGACTTCATAGACCCTCGGGAACTCACTCCTTATCTGCAAACCACGCGAGTCGGCGGGCTCTTCTTCGCCGGGCAGATCAACGGGACAACAGGTTACGAAGAGGCCGCGTGTCAGGGACTTCTGGCCGGAATCAATGCCGCGCTTTATGTTCAAGGCCGTGAAGGGTTTACGCTTCGTCGGGAGGAGGCGTACAGCGGGGTTCTCATTGACGATTTAATTACACACGGTGTGGACGAGCCGTACCGCATGTTCACTTCTCGTGCCGAAAATCGCCTGAATCTTCGTTATGACACGTCTGATGCCAGACTCTCTCCCTACGGTAGAAATTTGGGCCTTCTTGCTGACTCCGAATGGGAGCATTTCTCGTCCAGGCGTGACCGGATTGCTAAAATTCGTACTGCCTTACTGGATACTCGTTTTAGACGTTCTACCCAGGAACATGCGGAGTTGTGCCGACTGATACAAAAAGATTTGGGCGATTCTATCTCTCTGGCCTCAATATCGCAGTATTCGACAGTCAACACCTCAATTCTTTTCGACTTTCTGCCTTCAGGTATTAAATCTCATGCAACTCTGCCTGAACTTGAAACTACCGTCGGAGATTTGCTCTATCACGGGTACATTCGTAACCAACAGCAGAATAATGAGCGTGTCCGTAATCAAAGCGAGGTTTTGATACCCTCAACTTTGAACTTTAAGGATGTCAGCGGACTCTCCCATGAGATGGTCGAGAGGCTTGAACGTATTCGTCCGCAAAACTTTGGACAGGCTTGTCGAATACCCGGAATGACACCCGGTGCCCTCTCCACACTTCTCTTCTTTCTAAAGACTTCCAAGAATTAGTTCACCTATATCTTTAGCGTTTCACGTGTCACATCCGGAAGATGTGACACGTGAAACACAGGTCTGTCCGTAGAAAATTGGTTTGAAAGCAGAAGTTATAGTCACTCAGTTCGAAATGTGATAATTTGTCACCGCTCAGCAATGCCGCAGTAATAAGGGAAAATCGGAATGGCAAAAGTTATTGCGGTGGCTAATCAGAAAGGCGGGGTCGGCAAAACCACCACATCCGTCAATCTGGCTGCCAGTCTTGCTATCGCGGAGACCCGCGTCCTACTCATCGACACAGACCCACAAGCCAACGCAACCTCCGGAGTCGGCATACAACGCGGGAGCCTGAGACGCAGCCTCTACCACGTTCTGGTGCTGGATGAGCCTCCTCAAAACGTCATCCAGAACACGGAAATACCCCTGCTAAAAATTCTACCGTCCGACAAGAACCTTATTGGGGCGGAGGTTGAATTAGTCGATATTGAAAGCCGGGAATATAGATTGCAAAAAGCCATTCGCTCGATTGAGAACGAATACGACTTTATAATCATCGACTGTCCCCCCTCGCTCGGGCTCTTGACCTTAAATGCTTTGACGGCGGCCAACTCGCTTCTGGTGCCGATTCAATGCGAGTACTACGCACTCGAAGGTGTTACCGAACTTTTCGATACGCTGGCACGCATCAGGCGTTCGCTCAACCCCTCTCTCACGATAGAGGGCCTGCTGCTTACGATGTATGATGAGCGCACGAACTTATCAGCAGCGGTGGCCGCAGACCTCCGAGATTTCTACGGGCATCAGGTTTTCGAAGCTGTCATACCGCGCAACGTCCGCCTGGCGGAAGCTCCGAGTTACGGAAAGCCGATCATCCTCTACGACATCAAGTCGAGGGGGGCGGAAAGCTATCTTCAGTTGGCAAAGGAGATAATGGCTCATGACAAGAAGAGCGTTAGGACGGGGACTGAGCGCGCTGCTGCCGGACAATCCGGCGACAACTAGCGAAGAGATGGTCGAGATCGATATCGACCTCATTGAGCCAAACAATTTCCAACCGAGAACGACGTTCGATGAGGAACGTTTGGAGCAGCTCGCCCAATCGATCAGAGCCAACGGAATAATCCAGCCTTTATTAGTTCGCAGACTGTCTGGCGAGAAATATCAACTGGTAGCCGGCGAAAGACGCTGGCGTGCGGCCCAGCGCGCCGGGCTGCTCAAGGTTCCCTGTGTTGTCAAAGAGATTCCAGAAGACAAAATGCTGGAGTTGGCTTTGATAGAAAATATTCAGAGACAAGAACTTAACGCAATCGAAGAGGCTCAAGCCTACAAAAGACTTATCGAGACCCTAGGTCTCACACAAGAGATGGTCGCTCAGAGGGTGGGTAGGGATAGAACCTTTATTACCAACTATTTACGACTCCTGCGCCTACCCGAAGATATCCAGAGGATGGTTGAGGCCGAGCAGCTTTCGATGGGTCACGCTCGCGCGCTTCTGGGGGTAGACGAGCCGGATATTCAAAGAAAAATGGCGAAGGAGGTTAGCGAAAAGGGTTTGTCCGTGCGTCAGATAGAACGTGCGATTAAGAGGATAGTAGAAGGAGAAGCGGCGGAAACAGTTACTACAATTAAGGAAGATCCGAATTTCAGGGCGGCCGAGGATAAACTGCGTCGGAAACTCAGTTCAAAGGTGCATATTCTGGTCAATCAAAAAAGCAACGGTGGAAAGATAGAGATTGATTTCTTCGATGATAATGATCTAAACAGGATATATGAAATAATCATGGGCAAAGATAATTAAATGTTGTTTAAACGGACGAGATAGGCTTCTTAATAAGTAAAATCATAGTACTGCTTGAGAACGATGGCCTGAACCTTAAAGCAGCATCCTGCTAGTCAAATAGAAATTCCGCCTTTTTATTTGTTAAAGCCAAGACATTTATATTGAGAACCCAGTAACATACATCTATTTAAATCTCCTTCATCAACTGTATTTAGAACACAATTACAGCGGTAAAACAGCCTCACAATCTTGACGCTTCAAAATCCCACATGTTAAACTTCCGCTCTTTTAGCCATACCGCAAACATTACTTACAGTTAAGCTTTGCGGCTGACTTGTGCTCACTGACAGGGTTCGTCCCACGAGTTCGACATTATGTTAGCCTTCGCAGAATCCATCCAGCTCATCCCGGACGGCACAATCTTAATTCACATTGTGATCATCATCACGATGGTCTTTGTTCTGAACAGACTTCTGTTCAGGCCGGTGCTCCGAACGCTCAGCGAGCGGGAATCGCGTACCCATGGGCGCACCGATGAGGCGAGAGAGACGGTGCGGAAGGTGGGGGAGAGTCTGTCCCGTTATGAGAATTCGCTGAGGCAGGCGCGCGCCGAAGGCTATCGTCTTTTGGAGCAGCAGCAGTCTGAGGCCAACGGCGAGCGGCAGCGAAAGGTCGCAGAGATTCGCAGGGAAGTCGAGGAGCATCTCGGGCAGGAGAAGCAGGAGATACAATCCCAGGCCGAGCGTGCCAGGGCGACCCTGCTGGGGGAGGCCGGGCGCGTGGCAACTGACATCAAGACGCAGGTGCTTCGCAGGTAATTTGAGAATTCTGAACGGACGTTCAGTTTGATTCCATAGTTGAGTGAGTGACGCCCGGGCATGCGGGCCGACACGCCGGACCTATCATGGATTTTCAGGAGCTTCTGCCGACCATAGCGAAGTTAGTCAACCTGCTGCTGTTCGTCGGCCTGATGGTCTACTTCCTGCGCCGCCCGATCATCGGGGCGTTCCGTGGGCGACAGGAGAGTATCCGCAGCGAGCTGATGCGCGCCGAAGAGGAGCGCGCGGCCGCCGAGGCCAGGCTCGCGGAGGTCGAGGGCCGTCTCGCGCGTCTCGACGTTGAGGTCGAGGCGATCAGGGCGAACGCGCGGAAGGAGGCCGCCGAGGAGCGCGCGCGTGTCGAGCATGCGACGGAGGCCGAGATCAGGAAGATTCGCGAGCAGGCGCGGCGCGAAATCGAGAGCGCGTCGAAGGCCGCCCGCGCCGAGTTGCGCACCTTCACGGCCGAGCAGAGCGTGAAGCTGGCCGAGGAGATGATTCGCAGGGACATCCGCCCCGAGGACGACGCGCACCTGGCGCGCGAATACGTGGAAGATTTGGGAGGTGTGAGGCGTTGAGTTCGCAAGCGGTCGCGCGTCGTTACGCGGTGGCATTGGCCGACGTTGTGCTCGCGCGTGGCGAGGCGCAGGAGGTGCGCGAGGAGTTGGCGGCGTGGGACACGCTGGTGCACTCGAACGCGCAGTTGCTCGAAGTGTTCCGCCACCCGGCCATCAGTAACGAGCAGAAGCACGGCGTGTTGGAAGAGCTTATCAGGCGAGCGCGGCCGCGCCCGACGACGGCCAACTTCCTGAAGGTGCTTCTACAGAACGGCAGGTTCGCGGAACTTGGTGAAGTCAGCAGGCAGTTCGCGCAGGAGTTAGACCGGCGCTCGGGCGTCGTGACGGCCCAGGTGACGACGGCGCGCCCGCTCTCGGCCGACGCGCAGGAGGCTCTGCGCGCCAGGCTCGGGCAGTTGACGGGAAGCCACGTGCGGCTCCAGTTCGAGGTGGACGACGAGTTGATCGGCGGCGTCGTGACGCGCATCGGCTCGACGCTGTACGACGGCTCGGTGCGAGGCCGTTTACAACAGATAAAGCAGAGGATGGTCGGGGAGAGGTAAGAGTCTCCGGCCGCAGCAGAGATTCAGAAGCAAATCATGGAACCGATTAGAGCGAACGAGATCAGCGACATCATCCGCCAGCAGATCGAGAACTTCGACGCGGGCGTGACGGTCACGGAGGTCGGCACGGTCATCAAGATCGGCGACGGCATCGCGGAGGTGCACGGCCTTGAGAAGGTGATGGCCGGCGAGCTTTTAGAGTTCCCGCACGAGGTGCGCGGGCTCGCGCTCAACCTTGAGGAAGACAAGGTCGGCGTCGTGCTCTTCGGCGAGTACCAGATGGTGAAGGAGGGCGACACGGTCAAGCGCACGGGGCGCATCATGAGCATCCCCGTGGGCGAGGCCGTCGTCGGCCGCGTCGTCAACGCGCTCGGCGTGCCCATCGACGAGCGCGGGCCGATCTCGGCCGACGCCTTCAACCCTCTGGAGCGCATCGCGCCGGGCGTGGTTGACCGCCAGCCGGTGAAGGAGCCTTTGCAGACTGGTCTGAAGGCCATCGACTCGATGGTGCCCATCGGTCGCGGCCAGCGCGAGCTGATCATCGGCGACCGGCAGACGGGCAAGACTGCGGTCGCGCTCGACGCCATCATTAACCAGAAGGGCAAGGACGTGATCTGCGTCTACGTCGCCATCGGGCAGAAGAACTCGACGGTGGCGCAGGTCATCAAGACCCTGGAAGACTTCGGCGCGATGGAGTACTCCATCGTCGTCTCCGCCACGGCGTCCGACCCGGCGGCGATGCAGTACCTCGCGCCATACGCGGGCGCGGCCATCGGCGAGTTCTTCCGCGACAGCGGCCGACACGTGCTGACGGTCTACGACGACTTGTCGAAGCACGCCGCTGCCTATCGCGAAATCTCCCTGCTGCTGCGTCGTCCGCCGGGGCGCGAGGCGTTCCCGGGCGACGTGTTCTACCTGCACTCGCGTCTGCTTGAGCGCGCGGCGAAGCTCTCGGACTCGAAGGGCGCGGGCTCGCTCACGTCGCTGCCCATCATCGAGACGCAGGCGGGCGACATCTCGGCCTACATCCCGACGAACGTCATCTCGATTACCGACGGGCAAATCTTTTTGGAAGCAGACCTCTTTAACTCGGGCATCCGCCCGGCCATCAACGTCGGCAACTCCGTGTCGCGCGTGGGCGGCTCGGCGCAGATCAAGGCGATGAAGCAGGTGGCGGGCACGCTGCGTCTCGACCTCGCGCAGTACCGCGAGCTGGCGGCCTTCGCGCAGTTCGGCTCCGACCTCGACCAGGCGACGCAGCGCCAACTCGCGCGCGGCCAGCGCCTGGTCGAGATTCTGAAGCAGCCGCAGTACCAGCCGATAGACGTTGAGAAGCAGGTGCTCATCCTCTGGGCGGCGACGAGCGGCCAGATCGACGACGTGCCCGTGGAGCACGCGCGCCGCTTCGAGGCGGACTTCGTCCGCTTCGTCGAGACCTCGCAGCCCGGCATTCTCAACGCCGTCCGCGAGAAGAAGGCGCTCACCGACGAGATCAAGCAAGAGCTGGTCAGCGCCGTCAACGACTTCAAGTCCACCTGGCAGGAGCGCGGCTTCAACCCGCAGCCCGACCCGCCGGTTGACCCGACGAAGGCGGCCACGAGCGCCGCGGCCGGAGCGTAAGGGAACTGATGAACGATGAATGATGAATGACGAAGTAACTGCTGTTCTTAATTCATCATTCATCATTCATCGTTCATCACTCATCATTTAGACAATGGCTAATCTCCTCGACATCCGCCGGCGCATCAAGTCGGTCAAGAACACGCAGCAGATCACGAAGGCCATGAAGATGGTCTCGGCGGCGAAGCTGAGGCGCGCGCAGGAGCGCGCGGTCTCGGCCCGCCCGTTCGCCGTGAAGATGGCGGAGGTGTTGACCGACCTCGCCTCGCAGGCGGGCGAGGACTTCAAGCACCCCCTGATGGACGCGCGCGGCGACCAGCGTTACCTGCTCGTGCTCGTCACGGCCGACAAGGGTCTCGCGGGCGCCTTCAACGCGAACCTCATCAAGGCCGCGCAGGCGTTCATCCGCGAGCACGAGGGCAGGGACATCGAGATTCTCGCGGTCGGGCGCAAGGGGCGCGACTTCTTCCGCCGCCGCGACATGCTGGCCGGCGAGTACGTCGGCCTGACGGGCAAGGGTCGCATCGAGCACGGCGAGGCGCTGGAGATCGCGCGCGAGGTGATGCGCCGCTTCACGGAGGACGAGGGCATCGACAAGGTCTTCGTCATCTTCAACGAGTTCCGCTCGGTCATCTCGCAGCGCGTCATCGTCGAGCAGATTCTTCCCGTCTCGCGCGTCGAGGCCGGGGGCGGGGAAGAGGGCGAGGCGCCGAACCTCGTCGGCTACAAGTACGAGCAGCCGCCCGCGGAAATCTTCAGCCAACTCCTGCCGCGCCTCGTCGAGACGCAAATCTACCGCGCGCTGCTTGAGTCGGTGGCGAGCGAGCAGGGCGCGCGCATGACGGCGATGGACTCTGCGTCGAAGAACGCGGGCGAGTTGATTCAATCGCTCACGCTCAACATGAACCGCATCCGACAGGCGAGCATCACGCGCGAGATCATCGAGATCGTCTCGGGCGCCGCCGCCGCGCAGTAAAGACTCTTTCAAGTTCGGAAGCAGGTGAGGGAAGCAGGCGTTCGCGGCTTCCCTCTTTCTCTTTGGAGAAGGATGGCGGTCGTTAACGTCGTAGATGAAGGGCGCGGGTGGGGCCGTCGGCTCTGGCGCTACGGGCCTCTGGCCGCGTGGGCGTGCTTCGTGCTCTTCGCTTCGTCGGCGAACTTCTCCGCGTCGAACACTTCGCGCATCATCAGGCCGCTGCTCACTTGGCTCTTCCCCGACATCTCGGAAGAGTCGCTCGCCTTCGCACACTTCCTCGTTCGCAAGGCCGCGCACCTCACGGAGTACGGCGTGCTGGCGCTGCTCGCGGCGCGCGCCTTCCGCACTTCTCATCAGCAGAGATTAAAAGAACTCTGGTGGCTCGCGGCCTTCGCGCTCGTCGCGTGCGTCGCGCTCGTTGACGAGTACCATCAGAGCTTCGTCCCCGCGCGCACCGGCACCATCTACGACAGTCTGCTCGACATGGCCGGCGGCGCCGTGGCGCTCGCGTGCGCGGCGTTGTGGCACGCGCGACGGCGGCGCAAGTCCCGCCCGCGCTGACCTCGGTGCTACTGCCACTTTCGGCGGGGCGTGGTATCCTACGGTTCGTTCCCCAGACATTTTCGGCAGTCCCTTTAAGTCAGAGGACGACCCATCCCATGCTTAAGAATTTGAGGCAGCCGCGCCGTGTCGTCATCACGGGGCTCGGGTGCGTAACGCCTCTGGGCGTCGGCCGCGAGGCGTTCTGGGGCGGGCTCGTGCGCGGCGTGAGCGGCGTGCGCCGCATCGAGGGCTTCGACGTGTCCGCCTCGCCCGTGCGCATCGCCGGGCAGGTGCAGGACTTCGACTGGGAGAGCGAGTTGAAACCGAAGGACCGGCGCCACGTCGCGCGCACGGTGCCGCTCGCGCTGGCCGCGGCGAGGGAAGCATTGAGCGACGCGCGGCTCCAGACTTCCGACCTCTCACTTGACGAGAGACGTACGTTCGGCGTCGTGCTCGGCACGGGCGGCGGCGGGCTCGAATTCACCGAGCGGCAGTACGAGCAATATTTCAAACGCGGCGACTCGGCGACCGCGAGCGTCTACACGATCCCTTCATCAACGCACGGCGGTCTCTCGTCGGAGTTATCGATGGCCTTCGGGCTGCGCGGCCTCTCGCACGTGGTCTCGACGGGCTGCACCTCTTCGACCGACGCCATCGCCTACGCCGCGCAGCACATCGCGCTCGGCCGCCAGGATGGGATGCTCGCGGGCGGGTCGGACGCGCCGCTCGCGCCCGGCATCCTCGCGGGCTTCTGCCTGATGAAGGTCTTGACTGAAGACTGGAATGACGAGCCCGCGCGTGCCTCGCGTCCCTTCTCGCGCGACCGCTCGGGGATGGTCCTGGGCGAGGGCGCGTGGGTCTACGTGCTCGAAGAGTATGAGAGAGCGAGGCGGCGCGGGGCCAACATCTACGCGGAGGTGACGGGCTACGGCGCGACGTGCGACGCGTACCATCGCGTGCGGCTCGAAGACACGGGCGAGGAGCCCGCGCGCGCGATGCGGCTCGCGCTCGAAGACGCGGGGCGCGCGCCCGAGGAGGTTGACTACGTGAACCTGCACGGCACCTCGACGGTGCTGAACGACCGCATCGAGACGCGCGCCCTCAAACTCGCTTTAGGCGAAGCGTCGAAGCGTATCCCGATGTCGGGGACGAAGTCGCAGATAGGACACCCGCAGGGCGCCTCAGGCGCGGCGGGGCTCGCGGCGGCGCTCTGCGCGTTGACGACCGGCGTCATCCCTCCGACCATCAACCTCGACGAGCCCGCGCCCGAATGCGACCTCGACTACACGCCCAACCACGCGCGCGAGCGCGAAGTGCGCGTGGCGCTCTGCAACTGCATCGGCTTCGGCTCGAAGAACAGCGCGCTCGTCGTCGAGCGCCCGTCGGAGTAAAAGGCTATGAAGAGAACGCTGCTGATTCTCGTCTGCTTACTCGCGCCGCTGGCGCCGGTTGGGGGCGCGGCGCCGCAGGGTGGCGCCGGCCGCTTCTCGAAAGAGGGGCTCGCGTTCGACTACCCGGTCGCGTGGACAATCGCGGACACCGGCGACGCGCAGTTGCAGCGCCTCATGCTGAGACGCGAGGGTGCGTCGAACGTCATCCTCGTCTTCGCGCAGCGCGAGCCGATCACGAGCCCGGGGCAGCTCTACGCTTCGCGCAACCTCATCACCATGCCCTACGTCACCAACATCGCGAACAAGCTCGGCCTGAGCCGCCCGCCCGCGCCGAACGACTCGCAGTGCGTGACCGTCGGCGGGCGCAACGCCGTCGGCTTCCGCATGACGGGACTGCTCGACGGCGAGCCGACGACGGCGGAGGTCTACACGGTCGTGCTCGGCCAACGCCTGCTGCACCTCGTCCACGTCAGGAACGACAAGGACGAGGCCACGGGCGCCGACGCGTGGAAGACGCTGCTCGACACGCTCAAGGTCGAAGGGCCGGCCGTGCCGTCGCCCGACGCTGAGAAGTTGGACAGGATCGTCAGCGGCGGCGTGCTCAACGGCAAGGCGATCAAGAAGCCGCAGCCGAGATACCCTCCCGAGGCGAAGTCCGTGCGCGCGCAGGGCACGGTCACCGTGCAGATCACCGTAGACGAGAAGGGCGATGTCGTCTCGGCCGTGGCCGTCACGGGCCACCCGACGCTGCAACCGGCGGGCATCGAGGCGGCGCGGAAAGCGAAGTTCGAGCCGACGGTGCTCTGCGGCAAGCCCATCAAGGTGACGGGCGTCGTCACATACAACTTCGTACTGAGGTGAGCAGCCGATTCGACCAGCGCAGCTATGAGCTTGAGCACATCGACAAGGGCGACTACACGCCCGACGAGTACGAGGGGTGCCTGGCCGAGTTGCGCCGCGTCAACCGCTGGCTCGGCGACATCAGCGCCTTGAAACGTTCGGTGCTCCCGGACATCGAGCGCGGCACGCGGCGCGACTTCTCGCTGCTCGACGTGGGCGCGGGCACGGGCGAGCTTCTACGCGAGGTCGCGCTCGACTCACGCGGACGCAACGTGAAGACGCGACTCGTCGGGCTTGAGTTGAACGCGCGCGCGGCCGAGGGGCTGCTTGAAGAGTCGCGCGAGTTCGGAGAGATTGAGTCCGTGCGCGGCGACGCGCTGCGCCTGCCCTTCGCGGACGGCGCGTTCGACTACGTGATGTGCTCGCTCTTCACGCACCACTTCCGCGACGAAGACTGCGTCCGCGTCCTCAAAGAGATGGCGCGCGTCGCAAGGCGCCGGGTCTACTGCATCGACCTGCACCGCCACCCGGTCGCTTATTACTTCTACACCACGGTCGGCCGACTCATCCTCCACAACCGCCTCGTCCGCGAGGACGGCGCGCTCTCCATCCTCCGTGGCTTCCGTCCCGACGAACTTCATCGAATAGGCGAGCGCGCGGGTTTAAAAGAGGTGAAGGTCGAGCGGCGTTTTCCTTATCGCCTGGTCCTGAGCGCGAGCGTATGACGGAGGAGTTCGACGCCATCATCGTGGGCGGCGGGCCGGCGGGCGCGAGCGCGGCCGTGCATCTGGCCGCGTCGGGCGCGCGCGTGCTGCTCGCGGAGCGCGAACGTTTCCCGCGCGAGAAGCTCTGCGGCGAGTTCATTTCGCCCGAATGTCTCGAACATTTCGCGCGTCTCGGCGTGATGGAAGAGATGTCGCGCGGCGGCGGCGCGCGCGTCTCGGAGACAATCTTCTACGCGCCGTCGGGTCGCGGCGTCGCCGTGCCGAGCGCGTGGTTCGGCGGGCAGGGCGGCGACGCGCTCGGCCTCAGTCGCGCCGAGATGGACGCGCGCCTGCTCGCGCGTGCAAGACAAATAGGCGTGCAGGTTATTGAAGACGCCGCGCACGTCGCGCCCGTCGTCGAAGGCGCGCGCGTGTGCGGCGTGCGTCTGCAAGCGGACGGCGGAGAGGCGCAAGAGTTCCGCGCGCGCGTCACGCTCGACGCGACGGGGCGCCACCGCGCGGTCGTGCGTCGCGCCGAGCGCGAGTTGGGAAGGGAAGTAGACGGGCGACGCGACGGGCGCCCGCAACACGTCGCCTTCAAGGCTCATCTGGAAGGCGCGCGCGGCGCCGAGGGCATCTGCGAAATCTACTTCTACCCCGGCGGCTACGGGGGTTTAAGTCCTGTCGAGAAGGGCTTGAGTAACCTCTGCTTCATCGCGCGCGCGGGCGACGTGCGCGCATGCGAGAGCGACCCGGAGCGCGTGCTGCGCGAAGTCTTGATGAAGAACCGCCGCGCGGCCCGCACGCTCAGGGAGGCACGGGCAAGGACGCGCTGGCTCGGCGTCTCGCTCGAAGGCTTCGGCCGGCACGAGCCCGCGCCGTTCGAGGGTCTGCTCGCCGTCGGCGACTCCGCGGCCTTCATCGACCCGTTCACGGGGAGCGGCATGTTGATGGCGCTCGAAGGCGGCGAGTTGGCCGCGCGCGCCGTCTCGCGTTGGCTCGCGCGCGGCGGCAACGAGTTTGATGAAGTAGCGAGGGACTATCGTCGCGCTTACGCCGAACACTTCGACGCGCGGCTACGACTGTGCGGCCTGCTGCGCCGCGCGGCGCTCGCGCCCGCCGCGTTCGCGGAGGTCTCCGTCGTCGCGCTCGGCGCGAGCGAGCGACTGCGCCGCCGTCTCGCGCGCTCCACACGCGTTTGAAACGATGAAGTAGGAACGCTGAACGATGAACTGAAAGACAGGCGGCTTGTATTCAGTTCATCGTTCATCGTTCCTACTTCATCGTTCATCGTTTATGTGTCTCTTGCCAAAGGCGGGCCGTTTAAGGTACAAAGTCGTTCGTAAGTAGAGACGGTTGCTCTCCGGTACGAACAGGCAAAAGCACAGACCTCCTTTTCAAGAAACGGGCTAGACGCGACTCAAGCTTCCCGGCGCGCGCCCGCCGTCTGTTCACGAGCGACCTGCGAGACTCACTCTGGCGGATTTGTTTGACGCGGGAACATTGGACGGCCGCGCCTCCGCCTCGCCCGAACCACATCAGTTTGTCTTTTAAGGAGAGAAGAGTTATGCGTGCTAACCCCCGGCGGTGGCTCCCGACCGCTTACCGTTTCGTGCTCGTGTGCGCCCTCGCGCTCGCCTTCGCGACGCCGGCCGCGCTGGCGCAGGCAGACGCGACCTCCGCCGATTTGTCCGGCTTCGTCCGCGACCCGGCGGGCGCGGTTGTGACCGGCGCCACCATCACGGTGCGTAACGCTTCGGTCGGCGTGACGCGCACTGCCACCTCCAACGACGAAGGCGCCTACCGCTTCGTCCAGCTCCCGCCGGGGCAGTACGAGGTGACGGTCGAGGCCGCCAACTTCAAGAAGGCCGTCGTCCCCGCCGTCACGCTCACCGTCGGCCAGCGCGCCGACCTCGACTTTGCGTTGGAGATCGGGCAGATCACCGATGTCGTCACGGTCTCCGGCGCGCAGACCGAGCTGATCGAGACCGCGAAGACCAACGTCTCGAACACGGTCGATCAGACGCGCATCGAGAATTTGCCCATCAACCAGCGCGACTACATCAACTTCACGCTCACGACCTCGACCGTCACGCGCGACAACGGCCGCCCCATCGGCCCCGCGCCGACCTCCGGTCTGAACTTCGGCGGCCAGCGCGGTCGCTCGAACCTCGTGCAGGTGGACGGCGCCGACAACACGGACAACTCGGTCAACGCCTCGCGCTCGACCGTTTCGCAGGAGGCGGTGCAGGAGTTCCAGGTCGTCACCAACTCCTTCGCGCCCGAGTTCGGCCGCTCGGCCGGCGGCGTCGTCAACGTCGTCACCAAGTCGGGCACCAACGAGGTGCGCGGCAACGTCTTCGGCTTCATCCGCCACAAGTCGATTCAGGCCAAGAACCCGTTCGCGCCCATCATCGACGGCGACCCCAACAAGAAGCCGCCCTTCACGCGCGCGCAGTACGGCGCCACGCTCGGCTTCCCGCTCGCGAAGGACATGACCTTCGGCTTCATCGCCGTCGAGCAGCGCAAGCGGCAGGAGTCGGGCTTCTTCACCTCGGACGTGGTCCAGCGCCTGACTTCGAGCGTCACCATCGGCGCGCCCTTCCTCCCCTTCACGCAGACCTTCACGCGCATCACCTCGCAGCAGGCGGCCTACGTGCAGGGCTTGCTCTCGCAGGCCGCGACGCTCATCGGGACGGGGACGCCCGGCAACATCGCGACGGGCCAGGCCATCGCCGGCGCCGCCGTCCAGTACGCGACGCTCGCTTCGTCGGGAGGCCAGACGGGCCTCACCGGTGCGAGCACGCTCATCAGCCCCGGCGGCGCCATCACCGCCGGCACGACCATCGGGCAACGTTTCTTCCTGACGGGCGCGCCCGTCCCCGTCAACGTGAACGCCTTCCGCCCGCTCCTCGGCCTCAACCGCGTCTTCCCCATTTCGGAGGACACGACGTTTTCGTCCGCGCGCCTCGACCACCGCATCAACGAGAAGAACGAGTTGACGCTGCGCTTCGGCTATAACCCTTCGGACATTACCGGCATCCAGGTCGAGTCGCAGAACCAGGCACTTGGCCAGAACGACTTCTCGCGCACGGGCATCCAGACTTTGCGCGACGCGAACTTCGTCACCACGCTCCACTCGACGCTCTCGAACACGGTGGTCAACGAGGCGCGCTTCAACTTCGGGCAGCGCCGCGCGACCTTCACGTCGCAGAACGGTCAGGGGACGGCCTACAACATCACGGGCGTCGCCTTCATCGGCCGCGAATTGTTCTCGCCCGTCGTCCGCACCGAGAACCGCTACGCCTACAGCGACAGCCTGAGCTGGGTCGCCGGCAACCACACGTTCAAGTTCGGCGGCGACGCCAACTTCGTCAGCGTCGGCGCGCTCTTCGAGCTGAACTTCGCCGGTCTCTACAACTTCGGCGGCCTCTCGGCGACGACGCTCGCGGCCTTCCCCGGCGGCGACTGCCTGACCTCGACGCAGACCGGCTGCGCGCCCGCCTTCGAGCCCGTTCAGCAGTACGGCCTCGGCTTCCCCGGCAACTACGTGCAGGGCTTCGGCAACCCGAACAGCAAGCTGAAGAACCGTCCCTACTCGCTCTTCGCGCAGGACTCGTGGAAGGTGACGCAGAAGCTCACGCTCAACTACGGCGTGCGCTACGACTACGAGCAGACCGACCAGCTCGCCGTGCAGGACTTCCGCGACCCGCTCTCGGGCCTGACGGTCACCGCGGCCACCACGCAGGGCTTCTACGACGCCTTCGGCATCCAGCAGGGCTTCCCGCGCGACAAGAACAACTTCGCGCCGCGCATCGGCATGGCCTATGACCTGAGGGGGAACGGCTCGACGGTGCTGCGCGCCGCCTACGGCCTCTTCTACGACCACCCGCTGCTCGCCATCGGCTTCAACTCCGACATCGCAGACAACGTGCAGCAGCAGCAGTTCGTAAGCTTGCCGGGCAGCCCGACGCCGACCGCGCTTCTCAACGCCGTGCAGATTTTCCAGGGCACGGTCTGCACCGCCGCGGGCGGCAACCCACTGTGCCCGGCCGGGGTCTTTACGCCGGGCGCCGCCGCGACCGCGCAGTACCAGTTCGGCCGCCAGCGTTTCAACGACCAGACCTTCCCCGGCTTCGGCCCGTTCCTGCCCTTCTCGCTGCCCGTCTCGACCAACTTCGAGTTCGCCTACGCCAACCAGGCCAACGCGACCATCGAGCACAAGTTGACGGAGAACATGTCGGTCTCGGCGAGCTGGCTCTTCACGGGCGCGCACCACCTGCCGCACCCGACCAACCTGAACGCGCCGAACAACGCGCTGCTCATACAGAACTACGTCCGCTGCTTCGGCACGCAGCCGACCAACACGACGGCCGTGCTGACGCTGACGCCCTCGACCTGCTCGAACATCGTCGCGCAGCCCGTGCCCGGCCTGATCGCCGTCACGACGCGCGGCGCGGTCGTCCAGCCGTTCGCGGCCAACCTCTTCCGCCCGTCGGGGCCGAACTACTTCTTCACGCAGGCCATCTCGGGCGGCACGGTCACGCCGGCCGTCTTCAACGGCGCGCTCACCGCCACGGGCGCGCTCGCGCGCCCCGGCTTCGTCACCACCTTCGGCGACGTGAACGCGCAGGTCTCCGACGGCAACTCCGTCTACCACGCCGGCACGTTCGAGGTGCGCCGCCGCTTCGCCAACAACTTCCAGTTCCTAGGCTCCTACACCTGGTCGCACTCGATTGACGATTCAAGCGACCTCCAGACCCTGCTCTTGCCGCAGGACGTGACGCGCCTCGACCTTGAGCGCGCCGACTCGCTCTTCGACCAGCGCCACCGCTTCGTCTTCAGCGGCGTGGTGGTCGCGCCCGGCTCGTGGCGCAGCGAGGGGGGCTTCCGCAGCTTCCTCTCCGGCTTCGTCGTCGCGCCGATCTTCGAGTGGTCGGCGGGCCGCCCCTTCAACATCCTTTCGGGACGCGACACCAACAACGACCTGTCGAGCTCGACCGACCGCCCGTCCGTGGACGCCAACGGCCAGCTCTTCGTGCCGCCGGCCTTCCAGGCGGGCAACCTCGGGCGCAACGTCGGGCTGACGCACTCCTACCAGTCGCTCGACCTGCGCGTGACGCGCAATATCATGCTCGGCGAGCGCCTCCGCCTCGAAGTCATCGCCGAAGGCTTCAACCTCTTCAACCGCTTCAACGAGGCCGCCGTCTCGCCACGGTTCGAGGATGTCAACGCGGTCAACGAGCGCACCTCCAACGGCCGCTTCCGCAGCCGCTCCACCGCCGCCTTCGACCCCCGCCAATTCCAGTTCGGCCTCAAGCTGAACTTCTAACTGGGACTGTGACTGGAAGCATAAGTTTGCCGCTTTGGCAAACTTATGCTTCCAAAAACTCGCGGCAAACTTATGCTTCCAGAAAGTTGCCGCTCATTAACCATAGGAAAAGGCCCACTAGTTAACACCTAGTGGGCCTTTTTCAATATCCAACTCCTCCCGGGTCTTGCGTATGATGGCTGCTACATCGCGCCGGGCATAATAAGAAGGTTTGTTCAGATACTTGGCAACGGGTCGAGGTGAGACATAAATACCTTGAGCATATAAGTGAATGACCGCTTGTCGAACCTCGTCTTCAAATTCAGTTCGTTTACTTTTATAGAAGTCTTGCCGATACTTTTTATATCTTGCAGAAATCTCAACACAAAGTTCCGGGAACCTCCTATGGAGGTCACTGCTATCGATCTTGAGCCTCCTCGATGCTTCCGCAAACGAAATCGGGGGTGACTGGTCGAGGAAGCTTGCTAATTCAAGTCTGATTTTTTCGTAATCAAGAATTCTGCAGATACGAGTGACCTCAGCAAGACAGGGTATATCGGGTAGTTCACGAAGGCTCGATCCGTTTCCACTTACAGCGAGGGTCCCTCTTAGAAATGCAGTAATTGATAAATTAAGGCAATAACAAATTCTAAGTAAGTTACTGAGAGGGATCTTAACTTTTTCCTTATACCATCCTTGAACAGTCGTATGGCTTATCTTTATCAACTTCGCAAATCGACCCCATACACCTCCGGTTGAAATTGAAACACATTGATGCAGTGATTCTATGACTATCTCTTTGGTCACAAGGCCATCTATATTTGGCAAAGATGCAAGCAACTCCTCGATACTCTTTGCGACAAAAAGACGCCAAGTGATTTCTTCGTCCGTTAGAGCTTCTGCTATAGGTTGATCACTGGCTGTTTCGCCTAGCCAAATTCCACATCGCAGGCAATAACCGAGGTATACCCTACGAGCTAGTAGCGTGAGTTGACTGAGGCAATGAGGGCACCTGTCAACAAGTGGTTTGCGATGTCGTGTACACATATCTACAAGAGCAATCGCCCACGATAATGGTTGATAGATAGTTGTCTTATTCTGGCGCATCTCCTCATAGCACTCCGGGCACCAAGCTTGGAACATCCGAAGCAGGTTCCAGTGGGGAATTACGCCAGATAACGAAGTGAGAGTTAAAAATCGTAAGTCACGCCGTAGAGTCAGGGCCTCCTGTAGCTCGACCCACTCTCGGGACACTTTCCCTACACCATTAATGTTTTTCATCCGCTTCCGAAATGGACCCAGCAAAGCACTAGCCGGGCCGACTTTATGATGAGACGTTAAGTGGCGCTTACTCAAATTTGGCACTATTAAATATTCGAAAAAAGAGCCGAAAGATATACTATGCGCTGATGCAACGCGGCACATATAACTCGTAAGACTTTCCACATATGGCGTACTGATTCCGATAGGCGTTAGAGAATACAGATGGCTTCGCTGCGGCACCGGCGGCATAGTCAGATCGAGGATGGGATAAATTGTCAGCGGTTGAATACATGTGTTAGTAGGCACAATAAATCTCTTTCTCATTTACTTAAATGCTCCAAAGAGTTGAGCCTGGCTACCTGAATCCCATCATTGCTCTCCTGTCGGGTCACGCTTCGGATTGCGCCGTCCCACCCTTCGTCGCCGCTTAGTAGTACTCGGCATTGAAGTCTTAACTTCTGTCGAAGCTGTTTCCGTATCAGAATTACCAGCATTCATTTCTGACTTAAAACCGAGGTTAATCCTAAGCCGCCGATGAGACTCATCGGAATCTACAAGCCTCATTTCACCTTCCTTTGTATCGTAGAGCATCTTCTCGCACTGTGAAGTCGATAATGCATATCTCGCACAATGCTTCTGGGTGAGCCGGTTGCCTCCGTCCTCTAGCGCTTCGGCGAGGGCTCGAGTTAGCCATTCCTTTAAAACTCCTATACAACCGATTGATCGCTCGTAAAAGTACTCCCAGTGGTTTATTAGGTTTGGTTCTTCCCGTAGGGGTAAGTGATGCTGAAAGGTAAGTAAAATCGACTGAAACGCATGAATATCTTGCTCAGAGTCGAGTCCGTACCGTTGAAAGTGAATGTCTATACTGCGGCGACTCAATTGTGCGCTCAGATTACGGAAGACGAGTAATTCATATGTTCCTAAGAGCACTATGAGTATGCCAGTTTGGTTGGAGAGAGACTTTAGAGCGTCAAGTTGATCCTGAAGCTTGCGCCCGGAAGCTATTTTCGCTAAATGCTGAGCCTCATCTATAAGAATGGCTGCAGGTCTACGGTGGAGCAATGCCTGCTCGGTGACCAGTCGAAAATCACCAATTCCAGACCTAATGCCAAGTTTTATCTGAGGCTTTCCTTCAGAGTTAATCGTGGGAATTTCATGGTTCGCTTTGTGATTTATAAGAGGTTCGCCTATAGAAAGAAGGAATCGCTTATAAAAGTTCTTCCAGTCGAAAATGCCGGTGTCAGGAGATACTAATTCAATCGCGGCGAAGGGAATTCGACCGCTATCCTGTTCAAGGTCGGAAAGCATGTCTTCAAGAATCTGCTTCTGGAGTTTCCGCCAAAGAGTTGTTTTACCAACACCCGTAGGCCCATAAGCTAAGACAAGAGTACCTGAGAAAGGCTGACGTATAGCCCGTAGTAGATCAGAATAAGCATTTAGGAGCCGTGGGTGACCAATCGTTAGATCAATGAAGTACTTCAAACGCTCCTTAGTGGGAGTACTCAGCAATTTCGGTGGAAATTTATTTGATGCTGACATTAGAACCTCCCATAATCTTTAAGCGTGTCCGCACCATTCTTCTGGGTTGTTTCGCCATTGCTTTCCGGAGTGTTAGCTTCGTCCGAAGCAAGGCTAGGCTTAATCTGATTTTCAGGATTGGACTCATTATTGCTGCTGTTACCGTTAGGCTGATTCGTAATATGCTGCGCCTCTCGGTCACGCAATCTCTGAGCAAGGAGTTGTTCCTCCGCTTCAACACTTTCTAGAAATTCGGCCAGCTTTTTAGCCGTAATGTTGAACTGACGCGAGTGAAGTCTTTGACGGCTTCGCACTTCTTCGGTCGCGATTTTGATTTCCCGCTCGGAGCGATTCCTGAAGATTGGGTAGTATTCGGAATGACACTTAACCGTAGTGTCACATCGCTGATGTGACTATTTGTCACCTACGTTTTGTGAGTATCTCCAAGGTACCTGATCTTGAGATACCGGTCTCGGCGGCGGTTGCGTCGCCGTAAGTGCGCCGTGATGCGCCGCTGCGTGGC
>DASVGG010000075.1:0-90429 GCA_036379655.1 Pyrinomonadaceae bacterium
GCTCTCATCATCGACCGATGAGAGCCGCGCTTCTTTTATCTTTACTGATAGCGACTTGCCAAACGGAATAAGGCGACTTCACGCCGGGAGCGCGGGCAGGGATGCCCGCGCTCCCGGCGGGGGACGGCCTTATGGTTTCCCTCAAGTCGGTATGCCTTCTGACTACTGCCCACCGTACTTGCCCGAGGCGAGGTATTCGACGAGGTAGCGGCGGAGCTTATCGCGGTTGGCCTTGCGGTACTCGACGTAGTCGCGGGCGATTCCCGGGTCGGGGCGCGCGAAGAGGACGTAGGCTTCGAGCAGACCGGCCTCTTCGATCTGCGTGAGCAGTTGCAGGTCCTTCGAGAGCTGCTTGACTTCGCCGGCCTTCTGCTGATTCCGCACGCCCTCGATGACGCCACGCAGCGCGGCCGCCTCCTCCGCGAGGCTATGGCGATAGGTCTTCTCGCCGGGGTGAGCCTTCCTGAACCGCTCGTAGTCGTTCAGCGCCCACGCCGCGCGCGTCAGGCCGTAGGCCGCCCACGCGGCGCTCCCGTCGCCCGGCTTCTCGCCCGACTTCGGGTCGAGCGTGACGACGTTCCTGCCGTCCTTCTGCAAGAAGTCCGACCGCACGTCGATCTTCGGATGACCGAGGCGGACCGCCTTCACGTTGGCCCAGCGGAAGAGCCCGTTCTCCCACGTGTAGCCGTTGTAGGGGTCCGCGACGACGGCATCGACGTACTTGTCGCGCGCCTCGTCGAGCCGCGCCTGCTTGAGCAGCGTGTTGCCCCAGTAGCGGTACGCCTGCTCGCGGTCGGGGTCGAGCTTGATGGCGCGCGCGTACCACTCGCCGGCCTTCTCGAACTGTCCCTTTTGCAGCATCACGTCGCCCGCGAAGAGCGGCGCCTCGTAGAGCTTCGGGTCGAGCGCGAGCGCGCGCTCGTAGGCGGCGAGCGCGTTGTCGAAGTCGCCCTTCAGGAAGGCCGCCTCGCCCGCGCGCATCGCCGTATCGGCCTCGGCGTTGGCCGAGAACTTCGAGCCGCCCGCGTCGGCGGAGGAGCCGTCGGGCTTCAACTGCGCGATGATGCCTTCGACGATGTCTTTGGGCACGCCCTCGTCGTAGCCGAGTTCCTTCGCGCGGACGAGCGCGGCGCGCGCGCGCGCACGCTTCGCCTGCCGCGCGGGCGTCTCGGCCTCGGGGATCGTGTTCAGGAAGAGGATGAGGCCGAAGCGCGCCTGCACCTGGCCGTCGTCGGGGTAACGCTTCGCCAACTTCTCAAGCGGCGCGAGCGCCTCCGCGAACTTCTGCTCCGCGAACAGCTCGAAGGCGCGCTCGCGCTCGGGGTCGTTCTGCGTGTTCTGCGCCGCGAGGGCCGGGTCGAGCGATGCGATGACGAAGGCGAGGGCCGCGACGAGCCGCAGCGCGCGAAGGGGCGTGTGCATGAAGGTTCCTCCGTAGGAGTCAGGACTTGGGGACGTGCGTCGGGGGAGCAATCATCGTGCACGCCCCGCGCAAAAGTCAACGGAGGTGTAGAGAAGATATCGGATGTTAGATGTCGGATGTTAGATGTCAGTTAAAGACCCATGCCTTAACCAGCATCCAACGTCTGACATCTATTTCGGCACGTGCGGTTGGAGGCCGGTGCCGCCCTCGTCGAAGGTGATGCCGGCGGCGACCTCTTCGGGCAGGCGCTCCCATCCGGTCTCCGGCGTGTGGCGGAAGGTCTCGGCGTTGGCGCGCGCGTAGGCGCCGGCCTCGGGTTGCCAGACGCGCCGCTCGACCTGTATGTGCGGGTGCTTGAGGCGGATGACGTTGAAGGAGTTGGACTCGCCGCGTCCGCGCGTCGAGGTGGCCGTGCCCGCCTGCACGAAGAGCGCGGAGTGGCCCTCGATCTTGTACCGTTCGGCGGTGCGTCCCGTCTGGCTGACGTGCATGTGGCCGGCGAGCAGGAGGTCCGCGCCGCAGGCCGCGAAAGCCTCCATCGCCATCCGCGCGCGCCCGACGATCTCGCGCTCGTCCGCGCCGGCCGGCACGTCGAACGGGTGGTGCGTGACGATGACCTTCAGAACCCCTTCGGGGTACTTGCACAAACGCTCGCGCAACGCAGAGACCTGCTGCTCGTTGACGCGCCCGTACTTGCGCGTGAGCGAGCGCGCGGTGTTGACGCCCGCGACGACCATCTCCTCGTCCTCGTAAACGGGCTCGACCTCTTCGGAGATGAAGCGCCGCCACTTGTCGAGCGGCCGCGCGAATCGCTCGACCACGTCGTAGAGCGGCACGTCGTGGTTGCCCGGCACGACGACCTGCGGCTTCGGCAGTCTATCCAGAAACGCGCGCGCCTCCTCAAACTGTTGCGAACGCGCGCGCTGCGTCAGGTCGCCCGAGACGACCACGAGCGCGGGCTCAACCTCGTTCACGGCCTCGACCAGAGGCTCCACGAGCCCCGCGTCGATGCGGCCGAAGTGCAGGTCTGAGAGATGGACGATCTTCTTCATGGCTCACGCCGGTGAATGGTGAATAGTAAATAGTGAATGGTAAGAACCTGCTTCTATCTATCCACTATTTACTATTCACCATTCACCTCCTTTGGAACTATCACCTTCAAGGCGCCGGGGCGAATGCGGTAGTGGAGCGGCGTCGAGAGCACGGTGACCTCGCCGTCGGTGGCGACGGGGATGCGCTTGGGGCGGCGCGTCTCGACCCAGATTTCGCGCGCGCAGAGCGCGTCGAAGTCGTGCGTCTCTCTTAAGCGCCCGAGGAGCGCGCGCGCGGCCAGCCGCAGCAGGCCCAAGCGCCCCGTGCGGTGCGCGACGTAGAGACTCAGACGGCCCGCGTCGAGGCATGAGCGCGCGCCGAGTTGCAGGTTCTCGACCTGATACTCGTTGTTGCCGACGAAGACGAAGGGCGTCGCGCGCGCGATCTCGTGGCCGTCGGCGTCGAGCCGCACGTGCAGGAAGGGGTAGCGCCGCAGCATCGCCAGCGCGGCGCGCAGGAACGCCGACCACTTGCCGCTCCCCTCGCGCGCCTGCAACCTCTCGCGCCGCCGCACGATGCGCGGGTAGAGCCCGAGGCTTGAGTTGTTGACGAAGACGCGCCCGTTAACCTCGCCCACGTCCACAGACACCTCGCGCCCCTCGCAGATGGTGCGCGCCGCCTCTTCGAGCGTGAGCGGTATCCCTAAGTCTTTCGCGAAGTGGTTGAGCGTCCCCAGCGGCAGCACGCCGAGCGGGCGGCCTGTGCCCGCGAGCGCGCCCGCCACCGACCCGACCGTGCCGTCGCCCCCGCCCGCCACGACCGCCCGCGCTCCGTTCGAGAGCGCGCGCCGCACGAACTCCTCCACGTCACCGCCGGCGCGCGCCAACGAGACGCGCGCGCCCACGCCGCACGCGTCGAAAGCCTCTTCGACGGCGCGCGCCCTCTCGTCGTCTTCCGAGCCGCCGCCGGCCGCGGCGTTAATGATGACCTCGACGCCCTCTGACATTTTGCCCGAAGCGAAAGCGGGCGGGCGCGCCGCCGCAGCGACCGCCCGCCCGCCCGGATTTGAAGGATGAAGTAGGAACGATGAACGATGAACTGGATTCTGACTCTCTTTTAGTTCATCGTTCATCGTTCCTACTTCATCGTTTTAAGAGGCGCCGTGGCCTTCCGTCCCGCCCGCGGCCGCGCGCGCGGAACCGGGGGCCGGGGCGGCAGCCGTGCTGGCTTCGTCCACGGCCGTCGTTTGCGCGGCGGTCTTCACCGCCTCGTGCTCGACGCGGGCCCTCTGCGCGACCTCGCGCTGGGTCGAGAGGTCGATGCCGATCATGTTCTTGAGCTTGCTCAGGAGCGCCGGGACGACGACCGTCCGCGCCGTCTTCGAAAGCTCTTCGAGCGCGCGCTCGCCGAGCGTGGAGAGTTCCTCCTGAAGGCGGTCGTATGCCTTCGTCTCCTTGAAGCGGTCGATCAGGCCCGGCCCCTTCGGCTCCTCCTCCTCAACAACTGGGGCGGAAGCGGCGTAGGACGCGAGCGCCTGCGGCTGCGGCGCGGTCGGCGCCTGGTAGCCGCTGCTGTAGGACGGGCGCGTCTCCGGTCCAACGTCCTCGCCCTCGGCGGAGGTGCGCTGGTAGGCGCTCGCGGCCGCGTGCCCGATGACGGGCTGCGCGGCGTAGGAGCGCGCCGAGCCCTTCACGCCCCGGTCGAAGCCCGACTCGATGCGGTCGAAGGCGCCGTCGTCCTCGTAATCCTCTTCATCGTCGCCGCCCTTGAAGGCGCCCGCCACCGTGTAGCCGACGAAGGTTCCGACGGCGAAGGCCGTCAGGGTGAAGGGGAGCGTGTGCCGCCGGTATTGCTCGCGCCAGTCGAGCGTGTCGCTGATGTTCTCTCTCACCTGCTGGTACTGTGTCACCACCGTGTCCTTAATCTCCGTGACGGTCTGGGAAATGGATTCGCGCGCCTCCTCCATGCGGCGCTGAAGTGCCGCCTTGGTCTGGTCAACGTCGTCGTCGGCTGAGTCGGTCGCGCGCGCCAGGGCTACATTTCGTTCTTCAGCCATTGCTTGTCCTTTCTAATCTCTTCGAGGGTCCTCGTCGGCACCGGGTTGTAGGCGGCCAGCTTGTTCTTCATCACCAGGACGATGACGCCGCCGATGACGACGTAGAGGATGCCCGTGATGAGAAAGCCGAGGCCGTAGCTCGTCGGGGTGAATCGCTCCGCCACGCCCGCGTCGTTCGCGAAAAAGTTCGAGATGAAGAACGCTATCGCGACGTTGACGAGCGCGAACCCGATGAGCGCCACCATCGCCCCGACGGCCGTGAAGGCCCCGTTGCGCGCGTAGAAGGAGGCGTCCTCCTTCAACTCGACCTTGACCAGGCTGAGCTTGGTATCGACGAGACGCATCACGTCGTCGCCCAGCTTGCCGAACAGCGTCGGCAGATTCTCTAAATCCGCGCCCGTCTGCGCCGGCGCGGGCAGGTCCACCCGCCTTCTCTCAACTTCGGCCATCGCTCACACCCCTTTCAGGAAACGAGGAAGTATGAACGCTGAACGATGAACCGTAAGACAGCAGTGTCCTTAGTTCATCGTTCAGCGTCCCTCGTTCACCCTTCCAAACTATCTGCGCCCGCCGCGGACGAGGAGGCCGATGACGAAGCCGGCGGCGGCGGCCACCAGGAGCGCCTGCCCCGGGTTCTGCCGCGCGTAGTCCTTCGCCTGGTTGGCGTACTCGGCGTAGTCCACGTCGCGCAGGCCCTGAATCTTTTCGCCGACCACACCGGCCTTGTCCGTGATGTAGTCCTTGGCCGTCGTGGCCGCGTCGGCCACGGTCTGGCCGTACTGCTTGGCGCGCTCGCCGATGCCGGCCGGGGCCGTCGCCGTGCCCGTCGCCGCGCCGCCCGTCGTGCTGAGGCCGCCGCCGGTCGAACCGGTGCCGCCCGTCGAACCCGCGCCGCCGGTCGCGATCGTGTCGCCGCCGGCCGTGCCGCCCGTCCAACTGCCGAATTCGTTCTCGTTACCAGGTCTGTTCTGTGACATTGTTTTCTCTCCTCACAATGGTGCTTAAAGTCAGTCGCTCAAATGAAAGCGCGCGAGAGTCCGCTTTCGGAAAAAGCTTTTCCCGCCGTTCGGGTGCAAACGTCGTGCCGACTGCGCCCGACCGGCTCCTGCGAGGGAAAGGCGCGGAAACGGCTCGGCCGCCCCGCGTCTTAAGAGTTCGGTTTTGTTGTGAAAATGTACGCGAAGAGAGTAGCACAAGGCTCAGAACAATACATCACGAAAAGTTAACCGTCGCGGGCGCCTTGACGCGGCTCGGAAAAAGATGTAAGTAAGTACTTACTTTTGAGCGGCGCCGAGCATCCAAATCAACGCATGACCAGACACCTTGAAAACGACACGGCCGCCCCCGACGCGCCTCAGCCCACCCCGACGGCCGCGCGCATGTGCGCCGACGAGCGCCGCCTCCAGATCGCCGCGGTCGCGATGCGCCTCTTCTCGGAGCGCGGTTTTCGCGGCACCACCACCAAGGAGATCGCGCAGGCCGCGGGCGTCTCGGAGGCCATCATCTTCCGCCACTTCGCCACCAAGGAAGAGCTTTACACGGCCATCATCGACTACAAGGGCTGCGGCGGCGCGGCGCAGAGTTCGGTCGCGGGGCGGCCCGAGCAGCCCCCCGTCATCGACGAGATTCGTGGTCTCGTCGCCGACGCGATGGAAGCGTCGGACGACCTCGCGGTCTTCCAGGCGGTCGCGCGGCACATGCTCGAACACCACGAGGAGGACCCCGAGTTCCTGCGCCTTTTGATGTACATCGCGCTCGAAAACCACTCGCTCGGGCAGGTCTTCTGGGACAAGAACGTGCGCGTGCTCTACGAGTTCCTCGGCGGCTACATCCGGCGCCGCCAGCGCGAGGGCGCCTTCCGCGACGTTGACCCTTACGCGGGCGTGCGCGTCTTCCTCGGCTCGGTCATACATCACTCGCTCGTCAATCTGCTCTGGGACAAAGACCCCGCGCGCCGCATTTTTCGCGTTACCAACGAGGAGGCCGCGCGCCAGTTCGCGGAGATACTTTTGCGCGGCATCGCGGCCGACCCCGACTCAATCAACGCGAAGCGCGCCGAAGCGCCGAAGCGCACGACCCGCAACCGCGAAGGCGGCGCGGACGTTAAGAACCATAGGGATAAGAACAAGAAGAGATGAACGCAATGATCTCCCGCAATCAAATCAAGGCGACGCTCGCGCTCGCCCTCGTCACGGTTTTGGCCCTCGCGTCGGCGGCGTGCGGCTCGCGCGCGCAGGCGAACAAGAAGCAGGAGGCGGCCGGCGCGCCCGCCGCGCCCACGGCCGTGGACGTGACGACCGCGCCGGCCGTCATGCGAGACCTCCCGCGCTTCGTCGAGGCGACGGGCAGCCTCGCCGCCGACGAGCAGACCGACGTTGCTCCTATCGTCGGCGGGCGCGTCGTCTCGGTCGGCGTTGACCTCGGGACTTACGTGCAGAAGGGGCAGGTCATCGCGCAGCTCGACGCGGGCGACGCGCGGCTGCGGCTCGAACAGGCGCAGGCCGCGCTCGCGCAGGCCAACTCCGCCGTCACGCAGGCCGAGGCGCGCATCGGGCTCTCGCCGGGCCAACGCTTTGACCCGACGAAGGTCGCCGAAGTCGGCGCCGCGCGCGCCGCGTACGACCTCGCCGAGAAGAATCTGCGTCGCTTCCAACAGCTTCTTGAGTCGGGCGACATCTCGCGCTCGGCCTACGACCAGCAGCGCGCGCAGCGCGACCAGTTACGCGAGCAGTATCAGGCCGCTTTGACGCAGGCGAACCAGTCTTACGCCGCCGTGCAGACGGCGCGCGCCGCCGCGCAGGCCACGCAGGTGCAGGTGCAGCAGGCGCAGAAGGGCATCCGCGACGTGACCATCTACTCGCCCATCAGCGGCTACGTCACGGAGCGCGCGGCCGACGTGGGCGAGTTCGTCTCGACCAGTTCGAAGGTCGCGACCGTGGCGCGCACGAACCCCCTGCGCGTCCGCATCGACATCCCTGAGCAGGCCATCGCGACCGTCCGCGCGGGGCAGAGCGTCTCGGTCTCAGTGAGCACCTACCCCGACCGCGGCTTCTCTGGCCGCGTCGCGCGCGTCTCGCCGAGCGTGTCGGCGCAGTCGCGCACGCTGACCGTCGAGGCGGAGGTTGAGAACGGCGAGAACCTGCTCAAGCCCGGACAGTTCGCCACCATCCGCGTGCTGATGTCGCAGTCGGACCCGGCGGTCCTCGTCCCCGCGCGCGCCGTGCGCACGGACGGGACGACCTCGCGCGTCTACGTCATACAGGACGGCGTCGCGCGCGAGCGCCTCGTCGCGACGGGCCGGCAGGACGGCGACCTGATTGAGATTAAGGGCAACGTCTCGTCGGGCGACCTCGTCGCCACCTCGAACGTCGAGCAACTCGCCGACGGAGTACCCGTGAGGCAATGACGCTGCCGGTGTTGAGCACTCAACCCTTTGTGACCTTCGTGAAATCCTCTGTGACCTTCGTGTTTGAAAGGCTCAGACTTAACCACAGAGGGCACGAAGGTATGCACAAAGGGCACAAAGGATTTAAAGCTGAAGGCTGAGTGCTGAACGCTGACAGCTTCAAACAAGCGGAGCTTGTGACATGCAAAAGTTAGCTGAGATTTGTGTGCGTCGCCCGGTGTTCGCGACGATGTTGATTCTGTCTTTGACGGTGGTGGGCATCTTCTCGTTCTCGACGCTCGGCGTTGACCTCTTTCCGAAGATTGACCTGCCGACCATCACCGTGACGGTCGTCAACCCGGGCGCCGGCCCGCAGGAGGTCGAGACCGAGATTACAGACAAGGTCGAGGCCGCCGTCAACACCATCAGCGGCATCGACGAGTTGCGCTCGACCTCGGTCGAGGGCGTCTCGCAGGTCTTCATCACGTTCCTGCTCGACAAGAACGCAGACGTGGCCGCGCAGGAGGTGCGCGACAAGGTCGGGCTCATCCGAGGCGACCTGCCCGAGACGGCCGAAGACCCCATCGTTCAGAAGCTCGACACCGACGCCGCGCCCGTCGTGCGCATCGCCGTCTCCGCCAACAAGAGTCTGCGCGAGGTGACGGACATCGCCGACAAGCAGATCAAGGAGCGCATCGAGAGCATCAACGGCGTCGGCAACGTCGAAATCATCGGCGGCGCGACGCGCGAGATACACGTCTGGGTGGACCCGGACAAGATGCGCGCCTACAACGTCACCGTCCCCGAAGTGGTCGCGGCCGTGCGCTCGCAGAACATGGAGGTGCCGGGCGGTCGCGTGGACGAGGGCGCGCGCGAGTTGACCGTGCGCACGATGGGGCGCATCACCAACCCGGCCGAGTTCAACAACATCGCCGTCGCCAACCGCGGCGCCTACGCCGTCAAGATTTCCGACATCGGCTACACGGCCGACGAGTCCGAAGAGCAGCGTACGAGCGCGCGGCTGAACGGCCAGCCGGCGGTGACGCTCGTCGTCTCGAAGCAGTCGGGGCAGAACACGGTCGCGGTCGCGGACGCGGTGAAGGAGCGTCTCAAAGAGCTTGAGCCGGTGCTCACGAAGAGGGGCGTGCGGACGCAGATCGTCGGCGACCAGTCGGTCTTCATCAAGGCCGCGCTCGACTCCATCGAGACGCACCTCGTCGAGGGCGGTTTGCTCGCGGCGCTCGTCGTCTTCCTCTTCCTCTGGAACGTGCGCTCGACCTTCATCGCGGCCATCGCCATCCCGACCTCCCTCGTCGCGACCTTCGCGTTGATGGCGGCGATGGACTTCACCCTGAACCAGATCACGATGCTGGCGCTGACGCTGATGGTCGGCATCGTCATCGACGACGCCATCGTCGTCCTTGAGAACATCTTCCGCTTCGTCGAGGAGAAGGGCTACAACCCGTTCCAAGCCGCGATTGAAGGCACGCGCGAGATTGGTCTCGCCGTCATGGCGACGACGATGTCGCTGCTCGCGGTCTTCATCCCTGTCGGCTTCATGGGCGGCATCGTCGGCCGCTTCATGTCTTCGTTCGGGTTTACCGCTTCGTTCGCCATCTTCGTCTCGCTCATCGTCTCGTTCACGCTGACGCCGATGCTCGCGGCCCGCCTCATCAAGCGCGAGGCGCCGGCCGAGGGGCCGGGCACGGGCGTCCCGCCGTCGGAGGGCGACGCTTCGTCCGTACTCGCAGACGAGTCGAAGGTCGTCGCGGGCGAGCCGGGTGCTTTAGCGACCGCGCACGAGACGGCAACACAAGAAGCGACCGACGCGCCGCCCTCCGAAGAGGCCGCGAGCCCGCACCCTTCGCGCGAGTTGCACTCGCCGCACTCCTCGAAGGAGTCGCGCTGGTACAAGCCCATCGACCGCACCTACACCTGGATGCTCAAGTGGTCGATGGCGCACCGCTGGGTCGTCGTGCTCGCGTGCGTGCTGGTCATCTTCAGCATCGTGCCGCTCTTCAAGTTCGTCGGCAAGAACTTCCTGCCGGTGGACGACCAGTCGCAGTTCGAGGTCAGCGTGCGCGCGCCCGAGGGCTCGACGCTCGCGGCCACGTCGGCGCTCGTCGAGAAGATCGCGGCCGACATCCACAAGCTCCCCGGCGTCACCGACGTGCTCGTCACCATCGGCGGCGGGCAGCAGCAGACCGTCAACGCCGCCACCATCTACGTCAAGCTCGCCGACATCCACGAGCGCGAGCAGTCGCAGGACGACATGATGCGCGAGGCGCGCGAGGTGCTGACGCGCTACCCGAAGGAGTTGCGCACGAGCGTCCAGCAGGTGGCGGCCATCTCGGGCGGCGGCTTCCGCAACGCCGACATCATGTACGTCATCGGCGGCCCCGACCTCCAGAAGTTGACCGAGTATTCGCAGCAGTTGCAGGAGAAGATGAAGACCATCCCCGACGTGGTGGACGTGGACTCCACGCTCATCGTCGGCAAGCCCGAGGTGCGCGTCCACATCGACCGCGCGCGGGCCGCCGACCTCGGCGTCAAGGTCGGCGACATCGCGCAGGTCTTGAACGTGCTCGTCGCCGGGCAGGAGGCTTCGACCTTCAACGCGGGCACGGACCAGTACGAGGTGCGCGTCCGCGCCGTCGGCCAGGCGCGCACGAGCCCCGAGGCTTTGGAGAATCTGTTCGTGCAGTCGTCGAAGGTCGGCTGGACGAACCTCTCGAACCTCGTGCGCATTGAAGAGGGAACCGGCCCCTCGGCCATCGACCGCCTGAACCGACAGCGGCAGGTGTCGCTGCTGGCGAACGTGAAGCCGGGCGGCTCGCAGGCGGCGGTCATCGAACAGATGAACGTGTTCGTCAAGGAGCTGAACATCGACCCCGCCTACACGACCGGCCTCGCCGGCCGCTCGAAGGAGCTGGGGCGCGCGGGCTACTACTTCATGCTTGCGTTCGTCCTCTCGTTCGTCTTCATGTACATGATCCTGGCGGCGCAGTTCGAGTCGTTCATTCACCCCGTCACGATTCTGCTGACGCTGCCGCTCGCCATCCCGTTCGGCATCCTCAGTCTGCTGCTGACGGGGCAGACGGTGAACATCTTCTCGGGCCTCGGGCTACTGCTGCTGTTCGGCGTGGTGAAGAAGAACGCGATTCTGCAAATCGACCACACGAACGAGCTGCGCTCGCACGGCATGGAGCGGCTCGAAGCCATCGTGCAGGCGAACCGCGACCGTCTGCGTCCCATCCTGATGACGACCATCGCGCTCGTCGCGGGCATGCTGCCGCTGACGCTCTCGACGGGGCCGGGCGCGGGCACGAACCGCTCCATCGGCGTGCTCGTCGTCGGCGGTCAGTCGCTCTGTCTGCTGCTGACGCTGCTCGCAATGCCGGTCTTCTACTCGCTCTTCGACGACGTGGCGCAGAGCCGCGTCTTCTCGCGAGTCTGGGCGCGCGCCTCCGCGCCGTTCGGGTGGATGCGCCGTCGCGCCGCCGCCGCGACGCAGAGCTTAATCGGGAGACAGTAAGGGTCAGTCAATTAACTGGTGTGAAGATTATGTCCAAGCGGAATCATAGATCGCTTTTGAGTTTATTAACCGTGTCGCTGTTCGTCGTTCAGGCGGCCGCGCCGTTGCGCGCGCAGCAGACGGCGCGGTTCGCCGGGTCGATGTTCGGCGGGCAGCAGACGACGCAGCAGCCCGCGCCCTCGTCCAACAACCCGCCGCCGCGGACGCCGCCCGCGCAGGGGCCGCAGACCGCCTCGCCGACGCAGTCGCAGACGCAGCAGTCAACCAACCCGGCCGCGCCCGCGCAATCGCAGCAGCAGCCGGCGCAGCCCTCGGTGCCCCCGACCGCGCCGGCCGACACGAACCTGCCCGCGCCGCAGGCGCCCGCTCCCACGGTGCCCGCGCCGCCGCAGCCGGGCGCGCCGGGCGGTCAGGTGCAGACGCCGGTCGGGCCTTCGGCGCCGGGGCGCGAGAGCGTGCCCGTCACGCCCGACGCGCGGCTCGACGTGCCGCAGGTCGCGACAGACTTCCGCGCCGAAGAGGGGCCGTTCCCCGCGCTCGAACGCGTCGGCGTGGACATGGGCGAGCAGCGCGCGCTCTCCGTGCGCGAGGTCATCGCGTTGGCGCTCGCCAACAACAAGGACATCGAGGTCGCGCGCGAGAACGTGCGCGCCGCCGAGTTCGACCTTCAGGCCGCGCGCGGCGTCTACGACCCGCGCTTCCAGACCAACTCCTACTACGAGCGCACCGAGACGCCCGCGGCGAGCTTCCTCTCGGGCAGCTCGACGGGCGCGGTCACGCAGTCGGGCCTCTTCAGCACCTCCGCCGTGCAGGGCCTGACGCCGAAGTTCGGCGGCGGCTACCGCGTGGACTTCGTCAACAACCGCGTCACGACCAACAACCAGTTCGCGGCGCTCAACCCGCAGTATCCGACCTCGCTCACCTTCAGCTACACGCAGCCGCTCCTGCGCGGCCTCGGCTTCGACCAGAACCGCCGCGCCATCGAGATAGCGAAGAAGAACTTGAGCTTGACGGACGCGCAGTTCCGCCAGCGCGCCGTCGAGACCATCACGAACGTGCAGCGCGCTTACTGGGATTTGGTCTACGCGCTCCGCAACCTACAGATTCAACGCGAGGCCGTGCGCGACGCGCGCCGTCAGTTGGAGCACAACAGGCGTCTGGTGAACGAAGGCATGCTCGCGCCCATCGACGTGGTCGCGGCCGAGGCGCAGATTTCGGGCTTCGAGCAGAGCGTCTACTCCGCGCTCGACGACGTGGGCCGGGCCGAGAACAACCTGAAGAACCTCGTCGCGGAGAACCGCGAGGCGCCCATCTGGCGCGTCGCCATCGTCCCGAGCGAGTCGGTCGATCTCGCGCCGCCGCAGGTCGCGCTCGACGACGCGATGCAGTACGCGCTCAAGTCTCGGCCCGAGCTTCTCTCTTCGGACGTGGCGCGCGAGATTAACGAGATCGAGCAGCGCTTCGCGCGCGAGCAGACGCGGCCGCAGGTTGACCTCGTCGCCTCTTACGGCATGGTCGGTCTGGCGGGGACGCTCCAGTCCTCGACCAACCCGCTCACGGCTTCGAGCGCGACCATCACGGATCGCATCAACCAGCTCATCGCCATCGCCAACCCGCTGCGGCAGCCCGGGACGCCGGAGGTGGCGCTGATTCCGCCGACGGTCTCGCAGCCGTTCCCAGGTCAACTCGTTGGCGGCGAGTTCCAATCGTTGGGGAACCTCGCGGCGAACCGCTACACGAACTTCCGCGTCGGCGTCACGGTCAACCTGCCGTTCCGCAACACGACGGCGAAGGCGCAGTACGGCCGCACGCTCGTGGACGAGGAGCGCATCCGCACGCAGCGCGAGCAGTTGGAGCAGCTCATCCAGGTGGACGTACGCAACGCCTTGCAGCAGGTGCGCACGGCCGAGTCGCGGCTGCGCGCGGCGGCCTCGGCCCGCTCGGCCTCCGAGCAGCAGTACGCCTCCGAGCAGCGCAAGCTCGACGCCGGACAGAGCACGGTCTTCCTCGTGCTTGAACGTCAGACGCAGCTCGCCACCGCGCGCGGCAACGAGCTGCGCGCGCAGACCGAACTCAACAAGGCCATCGCCGAACTCCAACGCGCCACCGGCAACGCCCTCGAACAGAACCGCGTCGAGATTCGCGTGAGGTGAAGGCCCGAACCCGTCAGTCGTCATAAGAAGAGCGGCCCGCGAATTATCTTCGCGGGCCGTTCCTCTTATGACGACTGACGGGTCTTAACTCAACGCGGCGCCGATGCTTTACTTGCCCGCGTCGCGGACTCCGCGTCCGTCTTCGCATCCGACTTGTTCGTCAGTCTTACGGTGGCCCACAGCGGCCAGTGGTCGGAGAGACCCACTTTCTTGTCGATGCCCGAGGCTTGCGCGTCGAGGCCGCGCAGCCAGAGCCAGTCGAGCTTGAGCTTGATGACGAACGTCTTCCAAGTCTTATGGTCGTCGGGGTGCGGCGCCTTGAAGCCCGCGCCGGTGAAGAGGCGGCGTGCGGCCTTCACGTCCTTGCCCTTGATGGTGTTGAAGTCGCCGAGGACGACGGCGCCCGCGACCGTCTCGTGCAGCCGCAGGTCGTCGAGCACCGCGCGCCAGTGCTCGACCTTCTTCTCGACCGGCATGCGCGTCTCGGCGTGGACCGAGTAGACGCGCAACGGCGTCTTGCCGATCCGCACCGTCGCGCCGACGGCGACCCGCCGCCGGCCGTCCGGCCCCTCGTGCGTGAGCACGATGCGCGCCACGTCGGTCAGGGGGAAGACGCTGAGAATGGCGCAGCCGGTCTCCTCCTCGCCGTCGCCGTCCGTGTCGGGCGGCGCGGCCCACGCGTAGCTCATGCCGAGCGCCTCGGCGAGTTGGCGCACGGTGTTGACGTTGCCCGTGCGCCGCTTGTTGCGGTCAACCTCCTGAAGCCCGATGACGTGCGCGCCGCCGATCTCGGGGTCTTCCTTGAGCAGCTTGATGAGTTCCTTCAGGTCGTCGCCCGCGCGGTAGCGTATGTTGTAGGAGACGACCTTCAACTCGGCCGGCGCGTCCGGCGCCTTCTCCGTCTTCACGTCGTTGCCGACTTCGAGCAGCAACGGCTCCTTCTCGCCGTCGTCCGCGTGCGCGCGCCGACCCGCCGGCAGCAGGCAGAGCGCCGAGACGACGATGAGGATGACCGAGACGGCGAACGACGTTTGCAGCCGCCCGCGTTCTGTGCCCGACACCCGCGTTGTAAGTTTCATCTTCATCAATCTCACACTTCCATCCGCAGCCCGTCGCGCGCCTCGATGGTCTCGCCGTCCCAGAGCCGCCGGGCCTCGGCCGCGATGTCAACGCCGTCCCACTCCGGGTAGAGGTGCGAGAGCATGACCCGCTTAGCCCCCGACATGCGCGCGAGACTCATCGCCTCCGACAGTTCGAGGTGCAGCTTGACGGGCTTCTCTCGGAAGAAGGAACACTCCAACAGAAACAGGTCTGCTGCGCGCGCGAAGCCCGCGAGCGCCTCCGTGTAGCCCGTGTCGGAGGTGTAAACAAGCGACGTGCCGTCACGTTCGTCCAGGCGCAGCGCGAGGCTCTCGCTCGTGTGCGGCGTCGAAAGGGTCGTGCCCAAGAGGCCGGGCAGCGGCTCGAACTCCGCGCGCGGCGCGACCTCTTTCACCTCAACCGGGAACGGCTGCTCGAAGAGTCCGTAGCCGCCCGCCTCGTCGAAGCGGCGCAGGAGCCTCTCGGTCCCGCGCGGGCCGAAGACGTTGAAGGGCTTGCGGCGGTCGCGCGTCTGCGGCGCGTACCTCGTGCCGAAGAGGAAGGGAGCGAGACCGCCGACGTGGTCGAGGTGGAAGTGGCTGACCCAGACGGCGTCGAGTCCGGCCCAGTCCAACCCCTCCTCCGCCATGCGGTGGACAGCCGGCCCGCTACAGTCGAGCAGCAGCGTCCCGCTCTCCGTTTCGACCCAATACGCCGACGCCGACCGCCGTGGGTGCGGCACGGAAGTGCCCGAGCCGAGCACTGTCAGCTTCATAGAATCTCAAGCCTTTCAGGGGAAGCGCAGCAAGGCTACCAAACCGCACGTGGGAAGGCAAAAGAAAGTAGGCAAATGGCAGATGGCAGTTAAGCGAGTTGAGCCCCGAAGGGGCTTGATGTTTATAGCATCGACGTTTTCATTAACGCCGAGCCCCGTCAGGGGCGACATCGACATGCCGCTCCTCCGGAGCTTGGTGGATTAATTCGACATTGAGCTATAAACATCAAGCCCCTTCGGGGCTCAACCCTTACTGCCTACTGCCATCTGCCTACAGCCTACTTGCCTTTTGCCTTCCCTTTGCGCTACATCTGTCCGCGGAGTTCTCGAACTTGCTCGTCGGTTGAGAAGGACACATTTGATGCAGGGCGTGGTTTCGTTGCTGGACGACCAGCACTACGCGCGGGTCGAGGCCATCTGGGAGGAGCTGGGGCAGAAGTTCGACGTGCGCGGCATGTACGTCACGCCCTACCCGCACTTCTCCTTCCAGGTCGCCGAGCAGTATGACGAGTCGGCGTGCCAGTCGTTCCTGCGCGAACTGGCCGCGCGCACGCGCCCCTTCCGCGTGCGCACCGCCGGCCTCGGCATCTTCACCGTCGCCAACCCCATCCTCTACATCAGCGTCGTCAGAAGCCCCGCGCTCTCCGAACTGCACCAACGGATTTGGGACGGCGTTCGGCAGACGGTGCCCGGCTCGGTGGCGCACTACTACCACCCGGACGAGTGGGCGCCGCACGTCACGCTCGCGCACGGCGACATCGACTCCGACAAGCTCGCCGAGGTCGTGCGCTACCTCTGCCGCCGCAACTTCCACTGGGAGGTCAACGTCACGAACGTCTCCATCATCTACGACACGGGGCGCGAGCAGGGCGTCCGCTGCCGCTTCGACTTCAAGGGGGGTGAGTGAGCCATGAGTGAGGTCGTGTACGGCGGGGCCGAGCCCCGGGAACTGGACGCGCTGGCCGTCTTCTCGCACCCGGACGACGCGGAGTTGACGTGCGCGGGCACGCTCTTGAAGCTCAAGTCCCTGGGGCGCCGCACCGGCGTCGTGGACGTGACGCGCGGCGAGATGGGCACGCGCGGCACGCCCGAGCAGCGTTTTGAAGAAGCGCGCGAGGCCGCGCGCATCATGCGGCTCGACGTGCGCGTCAACCTCGACCAGCCCGACGGCCACGTCTTCGTCACCGACGAGGCGCGCACCGCGCTCGTGCGCGTCATCAGGACTTACAGGCCGAAAGTCATCCTCACCGCGCACTGGGACGACCCGCACCCCGACCACGCCGCGACCGCGCGGCTCGCGCGCGAGGCGGCGCGGCTCGCCTCCATGCGCCGCTACGACGAAGGGGAGGGGCAGGGCGCCGTCCTCATGCCCGCGCTCGCGCACGCCGCCTACTCGCGCCTCGTCGCGCCCTCCTTCATCGTGGACGTGTCCGAGTTCGTCGAGGAGAAGCTCCGCGCCATCCTCGCCCACCGCTCGCAGTTCTACGACCCGAACTCCACGGAGCCCGTCACGCGCATCAGCGACGAGGGCTTTCTCAAACAGCTCGAAGCCCGCTGGCGCTACGCCGGCTCGCTCATCAACGTCGCCGCCGGCGAAGCCTACTACGTCCGCGAGGCCCTCAACGTCGAAGACCCCGTCGCGCTGCTCACGCGCCCGATGAACATCTACTCGTGAGCGGCGGCGGGCTACATGATTACTTCGTTCTCTTCGTTGCCCCACTCGATGACCTTGGCCTCGAACCGCGTCAGGCAGTCTTCCAGTAGCTCCGCGACCCGATCGACGTACCACCGCAGCCCTTGCAGCAGTTCCTCCACGGTCTCTTCGTACACCTCAAGCTCCTCCGGCGCCCGTGGGTGTTCGAGCCTGGCCCTGATGCGCACGACCTCTCGGAGGAAGGCCCAGTCCGGGTCGGCCGTGGGGAGGACATAGTCGGAGTAGTGGACGCGCGCGAAGGCGTTGAAGGCGAACCGGATGTTGTCGAGCATCGGCGCGTGGCTGCAGGCCGAGACCGGCTCGGCGTCTTCGTCGAAGTCGTACATCTTCTCCAGCCGGGTCAACTCGTCGAACATGAAGACCACGTCGCGACGCTCGCGCGCGGCGTAGGCGTGGAACGTCATGCGGTAGGTGACGCCGTCCAAGAAGGAGAAGACCGCGAGCGCGTACATCCTGCGCCAGAAAGAGCGATTCGCCTCGTCATCCTCCGGAGTCTCCTCCAGAATCCTCAAACAGACCGTCGTGTCTTCCTTGAGGCGCACGATGATTCCCCAAAACTCCTTCAGCGAAATGGCGTCGTTCCTCATCGAATCTTCTCCTTGAGGTTCGGGCGGGTTTGAGCATGATAACCCCCCGTCGCGGATTCGCACAGAGTTTTAAAAGGGGTGCCCGCGCGAGCGGGTCAGGCGCGGAAGGCGTCGCGCAGCAGCGCGTTGAAGCGTTCGGCGTGCTCTTCCTGCGGCATCATGCGGCAGCGGTCGAAGACTTCGAGGCGGGCGCGCGGGTTGAGCGAGAGGAGTTGGCCGGCCTGGTCGATGGGGTTGGTGATGTCCTGTTTGCCCCAGGCGAGCGTGACGGGCTGGCGCAGGCGCGCGAAGGGCTCGCGGATGTCCGTGTTGAGGTAGCCGGACAGAAAAGCGGTGGCGGCGTACTGCGCGCCGGGCAGGTGGCTGACGGCGTAGTAGTGCGCGACGAGTCGCGGCGTGGCGAAGCGGCGCTCGTAAAAGAGCTGTTTGCGCGCGTAGTCGCGCACGCCGCGCTCGCTCGTCACGGCGTTGTAGAAGGAGGTGCCGAGCACGGGCGAATGTAGCAGGCCGTAGAAGGCCGCGCCCGTCATGCCCGGCCGCGCGCTCAAATGGTCAGCGCCCGTGGGCGAGACCAGCACGAGCGAGCCCGCGAGTTCGGGTTGCTCGTCGGCCGCGCGCACGGCGAAGGCCGCCGAGAGCGTGTGCGCGACGACCGAGGCGGGACGGCCGACGACCTCGCGCAGAAAGTCCGAGATGAGTTCGACGTAGAGGTCGGCGGAGTAGGGCGCGTTGGGCGGCTTCTCGGAGTAGCCGAAGCCGAGGAGGTCGAGGGCGTAGACGCGGAAGTCGCGCGCGAGCGGCATGAAGTTGCGCCGCCACATGAACGAGCGCGTGCCCGCGCCGATGCCGTGGACGAAGAGGACTGCCGGCGCCGCTTCGTCACCCGCGTGCCTGTAAAAAATCTGCCCGTGCTTCCACGGGTACGTCCCGGCCTCGCCGCCGACCGCGCCCGTCTCCGGCTCCGGCGCCTCGCGCGCCACGGCCGCGTTCACGGCCGCCAACGCCGCCACGCCCGCCCCCGCCGCGCCGCCCGCGATCAGTCCCTTCCAGAATGTGCGGAGCCTGCCCATGAAAGCCTTAGGCCGTGAACCGTAGACCGTAAACCGTGACAAGAAGGAACTGCTTTCCTCTTGTCACGGTTTACGGTCTACGGTTCACGGCTCTTAGATGAACGCGAAGTCGAACTGCTCCTGGTGGACGTGCTCGTCGGCGGTGATGTCGATGGGACCGAGGTAGGCTTCGATCTCGGTGAGCACGTCGCGCTCGGAGGTGCGCAGGGCGCGGGCGACTTCGGGGTTGAGGCGGAGCGTGGTCTGCTTGAATCGCTCGCCCGCGTTGGCGCGTGCGAGGCTGCGCGCCTCTTCGAGTATCTCGTAGCAGACCGTCTGCGCGGACTTCACGAGCCCGGCGCCCGTGCAGTACGGACAGGGCGAGCAGAGCGTGCGCTCCAACGACTGCTTCACGCGTTTGCGCGTCATGATGACGAGGCCGAAGTCGTTGTACGAAAGCACCTTCGTCGGCGACTTGTCGTGGCGCAAAGCGTCCTGAAGCGCCTGCAACACGCGCGCGCGGTTGCGCCGCTCCTCCATGTCGATGAGGTCGAGGACGAGGATGCCGCCGAGGTCGCGGAGTCTGACCTGGCGCGCGATCTCTTCGACCGCCTCCATGTTGGTGCGCGTGATGGTGTCTTCGAGCCGCGTGCCGCCACGGCCGACGAACTTGCCGGTGTTCACGTCGATGGCGACGAGCGCCTCGGTCTGGTTGATGACGAGGTAGCCGCCCGACTTGAGCCAGACGCGCGGCTTGATGGCCTTGTCGATCTCGGCCTGCACGCCGTAGGTCTCAAGGATGGGCTCGTCGCGCGTGTGGAGCTTGACGCGGTTGACCAACCTGGGCTGGATGCGATTGATGAACTCGACGACCTCAAGATACTCCTCCTCGGTGTCCACGCGGATGGCCGTGAAGTCGTCGGAGAGCTGGTCGCGCAGGAGGCGCTGGACGAGGTCGAGGTCCTTGTGCGCGAGCGCCGGGGCCTTCGCCTTCTCGGCGTTCTTGCGGATGTCGCGCCACGTGCGGATGAGGTACCGCGCGTCGTCGCGCAGGTCTTGTTCACTGATGCCGACGCCCGCCGTGCGGACGATGAAGCCGCCCGAGGGCACGTCCTCTTCCTTGACGATGGCCTGAATGAGCTTACGCAGGCGCTGACGCTCGGAGTCGGATTCGATCTTGCGCGAGACGCCGACGTGCTCGATGGTCGGCATGTAGACGAGGAAGCGGCCCGGCAGCGCGATGTGCGAAGTGATGCGCGCGCCCTTCGCGGCGATGGGCTCCTTGGCGATCTGGACGATGATCTCCTGACCCTCGCGCAGAAGGTCCGTGATCATCGGCTGGCGGTTGCGACCGCTGCGCCCGCCGCTCTCGCGCGGCGCGCGCTCGGGGCCACGGCTGGCCTCACGACTGGCTTCACGACCGGCTTCACGACCACCCTCACGACTGCCTTCGCCGCGGCTGTCGCGACTGCCGGGTCGGCTCTCCGGCCCACGGCTGTCGCGACCACGGTCGCCGCCGCGCCCGGCGTCGCGCTCGCGTCCGCGTCCGCCGCGCTCGCCGCGTTCGCGACGCTCGGGACGCTCAGGACGTTCAGGACGTTCGGGACGTTCGGGACGTTCGGGACGTTCCGCGCGCGGCTCGGCCTGCGGGGCGGGGGACTGCGCCTGCGGCGCGGGCGGCGCGGCCTCGACGACGACCTCCGCGCCGCCGTTGTCGTCCGGCGCGGAAGTGTCGGCCGCTTCGTCGTGGCCGTTGCCGTTACCGTTACCGTTCTCGTGCGGCTCGCCGGGGCCGGTGCCTGGCTTGCGGCGGCGGCGACCGCCGCGCCGCGCGAACTCGCCGCGCGGCGCGCGTTGCGTGACCGACGCCGAGGCGTCCGCGTCTTCGCCCTCGCCTTCGGACGCGGCCTTCTTGCTCGACTTCTTGCTGCCCTTCGCGGCGGACTTGGTTGAGCCCTTCGCGGCGGACTTCTTCGACGCGGACTTCTTCGAGCCCTTCTTCGAAGCCGCCGGGGCTTCGGGGGCTTCTTCCTCTTGACCTGCGGCCTCCGAAACCTCTTCGGCCTGAGGCGCGGCGGCCTTCTTGGAAGCCTTCTTCGAGGACTTCTTGGAAGACTTCTTCGACGCGGCGGGCGCGGGTGCCTCGTCGTCGTCGGCGATGCGCTCGAACGACTGCGTGCCGGCGAAGGCGTCGGCGCCCGCCTCGTCTTCGACGAACTCCGCGACGGAGGCGGCGACCTCGGGTTGGACCGTGTGCAGGCGCGCGTGCGTCTCTTCCTCTTCCTCGTCGTCGGCGATGCGCTCGAAGCCGCCGCCCGATGAAGAGGCGTCGCCGAGCAGCGAGCCGACCTCCGTGCTGGTCGTCGGCTCCATGTCGAACTCGACGGCGCGCGTCTGGTCGGTCAGGCGTTCTTGCAGGCGCGCGTCCTTGAAGGTCGCGCCCTCCTCGGCGGCCGACTCCTCCTCGTCCACGATGCGCTCGAAGGAGTCTGCGCCCGCGACGAAGGGCGTCGAGAGGTCTTCGCCCGCGAACTCGTCCACGGGGAAGGAGACGCCCGGCGGGACTTCGCCCGTGCTGGAAGGCGTCTCGGCGTCGCCCCCGCGCTCGCCTCGGCGGCGCTTGCGGCGGCGTGAGCGCCCGCTCGCATCCTCCGCGACCTGCGACGGCTGCGGCTGCGCCTCGGCCGCTTCGGCGGCGGCGGCGACCTCTTCTTCTTCGTCGGGCGTGAGTTCTTCGATTCCGGCGGGGGCGGCGGCCACGAGCTCTTCAGCCTCTTCGGCCTCTTCGGCCTCGCCCTCGGGCTCGGCCTCCGCCTGCGCCTGCTCGGCGGCGCGCTCGCGCTCGACGCGGGAGCGCTCGATGCGCTCGACCGCGGCGCGTTGGGCGGCCTCGTCGTCGGCGCCCTCCGACTTCTTCTTATCGACGACGATGCGCTCGAACTCCTCCTCCTCGTCGAAGAAGTCCGAGACGTAGAGGAAGGCGTCGCGCTCCAGCCCGATGTCGACGAAGGCCGACTGCATGCCGGGCAGGACGCGCATGACGCGCCCCTTGTATATATTGCCGACGATCCCCTGGCTCGACTCCCCGCGCTCGATGTAGAACTCGGTGACGCGCCCGTTCTCAACGATGGCGATCTTCTTCTCGCGCCCGTTGACGCTGACAATCATCTCTTTGGGCATCTGTGTGAAACCGTCTCCTGGAAGGTGTGGGCCGCGCGGCGGCGCGCGCGGGACGCTGGTGGTGTGGAGCCCGAAGAATCGGGCGCGTGAAGGGCGCGGAGGCCCCGCGGGCCTGCGCCTGTAAGCGGAAGGGTTCTTGAGGTCTGGGACTTAACGCCCTGCGGCGCGCGCGTACGGGCGCGGGCGCCCTCGCGCCCGGCTGCACCGCCGCACCCGCCGCGCCCGCTTCGGCCCCCTGGGACCCCGCGCGCGCGGAAGCGTTCCGAACTGTTCACCTGGAAACTCCGTCCGCCGCCTTAGCCTCGGCGCGGCGCGTCGGGCTCGAAAGGCGCGCGCCCCTGGAGGCGGCTTCCTTCGGCCTTCGCAGCCCGGCCGGGTCGTGCGCGCGTACCGTCTGGTCGCGCGCAACGTTCCCCGCCGTCCGGCGGCCCTGCGTAAAACTTTTCAAACGGGGCGGCCCGCTCGCCGTCGAAACCTCCGACGGCTCGGGCGGCGGCCCCGCCAAAATCTTCGCCCCTGTCTGCTGTGTTCTGGCGCGACGCCACACGCGTCTCTTAAAGCTGTCGGTGTCAGCGCGCGCCGTGCCGGAAGGTTTTAGGTTCTGGCAGTCAGGCAGGACAGGCGCCTCAGTATAAACGACCCGTCGGCGAAAAGGCGAGCGGGGAAGGGTTTGAGTTGAAGGCGGCACCCGCCCGCCGCCTCAGTTGACGAAGCGGCGGAGGCGGATGCTGATGGCAAAGCCGATGGCGACCGAGGTCGAGAGGATGGCCGAGAGGCCGGCGCTCATCAAGGGCAGCGGGACGCCGATGACGGGCAGCATGCCGAGCGCCATGCCGACGTTGATGAAGATTTGGAAGGCGAGCCCGCCGACGATGGCCATGATGACGAGCATCCCCGTGCGGTCGGGCGCGCGCCGCGCCCCGTGGATGAGCTTGGTCAGCAGCACCGCGTAGGCCAGCAGCAGCGCGACGCAGCCGGCGAAGCCCGTGTTCTCGGCCGTGACGGCGAAGATGAAGTCCGTGTGCGGCTCGGGCAGGAACTTGAGCTGACTCTGCGAGGCCGCGCCCTTGTTCTCGGAGCCCCACAAGCCCCCCTTGCCGACCGTCAGGATCGACTGCCACGTGTGATAGCCGAAGCCGCGTCGGTCAGCGTTCTCGGGGTCGAGGATGACGTTGATGCGCTCCTGCTGGTAGGACTTGATCGCCCCGGTCTTCGTGCCGACGTACCACGCGGCGGGGACCGCCGCGAAACTGAGGACGAGCGCCGCGACGACCAGCCACATCCGCACCGACGAGAGGAAGAGGACGACGGCGAGCAGTGGGAAGTACGTGAGCGCCTGCCCCGAGTCGGGCTCAAGCAGGATGAGGCCGACCGGCAGCGCGAGGATGGCGCCGCCCATCAACATCTGGCGCAGCGTCAGAGTCGTGCCACGCGACCGCCCGTAGTAGCGCGCCAGCATCAGCACCGTCGGAATCTTCATGAACTCCGACGGCTGGAACTGGCCGAGGCCGGGGACGCCAATCCAGCAGCGCTGGCCGTTGATCTTGAGCCCGATGCCGGGGATGAGCACGATGACGAGGAGGAAGAGGCCGAAGGCGTAGAAGGCCGGCGCGAAGTGGACGAGCTTGCGGTAGTCCGTGAAGGCCACCCCGAGCATCACGATGGTCGAGACGCCGAGCCCGATGAACTGCTTCTTCCAGTAACCGGCGTCGGGCTGCGCGTTGTAGATCATCCACGTCCCGAACAGGGCGATGGCGAGCGCCAGCAGCGTCAGCACCCAGTCGAAGTCGCGGAGTTTTCGCTTTTCCAATATGGCGACCATTATTGGTGTTGTGCCGCCGCCTCCACGGCCACGGGCGCCTTGGGCGCGAGTTCGGGGTGCGCCTTGACGAGGTAGGTGTCGTAGACTTTGTGGACGGCCGGGGCGGCGAACTTGCCGCCGAAGCCGACGTTCTCGATGAGCGCGATCATGGCCAACTCGGGCTTGCGCGCGGGGGCGTAGGAGACGAACCAGGAGTGGTCCTTGTTCTTGCCCACGTCCTTGCCGAGTCCGACGACCTGCGCCGTGCCGGTCTTGCCCGCCACGTCGAAGCCCTCGATGCGCGCGGCGCCGCCCGTGCCGCCCGGCTCGTTGACGACGGCCCACATGCCCTCGACGACGAGGGAGTGCTGCTCGGCGGGGATGTCGAGCAGCTTCGGGTCGGGGCGGTCGAAGGTCTGGCGGGGGCGCGCATCGAAGGGGCCGACCGCGGCGGTCGGCCGCGCCTCGCGCAGCAGGTGCGGGACGTAGAGGCGGCCGCCGTTGGCGATGGCGACCTGCGCGCGCAGCATCGCGAGCGGAGTCACGAAGTCGTAGACCTGCCCGAACGACGCGTAGACCGTGTCGATGTCCTTCCACGCGGCGTCGCGCGGGTTGAAGCGCGCCTTGAACTCACGCGAGGGCGTCCAACTCACCAGCTCGTGCGGCAAATCGACGCCCGTCTTTTTGTTGAGGTCGAACTCGTCCACCATCTGCATGATGCCTTCGAGCCCCATCTTGAGGCCGAGGCGGTAGTAGTAGCCGTCGCACGAGTGCTTGATGGCCGTGCGCAGCGGCGGGCTGCCGTGGTGGCCCATGCAGCGCGTGAACTTGTTGCCGATCTGGATGCCGCCGCCGCAGACGAGGTTCGAGTCCTTGAGCGTGATCTTGCCCTGCTGGAGTCCCGCGACCGACATCGGAATCTTCCACGTCGAGCCCGGCGGGTAGCGGCCACGGATGGCGCGGTTGAACATCGGCGTCGTCGGGTCGCGCAGGAGCGCGTTGGCCTCGCGGCGCCCCTCGGGCGTGCCGATGCGCTGCGAGAAGAGGTTCGGGTCGAAGGTCGGGTACGACGCCATCGCCACGATCTCGCCGTTGTTCGGGTCCATGACGACGATGACGCCGCGCTTGTTGGGCGAGTTGCGGAGCTGCTCCTCGGCCGTCAGTTGCAGGTCGAGGTCGATGGTGGTGACGATGTCCTGGCCGGGCTGCGGCTGGACGACGGAGATTTCGCGCTGGATGCGGCCACGGCTGTCCACCTCGACCTCGCGGTAGCCGTCGCGGCCGCGCAGGTAGCGGTCGTAGGTGGACTCAACCCCCTCCTGCCCGATGATGTCGCCCTGCCGGTAGGGATTGTCCTTGACGAAGGGGTTGACGTTGGGGTCTTTGAAGCGTGGCTGCTTGAGTTGCTCGGGGCCGATCTCGCCGACGTAGCCGAGGACGTGCGCGAGCGTGCCGTTCGAGGGATAGCGGCGCTGCGGCTGCTCGCGCACGAGCAGCATCGGGAGTTCGAGCGTGTGCGCCTCGACCCACGCGATGTCGGCGGACGTAGCGCCCTCCTTGACCGTCACCTCCTCGAAGGCGGGCTGGCGCTTGGCCTCGTCGAATCGCTCGCGCAGCAGACCCGGGTCGAGTTCGAGCCCCTCGGAGAGCGGCCCGACGAGGACGTTCCAGTCCTTGCCCTTCATGTCCTCGCCCGCGACGAGGATGTTGTAGGTCGAGCGTGAATCGACGAGGAGCTTGCCGTTGCGGTCGAAGATGGCGCCGCGCGGGGCGGGAATCTTCAGGCGGCGGATGCGCTGGTTCTCGGCGCGCTCGGCGTAGTACTCGCCGCGCACGACTTGCAGGAAGTAGAGGCGCACGCCGAGCACCGCGATGATGGCGACGACCAGCACGTGGATGACCGCCATCCGCATCTTCAGGTTTTGAGTCTCGTCTTCGAATTTCATGGCCTTGAAGTCGTCAGGAGACAGTAGTCAGTAGGGGGAACTCACAACGGGGAGTCGTCTGAAGACTAGCGTCAGTGACTTGGATGCCGAATCTAACGTCTATTGACTACTCGTCTCCCGACCACTCGCTTAATATTTTCTCCGCCCCAGACCCCGCCGCGCGATGCGGCGGCGGAAGGCAAAGGCGCGGCGCTGGCGGCGGCTCGTGGACTCGTTGAAGAAGAGGTCGAGGACGAAGGCGACGGCCGTCCCCGCCACCGTCGTCCAGATGACGCTGTAGGCCATGGTCTCGGCGATGGGACCCGGCGGGTTCTGCGGGTGGCGGAAGAACTGGTGCAGCAGCAGGTAGACGACCGTGTTGAAGGCGGCCGAGCCCGCGATGACCGGGATGCGCAGCAGCGGGTTGTCGAGCATCACGCGCGTCACGAGCGCCGCCAAAAGGTAGGCCGTCAGCGTCATCGAGAAGCCGCGCGCGCCGAGCAGGCCGCCCGAGAGCACGTCGGTCGCGAGCCCCGCCACCGTCCCCAGCACGACGGCCTGCACCGCGTCGCGCTGGAGCGCGAAGTAGACGACCACGACGAGCGTCAGGTCGGCGTAGCGGGCCGGCGGCCACACCGTGCTCAACCCCGTCTGTGTCACGACGGCCAGCGCCACGCAGGCCGCAAGTTTCCACTTCATAAGAAAAGTACTGAGGACTGAGGACTGAGTGAGAAAGAGGCGAGCCTTTCACTCAGTCCTCAGTCCTCATCACTTCGCCTTTCCCTTATCAACGTTCGGCAGCGTCCGCTCGGGGGCGGTGCGCTGCGGCGGGCGGTATTTCAGGACCGCGACCTCCTGGAGCGAGTCGAGCCGTGCGCCCGGCTTGACCCGGATGGTGTGGGGCGTGGTGGCCGAACCCGCCACGACTTCTACCACGGTGCCGACGTTCAGTCCCGGTGGGTAGATGCGGTCCTGCCCCGTGGTAACCACATAGTCGCCGTTGTTGACCGTCTCCAGGCCCGAGACGTAGCGCATCTCCAGCAGCCCGTTCTTGCCGAAGCCGCGCACCGACCCGAGCGCGTTCGACTGCCCCAACTGCCCGACCACGGCCCCGGCGGCCGCGCGCTCGTCCGTGATGAGCATGACCTGCGCCGAGACGGGGCCGACGCCGACCACGCGCCCGACGATCCCCTCGGGCGTGACGACGGGCATGTCGAGGTCTATGCCGGAGGTGCTGCCACGGTTGATGATGAGAGAGTTGAACCAGACCGACGGGTCGCGCGCCACGACGCGCGCCGGGATCGAGTCGTAGCGGACATCCTTGGTGAAGTCGAGCAGCTTCTTCAGCCGCTCGTTCTCGTCGCGCGCCTGCCGGGCCTCGCGCAACTCGTTCTCGGTCTGGGCCAGGCGTTGGCGTAAGCCTTCGTTCTCGGCCTGCGCGTTCCGCAGGTCGCCGAGCCGACGGAAGAAGCCGACGCCCGCGCCGCCGACGCCCGTCGTCGCCGTCTGCACGGGCGTGAACAGCGACTGCGCCCACGTCCGGACGACGGGCTGCCCGGTCTCGGCGTCCTTCGCGTTCCAGCTCATCAGCCCGAAGTTGGCGACGAGCAGGATAACCAGCCAGAGCGGCGCGCGCTGCCTGATCTCCTTCTGCGTGCTCCGAACCATTGCTATAGACTATGAACTAGGAACGCTGAACGCTGAACTGAAGACAGCCTGTTTTACAGTTCAGCGTTCAGCGTTCCTAGTTCAGCGTTCCTTCTACATTCCGCCCGTCAGGTTGTTGTCCCAGCGGACGCGCTTGAGGAGGTCGAAGTCCGAGAGCATCTTGCCGGCGCCGAGCACGACGGAGGAGAGCGGGTCGTCGGCGATGGAGACGGGCAAGCCAGTTTCGATGGAGAGCCGCTTGTCGAGGTTCTTCAGCAGAGCGCCGCCGCCCGTCAGGACGATGCCGCGCTCGACGATGTCGGCGGAGAGTTCCGGGGGCGTGCGTTCGAGCGCGACGCGCACCGCGTTGACGATGGTCGCGACCGAGTCGGCCAGGGCCTCGCGCACCTCCTCGTCGGTGATGGTGATGGTCTTCGGGATGCCCTCGATCAGGTTGCGCCCGCGCACGTCCATCGAGAGCGGCTCGTCGAGCGGGAAGGCCGAGCCCAACTGAATCTTGATCGCCTCGGCCGTGCGCTCGCCGATGAGGAGGTTGTACTTGCGCTTGATGTACTGCGTGATGGCCTCGTCCATCTCGTTGCCCGCGACGCGCACCGCCCGCGAGTAGACGATGCCCGAGAGCGAGATGACGGCGATGTCGGTCGTGCCGCCGCCGATGTCCACGATCATGTTGCCGTGCGGCTCCGTGATGGGCAGTCCCGCGCCGATGGCCGCGCACATCGCCTCTTCGACCAGATAGACCTCCGAAGCCTTCGCGCGGTAAGCAGAGTCTTCGACGGCGCGGCGCTCGACCTGCGTGATCTCGGACGGGATGCCGATGACGACGCGGGGGCTGACCCAGGTCTTGCCGTTGTGCGCCTTGCGGATGAAGTGCTGGAGCATCTTCTCCGTGACTTCGAAATTCGCGATGACGCCGTCCTTCATCGGCCGGATGGCGACGATGTTGCCGGGCGTGCGGCCGAGCATCTCCTTGGCCTCCTTGCCGACGGCCTCGGGCGTGTTGGTGACCTTGTTGATGGCGACGATGGAGGGCTCGCTGACGACGATGCCACGCCCCTTGGCGTAGACGAGCGTGTTAGCCGTGCCGAGGTCGATAGCGAGGTCGCTGGAGAAAAGGCTGAAGAGTGACTTGAATGCCATTCGTTACTGTTTACGCACCTCTGACTTCTACTTGATGCGCCCGTGTCTTCCGACTCCGGGGGGCGCGGCCTGCAAACGGCCATTTCGCCCTCCGGATGCACTTCGGGCGTCCCTGCTCCCTTTGTCTTCGCCACGCGGCGTGGAACGAAATAACAAAGATACAACGAACGGGGCAAGAACGCTAACCGACACAAACCTACGGGTTGCTGGGAAAAGCTTAGACTCTCTGGCTTGAGTAGTCCTTCGAGCGGGGGGTGCTTTCCGGCAAGTTCTCAAACAATGCTTTACAGCATGCGCGCACGTTTGTCTACAACTTTTTTAGCGGATGTTGTTCGGCGGGCGGGGGCGGGGTTTCGGCGGGGCTCCGAGCGCGCCCGTTGGCGGCCGGGCGGCTCTTCGACGGCTCTACTCTGAGCGCCTTGGATGTGCTTCCTCGAAACGCTCTTCGAGATCGTTATACTTCTCTTGAAGCAGTGCAACGTCGCCAGTCCAGTTGTTGAACTTGCGTCTCAGCCAGAAGACCTCGTCCTCGACCTTCTTGAGGCGAGTCTCCACCTTCGTCAGCCGTTCCTCAACGGCCGTCAGCCGGGTTAGAACCTGTTCCCAGATGGGACGGGTGTCATGCAGGCGTTGCTCGACCTTGTCTTCGAGCGTCGTCAGCCGCGTTTCAAGTGAGTCGAACCGCGCGTCCATCGAGTCGAACCGCGCGAGAATCTGGCTCAGTGCGTCATTAGGTAACTGTTGCGTCGTGTCTTCGCTCATCGAGTGAACCTCCTTGAGCGAATTATGAGCGCGGGGCGGGGCGTTTACAAGAGAGAAGTGTGGGGACGCGAAGATTTTTGCCGCGTTTTTCGCGGCAAAATCGCGGTGAGTAAGAAAAATTGCGGTCGGCGCTCAGGCGTCCTGTGCGGCTTCGGCGGCGTGGCGGACGCAGTTCTTGCGGGCGGCCTTGGCCTCGTACATGGCCGTGTCGGCGCGGGCGATGAGTTGCTGGGGCGACTGCGCGTGGGCGGGGAAGCAGGCGACGCCGAAGGAGGCGGTGAGCTGTAGGCGCAGGCCACGCCCGCCGGTGAAGGCGTGGGCGCTGATGCGCTCGCGGACGCGCTCGGCGACGCGCAGGCCCATGTCCATGTCGGTCTCGGGGAGGACGACGACGAACTCGTCGCCGCCGTAGCGCGCCACCACGTCCGTGTCGCGGACGCAGGTGAGGATGACCCCGGCCATCTCCATCAGGACGTGCGAGCCGACGAGGTGGCCGTAGTGGTCGTTGACCTGCTTGAAGTTGTCGAGGTCGAGGAAGAAGGCCGTCACCTGCGAGCCGTAGCGGCGCGCGCGCTTCAACTCGTTGACGAGGTACTGGCGCAGGTAGCGCGCGTTGTGGAGCTTCGTCAGGTCGTCGGTCTGCGAGAGGCGCTCGGCCTCGGCCACGCGCGCGGAGTTCGAGAGCGCCGCCGCGACGGGCAGCGCCAGCGCCGAGAGCAGCGCGGCGTCCGATGATGAGAAACGTCGGGCCTGTGCTCCCTCGCGCACGGCTTCGAGGACGCCGACGACGCGCTCGCCCGTGACGAGCGGGACGGCGAGCGTGCGGCGCTCACCCTCCTTGCGGCGGGAAGTGTCGGCGGTGGCGGCCGCCTCGCGCGCGGCCTTGGATTCTGAACCCGCGAGCGCGAGCGCGTCGCCCATCAGGGTGCGCCGCCAGTCCTCTTCGGGGATGGCGCGTTCGCTCTCGGTCAGGCCGCGCACGGCCAAAGGCTCGAAGGGCGCGTCGTGAAACGAGCCCGTCTCGCCGCAGAGGTAGACGGTCCAGCGGTCGGCCGCGACGAGCGCGGCGAGTCCGGCGAGCGCGGCCTGCGCCGCCCCTCGCTGGTCGGCCGCGAAGTGGAGCGAGGCGACGACCTCGAAGGCCGCGCGCAGTCGCTCGACGCTCAGGCGTTCGGGGAGCAGGAGGCTCGCGGGCGTGACCTCGGGGACCGTATCGCCGCCCTCGCCCGCGCTCGCGTCTTCGGTGCCGCGCTCCTCCACGTCGCGGAGCAGCGCGGAGATTTGAACCGGGCCGGCGGCGACGGCGTGGAAGCCGAGCCGCTTGAGCGTCGCCTCGTTGAGCGCGCCCGCGCCGCGCCCCGCGCCGTTCTGCGCCTCGCGGCGGCAGGCGACGAGTGGGACGCCGGGCCAGACTTTGGAAGCGAGTCCCGCGCGCTCGTGCAGGTCCGGGAGCGCGGCGTCGGCCGCGAGGTCGAAGAGGACGGCCAGAGGCTCCTCGCCCCAACCGGCGCGGGCGCGTTCGGCCTCCTCCTCTTCGGACGCCCCGCCCGGGGCCACCACCACGACACACACGCCCGCGTGGCGCAGCGCCTCGAAGAGCGTGCGCGCGGGGTCGGTGTCCACACCGCTGAGGAGAATGACGTATCTCATAAGAGAAGTACTGAGGACTGAGTGCCGAGGACTGAGTGAAGAGTGGGCCTTGTCTCCCACTCAGTCCTCAGCACTCAGCACTCAGCACTTCCTCTTAGCCCCCCGGCGGGAGTTGGAACTTGAAGGAGTTGCGGTTGCCCTGCGTGTCTGCGGTTTCGAGTTGGACTTCGCGCGCGCCGCGTGGGGCGTTGATCTGGAGTTGGAAGATGCCGTCGCGCGCGGCGAGCGTCTCGCGGCCGGCGCAGCGGACGGTGTTGCCGGCCTGCGTGCGCCCGCGAACGAGATAGATTTGGCCGGCGACGTATTCGATCTGCACGTCGGCGACGGTGACTTCGTCGCCCGTGCCGCCCTGGCCTTCGACGACGAACTTCTGCGGCTCGCTCCAGTCCGACGCCTGGCCCGACTGCGCGACGGCCATCACGCGCCAGAAGTAGTTGCCCTGCCGCACGTCTTCGACCGTGATCTCGTTGGCCTGCAACTGGTCGCGCTCGACGAGTTTGCCGGCGGGGACGAAGAAGGGGGAGGTGGCGACCTCGACGCGGTAGTGCGCGGGGGCGCCGGTCTGCGGCTTCTGCCACTTGAGCGCGACGGCCGTCGAGCCGCCCTTGCGCGCGCCGAGCCGCTCCATGTTCTTCGGCGTGAGCGGCAGGGGCGCGGCCAGCAGTTTCTCCTTCTGCGAGATGGTGCCCTGCGTGTTGACGGCGACGTACTCGCCCGCCTTGAGCGTGGTCGTGTCGCCGCCCGAGGTGCTGGTCTCGACGGCGCCGGCGCCGACGCGGATCGCCTCGGTCTTGTCATCGCGGACGTGGAAGCTGGCGTCGGTCTCGGCGTTGAGTTTGTTCTCGGAGAGGTGCGTGCCGACGATGTTCTGCGCGCCCTCGTTCTGCTGCTCGGTGCGGACGTTGACCTGGCCGCTCTCGACGGCGACGCGGACCTTCGACGCGCGACCGTCCTCGCCCGAGGTGTTCTCGGCGATGGTGACGACCGAGTTGGGCTTGACGAAGAGCGTCGAGCCGTCGGCGAGCGTGATGCGGGCGCGGCCGTCCTCCTGCGTCTGGACGAGGTCGCCGGGGAAGAGACGCGTGTCGGCGCGCGCCTGCACGGTCTCGCGCGTGTTGGCGCGCATGACCTTGACGCCGCCTTCGAGCGAGACGAAGCGCGCGCCCGTCGGCGCCCCCTCTTCGGCGGCGGCGCCCTTGAAGGGGTTGCCGTAGAGGTAGACGTAGAGCGAGACGCCGCCCACGAAGAGGGCGAGCGACGCGACAAGGATGGCGATGTAGATGAGCCGCTTCTGGACGACCCACCAGTCGCCGTCGAAGCGGCTGACTCTGGTGACCATAGGGTGACTTTCGGCTATTTTTCGGAAGACCGCCGGGCGTGCGGATAAGTTAAACCCGGAGGCGCGGGGGCGGAGGGCATGGTGGCCGTCCCCGGAGGTCCGTCGCGCCACGGCGCGTCCGGCCCCTTATTGAAGTTAACAAACGGGAAAGGGAAAAGGCAAGCCCTATCTTTTTCAAGGAAAAACGCGGCGCCCGGCGCCCTTTTTCTATCCGTGCGCGTCAGAAAGTCCTACGGCGGCGTGCGTGTGAACGCTGCTATTAAGAGTCCGGCTGCCAAATCAGAAAGATTGGCTGACGAATCAGAAAGTCTGGCTGGCAAGCAGAAGAGTTTGGCTGTCGTGCAGGAGATTCCTGCCGTCGCGCCGGAATGTTGCGCGCGGGGGTTAGGAATTATGCGGGGCGTGTTCGCAAACCGCGGCGGACTGTCGCCTACTGCTTTTCGGCCAGTCGCCGCTCGTCGGCGCCGAGACGGCCCTGGTCGTCGTCGAAGGGGGAGCCGAAGCCTTCGGGCAGTTCGACCTCGACCTGCGCTTCGGGCGGGACGGGTTTGAGCAGGGAGAAGATGACCGAGGAGATGAGCACGACGAAGACGAACCCGAGCGAGAAGAGGATGACCGTCTCCTTGCTCACGCCGAAGCGGTCGTGGAGATAGCCCTCGCCGAGCATCTTGACGCCGACGAACATGAGCACGATGGCGAGCCCGACCTTCAGGTAGTGGAACTTCTCGACCACGCCCGCGAGCAGGAAGTAGAGCGAGCGCAGGCCGAGGATGGCGAAGACGTTCGACGTGTAGACGATGAACGGGTTGGTCGTGATGCCGAAGATGGCCGGGATGGAATCGACCGCGAAGACGAGGTCCGAGACCTCGACGATGACGAGGACGAGCAGCAGCAACGTCCCCATCTTCTTCCCGTTCACGACGGTGAAGAACTTGTCGCCCTCGTAGTGGCGCGTGATGGGGATGAGACGCGTCGCGAAGCGCACCAGGGGGTTGTCCTCGGGGTTCGCGTCCGCCTCGTCCTGCTTGAGCATCTTGAAGCCCGTGTAGATGAGGAAGGCGCCGAAGATGTAGAGAATCCAGTGGAAACGCTCGACGAGGGTGGCGCCGATGCCGATCATCGTCATCCTCATCACCAGCGCGCCCAGGACGCCCCAGAAGAGGACGCGATGCTGGTACTTCGCCGGCACCTTGAAGTAGGAGAAGATGAGCAGGAAGACGAAGAGGTTATCGACCGAGAGCGACAGCTCGATGACGTAGCCGGTCAGAAACTCAAGGCCCGTCTGCCGGTCGGTCTTCCAGAAGACCAGCCCGGCGAAGCACAGCGCCAGCGTCACCCACACGACGCTCCACACCGTGGCCTCGCGGTACGTCACCGCGTGCGCCTTCCGGTTCAGCACCCCCAGGTCGAGCGCCAGCATCGTCAGGATGAAGAGCCCGAACCCGCCCCAAGCCCAAATTGGAAAATCCATGATGCGGGGAAGGATAGCAGCAGACAGTAGTCAGTAGCCAGTAAGGAGTAAGCCGCGCGCCGGGAGCGCGGGCATCCTGCCCGCCTAAGCGTGCTTCAGCACGCTTAACAGTGGACCGTCACACTTCAACGTTGAGCGTAGAGTCTCACTCTATTCGCGCTGACGCGCTCATGGCGGGCTGTAGGGTGTCCGCGCTCCCGGGGCTAACTGCCTACTGTCGCCCGTTTGCGCGGCGCGCGGGGCGTCGGCTACAATCCGCCTTTTGCGGGGTGCGCGCGGCTTTCGTCCTACGCGCTCCGCGCGCGGGAAGTCCGAAGCCAAAACTCCTCCGTACACAGAGAAGGTATCCGGTAATGCTCAAGTTTTTCACACGCATGGAGAGGTCGCGTAATTACGTCCTCATGTTCGTCGCGTTCCTGATGGTGCTCGGCATGGTCGTCGCGGGCGTCTACACCCGCCCGAACACGGCCATCGCCAACCCCTTCAAGAGCAAAGAGGTGCTCGCCAAGGTCGGCTCCGAAGAGGTGACCGTCGCCGACTACACGCTCCTCAAGAAGAAGATCGAGTCGCAGTTCGGCGGCCAGTTCAGCCTCGCGCAGATCGGCATGACGAGCGACCGCATCCTCGACCAGGCCATCAACAGCCGCATCTCGCTCCAGGAGGCCCGCCGCCTCGGCTTCGGCGCCTCCGACGAGGAGGTGCGCGAGGAGATCGCGCGCCAGTTCAGCGACCCCGCGACGGGGAAGTTCGACGTGAAGCTCTACAAGGACTACGTCGTGCGCAACTACGGCAGCGTCTCGCTCTTCGAGCAGAGCGTCCGCGACGCGCTGGCCGCGCAGAAGCTGCGCGCCTTCGTCTCGGCCGCCGCGCAGGTCTCCGAGGCCGATGTCCGCGAGCAGTACGAGCGCGAGAACACGGAGTTCGACCTCTCCTACGTCGCGGTCACGGCCGAGGAGGTGTCGAAGAAGATCAACCCCTCGGACGACGAGCTGCGCCAGTACTTCGACGCGCACAAGACCGACTACCGCTTCCTTGAACCGCAGAAGAAGATTCGCTACGTCTTCGTCAACCAGGAGAAGGTCGGGCAGAAGCTCGACATCCCCGACGAGGAGTTGCGCAAGGAGTACGACTCGCTCAAGCCCGAGAACAAGATGGCCGGCGTCCGCGTCCAGCAGATCGTCCTCCGGGTCGCGCGCCCCGAACTCGACCAGGAGATTCTGAACAAGGCGACCGCCATCGTCACGCGCATCCGCAAGGAGGACTTGACCGCCTCCGAGGAGGAGTTCGCCGAGCAGGCGCGCGGCAACTCCGAAGACCCCTCGACGGCGAAGGAGGGCGGCTGGCTCCCCAACCCCGTCAAGCGCAACCTCAACCGCAAGCCGAACGCCCCCGGCACGCCCGGCAACGTCTCGGACCTCCTCCAGAACACGCTCGAATGGAAGGAGGGGCAGGTCGGCGACCCCTTAAAGACGGGCAATGCCTACTACATCTTCCGACGCGGCGCGGTCGTGCCGAAGTCGTTCGAGGACGCGAAGCAGGAGCTGCTCGTCTCCCTGCGCAACCGCCGCTCCTACAACGTCGCGCAGGACATCGCGCGCAAGGTCAACGAGCGCCTGAAGGAGACGCGCGACCCGCAGAAGGTCGCGCAGGAGTTCGCCGCGCAGGCCAACATGACGCCCGCCGAGATGCTGCGCGAGACCGGCTTCATCAGGCCGGGCGACGACGTGCAGGACATCGGCACCAGCCCGCAGTTCGAGGAGAAGATTCAGCCGCTCGAAGAGGCCGGCGCCGTCGGCGAGTTCGTCGGCATCAAGAACGGTTTCGCCGTCCCGCAACTCGTCGAGAAACGCGACCCGCGCATCCCCGAGTTCGACGAGGTCAAGGAGCGCGTCGCCGAAGACTTCAAGCGCACGCGCGCCGCCGAGCAGCTCGAACAGACGGCGAAGGAGATCGCGGCGGCCGGCGGCGGCGTTGACGCCCTGAAGGCCGCCGCCGCGAAGGCCGGTCTGAAGGCGGAGGACGAGGAAGGGTTCCGGCTCGGTCGCCCGTTGGGGACGGCCGGCGCCGACGCCGCGCTCGACGCGGCCGTCCGCCAGCTCAAGACGGGCGAGGGGACGAAGACGCCAATCAAGGTCGGCGACAAGTGGGTCGTCGTCGCCGTCAAGGAGCGCAAGGACTCGAAGCCCGAGGAGTTCGAGAAGCAGAAGGCCGAGCTGACCGAGCGCGCGCTCGACGAGCGGCGCGGCCAACTCTTCGACGACTTCCTCATCGAGGCCCGCCGCAAGCTCGAAGAGAAGGGGCAGATCGAAATCTACCAGGACACGCTCGCCCTCATCGAGCAGGACGAGCCCGCCGCGCTGCCCCGCCGCCCGCCCATCAACATCCTCCCGCCGGGCGCGACGGGAACGTCGGGCACGACGAAGTAAAAGAGACGCGACGGACAGACGAAGAGGCCGCCCGGTTCACACGGGGCGGCCTCTCTCGTTATCAATTTGAAATTCTTAAAGCGCCTTCAGCACCGTCGCGATGTCGTTCTGCGGGACTTCGAGGCGGAGTTGGACTTCGGTGCCCTTTGTTGTGATGGCCATCTTGTCCACCATCCCGCGTGCGAAGCTCCAACGCTCGCCGGCCACGGAGATGAAGCCGGGCGCGATCTGCCGGAGCGCGTTGACCACGTCGAAGAGTTGCTTGGCGTCGCCGGCCGTGCCCGCGCGCAGCGCCGTCATCATTTGCAGCCCCGTGGGCGTCGAGCCAACCGTCCCGTAGACGCCACGGATGGAAGCGACCGCGCGGTCCACGTTCGCCGAGAGCCCCGTCTCCACGCCCGCGAACGCGCCCGCCGGGATGTTGCCGCCGTAGGCGAGGAAGTCGCCCGCGCCGCGCGGGAAGTTGAGCAGGCTCATGTCGGCGCGGTTGCGGCCAGCCTGCGCGTCGATGGCCGCGCGCACGTCCTCGGGCTCGCCGAGCGCCAGCGTGTTCGGGTCGAGCACGGAGAAGGCCAACTCCTTCACGCGCATCTTCGCCAGACCGAAGAGTTTTAGTTGGTCGTTGACCGTGGCGACGTAGACCTTCTTACCGCCGTGCGTCTGCTCCGCGAGCCCGCCCTTCGCGGCGGCGCGCGCCGAAGCGACGAGGGCTTCGGTCTGGAACCGGCCGCGCGCGACCGCCGTCACGCGGTCGATCTTGGTCGCGCCCGACTCCAGCGCGACGATGCGCACGCCGACCGCGAGCAGGTCGAAGGCGCGCGCGTCGATGCCCGTGCGCGCCTTGAACTCGTCCACGTCCGCGCCGACCTGCGCGAGCCGCGCCTTGTCCGAGGCGAGCGAGCGCGGGATGACTTCGGCGAAGAGCGTCCGCACGTCGAGGACGAGGAGCGCGTCCGCAGCCGGCAGCGGCAGTTGCCCGAGCGCCGTCTGCGCGAGCGCCGACTGCGCGGGCGCGGCCGTCTTAGGGTTGACCGCGCGGCGCGTGCCCTGCGCGTTCGCCGTCTGCGCGAGCGCCGCGGCGCCGAGTAAGAGTGCGAGTGTCGAAGCGTAAAAAGTCCTTCTCATAAACCTCTCATCCGATGTCGCTGAAGCCCGCGACGCGCGTCGGGGCGTCGCGGACAGACTTGATGTCCGGGGGTGTTTGAAACGTTTGGGGAGCGGCGCGAGTTCCGATGCCCGCGCGACGGCCGGGGGTTGGCTCGGAACCCGTTCGACGTTTTCACGCGCGGCGGCGCGGCGAGTTCCTAATCTCCGCCCTGTGTCTGCGTCTCTTCGGGCTGTCGCCCCTCCTCCTGCCGCGCCCACTCGCAGATACGGCGCCGGTCATCGTCGGAGAGACTGGCCTCCGGGTGCAGCGGCAGGTATGACTTGAGCGGCATCTCGCCCGACTCGACCTGCTCACACATCTCATGGAGCTTGCGCTCGCGCTTGCGCTTCGGGTAGCTCGCCCACTCCGAGAACGAAAGCTCCCTACGTCCTTCGTCAACGTGCTTCTTCAAAAACCAGGACGCGGGCGCGACGTTCGAGTACCACGGCCAGACCGTCTCGGACGAGTGACAGTCGTTGCAGGAGCGGCGGAGGATGGCCGCGACCTCGGGCGTCATCCGCGTGTTGGCCGCGAGCGTCCGGCGCTCGTCCACGGCCGGGTTCGTCCGGTCGGGCCTGTAAGCCTGCGCCCCCACGAAGAGCAGCGCCGCGACGACCACCGACCACTTCAAGACTTTAACGACACGTCTCATCACAATGACGGGCGCCGCACGCCCCGCGTTAACGGCGCCCTTAACATAAAATTATCCGCGCGAATTTTTAGTCCGACTTAAGTGTTTCGATGTTAGCATACGCCCGCCGACACCCGCGAACCCGCGACACCACGAGCGCCGCCACGCTTCACGAACTCGTCAATGAACCGTCCCGTAGGCCACGAAGAGTCTGAAGCGGCCCTGCGTCTGCTCACGCGCCTGCTCATGTCGCGCGGCGCGTGGCTCCTGCGCGAAGGGCATGAAGGCGCGGGCCTTGAGCTACGGCGCGGCGAGTGGGAACTGCGCGTGGCGGGCGGCTCGCTCGTGCTCTCTTACCGTGGCGCGTCGGGGGCGCGCTCGTGGCGCGTCGCCGCGTGGCGCGCGGAAGGCGAGGGCATCTACTTCGAAGTCTTAAGGAGGTCGGGCGCGGGCCGCGCGTTACTTCAACTCGTGCCGCGCGCGACCGTCGCGTCCGGGCGCGCGTTGGTGGCCTGCGCTAGACGCGCGGAGTGTGAACGTCTCGCCGCGCTCGTCAGCGAGTTCGCGCGCGCGCGGCTCGAACACGCGTCGTTGAGTCAGGGCGCGCGGCGCGGCGAGCCGGGCCGTTGGGCGCGCGTGCTGTTGAAGATGAAGGTTGGCGGGTGCGAACGTGTCGCGGTCGCGGCGCCGGTCGTGCCTGCGGGCGCGGAGGCCGTCGAGAGCTTTCTCACCAACGCGCTGCTCTGGTTCACGCGGCTCAGCGACGGCGCGCGCACGCTCTGGCTCGTCGCGCCGCGTGCGCTGGCGTTGGCCGTATGCGAGCGCGTGCCGCTGCTGCGCGCGGGCCTGCGCGAGCGCGTCCACGTTTACGAGTTGAAGGAAGAAGGGCGCGGCCTGTCGCCTCTTCAACTGCCGACCTTCGATGAACTGCTCGACGCGCCCGCATCGAAACTCGCACGCGCCTCCGTGCGTGCGCCGTCCGAACTGGCCTCGCACATCATCGCGCTCGCGCCCGGCGAGATCGACTGCGTGCGCGCGCGCCACGGCGAGACGCTGCGCTTTCAAGGTCTCCCCTTCGCGCGCGTGCGGCGCGTGGCCGGCGGGGAACACCTCTGGTTCGGCGTCGGCCAACGCCGCGCGCTCTTCGAAGAGGGGAACGAGACAGACTTCCTCAAACTCCTCGCCGCGCTCAGAGAGCACAGGCGCGACCGCGCGCCCGAGCGCCGCCACGCGCTCTACCGCGCCGCGCCCGAGGCGTGGCTCGAAGCACTCCTGCGCCGCGACGTGACGAGGCTCGACCCCGGCCTCCGCCTCGCGCCCATCCACGCGCAGTTCCGCGCCGCGCCCGGCGCCGCCGCCCGCCCCGTAGACCTCTTGGCGCTGCGCCGCGACGGCCGCCTCGTCGTCATCGAGCTGAAGGTCTCCGAAGACGCCTCGCTCGCGCTCCAGGGCGCGGACTACTGGCGCCGTGTCGAAGCCCAACGCCGCGCCGGCCACATCGCCCGCGCCGGCCTCTTCGGCGACGCCGCACTCCGCGACGAGCCGCCGCTTCTCTACCTCGTCGCGCCCATGCTCCGCTTTCACCGCTCCTTCCACACCCTCGCCCGCTGCCTCTCCACACGCATCGAAACCTACCGCCTCGACCTCAACGAAGACTGGCGCTCCGGCGTCCGCGTCGTCTGGCGCCGCGACGTTAAAGAATAAGTGGCAACGGAAAAAGATTTACGGGGCGAGGCTCGCCACATATAATCCCCGTCCCTTCGCTCGCTCGAATACCGAGGCCGTTTCGGCACGCCCTAGGCGGTCACGGGCACGACGACGCGGGGGCACACATCCGTGAGAAGATGTGTGCCCCCGCTTCTCTATTTAACGGACACGCGTTAGATATTGGTCATGGTGAAAATTTACAAGCCGACGAAGGAGGAGGTGCTGGCGGCGGCCGGGCGGACGGTGCCGGACGTGATCGCGCGCGACCTGCGCGTGCTCTTCTGCGGCATCAACCCGGGGCTCTACACGGCGGCCGTCGGGCACCACTTCGCGCGGCCGGGCAACCGCTTCTGGCCGGCGCTCCACCTCTCGGGCTTCACCGGGCGGCGGGTGTCGCCCTTCGAGGAGGGCGAACTGCTCGCGCGCGGCTTAGGCATCACGAACGTCGTCGCGCGCGCGACCGCCGCCGCCGCCGAGCTTGCCCCGGAAGAGTTCGAGCGCGGCGGCCGCGTCTTGCGCGCGAAGGTGAAAAGGTATCGGCCGCGCTTCCTCGCCGTCCTCGGCGTCGGCGCCTACCGCGCGGCCTTCGCGCGCCCGAAGGCGCGGGTGGGCAGGCAGGACGAAAAGCTTGAGGCCGCCACGGTCTGGGTGCTCCCCAACCCGAGCGGCCTCAACGCCAACTACCGCACCGAAGACCTCGCCCGCCTCTTCCGCGAACTGCGCGAGGCCGTCGAAAGTGAGCTTTAACTTTCCGGCCGCGCCCTCCCGTTATGACCTTCGGCGATGTGCCGGTCTACCGTCGCGGCCAGGTGTCTGACCGCTTCCTCAGTCTGTATCTGCGCGTCCACCAGCGCGGCGATTTTTCTATCCGTCTCCTCGAAACGCTCGGTTGTTACTTGGGCAAGCCGCGCGACGGTGTCAACCACCCGCTCGACGACCCCGACCAGTCGCGTGAGGCCGTCCTCAAGCTGACCAATCTTGGCCGCGAATTGGGCCTGCTGCTCGACGATAAACTCCATCTGCCTCTGCATCTTCTCTTCGTCCATTTCGGTAAGCCTTTCCGGCGGCCGGCGCGTGTCGGTTCGGGGCGCGGCTGCTCGCGTCGTTAAGGTCTGGCCGGAGCGGCTGGCGGACTGCCCGGAGTCTTTGGAGTCACTGTCGGTAATTTACTCCGTCAACGCGCGGCGAAACAAGCTTCACGCTTTGAGCTTTTCGAGGAAGTGCTTGCGGAACTTGGAGACCTTGGGCGCGACGACGGCGCGGCAGTAGGGCTGAGAGGGGTTCTGCTCGAAGTAGTCCTGATGGTAGTCCTCGGCCGGGTAGAAGGTGTCGAGGGGCACGACCTCCGTCACGATGGGCGCGTCCCAGACTGCGGCGGCCGTCAGCTCGGCGATGACCTGCTCGGCCGTCTCGCGCTGCGCGGGGTCGTGGTAGAAGACGGCCGAGCGGTACTGCGTGCCCACGTCCCCGCCCTGTCGGTTGAGGGTCGTCGGGTCGTGGATGGTGAAGAAGACTTCGAGCAGCTCGCGGTAGCTGACGACGTTCGGGTCGAACGTCACCTGCACGACCTCGGCGTGGCCCGTCGTGCCGTCGCAGACCGCGCGGTAGGTCGGGTTCGGGACGTGCCCGCCCGCATAGCCCGAGACGACGCGCTCGACGCCGCGCAGCTCCTTGTAGACCGCTTCCAAACACCAGAAGCAACCGCCGGCGAGCGTCGCCAGCTCCCTCGTCTGTTCATTGCTCATCGTTGATTAAGACCTTCACCTCGGCGTTGAAATTCGCCCCGAGTATAACGCGGCGCGCGAAAATAAACTCGGCCGCGCGGCCGGTTTTTGTCGTATAAAGAGTGATTCGACGGTTCGTCTGTGGCAAGATAAAAGGCTCAAGCCACGACTCGATTCGTAACCTTTCCTTCGCTCCCGAAGAAAGACGCTGGACGCTGATGTCTGACTCGACGGAAGTTCTCCGAGAAGCTCCCGAACAGAAAGAACCCGGACTCTTCACCGCCGTGCGCGAGGCCGTGCGCGGCGCGCACCCGAAGTACGACTACACCTCCGGCTCCATCGGCCGCGCCATCCTGCTGCTCTCCGTCCCGATGGTCCTGGAGATGTTGATGGAGAGCCTCTTCGTCGTCTGCGACGTGTACTTCGTCGGGCGCCTGGGCAAGGAGGCCGTCGCGGCGGTCGGCCTGACCGAGTCGATGATGGTGCTCGTCTACACGCTCGGCATCGGCTTGAGCATCGGCGCGACGGCGATGGTGGCGCGGCGCACGGGCGAGCGCGACCCCGAAGGCGCGGCGCATACGGCGGCGCAAGTTATCCTGCTCGGGCTCGCCGTCTCGCTCGTGCTCGGCGCGCTCGGCGTCGCCTTCGCGCCGCAACTGCTGGAGTGGATGGGCGCCGAGCCGGCGGTCATCGCGGGCGGCAGCAACTTCACGCGCGTGATGCTCGGGGCCAACGTGTCGGTGATGATGCTCTTTCTCATCAACGGCGCCTTTCGCGGGTCGGGCGACGCGGCCGTGGCGATGCGCGTGCTGTGGCTCGCCAACGCCATCAACATCGCGCTCGGGCCGTGCCTCATCTTCGGGCTCGGGCCGTTCCCGGAACTCGGGGTGACGGGCGCGGCCGTGGCGACGAGCATCGGGCGCGGGACGGGCGCGCTCTACGCCTTCTCGAAGATGTGGCGCGGCGGCGGGCGCATACACGTCCGGCCGCGACACTTCCGCATCGACCCGCAACTGATGCGGCGGGTTGTGAGCCTGTCGGGGACGGCGACGTTTCAGGTCTTCGTCGGCATGGCGAGTTGGATCGCGCTGACGCGCATCGTCTCGGGCTTCGGGAGCGCGGCCGTCGCGGGCAACATCATCGGGATGCGTATCATCATGTTCGCGCTGCTGCCCTCGTGGGGGATGTCGAACGCGGCGGCGACGCTGGTGGGTCAGTCGCTCGGGGCGGGGAAGCCCGAGCGCGCGGAGAAGGCCGTGTGGCGCGCGGGCTTCTACAACATGATCTTCCTGGGGATAGTCGGGGCCGCCTTCATCCTCTTCGCCGACCCCATCGTGGGCATCTTCACGCACGCGGCGGCCGGTGAGGAGGTGCACGCGTACGGGGTGGACTGCCTGCGCATCATCGCGGGCGGCTTCCTCTTCTACGCCTACGGGATGGTGCTGACGCAGAGCTTCAACGGCGCGGGCGACACGCGCACGCCGACGCTCATCAACGTCTTCGTCTTCTGGCTGTGGGAGATTCCTTTGGCGTGGCTGCTCGCCTACACGTTCGGGATGGGGCCGCGCGGCGTCTTCCTCGCGGCGGCCATCGCCTTCTCGACGCTCGCGGTGGTGAGCGCATACTTCTTCCGTCGCGGGCGTTGGAAGACGAAGCGGGTTTAAAATTCGACGAAGGAGTTCGGGACTCAAATGTTCGACAAGCTCGTGGAGCAGAAGATACGCGAGGCGCAGGAGGCGGGCGAGTTCGACGACCTCGAAGGCGCGGGGCGCCCCATCAACCTCGAAGCCTACTTCAACACGCCCGAGGAGCTGCGGGCCGGCTACGCGCTCTTGAAGAACGCGGGTGTGCTGCCCGAGGAGGCGTCTGTGCTGAAGGAGTTGAACGAGGCGTCCGCGCGTCTCGAAGAATGCCGCGACGAGCGCGAGCGCGAGAGCCTCGAACGCGCCGTGCAATACCTCAAGCTCAAGTACGACATGATGATCGAGCGTCGCGGCGGCGGGCTCGTCCGGGCCGAATATCCCTGATTTTCGGCCCGAATTCCCTTAAATTCCCTCACTTTTTACCTCTTCCCCCGTCCCCGACTTTTTTTCTGAAACCTTCCGCGCGGGTCTGCCACTAACTGTCGGTGTTAGACATGAAGCGGCTGGCGATGGGCACAATGAGTTTAGAGCTGGGGCAGCCGGGCGCGCACGCTGGGGCCTTGATGAACAGCACGGAGGAACTGGTGGCGCGCGTCCGTGCGGGCGACGAGGAGGCTTTCCGCCTCATCTTCGACCGCTACTCGCGCCCCGTGCTCGGCTTCATCTACGACATGGTCGGCGACCGCGCCCTGGCCGAAGACCTCGCGCAGGAGACGTTCGTCCGCGCCTACCGAGGGCTCCCGGGCCTGCGCGAGGAGACGAAGCTCTCGACCTGGCTCTTCGCCATCGCCAAGAACTGCGCGCGCGAACAGCTCCGCACGCGCCGCCGCAACGAGGGCAACATCGAGATCGACGCCGAGCCCGCGTTCGAGTTGCGCGACGAAGGCCGGACGCCCTCGGGCGCGCTCCTGGATAAAGAGTTGAGCGGCGTCATCCAGCGGGCGCTCCAGAAGCTCGACGAGGACAAGCGGACGGTCTTCACTTTGAAAGTTTTGCAGCAGCGCAGCTACGAAGAGATCGCGGAGATCACGGGCTTCTCCGTCGGCAAGCTCAAGACAGACCTGCACCGCGCGCGCGCCGAGATGCGCAAGCGCATCGGCCCGTACCTTGGGGGTGAGCAGTGATGAGATGTGATGATTGCCTCCCGTTGATCGAAGAGTATTTCGACGGCGAGGTCACAGGACAGACGGCCGAGCAGATGAGCGCGCACCTTTCGACGTGCGCCGATTGCTCGGCGGCGCTCGACGCGCTCTCCTTCGAGCAGGAGGTCTACGCGCGCTACGACCGTGGCGGGCTCGAAGTCACCCCCGACCTCTGGGCGCGCGTCAGCGCCGAGATCGCGCGCACGCCGCCCGTCTCCGAGAGCCCTGCGGCGGGCCGCCCCTTTCTGAGCCGCGCCCGCGAACGCTTCGCCGCCGCGCTCGGCGCTTTAGCCGTACGCCCCGCGCTCGCCTCTTCGCTCGCGCTGCTCATCGTCGCCGCCACGGCCGGCACGCTCTGGCTCGCACGCAGAACGCAGTCAAACGTCCCGACTCACGTCGCCGTCAACACGCCGCCTCCGACCGGCGCCGTCATCCCGACCGTTCCCGACAACGGCGGTACTGTTGACGCGGCACCGACAGGCGGGGGCATTCAGAACGTGAACGAGGGCGAGACCTTCCACGGCGATTACGAACCGCGCGGCGCGCGCGAGGCCGAAGTCGCGAGAGTGAACGCGCCACGGCGCGACGGCGGCGCTGAGTTCGACGTTGAGACCTTGCTGAACGAGTCGTCCGCGCCGAAGGAAGACCCGCGCGTCGTCAAGTTCAGGCAGGACGAGCCCGCGCCCGTTGACGACGCGGCGCTCCTGGTGAACGCCTCGGCCCCGGCCGGCGACCTCGTCGCGAACGCGGCCCGTCCGCTCGACCCCGACGAGAAGGACGTGGCGCGCCACGTCGAGCGCGCGCAGATGCTCCTACGCTCCATCAAGAACACGCGCGCCGCCGACGCGGGCGCCGTCCCCGACATGGCCTACGAGAAGAGTCTCTCGCGCAAGCTCCTCGCCGAGAACTCCACGCTCAAGCTCGAAGCAGAGGTCAAGGGCGACAAGCAGACACAGCAGGTGCTCGACCAGATCGAGCCGTTCCTGCTCGACATCGCGAACCTGGGCGAGAAGCCCTCGCGCGAAGAGGTGCGCTCCATCGGCGAGCGCGTGAGGCGGAACGAGATCGTCGCGGCGCTCGAAGTTTACTAGGAGGGGACTTCGGCGCGCGCCGGCTCACTTAAATCATAAAAAGTAAGGAAGACTAAAAGCCATGATTCACCCCAACATCATTCGCGGACGGAACACGGGCTCGCGCCTCCTGGCCGGCGCCCTGGCCTTCGCGGGCCTCCTGCTGGCCGCCGACGCCGCCCCCGCGTCGGCCCAGCACAAGGAGCTGCTCAGCCGCTTCGTCCAGTCCGACAACGACTCGGCCATGCGCGCCTTCACGCAGGGGCGCAGCTACGTGGACGCGGGGCAGTGGGAGCAGGCGGCCTCGACCTTCGGCCGCTTCGTCGCGCAGTACCCGAAGGACAAGAACATCGACGCGGCGCTCTACTGGCTCGCCTACGCGCAGAACAAGCAGGGCAGCCCGCAGGCGGCCGAGGCGCCGCTCGCGCGCCTGCTTCAGGGCTTCCCGCAGTCGGCGTGGGCCGACGACGCCAAGGTGCTGCGCCTCGAAGTCCTCCGCAAGCTCGGCAAGCCCCTCAGCCCCATCGACGAGGTTGACGCCAACGACGAGCTCTACATCGTCGCGCTCCGGACGCTCTGCGAGAACGACCGGATGGGCTGCCCCGGCCGCGTGGCCGACGTGCTGCGCTCGAACAAGTCGGCCCGCGTCAAGGAGGCGGCCATCATCCTGCTCGGCCGCTACGGCGGCAACGAGGCCGTCGCGCCGCTCATCCAGATTTCGCGCGCCGACGCCAACGAGAAGCTGCGCATGCGCGCCATCAGCGCGCTCGGCGCGACCAACGACGAGCGCGCCCTCGACGTGCTCCGCGAGATCGCCATGGGCACGACCTACGCCGACGCGAGCCCGACCGACTCGGCCATCCACGCGCTCGCCTCGCACGACAACGCGCGCGCCGTCGCCATCCTCGGCGAAATCGCCACGCGCGGCCAGAACCCGAAGGCGCGCACGCACGCCATCGAACTGCTCTCGCGCCGTCGCGGCGACAACGTCGTGGACGAACTCCTCCGGCTCTACGACGCCGTGCCCGACGTGCAGACCAAGAAGTACGTCGTCGCCGGGCTCGGCAACCGCAAGGACGCGCGCGCGCTCAACAAGCTGATCGAAATCGCGCGCACGGCCTCGGACGTGCAACTCCGCCGCCAGGCCATCCACGCCATCCCGAATCGCGGCGACGATCAGGACCTCGACGTGCTGCTCTCGCTCTACGACTCGGAGCGCGACAACGACCTCAAGAATCACCTGCTCTCGGCCGTCGGCCAGTACCAGAACCAGCGCGCCTACCAGAAGCTCCAGCAGGTCGTCCGCAACGCGGCCGAGCCGCTGGAGCGCCGCAAGGCGGCCATCAGCTACCTCAGCCGCAGCAAAGACCCCGGCGTCATGAAGTTCCTCGAAGACCTGCTGAAGTAGGAGCAGTAGGCAGTAGGCAGATGGCAGTACTTTCAACTACCTACTGCCTACTTGCCTGAATCCCTCGAAGGGTTCTTTCAACCAGGCGACAACGAACGTGCCGTCCCGACCCCCTCCATCAAGAGGGTCGGGACGGGTGTTGCCCGAAGTCCGCCGACTCACCCGGCAAGGCTGTTTCCGAGAGGAGTTTTCCGATGCTCGCACTTCTGACCTTCATCTTTCTTGCCTTCGCGCCGACCACGCTGCCGGCGCAGCAGGAGCAGGGCTTCACGCCCGTGCAGGGCGCGACGCTTCAGGCGAAGGCCGAGGCCGCCGCCGCGCAGGCCAACGGGGCGCGGCAGACGCGCTACTGGACGGCCTACGCCTTCGACGTGCGGCCGGGCGTCGCCGTGGACGTGGACTACGTGAGCGACGACGGCCGCTTCACCATTCGCGGCACGTGGGACGTGGGCGAGTCGGGCTCGTACTTCGTGAGCGACGGCGTCTCCGCGTCGAACTACCCCGGCCTTGAGACGCGCAGCCTCGGCGTCTTCGCGTTGAGGGATGCGGGCGGCCGCGTCGAGCGCATAGACGTTTTCAACCTCGCGCGCCGGCACGAGTACGCGGGCTATCCCGTCTACTGGATGGGGCGCGCGGCCAACGAGGAGAGCTTGAACTTCCTGCGCGCGGTGGCGCTGACGCAGAGGCCCGACCGCTCGGACTCGCCCATGAACGAAGCCGTGTGGGCCATCTCGCTGCACGACGACCGACGCGTGCCGGAGACCTTGATGAACATCGCGCGCGCGTCGCAGGACGAGCAGGTGCGCGCGCGCGCCGTGCGCAGCCTGGGGCTGCCGCCCGTCTCGGACGACGTGCGCGCATACCTCGCGCAACTCGCGCGCGACGAGCGCGAGTCGCAGGACGTGCGGCGCGCGGCCGTCTCCGCCTACGGCCGCGCGCGCGACGCGCAGGCGCTCGCGTTGATGCAGTCGCTCTACAACTCGAACGCCAACCGCGACCTGCGCCGCGCGGCGCTGACGCAGGTCGCGCGCAATGATGACAAGCAGGCGGCGTCGGCCTTCCTCATCCGCGTCGCGCAGCAGGACGCGGACGCGGAGTTCCGCAAGACGGCCGTCGCGCGCCTCGGCGAGATCGCGGGCGAGCAGGTCACGGCCGCGCTCAAACAGACGGCGACGAGCCTCGACGCCGACACGGAGCTGCAACGTCAGGCCGTCACGGCCATCGCCCGCCGCCCCGCGCCCGAGGCCGTCCCGCTCCTCATCAACATCGCGCGCACACACGCCAAGCCCGAGATACGCAAACACGCCTTCGTCCTCCTCGGCCGCACCGGCGACCCCGCCGCCGTCGAGTTCCTGAAGAGCGTGCTCACGAAATAGCCGCGCCCCGGGAGCCATCGCCGGGAGCGCGTGCCGGGAGCGCGGGCATCCTGCCCGCCAAAGCGTGCGCCAGCACGCTTAGCAACGAAGCGCCAACACTCAACGTCGAGTGTTGGCGCTTCGTCGTATTCGCGCTGACGCGCTCATGGCGATGGCTCCCGGCAAAAATCTCTTTGAGGGTGTGTGCGTCTGTGCTATCTTCCGCGCGCATTCTCTCGAACAAGGGCAGCACCTCCGGGCGTCAATCGCTCAAGCGCCCGGCCTCCTTGGATGCCCCCTCAAAGCAGCGCGGCCTCCCTCAAACCTCAGAGCGCCGCGCGAGGAGAAAAACAATGCCTGACAACCGCATCAGCGCGACCCTGCCGCAGGCCGACCGACAGGTCGTCCTCGACGCACTCCAGACCATACGGACCAAACTCTCGTTCCTGATTGACCTCTCGCCCGAGGATAGGAAGGCACTCCCGAAGCTCGGCGACACGGGCCTCGGCTTCGTCACACAGGCGCTCGAACTCGCCGAGCAAAACCCGGACATCCTCCCGCGCTCGTTCGACGTGGAGGAGATGCGCAAGGACGTGGAACTGCTCGGCGCGCTCCTGCCAATCGTGACCGCGTACGGCCAACTGAACGAGTTGCTCGACGACACGTACACGGCGGTCGGCAGCGAGGCGTACGCGGCGGCGCTGCTCGTCTACCAGTACGGGCGCGCGGCGGGCAAGGGCTCGGCGCTCGACGGCGCGCTCGACGCCCTCGGCCAGCGTTTCGCGCGCAAATCCCGTGGCGGGTCCGGCGGCAAGACGCCCGCCTCCCAGTCATAAGGGCGGCCCCTCCGGCTCCAAAAGCCTGTTTTCCGTCTCCCGACCCCGAAATTCCGGCTCGGCGGGGGGGCATTCCGGTTCAAAACAGGAAAATTCCATCTCGCAAGCGGAACATTCCTGTTTTGAACCGGAAAATTCCGGTTCGGAACCGGAACGTTCCTGTTTTGAACCGGAATTTTCCGGTTTTGAACCGGAACGTTCCCCTTTTGAACCGGAAAATTCCGATTTTGAACCGGAACATTCCGGTTCAAAACCGGAACGACGCTCTTCAAAACCGAAATGACGGGGTTTGGAGACGGAAAATTCCTTCCCGGAACCGGAACGCCGCATTTCTGAGACGCAAATTTCGTCTTCGAGCCGGAATCACCCGGTTCCGAGGAGCAAACACCCGGCGGAATGCATCAACCGACCTCACACGCCGACGGCAGGAGTTCCCCGCAGTGCCATCAAGCCGGGTCTGGCATCAAGACCCCGCGACCGTCGGCGGACGGGTCAAAGAGGAGAATGAGAGATGGCAAACGTAAAAGGAGTTGAAGGCGGGGCCAGCGGACAGCCCGAACCCACGCCCTGCGGCGTCTGGGGCGACTCACAGGACGGGATCGGTGTCGAAGGCACCAGCGCCAAATCCACGGGCGTCGTCGGCATCAGCCGACTGGCAAAACAGGGGGAAGTTGGAGAAGGGGGAACCGGCGTTTACGGGGAGTGTCTGGCGATTGGCGGCCTCGGCGTCAAGGCCCACGGAGCCGCGGTCGGCGTGGTCGGCTTCGGCGATGCGGGCTACGGCGTGACAGGCACAGGCCCGATCATCGGCGTCTTCGGCATGAGCAGCAGGACCGGCGTTCAGGGCAACGGCGACACCATAGGCGTCAGCGGTTATAGCGGGTCAAGCGTGGGCGTGAATGGCGCCACCCACACCGGCACGGGCGTGAATGGCTCCAGCACTAACGGCACGGGCGTGACCGGGACGAGCCAGTGGGGTGACGGCGTGAGTGGCATCAGTTGGAACAGAGGCATGTTCGCGTACAACCCGATAAGCACTAACAAGGCCCAACTCGCCACCACCCTCTACGCGGGCGACTTCAAGGGCAACGTTTACGTCGGCGGCAACCTGACCAAGAGCAGCGGTTCGTTCAAAATCGACCACCCGCTCGACCCCGCCAACAAGTACCTCTCACACTCCTTCGTCGAGTCGCCCGACATGAAGAACATCTACGACGGGGTCGTGACGCTCGACGAAAGCGGCGGGGCGTTTGTCTCGCTCCCCGAATGGTTCGACGCGCTCAACATGGACTTCCGTTACCAACTCACGCCCCTCGGCGCCGCCGCCCCGAACCTCCACGTCGCGGAGGAGGTCTCGGGTAACAGCTTCAAGATAGGCGGGGGCGCGGCCGGGATGAGAGTCTGCTGGCAGTTGACCGGCGTCCGCCGCGACGTGTGGGCCGAGGCCAACCGAATCCAGGTGGAAGAGGAGAAGCCCGAAGAGGAACGCGGCTACTACCTGCATCCGCACCTCTACGGAGAGACCGAGGAGAAGGGCATCCGGGCGGCAAGATACTCGGAGCCGTCCGAACTCGCGCAGTGAGTCCGCGCGCTCGGCACGGGTCATACCGACTTGCGGATGGGAATAAGGAAGCTACGTGCCGGGAGCGCGGGCATCCCTGCCCGCGCTCCCGGCGCGCAGTAGCGGATGATTCTGACCGCTCTCGCGGTCGCGGCCTTCGGCTCAACCCTTTTACCTTTCGCCTTCCGCCTTATAAACTCCCCGCATGGCCTTGATGGAGATAACGGAGTTTCCCGAGCGTGTGCTGAAAGAGATTGGCGAGCCCGTGGAGCAGTTCGACGGCGAGTTGGAGAAACTCGTCGCCGACATGTTCGAGACGATGTACGCGGCGGAGGGCGTGGGGCTGGCGGCGCCGCAGGTGGGGCTCTCGCTGCGGCTGTTCGTGATGGACTGCGAGGGCATCAAGCTCGTCGCCGCCAACCCGGAGATCGTGTCGGACGAGGGCGAGCAGGAGGGCGAGGAGGGCTGTCTCTCGGTCGGCAAGATTCACGCGCCGCTCAAGCGCGCCGCCCGCGTCCGGCTCCGCGCGCAGGACTTGAAAGGGGAGTGGTTCGAGCGCGACGCCGAAGGGCTCGCCGCCCGCTGCTTCCTGCACGAGACCGACCACTGCGACGGCACGCTCTTCATCGACCACCTCTCGCCCCTGCGCCGCGACATGGTCAAAAAGCGATTCCAGAAGATGAAGCGGTGGCGGTGAACAGCAGTAGGCAGAGGGCAGTAGGCAGTCGCTCCGCGTGACGGACGTTGAAGAGTTAGTTCAGAGTTTTGTTCTTGGCTCTTCACTGCCTACTGCCCTCTGCCTACTGCCTACTCTTCTTCTCAAGCGAATCTCTCCAGCAGCAACAGCCCGACCGAGACGAGCGCGAGCGCGTACATGACGGGGCCGACCTCGCGGCCACGGCCCGCCAGCGTGTAGAGGCCCGCGTGCGTGATGAAGCCCCAGAGAATGCCCTGCGTGATGGAGAAGGTGAGCGGGATGAGGATGATCGTTAAGAACGCGGGCAGCGCGTCCTCGATGTGTTTGAAGTCGAGCCCGGCGACGCCGCTGAACATGAAGGTCCCGACGAGGACGAGCACCGCCGCCGTCGCGTACGGCGGCACCATCCCCGCCAGCGGCGCCACGAAGAGGCACGGCAGGAAGCACAGGGCCGTGAAGACCGAAGTCCAACCAGTCCGCCCGCCCGTGTTGATGCCCGCGATTGACTCGATGTAGGCCGTCCCCGAAGAGGTCCCCGCCAGCCCCGCGCCCAAAGTCGCCCACGCGTCCACGATTAAACCCTCGCGCAAGTTGCGCGGCTGTCCCTCCTCGTCCAGCATCCCCGCCGCGTGCGACACGCCGATGAAGGTCGAGATGGAGTCGAAGAGGTCCGTGAAGAGTATCGCGACGACGGCCGGCAGCAGCGAGAGCTTGAGCGCGCCGAGAATGTCGAGCTTGAGGAAGACGCTCTGAAAGTCGGGCGCGCTAAAAAAGCTCCGCGGCGCCGCGACCATCCCGCGCGCCCACGCGACAAGCGTCACGACGAAGATGCCCGCGAGGAACGCGAACGGGCTCTTCAACTTCAAAAGTAAGACCGTGACGGCGAGCCCGAGCAGCATCAGCAGCGCGGGATAGTCGAGCCGGCCGAGACGCACGAACGTGACCGGGTCGGCGGCGATGAAGCCCGCGTTCTTCAGGCCGATGAAGGTGAGGAAGACGCCGATGCCGGCGGCCGTCGCCATCCGCAAGTGGCGCGGGATGGCGCGCGCCACGGACTCGCGCACGGGCGTCAAAGAGACCACGAGGAAGAGCACGCCCGCCCAGAAGACCGCGCCGAGCGCGACCGGCCACGGCACGCCGCGCCCGAGGATGACCGTGTAGACGAAGAAGGCGTTGATGCCCATCCCCGGCGCGACGGCGAACGGCAGCCGCGCGTAGACGCCCATCAGCAGCGTCATCAGGAAGCAGATGACGACGGTCGCCGTCAGCACGCCCGAGAAGGCCATGCCCGTCTCGACCGGCGGCTCCGACGCGCGGCCGGAGAGGATGAGCGGGTTGACGACGACGATGTACGCCATCGTGAAGAAGGTGGTCACGCCCGCGACCAACTCCGTGCGCAGGTTCGGCCTGGGTTCGGCGTCTGTGCTCATTTGAAATTCGAGATTTCAAATTTGAAATATTTCGGCCGGAGACTGTACCATCAAAGCCTCGCAAATGGACACACTCAGCCTTCAGCAGACCGCAAGCCCTTCGCCGCTCGAACACAGTCTCAGGCCGCACTTCCAGGAGTTGGCGCGCTTCCACTCGACGAAGTCGCTCGAAGCCTCGGTGCTCTACGCGCGCCTGCGGCCGGAGGTCGAGCGCGTGCTGAACGGCGTCGAGCAGGACGACTTCACGCCGGAGGAATCACAGTCGGCGTTAGACTCGGGCGCGTTGCGCGCGACCGCGTGGAACATCGAGCGCGGGATAAAACTTGACGAGATTATTCGTGTGCTGCGCGGGCACGAGATGATGAACCGGAGCGACGTGCTGCTGCTGACCGAGCTCGACTACGGCATGGCGCGTTCGGGCAACCGGCACGTCGCGCGCGAGATCGCGGAAGGCTTAAAGATGGCCTACGCCTTCGCGCCGTGTTACGTCAACCTGAGCAAGGGGAGCGGGCTTGAGAGCGGCGCCGAGGGCGAGAACGCGGAGGCGCTGCACGGCAACGCGTTGCTATCGCGCTGGCCGATTCGCCGCGCGTGGTCGGTGGCGCTCCCGAACGGCAAGGACAAGATGCGTGGGCGCGAGAAGAGATTGGGGAGTCAACGCGCGGTGGTCTGCGACATCGAGCACCCGTCGGGGACGTTCCGCGCCGTGAGCCTCCACCTCGACGCGCATTCGAGCCAGCGGCATCGACAGATGCAGATGCAGGTCGTGCTCGACTTCGTCGAACGGCTTGAGCCGCGTCTGCCCGTGCTCGTCGGCGGCGACTGGAACACTTCGACTTACAACTCGCGCCGCGCGGTCTACTCCATCGCGGGCTTCTTCCGGCGGGTGCTGATGGGCGTCGGCCACGTCATCGAGAACCACTACCTGAAGCCCGAGCGATGGTTCGAGCGCGGCCTCTTCCGAGAGCTTGAGCGGCGCGGCTATGCCTACGCTCCCTTGAACGAGCCGGGCGCGGGGACGCTCCATTACGACGTGAAGGATTTGGCGGCGAACACCAACATGGGCGAGTGGGTGCCGCGTTGGTGCTTCTGGTGGATCGAGTGGGCGCTGCGCGAACAGGGCGGACGCTGCTCGCTCAAGCTCGACTGGTTCGCGGGGAGCGGCGTCGAGCCCGACCCGCGGTCGCCACCGCGCGTCATCGGCGACTTAAGGGGAAGCGGCGGCGAAGTCCTCTCCGACCACGACCCCATCGTGCTCGACTTTCGTCTGGCGGAGTTATAAGTAGACCGCAGTCCGCTCGGTCTCGACCGAGGAACGCGCTCACGTCACGTCCCTTTTCAAACACTCCGGCGACCGACCGCCAGAGCCTCGCGGCCGCCGCTCAGGAACGCTTCTGGGTGGTTGAGACGATTCCTTCAAGCGGAATCTGCGAAAGGTCCGCCAGGTCCACGGAGTGATCCAAGACCACCTTCTTCCCCTCACCGGCGGGGAGGCTCGCCGCCGTCAGGGCCGCGGGACCCACGGGGCTGTAGCGGACAAGCAACCAGACCTTGCAGATGATCTCCATATAGGCGAACCAGTTGGTGGGGGTGAAGCTGTCGAACCTAAGGCTCCCGCCGCTAATCACGTCGAGGTAATAGGTCTGATTGGGTGATAGTTGCACGCTGCCGGCGACCCCGTAGACGCCCGGGCCGGATTGGGCCAGGTCGTAGGGGACAAAAAGGTGATTCCCGTTCGGAGGGGTGCCGACCGCCAGCGTGAAACCCACATCAATCCTGGCGCCCGTCGCCTGTAGTCGGCGGCTGATCGATACAACCTGGACGGTGGTGGAGAACGTGTACTGCGCGGCGGTCGAAACCTGAAATAGATAGCGGTATTTGGTGTGAGACCAGATGCCCCTTCTTCCCTGTGGAGCAGAGGGCTGCCGCGTCCCCAGTTGGAGGACCATCCCCCCCTGATACGGATCGCACCTGGCGGACGACCAGAAGAATCTCCCGTCCCCGTCCAACACTATATGTTGGGTAGACCATTCCGGCCCGACGAATGGCGGCACTAGGATTTCAGAAGACATGGAGCCAATATTAGCACAACCGACGGCCCCGTTGGTGCCTCCTAATCCTCGTCCGACGAGAGCGCCTGGTAGGCCGCGCCGGCCGCGAGGCCGCCGAGGAGGTAGAAGGCGACGGTGAGGAGGTTCGTCTCTACAGAGTTCTTGGCGGGCTGTCGGCCGAGGCCCAGAGGCTCGGGCAGGTAGACGGCCGCGAGGCCCGCGGCGAGCCCGAGCGCCGCGCCGTTGCGCACGCCGTCCTCGGGGTCGCCCAGGCCCACCAGTCCGTAGTAGAGCGAGTTAGAAACTATCTCGCCGACGAGCGCCGTCTCGTGCAAAGGCACGGGCGGGTCGATGTCCACGGCGCGCAGCGTCTTCGTGATGGCGCGCATGCCGACCACGTCCATGCGCGGCGCGTCGTCGATGTAGCGCCGCGCCGTCTCGTGCACCAGCGTGAGCGCGAACGCGCCCACGAGCCCGCTCCCCAGAGCCTTCAACATTCTCTTTCTGCCCTCCCGTCAGTCTTACGCTTGGACCGGCCCCATCTCTTAACCCTTTTATGTTGCGGAAGTGTCAAGCCTTTCGAGCTGGAACCAGTAGAAGCCGAAGGGCGCGAGCGCCAGTTGGTAAGGCGCGCCGGTCCGCACGTCGGGGAAACGCGTCTTGCCGAGCATCTCGACGGGCGTGAAGCCCTCGAACTCCGCGAGGTCGAGTTCGACCGGCTGCGCGAACTGCGAGAGGTTGAAGAGGCAGAGCACGCGGTCTTCGCCGTGCTCGCGGACGAAGGCGAAGATTTTGCGGTTCTCAGGCTTGACGAAGCGCATCGAGCCGCGCCCGAAGACGTGGTGCTCCTTGCGCAGCAGGATCATCTGCCGCATCCAGTTCAGCAGCGACGTGTCGTAGCGCATCTGCGAATCGACGTTGACCGACTGGAAGCCGTAGACCGGGTTGTTGATGACGGGGAAGTAGAGTTTTTCAAAGTCGGCCTTCGAGAAACCCGCGTTGCGGTCGGACGACCACTGCATCGGCGTGCGCACGCCGTCGCGGTCGCCGAGGTAGATGTTGTCGCCCATGCCGATCTCGTCGCCGTAGTAGAGGAAAGGGCTACCGGGCAGCGAGAGGAGCAGTGCGTTGAGGAGTTGTATGCGCCGGTGGCTGTTGTCGAGCAGCGGCGCGAGACGCCGGCGGATGCCGACGTTGAGGCGCATCCGCTTATCCTTCGCGTACTCGTTGTAAAGATAGTCGCGCTCCTCGTCGGTCACCATCTCCAGCGTCAGCTCGTCGTGGTTGCGCAGGAACATGCCCCACTGGCAGTTGGCGGGGATGTCGGGCGTGCGTTCGAGTATCTCGACGATGGGCTTCCTGTCCTCCTGCCTGAGCGCCATGAAGAGGCGCGGCATGATGGGGAAGTGGTAGCCCATGTGAAACTCGTCGCCCTGGCCGAAGTATTCGACCACGTCCTCGGGCCACTGGTTGGCCTCGGCGAGCAGGACCGCGTTCGGGTGCTTCTCTTCGATGTGCGCGCGAAGTTTTTTGAGGAAGCCGTGCGTCTCGGGCAGGTTCTCGCAGTTGGTGCCCTCGCGTTCGTAGAGGTAGGGCACGGCGTCGGCGCGGAAGCCGTCGATGCCGAAGTCGAGCCAGTAGTCCACGGCTTCGAGCATTGCCTGTTGCACGTCGGGGTTGTCGTAGTTGAGGTCGGGCTGGTGCGAGAAGAAGCGGTGCCAGTAGAAGCTCTGCGCCGTCTCGCACCACGTCCAGTTCGACTTCTCGGTGTCGGTGAAGATGATGCGCGCCTCTTTGTACTTCTCGGGGCTGTCGCTCCAGACGTACCAGTCGCGCTTCGGCGAGTCGGGCGACGCGGAAGCCTCCTTGAACCAGGGGTGCTGGTCGGAGGTGTGGTTGACGACGAGGTCGGTGATGACGCGGATGCCGCGCGCGTGCGCGGCGTCGATGAACTGGCGGAAGTCTTCGAGCGTGCCGTACTCGGGCAGGATCGCGTAGTAGTCGGCGATGTCGTAGCCGCCGTCGCGCAGGGGGCTCGCGTACATCGGCAGGAGCCAGAGGCAGTCCACGCCGAGCCATTCGAGATAGTCGAGCTTCTCCGTCAAACCCTTGAAGTCGCCCACGCCGTCGCCGTTCGAGTCGTAGAAACCACGGACATAAATCTCGTAGAACACGGCGTCCTTGAACCAGAGGGGGTCGTCGCGCAGTCTGCCCGTCTCGGCCATCAGTCTCTCACCCTTCCTTGTTCCGAGTTGTTTATTTGGATGAAAGATAGCTGTTAGGCGGCGCCGGATGCAAGTTTCCATGCCTCGCGCATTCAACCGTTACAGCAAGCGGAGTCTCCCCGCGAAGACTCATTCCCGACATCAGTCGAAGAGCGGAGGTGTGTGCGATGAAGAGGCGGAGAAGTGTGCGAGGGGGTTGGCAGTTCTTCACGGCGGCGGCGGTCGTTGGCGCGTGCCTGTCGGCGTCGGCGCTGCGGCCGTTCGCGGCGGGGCGCGCGCAGGGGCCGGGCGGCGCGCGGGCGGTCGCGGCGGCGTCCGCGCCGAAGGAGCCGCGCAAGGTGGCCGAGGCGCCCAAGCCCGTCAACATCGATTTGAGCAAGGCCGTCAAGGTCTCGCTCCCCAAACCGAGTCAGGACTTACAGCCCGCCAACTTCAAGACGGCCGACGGGCGCGAGGGCTGGGTGGTGCGCATCCCGGGCGGGCGGCCCTTAGCGACGCCGGCCTACTCGAAGGGGCGTCTGTTCGTCGGCGGCGGCTATGGCTCGCACGAGTTCTACGCCTTCGACGCGAAGACGGGGCGCATGGTCTGGAAGACGAACACGGGCGACGACGGGCCGACGGCCGCCGTCGTCGAGGACGGGCTGGTCGCCTTCAACACGGAGAGCTGCACGCTGGTCGTCGTGGACGAGCAGACGGGCAAGATGGTCTGGCAGGAGTGGCTGGGCGACCCCTTGATGAGCCAGCCTGCGGTCTCGAAGGGGCGGCTCTACATGGCCTACCCGAAGGGGCAGCGCGGGCACGCGCAGCAACGCATCATCAAGCACGGCTCGCAGCAGAAGGAGAAGCAGCAGCAGGTAGAGGAGGAGGCGGGCAGCCACCGTCTGCTCTGCGCGGACCTGCGGACGGGCAAGCACATCTGGGAGCGCGCCATCTCGGGCGATGTCATCTCGGCGCCAATCGTGTCGGAGGGTAAGGTCTACGCGACGACGTTCGACGGCACGTCCTACAGCTTCGACGCGGTGACGGGCGCGCTGGCGTGGAAGAAGGAGAACGCGGGGACGAGCGCGCCCGTGGTCGTCGCGAACGAGGTCGTCGTCACGCAGAAGGAGGAGCGCGACGGCAAGTCTTACGAAGCGATGCATCGCCTGGACGCGCGGCACGGCGTCGCGAGCAGCACGAAGGCGCCGCTCGCGCGCGGCGAGGCCGGTTACCTCGACAAGGACAAGGGAGGCGGCGTCGCCATCAAGCAGGAGGCGCAGTCGTCGCTCGACTCCTCGGTCGGGTTCTCGAACGCCCCGGCCGCGGCGCAGCTCCACAGGGCGAACGACCATCTCGGCGTGAAGACCGTGGTCGGCGGGTGGGCTTACCAGGGCTCGCGCGCGGCCTACAGCAAGGGGCGGATGCTCAACGCGCAGGGTCGTTACCTGAACTCGATCAACGCCGACGACGGCCGCTTCGCGTGGCGCGCGGAGGTCTCGGGCGGCGGGCTCGCGGAGGACGCGCAGGTCTTCTCGCCGCCCGCGCTCGGCGACGAGTTCATGTACCTCGCCAGCTCGCTCGGCCACCTGCTCTCGGTCGCGCAGACGGACGGCCGTCTGGGCTTCATGTACCACTTCCCCGAGCCGATGGTCTTCCAGCCCGCGCTGGCCGAGGGCGCCGTCTACGCAGGCACCTCCGGCGGCCTCCTCGTCTGCCTCAAGACCGGCTCGAAGGACGCCGACGGCTGGTACGCCTGGGGCGGCAACGGGGAGCACAATAAGAATAAGTAGTCAGTAAAAATAGTTTTCAGTTTTCAGTAAGAGCCTCTCCCTGCTGAAAACTGAAAACTATTCCTGTGGTTAGCCACACCGGCCTCGGGGCTTGGGCACGCGTGGGGACTGGCGTGGGCCGTCTCGCGGGGGTTACGGGTTGGGCGCAGAATCCGCGGCGTGTGGCGCGTGCGGCGGCGGGCCGCAGGGGCGCCAACGGAAAAAGGGAGAGACAATTTCTGAAAGCCGTGTTAGTTTTAGCGCGCCCGTCTTCGCGGTTGAACTGTTCAGCGCAAGTCGAAAGGATGCGTCCCCCTCTGCGTCTAAGCCCCGCTCTACTTCTCTGCGTCGCGGCGCTCCCACTCTTCGCAGCATGCCGGCAGACGGCCGCGCGTCCGGGCGCCGCGCCCCCCGCGCCCGCACGCGCCTCCGCGCCCGCGCTCGCCTGGAACGACTCCGACTCCGACGGCATACCCGACCCCGTAGAACTGCGCTCCCACGGCGACCGCGAGAACTTCCGCGCGTGGTTCACCGCCGTCGCCGAGGCGCAGTTCTACGAGACGAGCAAAGAGTGGAACGAGGACCAGCGCGACTGCGCGGGGCTCGTGCGCTTCGCGTGGCGCGAGGCGTTGCGCAAGCACGACCGCGCGTGGCTGCTGCGGATGGGCGAGGCTTACGACCCCGTCGCGCCCGACGTGCGCGCCTACACCCTGGAGCGCAGCCCCGTCGGCGAGAAGCTCTTCCGCACCACGGCCGGCTCCTTCGATGAAGCGAACCTCGCGGACGGCACCTTCTCGGAGTACGCCGACGCGCGCACGCTCAAGGAGTCCAACAGCCGCTTCGTCGGCCGCGACGCGCGGCAGGCGGAGCCCGGCGACCTCCTCTTCTTTCACCAGCCGTGGGTGCAGAAGTACCCCTACCACGTCATGCTCTTCCTCGGCCGCGCGCGCACCGACGACGAGGGCGCGGCGGACTGGCTCGTCTATCACACGGGCTCTTCCGCGACGGACGCGGGCGAGGTCCGCAAGGTGCGCCTCTCCGTGCTCGCGCGCCACCCCGACCCGCGCTGGCGACCCGTCGCGGCCAACAAGAATTTCCTCGGCTTCTACCGCTTGAAAATTCTGGACTGACTCGTTCGGAGGGCTTATGTCCCGTCGTTCTCTTCTGACAGGCGTTGCGGTGTACGCGGGCGCGCTGGCGCTCGTGTTGGGTTTCGTCGTGCTGCGCGTGAAGGCGCGGTACAGTTACGCGGCGGCGGTCGCGCCCGACGAGGTGAGCAGCCCCTACGCGCGCACGCCGCAGCCGCCCGACCCGCACGCGAAGCCCTTCTTCTCGCTTCACACCAACCGCACCTACGCCACGACCGACCGCGCGCGCCTCTGGGTCAACTACCGTGGCGTGGAGTCGCTCGACTTCCGCGTCTACAAGGTCAAAGACCCGGTCAAGTTCTTCCGCCAGCTCGACAACCCGCACCAGGTCGGCGAGGACGAGCAGGCCGAGGTCGGCAAGAGCGTCGAGAAGCAGCCCACGTTCCTCGAACGCCTGCGCGCGCTCAAGAGTTGGGGCTACGGCCACGTCAAGACCTACGTCCGCCAGCAGCTACAGAACCAGTCGCGCAAGGGTTTCAACCAGCGTTTCCGCCCCGAAGAGGACGACACCAGTAACCGCACGCCCCTGAACGTCGCCACGGACTTCGCGCGCGTGCCGCTCCTCAATCCCTCGCAGATGGTCGATAAGTGGCGCGAGAAACTGCCGCCGCTCGAAGACGTGTACGACCGCCGCATGATCTCTCTGGGCAAGCGCGAGCCGGGCGTCTACCTCGTCGAGGCCGTGCACGACGACCTGCGCGCGTTCGGCATCCTCATCGTCACGGACCTCGCCACCGTCCAGAAGACTTCGCGCGACGGCTCGATGCTCGTCTACGCCGTCGAGCGCAAGTCGGGCGTGCCGCGCGAGGGCGTGCAGGTGCAGGTCATCCGCAAGAAGGCCGATCTGGTCAAGGGCGCGACCGACAAGCAGGGCCTGCTCAAACTACAGGTCGCCGAGAAGAAGCCGCCCGCGAAACCGGCCGGGGAAGAAGAGGAGGCCGAGGAAGAAGGAGAAGCAGAGGGCGAGACGGAAGAGGAGTCGCACACGTCCGACTCCTACCTCGTCATGGCGAGCCAGGGCGACAACTTCGCCATCTCGGACCTCGACTCTTATTACTTCAGCGGTTACGGAGGCGAGGAGGAGGGCGGCGGCTCGGAGTTGACGAGCTACCTCTACACCGACCGCCCCGTCTACCGGCCCGAGCAGAAGGTCTACTTCCGTGGCATCCTCCGCGAGCGCACCGACGACGGCTATCGCCTCCCCGGGGGCAAGGCCGTCAACGTCACGATCACGGACGGCGACGGCGCCAACATCTACGAGCAGGAGTTGCCGCTCTCCTCGCGCGGCACCTTCAGCGGCGAGTTGGACCTGCCCGAAGAGACGCCGCTCGGTTACTACACCATCAACGCCACGCTCGACGGCTCCCAGGCCAGCGGCAGCTTCGAGGTCGCCGAGTATAAGAAGCCCGAGTACAAGGTGAAGGTGACGACGCCGCAGGCTTACGTCCGCGCGGGCGAGCAGACGCGCTTCACCGTCTCGGCCAACTACTTCTTCGGCTCGCCCGTCGCGAAGGCGTCGGTCAAGTACTACGTCTACCGCTCGCGCTACTACGGCTGGTGGACCGAGGGCGAGGGCGACGAGGAGGACGAGTTCGGCGCCGACCCGACGGCCGAGGAGGGCAGTGACTACGGCTCGGGCTACAACGACGAGATGATGCTCGAAGGCGAAGGCAAGCTCGATGGGCAGGGCCAATTTAACGTTGACTTCAAAGTCCCGCAGGCCGACCAGAAGCAGTACTGGGACTACAGCTATCGCCTCGAAGCGGAGGTCACCGACGCCGCGCGGCGTTCGATGAGCGGCTCCACGTCGTTCACGGGCGTGCGCAGCAACGTCGTCGCATACGCCTACGCCGACCGCTACGTCTACAACCAGGGCGAGGCGGCGCGCGTCAACGTCACCGCGCGCGACCGCGATGGGCGCCCCGTCCAGACGCGCGTCAAACTCACCTTCTTCGAGCGCCGCTGGAAGAAGGTCGTCAAGAAGACGGAGGACGGCTACGAGTATCCCGACTATGAGGTCGAAGAGAAAGAACTTTCGTCGTTGGACGTTGACACCAACGCCGAGGGGAAGGGCGCGATTGACTACGCGGCGTCGAAGCCCGGCAGCGTCCGCATCAGGACGACCGTCGAGGAGGCGGGCAAGCCCGTCGTCATGGAGGCCGGCTACCTCTGGGTCGCGGACCCGACGGGGCGCTGGACCGACGTGTCCTACATGGGCGAGGACGAGATACAACTCGTCGCCGACAAGCCCTCGTACAAACCCGGCGAGACGGCGCGCATCCTCGCGCAACTGCCGAAGGAGGACGCGCACCTTCTGGTGACGACCGAGCTCGACAACGTCCTCGCCGTGCGCCAGATACACGTCGCCGGCCGGCAGGCGATTATCGACATCCCCGTCGAGGCGCGCTTCGCCCCGAACGTCACCATCAGCGTCACCTACGTTCGCGGCAGCGAGATGTTCACGCAGCAGTTGGACCTCAAGGTGCCCGCGCGCGACAAGTTCCTCAAACTTGAGGTCATCCCGAACAAGAAGGAGTTCCGCCCGCGCGAGACCGCCTCTTATACCGTGCTCGCGCGCAACGCGGACGGCTCGCCCGCCGCTGGCGCGGAGGTCAGTCTGGGCGTCGTGGACGAGGCCGTCTACAGCATCGCGCCCGACTCGGCCGGCGACATCCGCCGCGACTTCTACGGCCCGCGCTACAGCTCTGTGTCAACCTCCTTCTCGGTCAACTACTATTTCTCGGGCTACGCCGGCACGAAGAAGATCGAGCTGGCGCAGAAGAAGAAGCCCAAGCGTCAGTTCGCCGACATCAAGGACGACGCGGCCAACCCGCTCATCAGAAAAATCTTCAAGGACACGGCCTTCTGGCAGCCTAACCTCGTGACGGGCGCCGACGGCAAGGCCACCGCCAAGTTCGAGTTGCCCGACAACCTGACGACGTGGCGGGCCACCGCCCGCGCCGTCACGGCCGACACGAAGGTCGGCGTCGCCGTCTCGAAGGTCGTCGAAAGAAAAGATGTCATCCTTCGTGTCGCGATGCCGCGCTTCCTGACGGCGGGCGACACGGTCACGCTCTCCGGCATCGTGCATAATTATCTGAAGTCGGAGAAGGTGACGCGCATCAGCGTCGAGGTCGCGGGCGCGCGCCTGCTCGACCCGGCGCAGCAGACCGTGACCATCCCCGCGCAGGGCGAGCACCGCGTCAACTGGCGCGTCGAGGCGCCCGCCTCCGGCGATTTGAAGATTCTGGCGAAGGCTTTGACCGACGCCGAGTCCGACGCCATCGAGACCGGCATCCCCATCGTCCCGCGCGGGCTCAAGTACACGCGCGCCGACTCGTTCGCCATCGCGGACGAAGAGGCCGACAAGACCATCACGGTCAAGCTCCCCGCGAACGCCGACCCCAACGCGCGGACGCTGCGCATCGAGGTCTCACCAACGATTGGCGGGACGCTCTTCGGCGCGCTCGACTACCTGACGAGCTACCCGTACGGCTGCACGGAGCAGACGATGTCTTCGTTCCTCCCGAACGTCATCGTCACGCAGGCGCTTCGGGACGTGCGGACGGCGAGCGTGCGCGACACGAACGACGTGGGCAAGAAGGTGCGCAAGGGCTTGCGGCGTCTCTACGGCTTCCAGCACGGCGACGGCGGTTGGGGCTGGTGGAAGGACGACGAGACCAACGCGTGGATGACGGCCTACGTTGTTGACGGCCTGGTGCAGGCGCAGCGCGTGGGCTACGAGGTGGACGCGAACCGACTTGAGAACGCGCGCGGCGCGCTGCGCAAGATGCTCAACGCGGAGATGGACGAGCGCGGCGACACGCGCGACACGCGCGCCTACATGGCCTACGCGCTCGCCGAGAGCGGCGACGCCGAGATGCGTTACCTGAACGCACTGTTCGCCGAGCGCGCGAAGATGTCCGAGTACGGTCGCGCGTTCCTGACGCTCGGTTTGAAGGAGCGCAACGACGGCCGCGCGCAGGCGGTCGCAGTCGAACTGGAGCGCACGGCGAAGGGCAGCGGCGGCGAAGCCTTCTGGAACACGACCGAGTCGACGGCGCTCGTGGTCAAGGCGCTGGCGCGGACGCTCCCGCAGAGCGAGGTGCTGCCGCGCGCCGCGCTCTGGCTCGTTCGCAACCGCCGCAACGGCCACTACTGGCTCTCGACGCGCGAGACGGCCTTCGCCGTCTTCGGCCTGCTCGACTACGTGAAGGTGAGTAAAGAGCTGGACGCGGACTACGCGCTCGAAGTCTACGTGGACGGGCAGCAGGTCGCGCAGAAGCAGGTGACGGCCGCCGACTCCGGCTCGATGCAGGTCTTCAACTTGCAGCGGCGCGGCGCCGAGGTCGGGCAGACGAGCGAGGTCCGCGTCGTCAAGCGCGGCCGCGGCGTCGTCTACGTCGGGACGAACGTGACGCACTACACCAACGACGAGCAGACGGCCGAGCAGGGCGTGCCGCAGGTCAAGCTCCACCGCGAGTACATGCGCCTGCGGGTCGTCGAGAAGCAGGACGGCACGATGGGCTGGCAGGTCGAGCCGCTCACGGGCGAGGTGCGCTCGGGCGACACCATCGTCTCGCGCCTGACGCTGACCGGCGAGCCCGCGCACTTCATGATGATCGAAGACCCCATCCCGGCCGGCTGCGAGCAGGTCGAAGAGGTGAGCGGCATCGACCTCAACCACACGGACAAGGACTGGAGCGACTGGTACAGCGAGCGCGAGTTCCGCGACAACCGCGCCGTCCTGTTCCTCAACTACTTCGACGGCACGGCGCAGTTCCAGTACGCTATGCGCGTGCAGGTGCCCGGCCAGTTCCGCGCCGCGCCCGCGCGCGTCGAGCGCATGTACGATCCCGACGTGCGCGCCAACTCGGCCACGGCCGTCCTGACCATCCTCGACAAGTGAGCGCCGAGGCTTAGAAGGAAAGACGACGATGATTAAAGAGTCATTTGCCGCCCTCGGGGCTTCCGTACGCGACCTGTTCCGCAACTGGCGCGGGCTGTTGCTGCTCGCGGTTCTCTACGGACTGCTGCTGGCGGGCGTCTACTTCTTCTTCTCGACAGGCGTGAACCCATCCGGCCTCGTCGTCACGGCGTTGACGTTGTTGGCGGTGCCGCTCTTCTTCCTCTTTCAAGCGGCGGCGGCCAACGCCGCGCTGCCCGAGGCGACGGCCGGACGCATCGCGCATCGCGCGCCGCGCGACCTGGTGAAGGTGCTGCTGCTGGCCGCGCCGGTCGTCGTCGCGGCCGTGCTCTTCGTCTACCTGCTCAACAAGCTGCAAGGTTGGCTGCCGAAGGTGGACGAGCCGCCGCACATCAACGTGGCGGCGAGCGTACTGGGCGAGAGGCCGAGGCCGCTCTACTGGCAGGAGGCGTTGCTCTCAACGTCCTGGCTGCTGCTGCTCGGCGTGTTGGTGCCGCTGATGGCGGCGCACCTTTGGCTGTCGGCGGCGCGCGTGGGGATGACGGCGACGCTGAAGGGCTTTCACCGCGTCGTGGGCCGCGCGTTCGCGGCGCGGTCGGTGCTCGTCTACGCGGTCGGGCTCTTCCTCTTCGGGCTGATGCCCTACTTCGTCCTCTTCACGCGCACGCCCCTGACGAACGCGTGGGCCGAGATGACGGTCTTCGGCGTGCGACTCGCGCTCGTCTTTGTCCTGACGCTCGTCGGCTGGGTCGTCACGCTCGGCGCGCTCGCGCGCGTGACCCCGCCCGAGGAGGGGACGCCCGTCGCGTCTGAACTTGCACCCGCCGAGCCCACTCCCCCCGAGCCCGTGACGGAGCCCGTCGCGGAGCCGCAGTTGCAAGCCTGAGAAGTGATGAAGTGCAAGCGGGGAATTCTTTCGTTCATGCTCGCGCTTCTCGCGAGCGTGGGCGCGGCCGTCCGCGCGCAGGAGGCGGCGCCCGCCAGGGACGAGAAGCTTGAGCGCATACTGGGACGCGCGGGCGAGGCGGTGGCGCGCTACGAGTCGGGCCTCTTCAGCATCACCTTCACGGAGACGCTGCGCGACGAAGAGTTGAACAAGGAGATGACGCCTAAGAAGTCGAAGGAGTTCGTCTTCGAGACCGTCGTCCTGCGCGAGTCGCTCTCGGACAACGAGGAGGACTTCTACCCAAAGAGCCTGCGGCGTTTGAAGACCGTGGACGGGAAGCCCGCAAAGAAGGGGCGCCGCGTGCCCTGGTACGGCTACAGCGTGCAGTCGCTCGCGCTCCTGCTACCGAAGCACCGGCACCTCCACGAGTTCACGCTCGAAGGCGAAGAGACAATCGGCGGACGCGCCGCCTTCCGCGTGCGCGCGCTGCGGCCGGGCCAGCCGCCCGCGTCGGTCGAGTGGAACCGAGGGATGATGGGCGTGGGGATGAGGTTCCGCCCCAACGCGCCGATGTACATCCTGCTCTGGCTCGACGCGGAGAACTTCGACGTGCTCCGCTTCGAGACGCACCTCGTCGCCCCGTTCGAGTTCGACAGCCCACGCCTGTTCGGCGCCTTCGGCCCCTCGCGCCACCTCCGCTGGATGAAGCAGGACTACGCCGTCACCTTCCGCCGTCAGACGTTCAAAGACCCGGAGCAGACGTTGCTCGTACCCGACGCCGCCGAGTGGCTCACCGTCATCGAGGGCGCCCAGCACCCGCGCCTGCGCGCGACCATCCGCTTCAACAACTACCAGCGCTTCCGCTCCGACGTGAAGATCATCGAAGAGCCGGATAACTAACGGCGGCGCCACCCACGGTGGCTGTCGGTGTCGACCCGATTTACAAACATGGAAGTCATGGAGCAGAAGGCGAAGGGCAAAGACGAAGACGGAGGCCGGCGTCGTTTTCGTCTTTCACTTCTGCCATTCGCCCTCTGCCTTCTGCCGGTCGCCTTACTCTCCGGCGTGTTTTTAGTTCGGAGTAATGCGCCTAATGCTGCGCCCGCGCCCTTGAGCGTCGAAGAGGCCGACGACGTTCTGCGTCGCGCGGCGCGCGCGGCGCTCGGCGGACGCGACGGCGTGGTGCTCGTGCTCGACGCGCAGACGGGGCGCGTGCGCGCGTCGGCCGGCGGGCGCGCGGTCTTCGAGGAGGCGACGCCGCCCGGCTCCGCCGTCAAGCCCTTCACGATGCTCGCGGCGCTGCGCGCGGGCTCGCTCACCGCCGACAGCCGCCGCCGCTGCCCCCGCCGCTACGAGCACGAAGGCTTCAAACTCAACTGTTCGCACCCGCGTTATGTAACCGACTTCGGACCCGTCGAGGCGCTCGCCAACTCCTGCAACTACTACTTCGGCCGCGCCGCCGAGTCGCTCGACGCAGAGGCTTACACGCGCACCCTGCGCGAGTTCGGCTTCGGCGCGCGCACGAGCGCGTCGGACGAGCGCGAGTCCGCCGGGCTCCTCCCGCATGAAGCGCCGCGCGTGCCCGAGATGCTCGGCGAGAGCGAAGACCTGCGCGTCACGCCCGCGCAACTCGCCACGGCCTACGCGGCGCTCTTCAACGGCGGCGCGCTGCTTGAGCCGCGCACGGCGCGCGCCGAAGGCTTCACGCCCACGCTGCGCGCGCGCGTCAACGTCGAGCCCGCCGAGCGCGCGCTGCTGCTCGCGGGGATGCGCGGCGCGGTCGCCTACGGGACGGCCGCGCGCGCGGGGCTGGCGACGCTGCCCGTCTACGTCTTCGGCAAGACGGGCACCTCGACGCCGCAGGGCGGCTGGCGCGCGCAGGGCTGGTTCGTCGGCTTCGCCTCGCCGGGCAAGGGCGAGGCCGACGGTGTGAAGGACGTGGCGACGGATGAGGTGAAACTCGCCGTCCTCGTCCTCCTCAAGCGCGCGCGCGGGGCCGACGCGGCAGAGGCCGCGCGCACGGTCTTCGAGTCCTACGCGCGCACGCTCGGGGCCGCTTCGGACGAGAACGCTCAAGCAACGGCACTTTCAAATTCAACCGGCGAAGAGGGCGCGAACGGCGTAGACGAAGGCCGCGCCGTGCGCGTGCGACTCTCGCGCGGCGACGCGACGTTGCGGCTCCCGCTCGAAGACTACGTCTTCGGCGTGCTGGCCGCCGAGGGGAGCGTCGAGACCGAGGTCGAGTCGCTCAAGTCACTCGCCGTCGCCGCGCGCACCTACGCCGTCCACAACCTGCGCCGCCACGCGCGCGACCGCTTCGACCTCTGCGACACGACGCACTGCCAACGCTTCCTGCCCGTGCGCGACGAGTCCGTGCGACCCGACTTCTACGAACTCGCGCGCCGCGCCGTGCGCGAGACGGCGGGCGAAGTCCTGCGCGACGCTTCGGGGCGCGTCGCCGAGAGCTACTTCAGCGCCGCGTGCGGTGGGCGCACGGCCGACGTGTTGAAGCTGTGGGGCGAGTCGAACGCGCCCGCGTACCTGCGCGGCGTGAGCGACGAGTCGTGCGCCGTCGAGACGGAAGCGTGGACGGACGTGATACCCGCGCCGCGCCTTCTGAAAGCCTTACAGGCAGACGAGCGCAGCGACGTGGGGGCGCGGCTCGACGGCGTGCGCGTCGTGCGCCGCGACCACACGGGGCGCGCGGAGTTGATTGAACTGGCGGGGCAGAAGCGGCGGCGCCTGCGCGGGTGGGACTTCAAGATCATCGTCGGGCGCACGCTCGGTTGGAACGTGCTGAAGAGTTCGCGCTTCGAGGTCGCGCGCGCGGGCTCGGCCTACGTCTTCCGTGGGACGGGCTTCGGCCACGGCCTCGGGCTCTGTCAGGCGGGCGCGCACGTCTCTGCCGCGCGCGGCGCGTCCTACCGGCAGATACTCGCGCGCTACTTCCCCGGCGCGGCCGTGGGGGAATTGCGGAATGCGGATTTCGGATTGAGGGTTGATGAGAGTGCCGCTGTTGATGCTGAACCTTCGCACGGTTCGCCGTCGGCGGAACTCGACGACGCACAACAGACTTCTTACAGACCGGCGGACGTTCAACCCGCAGCCTTTCAACTGACGAGCTACGTCTCACATCCCCCCATCCGCAATCCGCAATCCGCAATCCGCAATCTCACGAGCGAGCACTTCCGCGTGAGTTACCCGGCGCGCGCGGCGCGTGGTGAGGTCGAGTCGTTGGTGCGGACTTTGGAAGCAGCATACGCGGACGTGTCGGGGCGTCTGGAGCGCGCGGGCGTGGGCGCGCGCGTGCCTTCGACGGAGGTCGTCGTGTACGAGACGACGGGCGAGTTTGTCGGGGCAACGGGGCGGCCCGCGTGGGTCGCGGCCGTGACCGAGCGTGGGCGGATCAGTTTTCAGCCGCTCGCGTTGCTGCGGCGGCGCGGGGTGCTGACGACGACGCCGCGACACGAGTTCGTCCACGCCGCGCTCGAAGCCGTGGGCGCGCGGCGCGCGCCGCTGTGGCTGGTCGAGGGGCTCGCGGCGCACGTCGCGGGCGAGGGGCGTTCGCTCGCGTCGGCGCTGCCGCGCAAGCGGCTTTCAATCGAAGAGGTCGAGCGCGGGCTCGCCGAACCCACGTCGGCGCGGGAGACGCGCGCCCTCTACGCCTCGGCCTACGCGGAGGTGAGCGCGCTCGTCCGCCGCGAGGGCGAGCCGGCCGTGTGGCGGCGCGCGCTGCGGTAGGCTCAATTTGATTTGCTCCGTGCGAGACGCGATAATCCGGTCGAACTCATCCTTCGATCATGGAAGTCAACAAACAATCTCGTGCTGAACTCTCGCGGAGTCGGTTCGCGACGTACGCGTGGTTCGTGACGGCGCTGACGCTGGCCGTCATCCTGTGGGGCGCGTTCGTGCGCGCGTCGCGCTCGGGCGACGGGTGCGGGGCGCACTGGCCTCTGTGCAACGGGTCGGTCATGCCCGACCCGCAGTCTACCAAGACGCTCGTCGAGTTCGCGCACCGCGCGACGAGCGGTGTGGCGTTCCTGCTCGTCGTCGGGCTGTGCGTGTGGGCCTTCCGCGCGTTCAGACGCGGCCACGCGGTGCGCGCGGCGGCGGCGGCCTCGGGGTTCTTCATCGTGACCGAGTCGCTCATCGGGGCGGGGCTCGTGCTGCTCAGGCTCGTGGGCGGGAACGCTTCGGTGGCGCGCGCCGTCTACCTGTCTGTGCACCTCGTTAACACGTTCCTGCTCGTGGCGGCGCTGGCGCTGACGGCGTGGTGGGCCGCGAGGGGCGTGGCGGAGAGGCCACGGCTGCTTGAGTTCTTTCGAGGGCGCGTGGGACTGGCGCTGCTCGGGTCGCTGGCGTTGGGCGTGAGCGGGGCGGTGGCGGCGCTGGGCGCGACGCTCTTCGCGGAGGGCGTCGGGGCGTCGGTCGATGTAGAGAGTATGAGCGCGGCCTCGCGGCTCCTCTTCAGCCTGCGGAACTACATGTTGCACCCGGCGCTGGCCGTGCTGGTCGGCGGTTATCTAACCTACTTCGCGCTCTCGACTTTGAAGGGCGGCGGAGACTTCTGGGTGCGGCGCTGGTCGCGCGCGGTCGTGGCGCTGGTGGCGGCGCAGTTCGCGGCGGGGCTTTTGAACGCGGCGTTGCTCGCGCCCGTCTGGTTGCAGATAGTTCACCTGCTGCTCGCGGACCTGCTCTGGCTCGCGCTCGTCCTGCTCTCGGCCGCGAGCCTCGCGCCGCGCGAAGTTAAAGCGGAAGAGTTTGAGCGGGTCGGACTCGGGCCGGCGGTCGAAGTCTAAGACCTCACGTTCACCAACGCACGTCTAAGACTGTGTCTTGTAGTTGAGCGCGGTCTCCGCTTCAATGATGTAGCGCGCGATTCGCTGCCGGTCGTCTTCGGCCTCCCGGATTATTCTGCTCGCGACCGTCACGGGTTTGAGCTGCCGGTCGCGCGCGCGCCACGCGCTCATCATTCGCGTGGAGAGCAAGCGCAGGTCGTGATAAGCGCGCATGTGGATGTTGCGGAGCATCCCTCGGGGGTGTATCCCGTCGATGATGACGCAGAGGCTCGCGGCGGCGCCGAGGATGACGCTGACCGTCCTCAGATGGAACTGCGCCAACACTCCCGCGCTGGCGGCGGCGAGGATGGCGGGCAGCTTCAGACTCCAGAACGCCAAAGCGTCGCGCCTCGCGTCCCTCCTGTTATCCAAAGCCCACCGCTCTAACTCAAGCATCTGATTTCGTAATTCGGGGGGCAGTGCGCTCTCTTCCGCGTGGTCGTTGGGAAGGTCCAGGATGGGGGGCGAGGCGGGGGCCAGGGCGTGGGACAACAGGTTCAGCGGCGATGGGGCTGGGGCTCCGGCTAGTCTAGCCATAGTGATTCTCCCGTCGAGTATGAGGTGTTCGTAAGTGCGAGGAGTCGGTCGCGCGCGAGAACTTTTACTCCCGCCAGCGGTAAAAATCAACGTTTTTAGAGCGAGGACTGTCGGCCGCTACCAGCGCACGTCGTAGCGGGCGAGGCCCGCGCGCCACTGGCCTTCGCCGAGGACGGGGAAGTGGCCGTCGTGCGCGAGGGCGGCGTCGGCGGGGCGGCGGACGCGGTAGGTGTGGCCGCCGGGCGAGGCGACGTTGAGGACGACGCGGCCGAGTTGGGGCTCGAAGGAGGCGACCGTCGCGGCGCGCCAGTCGGCGCGGCAGCGCAGGATGAGACGCGCGCCGACGGGGAGCGCGCCGAGCGTCGCCGGCTCGTTAACGGTGGAAAGTAAGAGGCCGTCGGGCGGCGCTTCATGTGCGCGCGCGTCCGGCGGCCTCTCTGGCGTAGACTTCAAGGGCTTCAAGCCTTCCGACTTCAAACTTCGAGCGGCGTGTCCTCGAACGGCAGGTCGGGCTGCGACGGCCCCTCCTTGCCGGCGACGTAGGCGCGCAGCGCGAGCGTCGCGATGACGAACGCAAAGGCGATCCAGAAGAGCGCCCAGAAGACCGAGGGGATGCCCGTCACCGCCGCCATGTTCGCCGCGTCCGTGTGCGCGTCGGTGAAGGCCGAGGCGAAGAGCACGTTTCTCAGATCGAAGACGGCGTTCAGGACGCACTGCACGGCGAGGAACGAGACGAGGAAAGTGGCCGCGCGCGGATTCAGATACCTGGCCGCGGCGAAGAGCCCGAGCGGCAGCACGACGCCCGCGACCAGCGTGAAGAGCCCCGGCAGGCTCAGGTTCCACAGCGGCGCGAGGAAGCCGAAGAGGGTCGCGACGAGCAGCACGATCCCGCCAGCGGCGGCCAGCACCACGCGCGCCTTGACCTTCAAGCGCACGAGCCAGAGCAGCAGCGCGCCGAACGACATCGCGCCCAGGTAGCCGGCGCTCGACACGAACATGCTTGAGAGCAGCCCGCCGTTGGTCGAGTAGACCAGCCCGCTCCCGTCGGGCGAGACCGTCAGGCTGTGCACAGAGTTGCCCGTGACGAAGGCGGCCAGCGCGTGCCCGCCCTCGTGGATGAAGGTGACGAAGATGCGGAACGGGTAGGCCAGGAACTCCGCGTAAGGCAGGAACCAGAGGCAGAGGCTCAGGGCCGTCGCGAACAGAAGCGTCGTGACCTGCGGCCGCGCGTCGCGTGCGATTTGGAATCTCATCTGTAAGTCTCCGGTGCGGGCGTCTTTCGGGTTCACCCCAACTGATACGCCATTCTAACCGGAAGCGTTCGCGGAAAGAAAGGTCGCGCGCCGCCTTTACCCTACTGATTACTGGCTACTGGCTATTGTCTACTTGTTTTTACTGCCTACTGCCTGCTGCCCTAAAAAAATTGGCATCCGCCGGGGCATGTCGAACGTCAAAGGAGGGCGCTAGCCTGCGCCGTCCGGAGAGAATGCCATGAGATTGCTTGTACGCCTGTCAATGACCCTCGTTCTGCTTGCGTCGTTCGCGGCCCCCGCCGTGGAGGCGCAGACGCGCCCGCGCCGCGTCGGCCAGACCGCGCCGGCCTCCGCGCCCGCGCCGACGCCCGCGCGCCGCGCCCCGCAGATGGAGAGCGGCAGGCCCGCTCAGACGGGTCAAACTATGCCCGCGCCGCAGTCGTCGGCGGAGGTCGCGGAGGAGGTGGACGAGGACGAGGTCGTGCGCGTCAACGCGTCGCTCGTGACCGTGCCCGTCTCCGTGCTCGACCGCGACGGCCGCTTCATCGGCGGGTTGCGGCAGGAGGACTTCCGCGTCCTTGAGGACGGCGTCGAGCAGCGCATCGCCTACTTCGCGCCCGTCGAGCAGCCCTTCACCGTCGCCCTCGTCATCGACACGTCGGGCTCGACGCGCATCAAGCTCGAAGACATACAGGAGGCGGCCATCGCCTTCCTCGACCAGCTCCGCCCGGCCGACCGCGTTATCGTGGTCTCGTTCGACGAGCAGGTGCGCGTCCTCTCCGAGGCGACGAGCGACCGCAACCAGTTGCGCGCCGCCATCCGCCGCACGCGCACCGGCGGCGGCACGCGTCTCTACGACGCCGTGGACCTCGTCATCAACGAACAGCTCAGCCGCGTGCAGGGGCGCAAGGCCATGGTGCTCTTCACCGACGGCGTGGACGGTCACAGCCAGCGGGCCTCTTTCGAGAGCACGCTCGAAGAGGCCGTCGAGCTGGACGCGATGATCTACCCCATTCAGTACGACACCTTCGTCGATAACGGCGGGAACAACAACGGCGGTAACTGGCCCGGGCCGAACCGCCAGCCGCGCCGCCGGGGCGGGAGGCGCGACTCCCGTTGGGAAGACATCCTCGGCGGCATCATCTTCGGCGGCGGGAACAACAACGGTGGCGGCGGTGGTGGCAACAACGGCGGTTACGGTCGCGGTCGTGGCGGCGGCGGTGGCGGCGGCGGGGCTACGCGCGACGACTACGCGCGCGGCGGCGAGTACCTGCGCCGTCTCGCGGAGGCGACCGGCGGGCGCCACCACGACGCGCGGGACCTCAACTACATCGAGCAGGCGTTCACCAACATCGCGGAGGAACTGCGCCGCCAGTACAGCCTCGGCTACTACCCCTCGCGCCAGGCGCAGTCGGAGCAGCGGCGCCAGATACGCGTCCGCGTCCGCCGCCCCAACCTCGTCGTCCGCGCGCGCGATAGCTACGTCTACCGCCCCGACGGCGGCCCGTCGCCCGACGCCACCACCGCGCAGGGCAACACCAACACGCGCCAGCAGCAGGCGCCGGTGCTGCGCCGCAACTTCGACCCCTTCGGCGGAACGAATGAGGACTGAGGACTGAGTTAAAGAGATACCGTACGTTAACGAAGAGGCCGGAGAGTCTTAAGTCTGACTCTCCGGCCTCTTCATCAATTTGCGCTGCCTTCTAACTCAGTCCTCAGCACTTCAGACGACGGTGCCGTCGCGGACGATGCCGTTTTTGGGGACGATGATGATGCCGTCGCGGATGAACCAGCTCCCGTCGGGGGCGTCGGCGTCGGCGACGCGGCGCTCGTTGACGAGGCGGACCCCGGCGCCGATGCGCGCGTTCTTGTCCACGATGGCGTTGCGGATGACCGAGCCCTCGCCGATGCCGAGGCGCGGCTTGCCGTCGCGCACGTCGCGCTCCATCTCCTCGATGGACTGGTAGTAGTCGGCGCCCATCACGTAGGTGTCCTCGATGCTCGCGCCGAAGTCGATGCGCGTGCGCACGCCGATGAGCGAGCGCGTGATGACGGCCCGGCTGATGATGCAGCCCTCGGCGATGATCGAGCTGTTGATGTGGCAGTTGTTGATCTTCGACGGCGGCAGGTAGCGCGCGCGTGTGAAGACGGGCGCGTCCGTGTCGAAGAGGTTGAACTTCGGCACGACGGCCGTCAGGTCGAGGTTGGCCTGATGGAAGGCGGCGATGGTGCCGATGTCCTCCCAGTAGTCGTCGAAGAGATACCCCTGCACGTTGCTGCGCTCGATGGCGGCCGGGATGACCTGCTTGCCGAAGTCGTTCCACGTCGTGTCGCCCGAGAGCAGCTCGACCAGCCACTCGAACTTGAAGACGTAGATGCCCATCGACGCGAGGAACGGCCGGCGCGCGGCCTCCTCCGGCGAGAGCCCGAAGGGCGTCGTGTCCACCCGCATCTCTTCGAGCGCCTCGCCCTTGGGCTTCTCGCGAAACTCGGTGATGCGCCCCGTCGGCTCCATCTTCATCAAACCGAAGTCCTCGGCCTGGTCGCGCCCGAACGGGAGGACCGAGATGGTCACGTCGGCCTCGGTCTCGAAGTGGCGCGCGATGAACTTGCGGTAGTCCATCCGGTAGAGGTGGTCGCCCGACAAAATCAGCAGCGTGTCGATGCCCCAGTCGTAGATGTGCGGCAGCACCTGGCGGACGGCGTCGGCCGTGCCCTGGAACCACTGCGGGTTCTGCGGCGTCTGCTCGGCGGCGAGAATCTCGACGAAGCCGTTCGAGAACTGCGAGAAGCGGTAGGTCGTCGCGATGTGCTTGTTGAGTGACGCCGAGTTGTACTGCGTCAGCACGAAAATCTTGAGGATGTCCGAGTTGATGCAGTTCGAGATCGGGATGTCCACGAGCCGGTACTTGCCGCCGAGCGGCACGGCCGGCTTCGAGCGCAGCAGCGTCAAGGGCGAAAGGCGCGTGCCCGCGCCTCCGCCCAGGATGACGGCGAGAATGTTCGGTCTCTTCGGAGCCATCGCCTACACCTTCCGTGGTCTATTTGAAAACTGGATGCCGCGAGCATAGACCCGAAGCGCCGCGCGTTTCAAGCCCGCGCGGCGCTTTAAGGTTCTCTTACTGTTACAAAAGGATGTTCGTCCGCCGCCGCGCGCGCCGCTACTTCCGCGCGGACGGCCGCTTGAAGAGGGTTTGCGGGTAGGAGAGTTGAACGCCCTGCCGGCGCAACTCCGGGTTGATTAGTTCGACGCGCAGCTTGAGCGGCTTCCCGGCGAGCCAGAGCGCGGGCACGTTGAACTTGAGCGTGTAGAAGTTGAGCAGGTCGCGCCGGACCTGCTCGAAGGCGACGGGCACTTCGTTGATCTTCTTCGGGAAGACCGCGCGCCCGCCCGTCCGCTCGGAGAGCTTGCGCAGCGCGGACTTGTCCACCCCATCGAAGCTATATTCGTCGCCGATGCCGACGCTGTAGACGGCGACGCCTTCGCTCAGCAGACGCTCGACGGCCTTGTCCGACTTGGTGCGGCTGTTTGTATCCACGCCGTCCGTGACGAGGACGACGGCGCGGCCTCCGGGCGCGGCCCGCGCGAAGACCTCGTCGCAGACGCCGACGAGCGCGTCCCAGAGCGCGGTCGAGCCCGCGCGCATGTTCGGGTCGTTGTTCGGGTCGGGAGGGCGACCGCCGATGATGATGCCGCCCGGGATGTAGCCGCTCGGCGGGACGAACTCGACGGAGGCGATGGCGCGCCGCACCGCCGCCGCGTCCGAGGTCAACGCCCGCACGACCTTCACCTCGCCCGTGAAACTGACGACCGCCGCGTCGTTCGAGCCGCCCGTTAAGAGCGCCGGGACGAGCCGGTCGGCCCCCTCCTGCGCCCACAGCAGCACGCGCTCCTGCGACGCGCTGGCGTCGAGCATGACGACGACGTGCAGCGGCCCCTCCGCCCCTTGCTTGAAGAAGAGAAGGTTCTGCGGCGCCCCCTCGACCGTGACGCGCAGGTCTTCGGGCTTGAGCCCCTCGACGGGGCGCCCCTCCTTGTCCAGGGCGCCGAGCCGGACGACGACCTCCGGCCGCTCTATGAGGTGTTCATCCTCGGCGGCGACCTGCGCCCGCGTCGCGGGCACGAACGCGCCGACCGACAGAAGGATTGCGGTCAGCACCAATCTCAAATTTGACGTTTGGAACTTCAAACCGTTAGGACGTTTGGAATCTCAAATTCTTAATAAGCGGCGGCCGAGGCGGTCGTCTTCATGCCCGACGCCTCCTGCGCGATCTTGACGCCGACCGATGCGCCGATGCGCGTCGCGCCGGCCTCGACCATCGCGCGCGCGTCCTCGATGCCTTTGACCCCGCCCGCGGCCTTCACGCCGAGGTCCGGCCCCACGGTGCGGCGCATGAGCGCCACGTCCGCCACGGTCGCGCCCGACTTGGCGAAGCCCGTCGAGGTCTTGACGAAGTCCGCGCCCGCGCGCTTCGCGGCGAGGCAGGCGCGCACCTTCTCGTCGTCGCTGAGCAGCGCCGTCTCGATGATGGTCTTCACGATCACGCCCGACTCGTGCGCCGCCTCGACGACCGCGCGGATGTCGTATTCGACGGCGCAGTCGTCGCCGCTCTTCAGGGCGCCGATGTTGATGACCATGTCGATCTCGCGCGCGCCGTCGAAGATCGCGCGCCGCGTCTCGTACGCCTTCACGTCGGCGAGCGTCGCGCCCAGGGGGAACCCGACCACCGTGCAGACCGGCACGCCCGACCCGCGCAGCACGCACGCGGAGGTCTTCACCCACGAAGGGTTGACGCACACGCTGGCGAAGCCGTAGCGCGCCGCCTCCTCGCACAGACGCGTGATGTCGGCCTCGCTCGCCTCGGCCTTCAGCAGCGTGTGGTCAACCAGACTCGCCCAATCCCTCGCCGTCGCCGCGTCGCCGAGTATCACGCCGATGCGCGCCGCGCCCGCGTCCAACACACGCTGCATGCGCTCCGGGCACCGGTTGAAGCACGCGCTCCCGCACCCGCACGCCCCATCCTCGCCCGCGCCCCCGTTCAGCCGCGCCACGATCACGTCCGTGATCTGCTCGACCAACCGCTCGAAATCACCGTTCTGCGAATAAGCCATGACGCTCTAGTCCTTCTGCAATTCGTCCGAGTCGGCCGTCGCCTCCTCGACCTCAATCTCCTCCGCCGGGATGATGACGACCTTCCCGTCCTCCGACGACGCGACGGGGTTGCCGACGCGCTTGTGCTCAAGCAAATCGCTGCCCGACCCTTACTAGTACCGGAGCTAAGCAAGCATCAAGCGTTGCCCTTTTGGTTCCGGCACGGGGTCGCCAAACTCTTCTGCCGTTTCAATCCACAGTCTGATGGCTTCGTTGGCATTTTCGAGGGCGGCGGTCTGTGAGTCACCATGTGCGACGCAGCCGGGCAGTTCCGGAACCTCTGCGACGAAGGCGTCGTCTTCGTTGCTCCAATAAATGATGATCTCGTACTTGTGCATCAGCCCTCGCCTCCGAGCTTATACTTGAGAATGACCGCGCGAACCTGTTTCACCTGATACGGCTTGGCCTTTCCGCCGTCGCGCTGCAAGTTTATCTTCTCCTCCACGCCCTGCCGCCTGAACATGTGATGACTGCCGCGAACACGCTCCTCAAAGCCCAAGCGCAGTAGCAACTGGCGCATGTCATCGAACTGAATATTTGCGTCCGCCGCGCCGCGCAGAACCTGAAGCAGAAGCTTCTCAAATTTGCCCATCGCTGCTCCCCATCCGGCGTTTCGGCGGCCTGAATTCTAGCACCGGTACTGCCGCTCGACGGCGTCGATTTTGGCGACGCGGCGTTTGTGGCGGTCTTCGGTGAGGTCGGCGGAGAGCCAGGCGCGGACGATGTCGCGCATCTCGTTGGGGGTGATGGTGCCGCTGCCCAGGGTGAGGACGTTGGCGCCGTTGTGCTCGCGGGAGTTGACGGCGACCTTGACCGAGTAGCAGGCGGCGGCGCGGACGCCGGGCACCTTGTTGGCCGTCATGGCGGAGCCGACGCCCGCGCCGTCGATGACGATGCCGAGGTCGGCTTCGCCCTCCGAGACGGCGCGCGCGACGGCGTGCGCGAAGTCCGGGTAATCGACCGCGTCGGTCGAGTTTGTCCCGAAGTCGCGCACGCGGTGGCCGAGTTCCAGGAGGAAGCTCTTCAACTCCTCCTTCAAAGGGAAGCCGCCGTGGTCGGCGCCGACGGCGACGATCTTCTCTTCGCGCGAGCCGCGTCGCGGGACGCGACGGACCAACTCGATGCGCCGCTCGCGGACGATGTCGGCGGCGAGCGGCGTGAGGCGCGCGGATTCAGCAACGCGCAGCCGCGCGCCCTCGGGCAGTCCGCGCACGTCGTCCTCGGTGATGACGCTCTTGGACGACTCGTCGCGGTCGTAGTCCTTCTGGGCTTCGGCCTGCTTCTCCGCCGCGACCGGCGCGACGTTGACGACGCGCGCGAGCGGCGGGCCGGCGGTCTCCGTGCGCGGCGCGGGTTCAACGGAAGACTGGGCCGCGCCGTTCTCCTCTTCGGCCGGCGCCGCGTTGTTCAGGACCTCGCGCACGAGCGCGCGCACGCGGTCGCGCGTAGACTCTGTGGGCCGTTCGTCAGGCATAAAGGAACCGTGAACGCTCTCCCATTTGACCTCTGATGTGGAGCGCGCATAGTATGTCGCACCACGGCGGCCGCGCGCAAACAGGTTCACGGCCGCCGCCCGCGGACATTTTCTTAAACACAGAGGAGGCCGACCTTGTCTTCATCCGCCGTCGCAGCGTCGGAGTTCAGCAACACCAACCTGGAGCCGCTCTTCACCGCCGAGCAGATACAGACGCGCGTCGCCGAGATGGGCGCCGAGATCGCGCGCGACTACGCCGGCCAGACCCCGCTCCTCATCGGCGTGCTCAAGGGCGCCTACATCTTCATGAGCGACCTCGTGCGCGCCATCGACCTCCGCCTCGGCGTCGAGTTCATGGCCATCTCAAGTTACGGCGCGTCGATGCGCTCGTCGGGCGAGGTCCGCATCGTCAAAGACCTCGACGTTCCCGTTGACGGCCGCGACATCCTCATCGTCGAGGACATCGTGGACACGGGCCTGACGCTCACGTTCCTCATCGGGAGCCTCCACCAGCGCGGCGCGAAGAGCGTCCGGCTGGCCGCGCTCCTCGACAAGCATGAGCGGCGCGAGAAGGACGTGAAGATCGACTACTGCGGCTTCCAGATACCGGACGCCTTCGTCGTCGGCTACGGCCTCGACTACGCCGAACGCTACCGCAACCTCCCTTACATCGCCGTCATCAAAGACCCCAGCCTCAAGGACTGAAGCGCCGCGCGCCACGCGGAAGGAGACACATGAGAAGGACCCTAAGCATCCTCTTCGCACTCTCGCTCTGCGCCGCGCACGTCCGCGCGCACGGCACCGGGGGCGTTAACCACGGCCACGCGGACCCGCAACAGATCGACTTCGCCAAGACCGAGATTAAGACGGAGAAGGCGGCGGGCTCGGTCTACGTGCTCTACGGCGTGGGCGGCAACATCGGCGTCAGCGCCGGCCCCGACGGCGTGCTCATCGTGGACGACCAGTTCTCGCCGCTCGCCGACAAGATTCGCGCGGCGCTCAAACCCTTGAGCTCCGCTCCGCTCCGCTTCGTCCTCAACACGCACTTCCACTTCGACCACACGCACGCCAATCCCGTCTTCGGCCGCGAGGCGCTCATCGTCGCGCACGCCAACGTGCGCCGGAAACTCTCGTCGGACGTGGTCGTGCTCGGCGAGACCTACAAGGCGCTCCCCAAGGAGGGCTTGCCCGTCGTGACGTACGAGACGGCCGTCTCCATCCACTTCAACGGCGAGGAGATTCGCGTCATACACTTCCCGGCCGGACACACCGACGGCGACAGCATCATCTTCTTCACGGGCTCGAACGTCATCCACATGGGCGACCACTTCTTCGCCGGCCGCTTCCCCTTCATCGACATCGACAACGGCGGCAGCGTCGAGGGGCTCACGCGCAACGTCGCGGAGGTCATCGCCAAAGCGCCGGCCGGCGTCAAAATTATTCCCGGCCACGGCCCTCTCTCGACCATCGAAGACCTGCGCGCCTACCACTCGATGCTCGCCGAGACGACGGAACTCATCCGCACGCGCCTGCGCCCCGGGCGCACGCTCGAACAGGCCAAGGCCGAGGGGCTTCCCGACAAGTGGAAGGCGTGGGGCACCGGCTTCGTCAACACGCAGCAGTGGATCGAGACCGTCTACCGCAGCCTCCAACAGAACGCGGGCAAGAAGGCTTCACTTCAACCCTTGCCCGCGCCGCGCGACGCCGCCACGCGCCTCTCCGTCGCGGGAGACTACTGGCTCGACTTCCGCCTCGGCGTTTAATAAGTCGGAATAGTTTAACCACGGAGACACGGCCTGTTGAAGATAACTCAACAGGCCGTGTCTCTCTGTCTCCGTGGTTAATTCTCAGCCGGCGATGTGTTGCAGGAAGCTCTCGCCGGCCTTCAAACGCAGCCCGAAGTTTTCGGCGATGGTCTGGCCGATGTCGGCGAGGGAGGCGCGGTCGCCGAAGTCCACCCCGGCGCGCGCCGTGGGGCCGTAGACGAGGAGCGGGGCGTACTCGCGCGTGTGGTCCGTGCCGCGATAGGTCGGGTCGTTGCCGTGGTCGGCGGTGATGATGAGGAGGTCGGTGTCGCGCATCGCGCCTTCGATTTCGGGCAGGCGCGTGTCGAAGTGTTCGAGCGCGCGCGCGTAGCCTTCAACGTCGCGGCGGTGGCCGTAGAGCATGTCGAAGTCAACGAGGTTCGAGAAGATGAGCCCGCGCGTCTCGCCCCGCAAAGCCTCGATGGTCTGGTCGATGGACTGGTCGTTGTTCTTCCCCGGCAACTCCTGCGTGACCCCGGCCGCGTCGTAGATGGAGGAGATTTTGCCGACCGCGACCACGTCGAGCCCCGCGCCCGAGAGCGTCGGCAGAAGCATGTCGCGCGGCGGCGGCACGGCGTAGTCGTGACGATTCTCCGTGCGTTTGAAGGTGCCGGGCTCGCCGACGAAGGGGCGCGCGATGACCCGACCCACTTCGTGCTCGCCACGCAGAATGTTGCGCGCCGCCTCGCAGATTTCATAGAGGCGCTCGACGGGGATGACCTCCTCGTGCGCGGCGATCTGGAAGACGGAATCGGCCGAGGTGTAGACGATGGGCTTACCCGTCTCGACGTGCTCCTCTCCCAAATCTTTAATAATTTCGGTCCCCGACGCGGGGTAGTTGCCGAGGATGCCGGGCACGCGCGCATCCTTCACGAATCGCTCGACGACATCCGGCGGGAAGCCGTTCGGATAAGTCGGGAAAGCTTTTTCAAGGATGATGCCGGCCATCTCCCAATGGCCCGTCGTCGTATCCTTCCCGTTCGAGCGCAGCGCGCAACGACCGTACGAGCCGCGCGGACTCTCGACCGGCGCGACGCCGCTCAGAGGCCGCACGTTCCCTAAACCCCACCCGCGCAGGTTCGGCAGATTCACCTGCCGCGACTCGCAGATGTGCCCCAGCGTGTCGGCCCCCGCGTCGCCCCACTCGGCCGCGTCCGGCATCTCGCCCATGCCCAAACTGTCGAGCACGATCAGCGTGACGCGTTCAAAAGCGCGTCTCTCATCAGTCATTAATCTTCATCCTTCTTGAGGGTAATAAAGTCTTGATTTGAAATTTCAGATTTGAAATTTCAAATTCTCAGTTCAACTTCGCGGCGCCTGGTAGCCTTCGCGGGCGCGCACCTGCGCGTCTTTGACGGTGCGGACCTGGACGTTGATCTTGCGGAAGGAGCCGTCGCGCGCGGTGTTGGTCGAGTAGTAGCCGAGGCTGTACTGCGTGCCGATGTCTTCGGCCACCTGGCGGAAGGCGCGGCGCGCGTCGCGGAGGTCGGCGGCGGGGAAGGTCTTGCCGCCCGACTCGCGCGCGAGGCTCGCCATCTCGCGGCGCGCCATCTGGTAGAGCGTGCGGCTGGCGTGCATGCGCTCGAACTGCCCCATGCGGCAGAAGTTCGAGAAGTCTTCGGCCGCCGCGCCGGGCGCGATGACGCGCTGGTAGCGCCGCAGTTGCGTGTTCGACAAACGCAACGCGCCGCCGTCCTCGCAGTCCTGCATCAAGCGGTCTTCGACGTAGTCCTCCGTGTTGACCATCACGAAGTAGGAGACGACGCCCGAGCGTTTGAGCTGCTCGCGCACCTCCTCGAAGTCGGACTCGCTCGTCGAGTCAACGCCGTCCGTGAGCGCGACGAGCGCGCGCCGGCCGCGCGTCTGCTCGGTCGGGCGTTCGCGGAACACGTCGCGCGCGACCTTCGCGAGGCTGTCGTAGAAGGGCGTGCCGTTCGACGCGCCGACCGACTCGACCGCGTCTTGCAGAAGCTCCCGGTCGTCGGTCAGCGGCGCCTTCAGCTCGACGGTGGCGAGCGAGTCGCTGCCCTCCTTCTTCGTGTTGAAGGAGAGGATGGCGACGCGGTCGCCGGGCCTGAGCGCCTCGACGAAGGCGCGGGCGGCGGCGCGGATGAGCCCCACGTCCTCGCGCGTCGAGCCCGAAGTGTCGAGCAGCAGCGCGACCTCGAAGGGCGCTTCGGTCGTCGAGAAGTTGGCGATCTTCTGCGGCCGCCCGTCCTCGAAAATCTGGAAGTCCGCTGCCTTGAGCCCCGTCAACGGCCGCCCCGCGCGATCCGTGACGACGGCCGGGACCGAGACGAGTTGCGTCTCGATACGAACAACGTCGTCCTCGTCAACCTCCTCGCCCGAGGCGGACTTCTGCGTCGAGCCCTTCGACGGGGCGGGGCTCTGCGGGCCGGGGGTCGGCGTGGGCGCGACGCGGCGCGGGCGCTGGTGCGCCTCCTCCCGCATCTGCGCGCGGCCGGCCGGCGCGGTCAACGAAAGGAGCGCGAGCAGCGCGGGCAGGGCCGCGAGTGCGAGCGTCTTCAAACTTGCAGGGGACTTCGGCACGGTCTTAAACTCTCGCGTGTAGAACTTTCGACGTAGAATATAGCCGCAAACGGCCGTGGACGGAAAGGACGAACGATGCCGGTCATCGGGAGACTCGACGGACAGGTTGACGAACTCATCATCTCGCCCATCTCTCGCCGCCACGGCGAAGAAGGGCCGCCCCCGACATCTGAAAACGAAGAAAAGCCCCGGCCTTCCGACAACCACGCCCCGTCTCAAACGCCGCCCACCGATGAGAGTTCCGCGAACGCGGACGAGTTGCCCGTCTGGCTGTTGTGAAAGGGTCAGGGGTAAAGGTGAAGGGGGAAGGGAATGCAATCCGCGTCCCTTCCCCCTTCACCTTTACCCCTGACCCTTATTTCCAGATACCGGCGGCGCGCCACTGCTCGCCGACCTTGGTCTCGTCGGCCATGCGTTTGACCTCTTCGGTGTTGAGGCGGCGGCCGAAGCGTTGGGGGCGGTCGGCGATCTGGTAGGCGGTGGCGGCGAGCGTCGCGACCGACGAGGCGAAGTCGCGCGGGTCGATCTTGTCGGGCGTGTCGGCGATGGTGTGGTGGACGGGGAAGTAGGGCGTCTCGTCCTGTATGAGGACGAGGTTGGGCACGCCCTCGGCCATGAAGGGCGCGTTGTCGGTGGCGGCGAAGGCCGCGTGCTCGATGGCGAAGTCGCCGAACTGCGCGAGGGGTTTTGACAACTCGCGGATACCGGCGTCGAGGTCCGTGCGTCCCATCGAGAACCACCCCGTGGGGCGCCCCGCGCCGATGTCCATCACGAGCGCCGCGATGGTCCGGTCCATCTCCGCGCGGTGGCGCTCGACGTAGGCGATGGAGCCGACCATGCCCTCCTCCTCGCCGGTGAAGAGGATGAAACGGAGCGTGCGTCGCGGCTTCAGACCCAAAGCCCTGACGGCGCGCGCCGCTTCGAGCACGGCCGCCGAGCCCGCCGCGTTGTCGAGCGCGCCGGGGCCGAGGTCGTTCGAGTCGAGGTGCGCGCCGACGACGACCAACTCCCGCGCGAGGTCCGTGCCCGCTATCTCGCCGACGACGTTCGTCGCCTCGAACGCCGGCCCGACCTTGTTGCGCACGTCGAGCCGCACGCGCGGCGTCTGGTTTTGCGAGAAGAGACGGCGCAGCAGCCCCACGTCCTCGCGCGCGAGCGAAAGGGTCGGCAGCGCGGCCAACCTTCCGGTCGCGGTGAACTCGACGGGCGCCGTGTACTGCATCGTGTGCGGCTTGTCGGCCGCGACGAGGACGGCGAGCGCGCCCGCCTCCTTCAACTCACGCACGAGCCCCGGCGCGCGGTAGAAGTTGTAGATGACCGCGCCGAGGTCCGCGCCCTCCGGCACGACGAGCGCGACGCGCCCCTTCACATTCGCGCGCACGCGCGCAACGTCCTCGGGCCGCCCCGCGCCCACGTCAACCAACTCGCCCTCGACCGCGCCGTCGGTGCCCGGCGTCCAAGTGTAAGAGGAGACGGCCAGCGGTCTCGGGCCCGACTCCGACAGAAGAGAAGCGTTGGCCGGGCCGCGCTCCCACGACGCGGCCAAGGTGTACGGCTCGCGCTTCACGTTCGAGAGCCCGAGCCGCTTCATCTCACCCTCGGCCCACTCCTCCGCGCGGCGCGAGCCGGCCGAGCCCGTCAGGCGGCTGCCGATGCGGTCGCACAGCACGCTGACGTACTCCAACTGCCGCCCCCCGGCGAAGACCTCGCCGATGATGCGCGCGGGCGCGGCGTCCGCCGGTGGCGTCTGCGCGCCGGTCGAGGGTAAGAGCAACGTCGTCAACAGCAAGACTGCGGGGAAGAGTCTGCGAGTCATCTCAAAGGTCTCCTTCACATTGTTTGGGACGGCGGAGTGGAGATAGCACACCGACTACTACGGTGTGAAGTGCGCGGGAGGATTTCGCGCGGCGTGGGCGCTTGACAGACGGGCGCTCTTCTCTTAAATTTAATCCCGGTTAAGGCGGTTCTTTTCAGGCACGTATGTCAACGGTAGACGGCCACCCTTACAAGGTGGAGGTTGGGGGTTCGAATCCCTCCGTGCCTACCACATACGCGCCGACCTTGAAAATTTAAGGTTCTTGCGGAGTCGTAGTTCAGTTGGTTAGAACGCCGGCCTGTCACGTCGGAGGTCGCGGGTTCGAGTCCCGTCGGCTCCGCCATTAACCACCACCGCGCAAACGGTCACGAAAAAGGCTGCTCACCCGAGCAGCCTTTCGTGTTTTCAGGGCTCCCGGCGCCTCTGTGATAGAATCGGCCCATGTCGGCGCCAGAGACTCTAATCGTCGAAGATGGGGGCAAGATAACCCTGCCCGAGGCAGTCAGGGACCACTACGGTCTGGCGGAAGACACGCCCCTCCGCATCATCGAAACCCGCAGCGGTATCCTGCTCGTACCGATCACGTCGGGGCCGATGACGGAAGAGCTGCGATCGGAACTGGAAGACTGGCAAACGCTCGCCGCCGAGAGCCTTGCGCTGTTTCCTTACGAGGACTGAAAGGCGTGACTGTCGGCGAGGTACGCTGGGTTGAGATGCCGGCCCGCGGCGGGCACGCGCAAGCCGGCCGCCGCCCAGCCGTCATCGTGCAGAGCGTTACCGACTTACCCACCACTCTTGTCGTACCACTGACCTCACAACTCGACGCGCTGCGCTTCAACGGCACCGTACTGGTCGAGGCCGACTCTCAGAACGGACTGCGACGCCCGTCCGTCGCCTTAGTCTTTCAACTCACCGCAGTAGACCGCCGCCACATCGCCGACCGCCTCGGCTCCGTCTCGAAAGAGGTGTTGGAAGAAATCGGGTCGGCTCTTGATAAGCTGACAGGTCGGTAATACTTTCATGTCTATGGACACGCCCAGACTTTCTCCCGAAGAGACCGCGCACGGAATCTTCAGGGAGAGGTATGCGGGGGCGCGGGTGCTCTTCCTGGGTGGGTCGGTGATGCGTGGGGAGGCGACGCCGGCGTCGGACCTCGATATCGTGGTCGTTTACGAGCGTTTGCCGAACGCTTATCGCGAGGCTTTCGTGTACGGGGGTTGGCCGGTGGAGGCGTTCGTGCACGACGCGGAGACGCTCGTGGAGTTCTTCGAGACGGACCGGCGGCGCGGGGTGCCCGCGCTGATGAGCATGGTGTGGGAGGGGTCGGAGGTGCCGGAGGCGAGCGAGTTCTCGGCGCGCCTGAAGCGGAGCGCGCGGGAGTTGTTGGAGGCAGGGCCGCCGCGTTGGGACGAGGAGGAGTTGACGTTGCGGCGTTACCGTCTGACCGATTGGGTGGACGACATGCGCCACCCGCGTTCGGGCGAAGAGTTGGTGGCGACGGGCGCGTGGCTCTATCAGGACGCGGCCGAGTTCTACTTCCGCGTGCGCGGGATGTGGTCGGCGCACAGCAAGACCATCCCGCGCCGCCTGCGCGCGGCCGACGCGGACTTCGCAGAGAGGTTCCTGCGCGCCTTCGACGCGCTCTTCACGGAGAAGCGCCCCGGCCCCGCAATCGCCCTCGTCGAAGAACTGCTCGAACCCTTCGGCGGCCTCCTCTTCGACGGATTCAGGAAAGAAGCTCCAAAGAAATGATTCCTGTCACTGAAGCTCTCAGCATCATCGTCGGGAAGACTGAGACGCTGGCGTTGGAGCGCGTACGCTTGGGCGAGGCGTTGGGGCGCGTGCTGGCGGAGGACGTGTTCGCGGACACCGACCTGCCGCCGTTCGACCGCGCGCAGATGGACGGGTACGCGGTGCGCGCGGAGGACTTGCGCGCGACGCCCGCGCGGCTGCGCGTCGTGGGCGAGGCGGCGGCGGGGAGCGGATGGCGCGGGGCGCTCCGCGCGGGCGAGGCCGTGCGCATCATGACGGGCGCGCCTCTGCCCACGGGCGCGGACTCCGTGCAGCAGGTCGAGGTGACGAGCGAGGAGGAGGGCGGCGACTTCGTCGTCATCGAACGCGCGACCGAGCCGGGGCAGTTCTACGTCCCGCGCGCGAGCGAGATCAGCAGCGGCGAGCGCGTGCTCGAAGCGGGCGAGGAGATAAGCGCGGCGCGCATGGCCGTGCTCGCCTCCTTCGGCTACGCGTTGGTGCCCGTGCGCGGGCGTCCGCGCGTGGCGGTGCTGGCGACGGGGACCGAGCTGGTTCAAGTTGAAGAGAGGCCGGGCGAGGACCAGATACGCGACTCGAACAGCTACTCGCTCGCGGCCTACGCGCGGCTGGCCGGCGCGGAGGTTGAGCGTCTGCCGTTCGCGGGCGACGACCCCGAACTTCTGCGCGAAGAGATAGAGAAAGCGGCGGCGCGTTCCGACCTGCTCGTGCTGTCGGGCGGCGTGTCGATGGGTCGTTACGACTTCACGAAGGCGGCGCTCCACGCGCTCGGCGCGGAGGTCTTCTTCGAGCGCGTCGCGCTCAGGCCCGGCAAGCCGACCGTCTTCGCGCGCCTGCCCGGCGGCGCCCTCGTCTTCGGGCTGCCCGGCAATCCGGTCTCCGTCAGCGTCACCTTCAACCTCTTCGCGCGGACGGCGCTGCGCGTGATGCAGGGCGCGCGCCGGCCCGAGCCTTTTGAAGAGACCGCCGTCCTCTCGCGTCCCGCACGCGGCGCGGCCGAGCGCGCGAGCTACCTGCCGGCCGCGCTCTCGACCGACGCGGATGGGCGTTTGCTCGCCGAGCCTTTGAAGTGGGGCGGCTCCTCCGACTTCGTCGCCTTCGCGCGCGCCGAGGCGCTCGTCATCGTGCCCGTGGGCGTGAGAGCCGTCGAGGCGGGAAGCACGGTCAACGTCGTCCGGCTCCCGGGTTAAGGTCCTTATAAAACTCTGGCGCGCACATCGGGACTCCTCTACAATCTCGCCGCCGCCTGAAGTCCAAGCTCTCCGAATCTCTTCGTCGCCGAAGGGTTGAAGATGAAAACTCTACGTCTCTCGTTCGCAAGCATGCTGTTGCTCGCGGCCTGTGCGCTGCCGTGCGCGGGGCAGGGGTTCACGCTCGAACAGGTTCTGAGTTCGCCGTTCCCCGCCGATCTCGTCGCGTCGCGGCGTGGGGCGCGCGTCGCTTGGACGTTCGACGCGGGGGGACGGCGCAACGTCTGGGTCGCGGAGGGGCCGCAGTTCCATGCGCGGCAACTCACGCGCTACGACAGGGACGACGGACAGGAGTTGAGCGAGTTGGCATTCAGCGCGGACGGCAACTGGGTCGTCTTCGTGCGCGGCGGCGGGCGCAACCGCTCGGGCGAGTTGCCGAACCCGACGAGCGACCCGGCGGGCGTGAAGCAGCAGGTGTTGGCCGTCAACTGGACGACGGGTCAGGTGCGCGTGCTCGGCGCGGGCGACAGCCCCATGCCTTCGCCCGTGGGGCCGCAGGTCATCTTCTCGGACGAGGGGCAACTCTGGGTGAACACGCTCGGCGTCGCGGGCGGCGAGGCGCGCAGGCTCTTTCAGGCGCGCGGCTCGAACGGCGCGCCGCAGTGGTCGCCGGACGGACGGCTCGTCGCTTTCGTCAGCGCGCGCGGCACGCACAGCTTCGTCGGCGTCTACGACACCGTCGGCAAGACGGTCAACTTCGTCTCGCCCACGGTTGACCGCGACTCGAACCCGCGCTGGTCGCCCGACGGGCGGCGGCTCGCCTTCGTGCGCCGTCCGACGAACGCGGGACAGCCCTCGGTCTTCCTCGGCGACGAGCCCGACCCCTGGGCCGTCATGGTCGCGGACTATCCAGGTGGTGAAGCGCGCGAGGTCTGGCGCAGCGGGCGCGGCGCGAACGACTCGGCGCCGCCGGCCGGCGTGGAGATTCTTCAGTGGGGTGCTGACGGCCGTCTCGTCTTCATCTCGGAGCAGGACGGATGGCGGCACCTCTACTCTGTTCCTTCGACGGGTGGACGCGCGGAGTTGCTCACGCCCGGCGAGTGCGAGGTCGAACACGTCACTTACACCAACGACCGGCGCACCGTCGTCTTCTCTTCCAACTGCGGCGACATAGACCGGCGCCACCTCTGGTTCGTCAACACGGCGGGGGAGCCCCGCGCGCGCTCACGGCCGGTGAGAGCATGGAGTGGAGCCCCGTGGTGACGGGCGACAGCAACACCCTCGTCTACTTCGGTTCGGACGCGCGCGGCCCCGCGATGCCTTACGCGATGCCGCTCGCGGGCGGCCCCGGCCGCATGCTCGCGCAAGCGGCGCTGCCGCGCGACTTCCCATCTTCAAAACTCGTCGTGCCGCAACAGGTCATCTTTAAAGCGGAGGACGGCGTGCAGGTCCACGGACAGCTCTTTCTGCCGCACTTCCTCCTCCACCGCCACTGGCTCCGCGCCTACGCGGCCGCCTCGGACTTCTTCGACCGACATTTACGAAGGTGAGAGCATTGTTTCCGGCACATGCTTAACCACAGAGGACACAAAGGAATTCACAAAGGTCACGAAGGTTGACAGAGAATGAGCTGTCAAATCTGGTGATTGGGTGCGCGATGAAAGTTCACAGCGCGCTGGGGCCGGGGCTGCTCGAATCCGCTTATGAGGAGTGTTTGTTCTATGAAATCGTGAAGCAGGGTGTCCACGTTGAAAAGCAGAAGCCCATGCCTTTGGTATACGAGGCCGTCAGGATGGACTGTGGCTACAGAGTTGACCTCATGGTCGGCGGCAAGCTCATCGTGGAGGTAAAATCGGTCGAAGCACTTAACGAGGTCCATTTGGCTCAGGTTCTTACGTATCTAAGGCTCTCGCACTGTAAGCTCGGCCTCCTCCTCAACTTCAAAGTCGCGCGCATGAGGGACGGCATCAAAAGGGTGATTAACTAAAGATTTCTCCTCTGTGCCCTTCGTGAATACCTTTGTGTCCTTTGTGGTTAAATAGTCACTTATGAGCGAACTTTCACACGTTGACGCCGAAGGGCGCGTGGCGATGGTGGACACGGGCGGCAAGGCGCGGACGGCGCGGCGGGCGGTGGCTTCGGCGCGCGTGTTGATGTCGGCCGAGACGGTCGCGGCGTTGCGCGCGGGGCGGACGCCGAAGGGCGACCCGCTGGAGGCGGCGCGCATCGCCGGCATCATGGCCGCGAAGCGGACGGCCGACCTCATCCCGCTCTGCCACCCGCTCCCGCTCACGCACGCGGACGTGCGCGCCGAGTTGCGCGACGACGGCGTCTACCTTGAGGCCGAAGCCTCGACCACGGCGCAGACCGGTGTCGAGATGGAGGCGCTCACGGCCGTCGCGGTCGCCGCGCTCACCGTCTACGACATGTGCAAGGCCGTCGAGAAGGGCATGACCATCACCGACGTGCGCCTCGAAGAGAAGACCGGCGGCAAGTCCGGGACGTGGAGGAGAGAAGACAGTAGACAGTAGGAGATAGCATAACGGCGGCGCGGGT
>DASVGG010000076.1:0-1044 GCA_036379655.1 Pyrinomonadaceae bacterium
GCCTTCTTCCTGTCGTCGGCGGCGATGGCGCAGACGCTCACGCCAGTTCAGACATCCATGCCTGCCAGCACTCCGGCCATCAAGGTCGAGGTCGTAGATAAGTCAGGCGTTCAGGGCGATACCCCGAAGCCCCTGCCCGACGAAGTCACGGGGCGCGAGCTGCGCGACCTTACGGGGCGCGCGTTCCGCCTGTCGGACTTCCGCGGTCGCGTCTACGTCGTCAACCTCTGGGCCACCTGGTGCGGGCCGTGCCGGATGGAGATTCCGGGGCTCAACAGGGTCTACGAGGACTACCGCGCGCGCGGCGTCGAGTTCGTCGGGCTGACGGCCGAAGACCCCGAGGAGGAGTCCGAGAAGGTCGGCGGCTTCGTTGACGAGATGCGGATGAGTTATCGCATCGGCTGGATAGACAAGGAGACGGTCATGAGGCTCGTCGCGTGGAACGCGTCGCAGCCGCAGCGCCCGGGCCGCTTCGCCATCCCGCAGACCTTCGTCGTGGCGGCGGACGGCCACGTCGTGCTGCACGTGCGCGGCTACAACCCGCGCGTCCCCGAGATGAGTCGCGCGGGCATCCGCAAGGCGCTCGAACTCTCGTCCGCCCAGCCCGTCCCTGCGACGGCGACGCCCACGGCCGCCTCGCCCTCCAAGCTCCGTTGATGCAATCCCGGCGCTGAAACTTCCCGGCCGCTCGGCGCGTAAAACTTTGGCGTCATGATCGTACACGCAGTTTCCCCGACGAACACGCCCCTCGCCGATACCGAGTTGGTCGTGCGCGCACTCGCCGGCCGCGAAGACGGCTTCGAGGAGTTGGTGCGCCGCTACCAGCGACCCATCGTGGCCTACGTCTACCGCATGGTCGGCGACTACGACGCGGCGCTCGACTTGACGCAGGAGGTCTTCATCCGCGTCTACGGCTCGCTCGCGCGCTACCGCCCCGAGTACAAGTTCTCCACCTGGATTTACCGCATCGCGCACAACGCGGCGATTGACCACCTGCGCCGCTGCGACAACTCGCGCACCGAAGACCTCAAGCTCGAATCCGAC